>NZ_RXLP01000011.1:0-12158 GCF_004332295.1 Alloscardovia theropitheci
CATACATCTTCAAACCCGTGGACTTACCATCCACCACCTCATCCAAAGTACCCAAAAGTTTATTGTTAGCACCATAACGAACTTCTTGATGAGTACGAGCTGATTCTTGATCATAGTTTTTATACTCAACCCACGCGATATCTACTCGATCACGTTCAGAAAGATACTCCGATGTCATAAGCAATTCCTAAGCTCCAAGTTGATGAAAAAGATCAGCAGCTTTTCCAGATAAATCTGTGATACGAACCGTAAGTTCTTCCTCTGGATTATTCTTTTCAAATGCTAAACCAATCTCAAGCTCAGCATCACTATTCAATTCAACATTCACCATGATTCCGCCCATGGGATTATGCTCAATCGTATCCGTAAGGATACGATACGATTTAATACGTCCCTTATCCGTTAACGCATTCGGATCCGCAGAGCGTAACTCATCCTCGATGAGTTTTCTGCCCTCGCTACCCATAACAACCGAATACATATACTCACGCTCTTGATTCTGCTGATACCTTATATACACCACACCCCCACCAATAACACCGACACTTACCACGATAGAAACAATAAGAATACACAATTCCCAATGCTTTTTTGCCCATAACCCAAATCTACGCATACCTACTCCTGCCCAATCAAATCCAAGCGTTGAACTTGCTGTGATACCGTCTCACGAATCGCTGATGACGATTTACCACGAATAGAAGAATCCATCATACCCATATCATTATTAACATTCTCTTTCGCAGATTGAGCGTGACTGCGAGCCTTACGACGAAACTCAGATAACGCTCTCGCATACATCTTCACCAAACCAGGAACATACGTATCATGAAGTAAACGACGCTGATGCGCAATCTCCTCAGATGAAATACCTCTATCCGCACCATTATCCATACGGGTTATATTCATACTCATCACAATCACCAACCCCCTAATTACAATTCATAATTCTGAATTACACTCCGATACCGAGAATCTAACTCATCCTGCTCATCATCAAGACTACGCATACACGTATGGATTCGTTCACGCAAACTCTCAGTCGCTATATCCGTACTGACCGCAATACTATGTAATCCTTGAGAATCATAAATATCAAAATGCTTCAAGAAATACACAGCATCCTCACCCGAGCAAGTCAAACGCTGATCGATACGAGATTGTTCACTCATCAACAAATCTCGAGCATCATCTAAACGCCGACACTGCAACCGATACTCATCATCAATCTCATCACGCGTTTGCATACTATTCTCATCCCCCTGCATATTGCCCAATCTACCACTTTTCTTGACAAAACAAGGGCAAGGTGACAAGAACCTATTCTGAGAATCAAGAACTCTATGGTTATAGTTCATTCATCACAAACGAAAGGAAAATAAGGGTTAATGGTCATACCTCAAGCGGACACATGTCATGACACAACAACCACAAAAATAAAAAATGTCTCAACGCATACAGTGACATATGCGCTGAGACATGACAATGGCGGACAGTGAGGGATTTGAACCCCCGGTACTTTCGTACGCTTGTTTTCAAGACAAGTGCCTTCGACCGCTCGGCCAACTGTCCAAAGTGACTAAGGAGGCTCTTTCGTCCATTCCTCAATCACAGTAACTTAATGTACTATAGACACTTTTTGCTCAATGAGCAAATGAGCTAAGTGTCTTAGTGCGTGTCGCGCGAAATATCACCCAAAATCAGGCGAATATAATCACGCATAACGCAAGCTCTTGGAGATGGAAGAAGAACTATGCTTCCCACGTGGTCGGTTCGATTATTTCCTTACCGCCCATGTATGGACGCATTGCAACAGGAACCTCGATAGAACCATCAGCATTCTGATGATTTTCAAGGATTGCCACCAGCCAACGCGTCGTCGCAAGAGTTCCGTTTAAGGTGGCTACAGGTCGCGTGCCACCTTCTTCGACGCGCTCACGTATGTTCAAACGACGAGCCTGATACTCTGTACAGTTCGACGTCGATGTAAGCTCACGATAGCGTCCCTGAGTAGGCACCCACGCTTCACAATCAAACTTACGTGCAGCTGACGATCCCAAATCACCAGCAGCCGTATCAATAATGCGATAAGGCACTTCCACCTTCGCAAGCATTTCCTGCTCCATACCGAGCAAACGCTGATGCTCAGCTTGTGAGTCCTCTTGCTTGACATAGGTGAACATTTCCACCTTGTTGAATTGGTGCACACGGATGATACCCATCGTATCTTTTCCAGCAGAACCAGCTTCACGACGATAGCAGCTTGACCAACCCGCATAGCGCAATGGACCATTAGATAAGTCAATAATTTCATCAGCATGCATACCTGCAAGCGCTACCTCAGATGTGCCTACGAGGTAAGAGTCATCTGGTTCACGAAGTCGATAAATTTCATCAGCATGCGCATTCAAGAACCCGGTCCCCGCCATAATTTCTGGACGCACCAAGGTTGGCGTCGTAGTCATAATGAATCCGTGCTCTTCAGCCTGGTCAACTGCCATAGTGAGCATAGCAAGCTCCATACGTGCAATTGCACCGCGCAGGAAGTAAAAGCGAGATCCAGATACCTTGGAGCCACGTCGCATATCAATACCAGCTACGCCTTCACCAAGCTCGAGGTGGTTCTTTGGTTCGAAGCCTTCAGCAGCAAAGTCACGTGGAGTACCAATTTCCTTCACTACAACATAGTCATCCTCGCCACCTTCAGGCGCAGCATCTTCGACTACATTGGAGAATTTCCACATCAAGTCCGTATAAACTTGAGTAGCTCTATCTGCCTCTTCTTTGTACTGCGAAACGCGTGCAGCAAGATCCTTAGTCTCAGCGATAAGTGCGGCTTTTTGATCCGCAGGAGCTGAAGCTACCTTCTTACCCATATCTTTTTGCTGTGCACGAGCATCTTCAAAAGCCTTGAGTGCATCACGACGTTGCTGATCTGCCTGCAAAGTTTCATCTACGAGCTCTACAGACTCGCCACGTTTGCGTTGGGATTCCTTAACAATGTCAGCATGTTCACGCATAAATTGAATATCAAGCATAGTTAAAAACTAGCTGGAAATCTTGACATTCGCGCGCAAATTCCGTTTTAATTCCGTTTTAATTCTAATTTAAATCCAATTTAATTCCATTTTTACCGACTGAACATCCTTTTTTCTTCAATTTCAAGCAAAAATTGCACATAATGTTCATTTCAATGTTTAAGTGAACATTATCTTATGTGCGCCGTGACAACCAAAAAAATAATTGCTGATTAAAATAAACAAACAATGGACCACGAACGGTTCACAACTATTGGTTGCATAGATGCACGATGTAGCAAAGGAGCTCATGATGAAAGCAGCAACTTACGTATCCGCTGGCGTACTCGAACTCACCGAGAAAGAGAAGCCACATGTAATTAAGCCAACCGATGCAGTAGTACGCATGGTTAAATCAACCATCTGCGGTACTGATTTGCATATCCTTGGTGGCGACGTTCCGGCATGCAAGCCAGGCACCACTCTCGGGCACGAAGCAATCGGCATCGTTGAAGAGGTAGGCGATGCAGTAAATAATTTCAAGGTTGGCGATAAAGTCATCGTCTCCTGCGTAACGGCGTGCAATACGTGTTACTACTGCAAGAATCAACTCCCTAGCCACTGCGAAGATGGCGGTTGGATTCTTGGACATCTCATTGAAGGAACTCAAGCAGAGTACATTCATATCCCACATGCAGACGGTAGCCTCTACCACGCACCAGAATCAGTAAGCGACGAAGCACTCGTTATGCTTTCTGATATTTTGCCGACTTCTTATGAGATTGGTGTCCAACCATCCCATGTCAAGCCAGGTGACACTGTCTGCATCGTAGGCGCAGGCCCAATCGGTCTGGCAGCTCTGCTAACTGTCCAGTTCTACTCCCCAAGTCGCATTATTATGGTTGATTTGTCGGAATCTCGCCTCGAAGCATCCAAGGAATTCGGCGCAACTGACACGGTTTTGTCTACTACAACGGAGGAAGTTAAGGCAAAGATCGACGAACTTACAGGCGGCCGTGGCGTAGACATTGTTTTCGAGTGCGTCGGATACCCTGCAACGTTTGATATTTGCCAGAAGGTTGTGAGCATTGGCGGACATATTTCTAATGTTGGTGTCCATGGAAAGCCAGTTGAATTCGACTTGCAAGATTTGTGGATTAAGAATATTACCTTGTCAACTGGTCTTGTCAATGCTAATACGACTGAGATGCTTCTTGAAGTTTTGAAGAGTGGAAAGATTGATGCAACAAAGCTCGTAACTCATCACTTCAAGCTCTCTGAAATTCAGGAAGCATACAAGGTCTTTAAGGCAGCTGAGGAAAACCATACCTTAAAGGTCATCATTGAAAATGATTTGAGCTAACTCCGCCTCAAATCTAACGAAACAAAGACCGGTTGGCATACATTCAAGCTATGCCAACCGGTCTTTTACTGTGATTGTTTATGTATTGAGTTCACGCACCTTATAAATCTAAACCTATTGCGTCATATGCATGTCTTGTATTTCAGTCAGCATGCATGCTATCCGCATATCAGCTTATCTTTATGTACTTCTTATGTACTTTTTTATTTACTTCCAGTTTTACCCTCTATATTTTCTGTTCCTCTTCTGCGTTACTCTTACCCGTTTTACGAGAGACAACAATAATACTTGTGCATGCGCATGCACATACTATTCCACTTAACCAGATACTTGTATGCGATAGTCGTGGCACTATTCCCTGTGCGCTACAAATAGCCATAATCAGTGTGAAAATTATGATATATAACGGTAAAGCTAAAACACCTGATTCAACAACTCGATCAAGCACGATGGGCACTCGAGCATTCGTATGGCTTTGTAAATTTTCCCAGTATCCTAATACTGCACCACAAATGCTTATCATTACGCATAAGCCGAATACCATAATGAGATTGATATCCATGCCCATCATCTTCTTTCTTAATTTCGGTTTCACTGTAGTAGTTTTACCGCTGCAGTTTTTTCTGTCTTATTGCCGTACTTCCTTTAGTATTTATCTTCGATGCTTTAAGCACTTTCTTTCAGTGTTTTCTTTTAGCACTTTCTGTAAGTACCGAAAGCTTTCTTACTATTAATTGTAGTCAAATTAGCCCTTGTACAATCTATGCCAGAACTATTTTTGAGATACCCACGGTCATACGGTGATACACCACAAATCATGTACGTTATATACAGCGACACTCGCTATCTCAAAGTTATGAAACAGTTGTGTGATTCTGCCTATTTATGCACACAATTAATTAATACTTGCTAAGAATGAAACTATGAATATCAGCTGGGGTGCTATCGCTATTGCTGTGACCATTATTGTGGTCGCAGTTTTTGTCGTTGTCGGGATAATTGTGCACGTTCGTCAGGGGCGTCGTCAGCAAGAAATTCATGTCGCCGACCAACGCACCAGCGATAAACATATCACGTATGCTTTTATTATTAATCCTTCTAAACCGGAAGCACCTCAAGCGCGCGAATTCATCGAAAAGTTTTGCGCATCCCACGGCATTACAGACACCTTATTTATCGAAACTCGTTTAGACTACGATGGTCGCGCGTGTGCTGAAGAAGCGCTAGCGAAAGGTGCTGATGTAGTTATAGCCGTCGGCGGAGATGGAACTGTGCGCACAGTTGCGAGCGCGATGGCATATTCCACACATGCTTTTGCTATTATCCCTATCGGCACAGGTAATCTTTTTGCACGAAATATCGGCATCCCCGTTGGAAATATTGAAGCTGCATTATCAATTGCTACCTCGCACGGAAGCCGTCGAGTCGATATGGGACGTATGAATTTGCTCGATTCTGCTGAGCCTGACCACGAGCACGGTTTCTTAGTCATAGCAGGCGCCGGTTTTGATGCTTATATGATTAATGACACCGACCCAACTTTAAAAGCAAATATCAGCTGGTTTGCTTACTTTGTGGCAGCCTTTAAACATCTTTTTGGACAAAAAAGTCGTGGAACTATTATTATTCGCACGGCTGCAGGCGTTGACCATAGTGTCGATAATGTACAGTTTAGAACAATTATGGCCGGAAATTGTGGCAATATACCTGGCTTTAGTCTCATGCCTGACGCGGTTTTTGATGACGGATTACTTGATATCGAAACTATCGACACTCGAAGTGGCCTTATCGGCTGGGTCAGCTTATTCTGGGATGTCGTTCATAAGACGGTTACCCGAAGTTCGAAGCAATCGCCATTCGCAACTCACGCTACAGTTCGCCAATATCAAGGCGTAAGCGCGGAAATTATCCTCGAAAAGACGGTTTTAGCTGAAGTTGATGGCGACATTTTGGGTAAATCTGATCATTTCCTCTTCTCTATTGACCGTAAGGCGTTACTCGTACGCGCTCCACATTTGGCAGCGTCTGGCGATGCGACAGGAAGTCTTCCACCGATTAACTAATTCAGTCATCTTTATCGCAAGCTAGTGCTCAGTCGTCCGTATCCTCAGTACGTGTGTACTGAGCAAGCACATATTCTGTTACGAATTTACTGAGTACCTCTTATGGCACAATGGAATGCATGGTAGCTAAAAATGCAGGCATGCTTGCCACAGAAAAAGATTTAGTAGATCTCGATGCTCTGATTGGCGCATATTACGATGACGTTCCAGATCCAACAGTTGCTTCACAGCGGGTTATCTTCGGAACTTCTGGACATCGCGGTTCATCATTAAAGCAGACGTTTAACGAAGCTCATATTGTCGTTATTTCACAGGCGATTGCTGAATACCGCAAGAAGGCTGGTATCACTGGACCTCTTTATATGGGACGCGATACCCATGCTTTGAGTCTTCCAGCATGGAAAACTTCTATTGAGGTTTTGATAGCAAATGGTGTACGTGTACGCATTGATTCGCGTGACGATTACACACCAACGCCGACAGTTTCTCAAGCAATTTTGACGCATAATCGTGCTGCTGATGGCACTCAGCGTTTCTCGGGTGAAGATATTGCAGATGGAATCGTTGTTACTCCATCGCATAACCCTCCAACTGATGGCGGTTTCAAATACGATCCAACCACTGGTGGTCCTGCTTCTGCGGAAATTACTGCTGCTATCGCCGACCGCGCGAACGAACTCTTGCCTGAATGGAAGACCATTAAGCGTATTCCATTTGAACAAGCGATTACTTCAGATCTTATCGAACGTTTCGATTTCCGCCAGCACTATGTAGAAGATTTAGGAAACGTCATTGATTTTGATATTATCAAGTCTTCCGGTGTCCGCTTAGGAATTGACCCTCTCGGTGGCGCTTCAGTCAATTACTGGCCATTAATTAATGAAATTTACGGCACAAATATCGGTGTGCTCAACCCTGAAGTAGACCCTCAATGGTCATTTATGACATTAGATCATGACGGCAAAATTCGTATGGATCCAAGTTCTCCTTACGCGATGAAGGGATTGCTTGACCGTCTTAATGCCGGAGCATGGAACCAGTACGATCTTGTAGGCGGGACAGATCCTGATGCTGATCGCCACGGAATCGTTTGCCCAGGCACAGGCGTTATGAATCCAAATCATTATATTGCTGTATGCGTGGAGTACCTCTTTAGCGGAAATCGTCCACAATGGCCAGCTACCGCGGGAGTGGGAAAGACATTAGTTTCCTCCAGCTTAATCGACCGCGTTGTCGCTTCAATTAATGCAAAACTTGTGGAAGTGCCAGTAGGATTCAAGTGGTTCGTCGACCCACTCTTTAGCGGAGAAGTAGGCTTCGGTGGTGAGGAATCATCTGGCATGAGCTTCCTTCGCCGCGATGGCCGCGTGTGGACGACCGATAAGGATGGTCTCATCCCAGATTTGCTTGCTGCTGAGATTACAGCACGTACTGGTAAGAATCCTGCTGAATTGCATGCTGATCAAGTCGAGCGTTTCGGTGAAAGCTGGTATACCCGTGTCGACACACCAACTACTTTGGAAACGAAGCTTAAGTTCGCAGGCCTAAGTGAACAGTCCGTAACCGCTACAACTCTTGCTGGAGAAGAAATTACCGCAAAGATGACTACTGCTCCAGGAAATGGCGCAGCAATTGGTGGACTGAAAGTTACGACAGCAAATTCATGGTTTGCTGCTCGCCCATCGGGAACCGAAAACATCTACAAATTGTATGCAGAGTCTTTCACCTCTCCAGAGAATCTCGACCAGGTTGTAGAGCAGGCAACTGGTGTTATTGATGATGCATTGGCGGACTAATTAATGGTTATCGATTTTACAGTTACCGTTTCAACTGATGGCAGTGCGCTCAACAATCCTAATGGTCCGATGGGCTGGGGATGGGTTGAGCATACTGCTGATAATCCTGGCGGTGTCACAACAAGCATCTCGGGTCGTGACAGCGATTGCGGAGGAGCTTCTAACGGAACTAACCAAATCGGCGAGCTGTCCGCGGTACTGCAATGCTTACGTGAGCATCCTGGAGATTATCCACTCATTATTGAAACCGATTCCCAGTATGCAATTAATTGTGCAACGACATGGATTCATGGGTGGAAGAAAAACGGTTGGAAGAATTCTAAAAAGGAACCGGTAAAGAATGCTGAGCTTATTCGAGCAATTGATGCAGAGCTTTCATCGCGATCAGGTTCAGTTGAATTCGTATGGGTTAAAGGTCATGCGGGTAATTATTACAACGAAAAAGTCGATGATTTAGCACGCGGGTTTGCACAGAGAGCTGGCAAAAACCAAGTTGAAGGATACATGCCTGTAGAAGGCTGGGAGGTACTCATCAACGGACCATATTCTGAGGGACTCGTAATCCCAGATAATTATCAGCAGACTGGCGAACGTTCTTCGCTGACCTCTCATTCTTCACAGGCTTCACAGACCCCTCAGGCTTCGCAAACCCCTCAGGCTTCACAGACTAGTAAGCATGAGAATGATGCATTAACGACTTCATCAGCTAATTCGCCTGCTACATCCAAGCCCGACAAGACACCGACTTTGGTTGATCAGCCACTCTTCCATGAGGATAACGCCACATTGACAGAAGAGCTCATTACTCGACTCAATATGGCTACAGAACGCTACGATGCAGCAGCCCAACGCTTGCAACTTGCTAGCGAGCATATGGATCAAGCGGTTGCGAAGCTTGACGAAGCTATTCGTCGTTTCGATGATGTCAGTTGGAAGAATAATCATCAAGATACTCTCTTCTAATTAACATTATTACTTATAATAGTCATTTAGAAACCTACTGCATTTAAAAAATTAAGGAGAAATATGGCAACTCAGGACGAACTCAAGAAGGCAGCTGGTATCGAAGCTGCAAAGCTTGTTCAGAATGGAATGACTGTAGGACTTGGAACCGGTTCTACCGTTCGCTTTTTCGTTGACGAACTTGGTCGTCGCGTACAAGAAGAAGGTCTCAAGTTCACAGGCGTAACTACTTCTGTGCGCACTAAGGAACAAGCTGAGGGATATGGCATTACCATCGTTGACGTCGATGATGTCGATCACATTGATGTTACTGTAGATGGCGCTGACGAAGTTGATGATCGTTTCGACGGCATCAAGGGTGGCGGTGCTGCTCTTTTGTGGGAAAAGATTGTTGCAACTAATTCTGACAAGATTGTATGGATTGTTGACGAGTCCAAGGTTGTTTCTACCATCGGTAAATTCCCATTACCTGTAGAAGTTATTCCTTTCGGTGCTGGTCACGTCGTCAAGCTCTTTGAAGAAAAGGGTTACAAGCCAACTCTTCGCCTTGACGACAGCGGCGAACCTGTACGCACTGACGAAAAGAATTATGTCGTTGATTTGCACATGGAATGCATCGATAACCCTCAAGAGCTTGCAGAAGATCTTATTCACACTGTCGGCGTTGTGGAGCACGGTCTCTTCCTCAACATGGTTGATACCGTAATCGTTGGTGATGAAAACGGTCCACGTATCTTAACTAACCCAAATAAGTAAAACCTATCGTTCAATTAGATAAATAGCGAAATGGTGTTTCCTCTGCTATAAGGGAAACACCATTTTGTTTTATTTAGTCACGTTATTAACGAATTACTTTTTCGGAACGTAAATTTCTTTCTCGATAAGTTCAGCATATTTCTTAACAATTACGGCACGTTTTGTTTTGAGACTCGCTGTGAGCATGCCATTTTCTTCGGTAAATGAATCTGCCAATATTTTATATTTACGAATTGATTCCGCACGTGATACTTGAGCATTAGCCTTATCAACTGCCGCGTCCACTTGAGCAGCAATAATTGGGTTTCGAGTTGCCTCGTCAAGAGAAGAGACTTCAGCAGCTCCTTGAGAGCGAAGCCACGCATTCACATCATTAATATCAATGGTTATCAATGCCGAAATAAACGGCTTCTTATCCCCCACTACGACACAATGTTCCACAACTGGCGATGTCATCACGCTAGATTCCAAAACGCTCGGAGATACATTCTTACCGCCTGCAGTAATAATAAGATCCTTTTTACGCCCTGTGAGCGTAATGAATCCATCATCATCTATATCCCCCAAGTCTCCTGTATGGAGCCAACCATCCACAATCTGATTGTGAGTGTCCTGTGGCGAATTATGATATCCGCGGCAAACACTCTCACCCTTAATACATATTTCACCATCATCCGATACGCCAAATGTCACGCCTTCAAGAGGCAAACCAACCGTTCCAATACGGTAACCTCGCGTTGGATTCACACAAGCTGGCGCACACGTTTCCGTCATACCATATCCCTCAAGTAGAGGAAGCCCCACACCATTAAAGAAATGCGCTATGGACGAGTCAAGGGGAGCGCCTCCTGATACAGCGAATTCAACATTTCCACCAAATACGCCAAGAATCGTTGAATAAATTAACTTGTTATACAACCAATATTGCGCTCTCTTGAGAATGCTCAACGTTTCGCCGGACTGCTGAGCGTAAGACCACTGGCGTGCGAGATGAGCTGCTCGGCTAAACAAACGTCCTTTATACCCTCGTCCCGCTTTTTGTGAAGCCGCATTGTAAACCTTCTCAAAAATACGCGGAACAGCCAAGATAAATGTAGGTTTGAAAGCTTGAAAATCAGGAATAATCGTCTTGATATTGTTCGATAACCCTAATACCGTATCCGACCCGATACAAAAATATTGCATATATCGCGCAAACACATGGGCAAGCGGCAAGAATAACAACAATCTTGCTCCGCCCGGACGGTAGCAGATATCCGTCATCGATTGAATTCCGGAGTATGCCATAAAGACAAAATTACGATGCGTTAGCTCAATTCCTTTTGGAGTTCCGGTAGAGCCTGATGTATATACAATTGTGGCAAGATCGTCGCCATGCACGGAATCTACGCGCGACCAGAATTCAGTGTCCTCTATGGCTTTCCCGTACTCCGTGAGCGTTTCGATAATTGTTACATCGGTTGTCTCATTATCAATAACACATACTTCTGAAACTGTCGGCATCTCATCGAGAACGGCTTCTATCTTTTCACGCTGATTATCATTTTCTGCGAAAATCATACGGACAGCAGAGTCCTGAGCTATTGTTCGGATTTGTAGAGAAGAATTCGTTTCATAAATAGGCACGGTCACAGCACCGATACTCATAATCGCCATATCAAGCGCAGTCCATTCCCATCGCGTACTCGACAAAATAGCCACACTGTCACCGATTTCTATTCCTTTCTTCATTAATCCTTTTGCCAGCCCTATAACAATATCTTGAAACTGAAGAGCAGTGAATGATTCCCATGTACCGTGTGTATCTTTGTATTCGATAAGCGGCTCATGAGCAGTTCGCTGTACACGCTGAGTTAGGATAGACAAAATATTGGTATCGCTTTTAATCGGCGTGACCAGCGGGCGGGTGAATTCTTTACGCATATGAACCTTCAATCTTCAGTGATTTATATGTAAACATTCTTATTCTTATTCTAAGATGTTACGCGTACGTGGCATCTAAAATGTGATTTTTCTTTCCCTATTTTATGTGTCCCCAACTCCCTAAATTAGCTTAGAATTGCACTCTATTTATGACCGTCTCGCTAGTTAGAAATTTATCTTTTTATATAAGTATGCCTGTGTAGAATATTTACTAAGGCGTGAAATCAGATCGTTTGATGTAAGAAGGTATGCGTGGAGAATCTTCGGTTTTCTATGG
>NZ_RXLP01000011.1:12247-13190 GCF_004332295.1 Alloscardovia theropitheci
ATGATGTGAAGAAGATACCCGGGGGTGGTTTGTAATGGGTAGTGGTATGAATAAGCCTGGAGCGTTTGAAAAAGTGCGTCCGGTTTTGGTTGTGGTTATGAGCGTTGTTGTAGTGATACTAGTTGTAGTTGTGGGAGGGAAAATGGTTATAGAGTCTCAGTTGGAGAAGAAGCAGAAGAGTGATCAAGAGTATATGTATTCCGTGGTCACAGGTAACGAGGGAAGAGCAGTTATCGAGAAGGATTTGAAAGAGGCAGATAAAGCTGCCTTCACTACTAATGGGCGTATTAAATCATTTAAGATTCTTACGGATACTATAAAGCACAATCCAATGGGTGGAATCATGGTCGATATTGAGCTCAATGATGATCCTGAAATGACCCTCAGCTTGATTTTTGATAAAGATAATAATGAACAGAAATTGTCAGTAAGTTCTCAGGGAATGTCCCATAAAACTTATCTACTGTATAAAGAGTTAGGAGCAATTTCTGAGGTGGTTTACGATGACTAGAACTTTCACTGAACATGAAAGGCAGAAGATTGCTGAGCTAGAATACAAAGACTATACCGAATTAGATGCTAAACGACATGCAGATATAACATTTAGCATGGGGAATCATCAACGACATTTGGGTACTTTGGATCAGGTGGTGGATGATAAGTCTACGGGTTTGAAGATGTATGTGGTTAAAACAGATGATAAGCATTACACGGTGTTGTATCAGGGGTCGACGGATTTTAATAAAGAGGGTGGCAAGCAGGATTGGCTTGAAAATGATGCTCCAATGGCGGGTGCTATTTTATCTAAAACTAAGATGGCAACTCCTCAATTGAAAAAGGCTGCTTCAGTGCTTCAAGAGGTGATGGATAAACATAAGGGAGCATCGTTTGATGTATATGGGCATTCGTTAGGATCGATGTGTGCTCAGTATGCTATTACGAA
>NZ_RXLP01000026.1:0-45518 GCF_004332295.1 Alloscardovia theropitheci
ACCCCAGTCAGTAAAGTCCCCACCCCTTATTAAAAATTAAAGAAATTAGCGATGGAGTAATTTGCGTAAATAACGGCATCATGCGCAATCTGACGGATTAGGCTTGCATGAAATCGTTATGAACAAATCAACCCGTATCAGAAAGGTCTAAATATGGGATTCGAATTCGACATCAATGGCGCTCTAAACGCAGCTGGAGATTTCGCTAATAATGCGATGAAAGCAGCTGGCGATGCGGCACAGCAAGCAGGCAATGCTGTTGGAGGGGCGATTCAAAATACACAGAAAGCTGCCGGAGATGCAGCGAAATTTATCGGCGATCAAATCGCTGATACTCAAAAGCGAATTGAATCCGATGGTATACAGAAAGTAGCAATGGATACCGCACAGCAAGCAGGAAATGCGATTGGTGATGCAGCAAACACAGTGGGTGAGACAGCAGCTTATGCATATAATAGTGCTGCAAAAGCAATTACACACGATGATTCAGATCAGAAAGAATACCAAGCCGCAACCGACCAATATAATATCGCTTATAACGATTTGAACCATCCCGGTTTTAAGTTGCTCAGTTCTCGTGAGAAATCCGCTGAATTCATAGATTACATCACGGAACTTATCAATTCCATTGCTCATACGCCAAAAACTTTTGAAACTGATATTGAAGAAATCATTGTACAGAAGAAATCCTTCACTGATACTGAAGAGTTTGCCAGAAAAGAAATCGATAATGCTCGTAAGAACGCAGCGAGTGCAGCAGCAGGAGCTGCTGTAGCACTCCTCGCTCCTACTGCAGCTATTTGGACGGCAACTACTTTCGGGACGGCCTCTACTGGTGTTGCTATCTCAGCTCTATCCGGAGCTGCTGCAAACTCAGCAGCTCTTGCTTGGCTCGGCGGAGGCGCTCTTGCAGCCGGCGGTGGCGGAATCGCGGGCGGTAATGCACTTCTGGCACTAGCAGGACCAGTAGGATGGGGATTGGCCGGTGCTACTATTCTTGGCTCAGCATTTTTATATACCCACGGACAGATGGAAGTAGACGCTGAACGACAGAAAAATCTTATAGCACTTAAGAAGAATACCGAAGAAGTCAAAGAAACGACTCTTAAGGTAACTGCGCTCGAAGAAAAAATTAATAATCTCAGAATTAATCTTTCTCATGCTTTCTTGGAATGTGCACCAACATTTGGTGCTGATTATACAGAGCTGAATCCGGATATGCAGATGAAGCTAGGAACATTAGTAAATAACACTAAGTCTTTATCTGCGTTACTTGCTGAACATATCGCAGTAACTTCAGATGACGCAACTACTGAGGATGAAAAGAACAAATAAATCTAAGAGGTTTAAGACTATGGCAGATATCGAAGATGTAGCCAAACCTGCTGAAGAGCAACTAGTTGGGCAATTGGTTAACCTCATCAATCAATTAAGAATTGATGATCTCACAAGAAAACTAACTACACAGGACAAGAACTTGGCTGAGGCAACACAAATCATGCGAGATGCCATGGGGAAAATTAACCATATTATCCTCACAAATCGTGGCGGCACGACCGGCGTACATGGCTTTATAGCTGAAGCAGCTGAAGTCGGTGTTAAAAATGCTAAAAGCGCTGTCCAGGGCAAAAAACTTCTTTATTCTTGGGTAGATGATAATGGCCCCGTAGATTTACTCAGGGAGAATACACCTTTACAGCTCAAATTTGTGGAGACCGGAGGCAAGTTTTCACTTAACGCTGTTGAAGAGCACCTGCAGAAATACCCGGAATTCATAAAAAAGGGCGGTAAGTATGTTATTCCGAAAGATTTCTATGAGAAAATCCAACGGGTACGTAACATGTCACCACAAGAGGCGGCTCGTCTTACAAAAAATAGCGATATAACTCCATCGCAATATAGAAGTATCCGTGAGATGCTCCATAATCACAAGAATCTGTCTTCTAAAATTGAACCTGCTGAACATAGCTATGCAGATGTTCAAGCAAATCAGATTCACAAAACTATGAAAGCTCAAAACAAAGCTATTCATGAAGAGGATCAAAAAATTCGAGCCGATATACAGGCAGAACACAAACCTAACCTCAAAGAAGGAGCACAAGCAACCGTTATCGGCGCCGCGCTAGAAGGTGCCACCTCGTTTGCTATAGCCATTAAGGGCAAGCTCGGTAACGGTAAGCATCTTTCCGATATCACTCAAAATGAATGGATAGATATTCTTAAGGATACAGGTATTGGTACAGCCAAAGGTGCTATTCGCGGATCAAGCGTGTATTTAATGACAAACGCGCTCCACATGGATGGAACCGTTGCTACATCGGCTGTTACCGCTGCACTTGGTATTGCAGAAGCAGCATTTAAATTCCGAAATCATGAAATCACAAAGGATGAATTCATTTCACAAGCCGAAATGGTATGCATGGATTCTGCTGTATCAGCTATTGGCTCGATCCTAGGACAAGCTCTTATCCCTGTTCCTATAGTTGGCCCGCTTGTCGGTAATGCTGTCGCTACGTATATGTATTCCATCGTTAAAGATGTGCTTAAAGAATCCAAAATCCTTAACGAATATAAGGAACAGATTGAAGCACTTACCAAGCAGCTCGATAAAGAATATCAAGAATGCATAGAGCAAATTAACCAAAATATGCAAGAGTACCTTGAGATTTTATCTCGTGCCTTTTCTCCAGATATTGAGAAAGCATTTAATGGTTCAATTGAGCTTGCACAAACTCTTGGCGTATCTGAAAATGAGATTCTTAAGAATAAGGAGGAAATAGATAACTACTTCCTCGACTAGGATGAGCTAATTTCTAGTTAACTGTATAAGAAAATTAAATGGGGTTTGCACACCATTTGGCATGCAAACCCCATTTCGTTACCCTTGGCTAGATAATCTCCGGCTTGATGGCTTAGCCGCCACTACGCAACAGCCAAACCATCCTATCGCCAACCTATCTAGCGCTCTCCCCTACTTCTCGTAGTATCCGCTCTCACCGAGGCGAGCTTCAGGATTGAGAAGCATTGCCTTTTCGACTTCATGAGCATCATAGCCTGCTCGGCGTGAGTCTTCGTGGTAGCGACGGTTGTCGATTTGTTCGAAGAGCACTGCAGATCCGCGCATTGCACGCTCTACATGGCGATGACCTTCAGCTAGACGAGCATTTGCACGAGACTTCCACTCCTCCAAAGCATCTGCGCCGACAGTATTTCGTACTGCTGCTTCGAATGCACCTGGATGTACGACAGCGACGAAACCAGAGACGTGTCCGAATCCAAGAGATGTAACCAATCCAGCCTTGACATCATGGCCGCCAGCTGCGATATTCATTGGCTTCTTGAACCACACCATATGATCATCGCGCTCAAGTTTGTCGTCGACTACGTCAAGAGAAGCGTTTGCTGGGATGATTCCTGTATGGAAGAGGTCGGTAAGACCATGCATCTGGAAGATTGCCGCACCACCCTTAGCGTGACCGGTCAGGCTCTTTTGGGAAATCACATACAGTGGGTTTCCTTCGGCGCGGCCGATTGCATGAGCGACGGTGTTGTGAAGCTCGGATTCGTTTGGATCGTTCGCATTCGTAGAAGTATCGTGCTTGGATACCACTGCGATATCGTCAGCGGATACACCAAGCGCTGCCAGATCTCGTACAAGCTGAGAGCGAGTACCACCCTGGGCTGCTGCCAGAGCGCCAAGTCCTGGAGCTGGGATGGAGGTATGAGCACCATCTGCGAAGGAACGTACGTATCCGATTACACCTGCAACCGGAAGTCCAAGCTCCAAAGCGATGTCACCGCGAGTCAAGAGCACAGTACCGCCACCCTGAGATTCGACGAATCCGCCACGACGACGATCGTTTGCACGAGAGAAGAATCGTGAATCGATTCCCTTATCATACATTTCTTGCGAATTTGCGGTCGCATTCATGTAGCCGAAGCCGTTTACTGACTCAGTACCGATGTCATCGATTGCACCTGCTACGACGAAGTCTGCCTTGCCGAGCTTGATCTTATCGAATCCTTCTTCGACAGACACAGCAGCAGTTGCACATGCTGATACTGGCTGAATCATATTGCCATAGCCACCGATGTAGGACTGCATGACGTGAGCAGCTACAACGTTTGGCAGAGCTTCCTGCAAGATGTCGCTTGGGTATTCCTTATTCAAGAAGCGCTCCAAGTACAGCTTGCGCATGGAAGACATGCCACCGAAGCCTGTTCCCTGTGTGCTTGCCAGCTGTGATGGATGGACAGACTGCAAAATTTCTGCTGGAGTAAAGCCTGCTGAGATGAATGCATCCACAGCAGTGACGATATTCCATAATGCGATCTGATCGACATCGCCAACCATCGAGCTTGGGATACCCCAACGAGTTGGGTCAAATCCTTCTGGGAACTGTCCTCCGACTGTACGAGTCATGGTCGTGCGACGTGGGACATGTACAGACGATCCTTGAGCACGGGTAACGAGCCATTCGCCATTTTCCTCATCGAAGGAAATAGTCGTATGAGCTTCATCCATATCGACATATTCACGAGCAGTCTTTTCGTCTGCTACCGAGAATGTAATGTCATGGTCAAGGAAGACCTCAGCTGCATCTTCGTTCGTACCATGCTCAAAATCATTACCCATACCATCTTCAAATGGACGAATACCGCTTCGAGCAACGACCTCATCATGGAATCGATCGTAGATATCTTCTTCTGGAACGAGGTTTCCATCCTTGTCATACCAGCCCGGCTTTGGCGAATCAGACCAAGAAATAAGACCCATATTCCATGCCAATTCGATAACGCCAGTTGCGTTCAAATCGACAGAACCATCAGACTTAATACCAAGTTCAGCTTGCAAACGAGTGCGACCAAAGCCCCAAGGACCAAGCTCACCGATATTAACGATGACCACTTCATCTTCTGGGCGGGCAGTTACACCTGTCCAATCTTGCTCATGAACCACAGCCTGAGTTGGAATTTCCGGAGTTGGAAGAGCCTTCAAAATGACACGCTTATCCTCATCCGTTTCTGAAGGAGCAGCAGCTGCCGAACGCTCTGCCTCACGAGCCATTGCTTCTTCACGAAGTTCGTTGATATCCAATGGTTCGTTTCCAAGACCGCCTGTGAGATCTACGTTCAATGCAGCAGTCTTTGCCTGCTCGCGAGCATCAGACGTGCACAGTGCGAGAAGTTCGTCAGCCATCTGAGCTGTCGTATAGGTATGAATACCGCGGGATTCTACGACTTCTACGAGCGGATCATTTCCACCCATAAGACCCGTTCCACGAACCCAACCAATGCGAGGATGAGCAAAGGTGACATGATCAGACCATACTGTCTCTGCATGAGCACGGGTAACGATGGCATCGAATGCGGACTTCACTTCACCATATGCACCATCTCCACCGAAGATACCGCGGTTAGGAGAGCCAGGAAGGACGACGTGCAAACGATGAGCTACATTCGTTTCTGCTCCAAGTGGCGCAAATCCAGCGATAGCACGCTCCACACCCCACAGCATCAAACGAGCTTGAGACTCGAAGAGCTCACCAGAATCAGCCAATGTACCGTGTACTGGAGGAGCTGCGAATGGGAAGAAGAGAGTTGGGCTCAAAGCCGGCTTGATAACGGTCGTCGTCGCACCATGAGTTTCCTTCTGCTCAGAGCCAACCCATGCAACCAATGCATCCACATCGCGGAAGCTTGACAGATTTGCAGGAACGAGCCAGAGCTTTGCACCGGATGTAGCATGAGCACGGTAAATATCCTTAGCCCATTCCTTGATGCTTGGCTTGAAGCTATGGCTTGTAGCGATAACAGTAGCGCCACCTTCAAGAAGCTTTGCTACGACTTCACCTGCAATCGAGTTAGCCGATACACCAGTAACGATAGCTATGTCCTGAGCGAACTTCGCCTGTGCTTTCTTTGCGTTTGCACGTGACTCGATATCGAGGAATGCTTGTGCGAGAGAAGTATTACCATCTGCATTAGCACGCTTTGCATACCATGCTGCTTGATCAGCAATTATATTTCCGGCGCCTTCAAAGACATGAGAAGCTACGCTTTCGTCCTTATCGAAATACATGTGAGCAAGATCTTCGCGAGCGCTTGCCCAGCGATCGTCGATAAGAATTGCCTTACGTTCATCAAATCGTGGCTCTACTTGCTTGACCCAATTCGAACCAAGTTCAGCTTCAACAGCCTCTACAACTGCCGCATTATTGTCTTCTACATCGTCAGTTGGGGTTGGAACTGCTCCGATTTGCTGAAGAACAAAGCGAGCTGTCTGAGCAAGTACGCCGTCTTGACCAGTGACTTTTTCAGCAAATTCATTCAATGCAGCAGAATCAACTACCCCACCCGATGCTCCAGCACCAGCAGAAACCATCGATACTGCTACACCACGAGCAGCAGCCACTTCCTGGACAGCCTGATCAATCAAGGCATCAGCACCAGAAGCATTAGATACTGCGCCGCTTGGAAGAGTTGCCAAATCGCCGCCACGAGAGCTTGCACCTTCACGAGTGTTCAGCAAAATGTCGGCTGTTACAGCGTTTACCCAGCCAGAACCAAGTCCCCATGCGGTTTCTAGACGCTTAGCGATATATGTCGCCTTAACGCCAGCAGCTCCGAAGAGAGCGTGCAAACGTTCACGTACAGCATCAGAGAGCACAGGGCCGAATGCCTTATAGTGAGGAGCTACGCTATTGACAATGCCGTACAATGCACTGACTGTTGCTTCGGCAGCACCTTCAACGCTAGCTACTGATAATTCAGAGCTAATATCCATCAAAAGCTGATTACGCTTGGACGAGACACCATTAGTCAACGTATCAGTAGTATCAGCATCACCAATTTGATCGACTCGTACCTTTGCACTGTATGCGAGCAAAGTTGCGATAGCGTCTGATGCGGTGAACGTAATATCTGCTGCTGGAGCGCCACCCGTTGAAGCCTGAGCCTGAGCCTGAGCTGGAGCAGATGCAGCCGGAGCAGATGCTACAGGAGCAGCAGCTGCTGGAGCCGTTTCTACTGCAGCCTCAGCCGATGCAGATGAAGTCGATGCAGTTTCAACGCTTTCTTCTACTACCGGAGCATTGTCCTTGACCAACGAATCTGTATCAGTATCAGTGCAGTATACGCGAGCTTCGTCACGACCTACGTTATAGACAGTCGTCTGCAAATCAGCAAACTGTGGAAGCTTCAATGTACGAGCACCCATATTTGCCAATGTTGGAGCATTTCCAAGACCTACTTCGACATAATTTTCTACGCCAAGTCCGCCCTTTTCACGAGGAGTGAAGAGGAGTGCTTGAGTTTCGATCCAGCGAACTGGTGAAGCAAACTGCCAGCTGAGCAATTCTGTCAAGAGCAAACGGCCAAGCTTTTGATCATCTGCAGCGTAGGAATTCCATACCGCATCATCAGCAAGAGCTGCTTCAATGCGTTCAGATGGAACTACTTCGAGGATAGAACGCGCAAAGTCCTTCGTCATCTCGAAAGGACGAGCGACAAGATTTGGAATATAACGACCTTCAAGCACAGAGTAATCAATATAAGCTGGAAGCAATGCATCGAGCTTATCGCGGAACTCTGGCACACCGGAGCGAAGCTTCGTTGAGTGGAATGGCACGTCAATTCCAGGTACGTACATGAACGGACGCTTACCACCAGCAGCAGCTGCTCGAGCTGAGGCATCACGATTCAAGTATTCAAGACCTGCGATAGTTCCAGCAATTGCATACTGTGATCCAGCAAGATTGAAGTTTACAATCTCCAAGAATTCGCCAGATTCCTTCGCCACCTGCGCGATGTAATCCTTAACGGTAGCGTCAGTTACACCGAACTGGTTTGGACGAAGAGCACCCATACGGTAGTTGGAACGACCCTTCTCGTCACGTTCGATGAGGTGATGCATAGTCGATCCGCGATGGAATACCAGTTCTACAACTGTCTCGAGTGGGATAATTTGCGCGAATGCGCCCAAAGCATTGTATTCGCCCAAAGAATGTCCAGCAAAGTATGCTGGCTCGAAAGTTACTCCTGCTTCACGCATACGAGCACTTTGAGCAAATGCTACGGTAGCCAAAGCAACCTGAGTAAACTGCGTCAGATTGAGCAAACCTTCAGGGTGACGATATGTCACGCCCTTTGCAGTGAGCTCGGTTGGATTATCACGAACGACTGCAAGGATAGAGAATCCCAGCTTTTCGCGAGTTACCTTATCTGCACGCTCCCATACTTCGCGAGCTGCTGGAGAGCTAGCGCGTTCGTTCAAAACCATTCCCTGGCTCTGAATTCCCTGACCAGGATAAACGTATGCGGATTCAGGAGCACGAACGATTGCAGTACCGACAGATACGATTTCCTTATTTACTCGGCTTGTAACTTCAAGTACAAGACCACCACAGTCAACCTTGCCGACGCGTTCGATAGAAATTTCTACCTCATCATTAAGCTGAACCATGCCATACATGGTGTATGTCCAGCCTTCGATTTCGTAATGTGCGCCCTTGATATCTGTGCTTTGTACAGCATGCTGAGCAGTGGCTGACAGCCACATACCGTGTACCAACGGAGCTGTCAGACCGCTTACACGCGCGCCACGAACGGACGTATGAATTGGGTTGAAGTCACCGGAAGTACGAGCAAATGCAGTCATATCCTCTGGAGCAGTTACGGTAACTCGGCGAAGAAGACGACGTGCTGTGTCCTTAACGTCACCTTCTACCCCACCATAAGGAGCGACGGTTACAGGCAAGGCGTTTGAATATGCGCGACCGCGGATAGCAAAACGCTCTACTTCATCAGCAAGTACGGTTCCGTCTTGTGCGCTGTGCTGTACGTGGATAGTAACGACACGACCAGAAGCAGACTCTGCGTAGTTCTCAGCCCAGCTCAGAAGATTGATCTTCTCACCAGTATGAGAAAGCAATTCTTCCTCAGTAACGCGCAAAGCAATCATATGATCCAAATGAACTGCGTTCAAAAGACCTTCGATAATTGGCATAGTGCCGATATATACAGATCCAAGAGCAGCATAAATTGCTGGCCATGCAGGACCGACAAGAGCATCTGGAGCGATACGGCTCGTAATGAGATCCGCTGGCAAAGCGCCACCAGTTGCAGCTTGATGATCAATGCCAAGGTTTGCACTCAACGTATACGATGTGACAGCATGACCGAATGGCTGAGCGTCACGCTCATCATCTGTTGGAGCGATAATCTGTGGCATATCAACGAGCTTGTCGCCTGTGATCGCAGTATTTCCCATACCAGCTGTCGCAGCGAGCATCGCATACACATGCTTGCTCAAACGTTCACCATCAACAACTGGCATACGGCTTGGCTGATCAGGATTGATATTTAGTGGAACGACGATATCGCGCACAGCGTGCTTAGAAATTCCACTGTCAGGATCGTTATCCCAGTGAGTGTCCAAATGGATATCGAGATCGAACTGTAGCCATCCGTCTTTTTCACCTACTGGCTTTATCTCGTAGAAACCATCTTCAGCTTTGGACTGGTACGCAGGATTATCCATAACGTGTCCGACCCATGAAATCGTTGGCGCGTTGCGGATAAAGTCATCAGCCTGGGCACTATCAGCAAGAAGAGCATACACGGATTCAGCAGAATCATTATCGCCCGCTACGCTGTGCTGTCCCGCTACACTGTGTTGTCCCGCTACACTGTGTTGTCCTGCTACACGATCGACGCATGCCTGCTCAAAGCGACCAAGGATATCAGCAATTGGCTCATCTTTCGTCGTAATTCCAGCCACGGAAATTGGTCCAGGAATGATACGAACTGAGTCAGCGCTATAACGAGGATCTTCAGACTGCCAGAGCTGATCTTGCCCCCACCAGCGCAGCAAATCGCCATCAATAACAGGTACGAATGGCATTGGCTTTGGATATTCACGGCACAAAGTCGGAAGCCATGCAGCATCGCTTGTCGTCACTTTGAGTTGGGAAGCAGCAGGATATGCCTCAGCAAGCTTCTTCAATGCGCTATCTGCTTCTCTTACGTCATCAACGCCAGCAAAAATCGACTCGAACTCGCCATGATCCTTATCGACAACACGAGCCTCGATACGCTGCAAAAGATGCAAGAATCGATCGACATATGTCGTATCAGCCCAAGGATAGCTCAATTGTGCAAAGCGCTGAGCCATTTCGAGATATGTCATATCTTCTACATCGCCGAAATAAGGCTTCGAAGTCTTGTTAATCGCATCGATAATTTCTTGACGACGAGTAATAAGCTCTTCAGGATTCTTTTCCACTTGAGCAATCAAACGACCAGCGCGGGCAGAAGAATTTTCGATTTCATAGATATCAGCATGCAAATGAGACAAACCAGATGCTACGCCACCGACATGTCCACCTGCTGGAACCCATCGTTCGCTACGTGGAGCAAATGGATCATCATTCTCAGTAAAATCGGTAATTCCTGGAGTATTTACGAGGAATTCCTTAACCTGTGGGCTTGTATGAGCTTCCTTAGCAGTCATTGCTGCAGTACCTACGAGCACACCATCAACAGGCATAGCTGGAAGATCATACTGCGCAGACCAGCTACCATCAATATAATCAGCTGCACGCTCTGGTGTACCGATACCGCCACCAACGACAAGAACGATATTGTCATTTTCACGAGTCTTACCATACGTACTGATAAGCAAATCATCCAAGCTCTCCCAAGAATGGTGACCACCTGCGAGACCGCCTTCGACTTCCATCAAGATCTTCGTTGGAGCTACCGCTTGAGCAATGCGAATAACCTGCTCGATTTGAGCTACAGTTCCTGGCTTGAAACCGACATATGGGAAGCCATCAGCGCGAAGAGAGTGAACGAGTTCGACACCTTCTTCAAATTCAGGAATACCTGCAGAAATGATGACACCATCGATTGGAGCACCAGATGCGCGCTTCTTTGCTACGATTCGTTTAGAACCGAACTGAAGACCCCAAAGGTAACGATCCATAAACATCGTATTGAACTCAATGGCACGACCTTCATCTAAGAGATTTTCCAGATCGTTCATATGAGCATCAAATACTTCTTCAGTTACCTGACCGCCGCCGGCCATTTCAGCCCAGTAGCCTGCATTCGCAGCAGCGGCAACAAGTTCAGCATCTACGGTGGTTGGAGTCATGCCTGCGAGCAAAATTGGAGCACGACCGGTGAGCTTAGTGAAAGCTGTAGAAACTTGAAGACCATGACCAGTTTTCTTCACTTCTGGTGCAAAACGTGACCAATCAGCTGTACGATCAAACTTTGTTCCAGCTGTGACCATTGCGACTCGATCTGCAGACGTTGCCGCATTGATGATACCTACACCTAGACCATCAACCAAAGCCATGCTCAGCTTGCCGACAGTAGTTCCAGGCCCCATATCAACAAGCCAGAGTTCAGTTGAATTCACACCTTGTGCGTTAATAGCAGCATCAATGTCTGCAACCCAATCCACAGGGTCAACCAAAACATGGCTTGCCATTGCGCGCGCGAACTGAGCATCGATTCCACATTCTTGTGCCCATGCGACTACCTGATTGACAGCTTCATTCATCAATGGGCTGTGGAACGGAACGCTCACCTCAAGATATTCCATCTGTGGGTCAAATACGCTTCCACCACGTACCTTGGAATCACGCAAAGCCAGCTGATGAGCGTGCTCACGTTCAGCCTGAACTTGCAATGCGAGCAAGTCTGCAGGATAGCCAGATACGACGAAATGAGTTGGAGAGTTCTTCACAGCAACGGAAATAGGGCCGTGTGTATTCTCAGAATTATTATCATCTGCATTTTCTACGCGAGAGATGAGCGTTTCGACCTGCTGGCGAGTAATACCCTTAATTGAAAGCATATAGGTAGCGCCACTTGCTACGACATTACCGTTCGGCTTCTGCGAGGTCTGCAAAGTACGTGTAGTGCGAGTAGCTGCTAGTCCGATGAACTGTGCAAGAGCAAGAATGGATACGATACGTTCGTTTGCTTCTTGTTCGCTGATTTGCCCAGCCTGATGAGCTTGAATCGTACGTGCAATTTCTACTGAAAGTACGCCTTGAGAATGACCTTGAATTGTAACAAGATGATCATTGTCGAGCTTTAATCCGAGGTCTACGCTATCGAGCAAAGCACCCAGTTGAGCTGTAACAATTCCCGGTACGGATACCACAGCATCTGCTGCTTTTCCCAGTACCAAGTTAGCATTAGCAAATTCAAAGATATCAATATCTCGACCTGTAATAGCTAATGCGTCCGTTGAAATCGGGCTCATCAGAGCTTTGGCGTCTGCCATGTATGTCTTCAGACGATCGAATACGCTTGCATTATTCTTCAAATCATTGAGCGCGTTGTTCCATGGAGTGGACTGACCGCCAAAAAGCAGCGCGAATGGTTCGGAATTAAAACGATCCATAAGAGATTGTGACATTATTTAACCTTTTCTACTTATCTACTTTTCCAGCGGTTTTACAACGGCTGATTGCCATGACGGCGATGATGAGCGCGAGAAACGCTCTTATTCTTGAGCAAAACGAGAGATTCTTCGATGGCTTCGCGGGTTTGACCCGGGTCAATCATCGCGTCAATTTCACCCATTTCAAGGGAAAGATTTGCATTAACAGTGCTTTGTTCGTATTCGGCTACAAGGCGAGCGCGAACTTCTTCAACATTTTCTCCGTTATCACGAGCCTTACGAAGCTCTTTGCGGTGAATAATATTGACAGCACCTGTTGCTCCAAGTACTGCGATCTGGGAATTTGGCCATGCAAAGTTGAAATCAGCTCCCATAGATTTAGAGCCCATTACGATGTATGCGCCGCCAAATGCTTTTCGCAAAATTACTGTAATCATTGGCACTTGAGCATTAGCATACGCGTAAATAACTTTCGCACCACGGCGAATAATTCCCGCATGCTCTTGATCGCTTCCCGGTTTGTATCCAGGAACGTCTACCAAGGTGATGACTGGGACATTAAACGCATCGCACAATCGCACAAAGCGTGCAAGTTTTTCAGATGCATCCACGTCAAGAATTCCT
This sequence comes from Alloscardovia theropitheci, assembly GCF_004332295.1. Lineage (GTDB taxonomy): Bacteria > Actinomycetota > Actinomycetes > Actinomycetales > Bifidobacteriaceae > Alloscardovia > Alloscardovia theropitheci. The sequence goes on from NZ_RXLP01000026.1 coordinate 13,049, forward strand.
GCGCGAACTGCAGGCTGATTAGCCACGATTCCTACGCTTTGTCCCTTAATACACGCAAAGCCGACAACGACGGATGGTGCGAATAATTCATGAACTTCCAAGAATTCGCCATAATCGACAAGACAGTGAATGACATCAACAACATCATATGGTTGGCGATCATTGTCTGGAACGATGGTGCTAATACGCTTTGCTGCATCATCTTCAGCGTGACCGTTCGAATACGCGTACTGAGGAGGCTGTTCATCACAGTTATTTGGCAGATAGGCCATAACAGCACGCACGTAGTCAATCGCATCTGCCTCATCCTCACCCAAATAATGAGCCACACCTGACTTGACATTGTGGACGTAACCGCCACCAAGCTCATCCATAGAAATATGCTCACCGGTTGCAGCTTTGACAACGTCAGGACCCGTGACAAACATATAGGAATTTTCCTTTGTCATCACGATCATGTCCGTCAACGCTGGGCAATATACCGCGCCTCCAGCGCATGGACCAAGGATTAAGGAAATTTGAGGGATGAAACCCGACGCTTCGCAGGTCTTCTTAAAAATACGACCATACTGAGTAAGAGCCGCAACGCCTTCTTGAATACGTGCGCCGCCAGAATCAATCAATGCGATAACAGGAACTTTCAAATCCATTGCCATATCAAGAAGATGACAAATCTTTGTGCCCTCTGCTTCACCCATCGTTCCGCCACGTACGGAAAAGTCTTGAGCATACACGCCCACTTTTCGTCCACGAATCATTCCAAATCCAGTAACTACTGCACTTCCAGCAACACCTTCATTGATATTTCCACCTGCAAAGCGTCCTACTTCAACGAAAGTATTGGAATCAAAAAGCAAATCCAAACGCTCACGTGCAGTATATTTTCCCTTAGGATGCTGGCGAGCGCGAGCATGGTCTTCACTATCACGTGCAAGCTGGGCAGCACGGCGAATTTCAGCTCGAAGAGGCTGGTTCGTATCACCTGTGATGATTGCAGACGATGCTACTGCCAAAGAATCTAAGCTCGATTCTGTTACCATTAATTCGCCTCCTTTTCATTGGCTTCGCCGCTACCGTTTAAATCGTTTAATTCGCGTGAATCGGCTGTCTCATTTTGCCCGCTTGATACCGCTGGTTTTTCATTAGCAGTCGCATCAGAACGTTCGGAACTCGAATTCTCAGAAATGTTTATCTTGAGTAACGCTTCCCCAGCATCAACTCCGTCGGCAGGGCCTACGTAAATTTCATCTATCACACCGGAAATTGGCGCGTAAACGTAATTTTCCATCTTCATAGATTCGAGCACGACGAGCAAGTCACCCTTATTTACGCTCTGATCAACTGCCACATTCACACGAGTAACCACAGCTTGCATCGGCGCTTTAATCTCACCATTCGAGCTCATCAAGCCGCCATCCGATGGAGTATCTGCACTGCCCGTCGTATTGAGTCCACTTCCGCGAAGAGGCTGAGTCTTACGGTTATTAAGTGGCCTATGTGATGTCGAGACGGCTGCAATTACGTATTCTGGTACAGAAATCTTCATACGACGATCATCGACTTCTACAACAAATGTCGTATTTTGCGTATTGCGCGATGAAATTTGCGAATTTGCGCGAGACGATCCGAGCTCGCTTGGCTCTGTCGAATTCACAGAACGATCCAGCACACTTGCCGGCTGGCCTGCACGCATTGTGCGAGCATGTTCGTTCATAAACGTGTTTTCAAGCCATTTCGTTGTGACATTAAATCGACCTGATTTACCACGAGCAGTGAAGTCATCATGTGCAAAAATCTCGTCATATAACGCGATTGGAGTAGAAATTCCTTCAATGGAGAACTCTGAAATCGCACGATGAACGCGCGCAATTGCTTCGTCACGATTTGCTGCAGTAACGACGAGTTTGCCCATCATAGAATCATATTTTGGCGAAATCGTATCACCTTGAGCAACTCCAAAGTCCACGCGAATACCAGGACCTGACGGGAAAGACAGCTTTTCAATTACGCCAGAGCTAGGTGTGAGATTCTTCTCTGGGTCTTCGCTAGTGATGCGAAGCTCGAAGCTGTGCCCACGAATAGAATCTGGAACAGTCAATTCACCACCATCAGCGATAACGAGCTGCTCTCGAACCAAATCCAATCCGCATACTTCTTCAGATACGGTATGTTCTACTTGCAAACGAGGATTAACTTCAAGGAAGTACACATCATTTCGAGGTGTCACCATGAATTCACATGTGCCAAGCCCCACATATTGTGCAGCTTCAAAGAGCCTCTTGGAGAACAAATGAAGCTTCTCATCAACTTCAGGAGTCAAGAATGGAGCTGGCGCCTCTTCAATTAACTTCTGATTGCGTCTTTGAACAGAGCAGTCACGAGTCGAGTAGACGGTAAAATTACCCTTACTATCACGACCGCACTGCGTCTCCACGTGGCGTGCTTCACTGACGAATTTCTCAATGAAGTACTTATCCAAATCGCCACCCTGCAAGGAATCATGGCTCATAAAGAACGAACGCAAATCATCCTCTGTGCGCACAATAGTGATACCATGACCGCCGCCACCATCAGCACGCTTCATCATAACCGGGTAACCAAATTCATTGCAGAAATTAATCAGAGTATGAATATCTGACACAGGCTCAGAAATGCCCGGCACAGGCGTTACATCAGCTCGCACAGCAAATCGACGAGCGGTAATCTTGTCACCAAGCTCGAATAACGCTTCAGGATGAGGACCAACCCATGTAAGACCGGCTGCTATCACTCGCTTAGCAAACTCATCATTTTCAGACAAGAAGCCGTAGCCCGGGTGAATAGCATCAGCTTGGGAACGCTGCGCAATCTCAAGAATGCGATCCATATTCAGATACGTTTCGTTATACGTATCACCTGGCATATGGTACGCAGAATCAGCCATATCAACGTATGGAGCATTGCGATCTTGATCTGAGTAGATCGCAACTGTTTCGATGCCCATTTCGCGTGCAGTACGAATCACGCGTAGGGCAATTTCTCCACGATTAGCAATTAAGAGTCTTTTCATTACTCTCCTATCGAAGATGTGTTACATCACCAGCAGTGACACGTAACGTGGTTGAAGAATTGTCTGGAAGAATTTCTAAGCTCGCGTCCTGCGCGATATCAATTGCCGTCGCGTACAGGATGCGAGACTCGTCAAGAATCTGAGAAGAGTCTAAAATGCGCGAAGAATCTGAAAAATGCGAAGAATCTAACGACGCTTGCTGTTTTTGAGGAATTGTTTGTAACGATTCCTGCGCTTTTTGCTGTGCTGTTGGCTGTGGTTTTGACTGTGCGGTTAGCTGAGAAAGATTTTGCGCAAACTCAACTTTCACGCGTTTTCCAAGCGTGCAGCTGTAAGCAACTGCTTCAGCTCGAATACGCGATATGGATGGAAGGCATTGCGATGAGTCAATTTCTTGCGATGAATTCTGGATTGCTACATTCTGGGAAACCGAACTCGTTAAAGCTGAATTCTGGGGCGCTACTGGTCGGATGCTCGTAGACTTTGCTGAGTCCGCTGAATACAGCGAATCTATTGCCCCTACCTGAGAAGTAGGCAATTTTAACGACTTCAATAACTCATCGATATGTGCGGCGATAGACACAATAAGCTCACGCGCAATGGCAGCAGAATCAATCAGTTGACTATGACGATCACCCTGTTCATGAACCCCACTAGCGCTCTCCCGAACATTTTCCGCAATACTCGTGGCTGAGTACGGATTATCACTTTCATCGCTGGAGCTGTTGAGCTTAGGACTCGATGAGATATTAATGCCAATCCCCATAATGACAGCAATGCGCTCGTTTTCTGAATTAGAAGCATGAGAACGATCGAAAGATTGTCCCGAGGAATAATCGTTTACGTTCGACAGCACACACATCTGGCATAAAATTCCGCCCAATTTTTTGCCATCAATATAGAGGTCATTGGGCCATTTAAGCTGCACCGGAAGATTACACACGTCTCGAAGTGCATAAATTGCGCTCAATCCAGCACACGTCGATAGCCACGAACCATACGCTTCATAAAACTCATGGCTCATCGTAACTACAAAGCTCGCATACATTCCTTGTGAAGCTTCACTTACCCATTCACGATTCAAACGACCGCGCCCGTGGGTTTGCTCATCAGCACTTACAACTAAAGAAACGCATGGATTTTCTCTGCTGGTATATGACAAACCGAATGAGCCGCTATATATCAGACGTTCGGCTTCACGATTCGTGGAATCAATGCACACATAGTGCTTCCACTGCCATGGTGCTGATTGCGATGTTGGCTTTGATGCCGTACTTGGTTCTCGCATTGTCAGCGTCTGGCTCAAACTCATCGTTTTATCCACACAGTCTCCCAACAACTTTATATAAAACTACTAAACTTTTATGAATTTGACCATGTTTTAACGAACAAAGTTCTTACGTGTGTTTTGTAGTATTTAACAACTGTAATTTTATTATCTGAATTTAATGACCCAAATTAGCTATACTATTCCTTATTTATTCCTATCTTAGGATAGAATAACAACTAAACAATTTTGTATTTATTCTAAAGCTCTATTGTTTACTTATCTTCCAACTTAAAAATCACAAGGAGCCCCTAATTGTTTATAGTCACAAATTTATATACACTTATCCGAAACATATTTAACAATTTCTCCATTACTAAATATCTAACTTTTACTACACTTTTCATCGCAGCGGGACTTGCTGGACGAATCGCCATTCCCGGCACCCAAGTCGGCATTACCATGCAAACCTTTGTACTCATGCTTATCGCGCTCAACCTCACCCTTAGCGAAGGGCTCAGCGTTATCAGCACATACATTGCACTCGGTGCCGCTGGCATGCCGATTTTTTCTGGAGGTATGAGCACTCTCGCACTCGTAGGTCCTAGCGCTGGATTTATATGGGGATTCATCCCAGCCTTCGTCGTCTCACATTACGGACTAGAAATCGTAAATTCTCGTTTGCAATCTTCAGATCCATCCTCATTGCTCGCACACACCTCTCAATACCGCACTTCCATCTCTCGCGCAGCTGGAGCATTTATCGCACTCACACTAGGATGTATGGTCGTTCTATACATCATCGGCGTAAGCATCCAAAGCATCCTTGTTAATGCTTCTTTCAGTTCACTTATGGTTGCCTCTATGGGTTTTGTTGGATTTGATTGCATTAAAGCACTGGTTGCGGTTCTTGCAACTTTCGGAGTTAAACAGTTAGTTTTGCACGTTCAGCACCGAAAATAATTAACCTAGAACCCTAACAAATTTTGGCTCGATTAGATCTGCGCTCTTTATTGAGCAGTTTAATCACTCGTCCGGTTTTACGAAGGTTTTACTCTCTCCCCGGGATCTGATCACCCAGCGCAAATCTAAATAAATCAACCAAAACATAACTCAATGATTTCGTGGTTACTAAGAGCAATCGCGAAAGACATATAAATATGCAACATTTTGAAGCAGCGCTCTACCTGTTAAGAACAGTTACTGCATGAGTAAACTGCGCAATGCATGTTACCCGACTTCAAAAAGTTAACTCCTCTCGTTGAGAACTTCACCTACTAAGTTCTCAACGAGAAATACACAGAAAAACGCTGAATTTTGCACCAAATACCCCCCCCGCGCGATTAATTATGAACAATAGCTTTATTTTTGTAGAATTTTCATATAAAATATACGAGGATATTGTAGATTATTTCAATACATTGAATAGGAGTGTTACAAGCAATGGTTGCTTCCGCACAGTTTGAGGCGTTAGACCCACAAACTCGCAAATCTGTAGAAATCATCGTCGAAGAGTGCTTGGATCAGTGCAGTAAGAACACTGATTGGTATAGTAAGCTCGGAGCTAACGAAGCACATTATCTCCGTGTCATTTTGCTCACGGCCGTCGCCGATTACGTCAAATTCGCAAATGAGCATGCTCTTGACACAGGTCATGTTGATGATGTTTCCGCAGAAAATCTTTTTACTCTCGCGCCTCTCGAGACAACCACGAAAATCACGTTGGAAAATGTGATTGATGCAATTCGCTATGCAGTAGATGCTGTAGAAAATCATGTAACTTTCTTTGCCCCTCAAGGTCAGGAAGCTGCATATGCTCGAGCAGCAGTGTATTTCTCACGTGAAGCTGCATTCTCTGCAGCTCGTATTTACGGTCGCGTGGCAGTAACACGAAGCATCTGGGATACACGCGACGAAGCATTCATCATCGAATCTCTTCTCAACCGCGACTTCTCACCTTCTTTGCAATCCCGCATTGCAAACTTCAACTGGCAGGCAAATGAGAAATTCTTCGCTGTTGTGGGCGACTTTGATATTTCCAGCAGCCTGCGCTCCGGCTTCGTTCGGGCCGATTTGCGCAACGCGATTTTGCAGCTCGGTGGTCAGGTCTGCATTTCGTCCCACGACCACTACACGATTTTGCTCATCGGCATGGGTCCTGTCGAATCGCGCAAGGACTACCTTGAGGTCGCCGCTGCACTCTTCGACGAAACGCCAACGGTATGCTTTGGGCCAGTCCGCTCGCACATTGAAGGTGCTGCAGCCACCTTGCGCGCTGCGGTGAATGGTTTCAAGGCACGCGTTGCTTTCCCGAACCATCCGAGCCCTATGCGCGCCGAGGACTTCCTTGCGGAGCGCGCGCTGTTTGGAGATGAGGATGCACAGCAGGAACTCTACGATAACGTTTATCTGCCAATGAAGAATGACGAGCACAAGACCCAAATCTTGTCCACATTGCAAAATTATCTCTTCTCCGGCTCATCGTTGGACAAAACTGCACAAATCTTGAATGTGCATCCAAATACCATTCGTTATCGTCTCAAGAAGTCTGTTCAGATGACTGGCTGGGATGCAACCGACCCACGTGAAGCATACATTTTGACCACTGCTATCAAGATTGGACTCTACAAGGATTCACAAATGTAGTTTCGGTTTGAGCGTGGCTACAATCTTTCAATGAGTCTGGTATATGTGCATTTTGCTGTTACTATGCAAAAAAGATGGATGTAGTCGCTTCCTCATCATTGTTAGGGCTTGAAATGTGCGGTTTCGCAATATTCCAAGCCCTAACTGCATTCACCGTTATGCAAAATACTTATACGCGATGTAGTCGATGAGCGATATTTAACGCTTTGCTATGTATTTTTTCCTTGCTCTCTTTGCATCGCCGTTCTCTTTTGCTACGGTCAATGCTCATAACCACGTTGAGCGTCGTTTTTTCAATCTTTTGGGCATAACGGAGTCATTTTCGAGAGTCAATGATGCATATAAGCCTTAATTTTGGTTCCATTGTGCCCAAAAGATGATGAATTCGCGAGTTTCAGACAAAACTTATCATCTCAAATGACACGGTCGCAGAATCATTTCTCCCAGTACTTGTTGATTAGTTCTCATTTGTACCTCGTTATGATTCCCTGTCATGTTTCGAAATGCCCAAGAGTTATTCACATTCGTTCACAATGCTTTTTTAATTCGTTACTTGCGGGTAATTAGATTAATAATCGAGATATGCAGCAGAATACTCGCACTTTATTATTTAGGCCGTGTCTGAAGTCAGAACGACGTACGGCTGTGCGTCGGTGCGCGCGCAATATCCTCACCCAACCCGTAAAAGGTTATTTCGCCGATAAAACACAATGGGAACGAGCTAATGATAAGGAACGAGCATTAGCGCAAATTCAGGCAATCGCTTCGACTCATCGATTATGGCCTGTTTGCTCTATTTCTGCTGCAGCATTGCTTGGCGCAATGTGTAGCAACCCATTACTTTATAAATACACTCATTTCTCGGTAGATATTCATACATCTTCCAAGCGCCGTAAGACCTTGCCTGTTCGTTTTCATTATATTAAAAATGGCCGCACGCCAAAGTCCCTTCTCGCTCTCACCAAACGCCCGAATCCTATATACACGCCACTAACTGAGACACTAGGCATTATCAATGGTCATATCGTTACTTCTCCTATGCAAACTCTTTTTGACTGCATGCGAATGCTTCCTTTTGAAGATGCACTAATTATTTGTGACAAGCTAGCCAAGAAATACTCCATCACGTATCGTATGATGCTCAATTTCGTTAAAAGGAACCATGGCTGCTGGATGGCATCTATCGCATGTTTCAAAATGCAGTTCATCGATGAAAAATCCGAAAATGGTGGAGAATCATTTTGCCGAGCAAGAATGATACGAGCAGGCTTTTGCAAGCCTATCCTTCAAAAAGTCATCGCGAATCCTCTTCTAAGTATCAACAAAGGAAAAGATCATACTTTTCAGTTGTCTAGAACGTTACGCCCTGACTACCTATGGTCGTTTCGCAATTCCCGTAGTGAGTTTAGGCATATAGTTGCCGAGTTGGACGGGAAAAGCAAGTACACCGATACAACCATGCTCAATAACGCTAATGCCCATTCCGCGCAGGACGTTATCCTCAAAGAGAAGGATCGTGAGACGGCCTTAAATCTTGCTAATTACAAGATTGTGCGATTTAGATTCAGCGAAGCTTCATCTCGGAATGGAAGTGATATGATTCAGAAGCTAATGCTGGCCGGTGTACCACGAGTAAGCCATTGGGAACAATCAAAACGTCAACGATTACTGGCTTGCAGACTTGGTGATTGCACTCTTCACAGACTCCAGTAAACCATTTCCTCTTGCGCGTGATTACTAGAAGAATTTGGCTATTCGGCCTTTTCGATTTTCTGCGCTTCACGCCTACTTGAGACGTGTTAGAGCAAACCAATACTGCTCCTCCTTATTCGTTCTTAATCAGCTTATAATGAGCGACCATGTACCTTCTTTAGCATCTTTACAGTATGTAGATCTGCTTCTGAATAACGGATAATATCCCGATAAAATTGCTAAATGCATGCACACATGGAAAGCAAATTAGGATCATTGTTTCCACTAAAGATGGATCTTCCTCTATATTTTCTATAATTTCTATACTTTTAAAGTCCCAATGTTATTTATCGTGGAAAATCTTTATTTCAACCAACTTTTGGGCAAAATGGAACCAATATTCGGTGTATTTGAGTGTTAGAGCCCAGTTTTTTGACCCCTTTTTGCCCAAAACATGCTAGAAAATACGATTCTCTAATTTTCAATCTTTAGATTTACGAAGTACTAGAGATTACTCACTCACTGAGCTCCCGTGCCGCAGAATAAACCACAAAATATGTCAAAAAGCGCTCAAACAACAAAAAGCGAGGGCTCTGCAAGCCATTTAGCTTACAGAGCCCTAGCACCATAATTTTGGGCAATTTAGCTCTTTATGTCATCGAATTCAGGATAGCCTTTCTCATCGTTGACATATCTAACGCCTAGCAATGCCCTACTAGTTTTCCTGAGATCCATCTCCGAGTCCGAAGCTACCCAAGTCGCCCTGGTCCCCCAAATCGTTCAAGAAATCGTCAGGGTTGAACTCCTGCCCGAGGTTCAAATCGCCAAAATCAAGGCTGGCGAAATCAACATCGGAGAAGTCTGCATCCGGAAGACCAGCGAAGTCACTACCCATCTCCGTATCCAAGCCGAAGCTTGGGTAGATGGTATCGCGAATCGCCTTATCCGGCTCAACGATAACGTTGCGGTAACGGGACAAACCGGTACCTGCTGGGATGAGCTTACCGATGATGACGTTCTCCTTGAGGCCCTTGAGATCATCGATCTTTTGGCTCAAAGCAGCCTCAGTCAAGACACGAGTTGTCTCCTGGAAGGATGCTGCTGACAACCATGATTCAGTTGCCAAGGACGCCTTGGTAATACCCATCAATACTGGACGACCAGTTGCTGGCTTTTGACCAGCAGCAACTGCTGCCTTGTTTGCAGCGCGGAAGATTTGCTGATCGACCAATTCACCTGGAAGGTACTTAGTATCACCGGATTCAAGAACGGTAATACGGCGAAGCATCTGGTGAACGATAACCTCGATGTGCTTATCGTGGATATCTACACCCTGGCTACGGTATACGTCGTGAACACCTTCCACGATGGATACCTGACCTGCACGAGCGCCGAGGATTTCGGTGATCTTCTTAGGATCGACAGAACCCTCAGTGAGCTGATCTCCAGCTTCCACGTGCTGTCCGTCATGAACCATAACTGGGTTACGACGAGATACTGGGTATTCGATGACATCGCTTCCATCATCTGGAGTCAAAAGAATACGACGGCCAGATTCGTTGTCCTCGATGTGTACTGTACCTGCATCTGCTGCAATTGGAGCTTCACCCTTAGGATTACGTGCTTCGAAAAGCTCTGCAACACGAGGAAGACCCTGTGTGATATCAGATGCCGAAGCAACACCACCGGAGTGGAAGGAACGAAGTGTCAGCTGAGTACCAGGCTCACCAATGGACTGAGCAGCAACGATACCAACAGCTTCACCCACGTCAACCAAGTGATTGGTTGCCAAGGACCAGCCGTAGCACATTGCGCACACGCCATCGGTGGATTCGCAGGTCAATACAGAACGACCGGAAACGGTTTCTACACCGTGAGCTACCAAGTCGTTGAGTACGTCCATAGACAACGCATCCCCACGCTTGTACAGAACGGTTTCACCATCTGCTGGATCGACAACGTCTGCTGCAAGGATACGAGAGTATGGACCACCGTCAGCGTTCTTTACGAGTACCAAGTTGCCATTTGCATCGCGCTCAGCAATTTGCATTGGAAGACCACGCTTTGTACCGCAGTCCTGAGAGCGAACGATAACATCCTGGGAAACGTCAACGAGACGACGAGTCAAGTAACCAGATTCTGCAGTACGCAATGCGGTATCTGCCAGACCCTTACGAGCACCGTGCTGGGAGATGAAGTACTCAAGTACTGACAAGCCATCACGGTAGTTGGACTTAACTGGTCGAGCGATGGTTTCACCTCGTGGATCTGCCACGAGACCTCGCATACCAGCAATCTGACGAATCTGCATCCAGTTACCACGAGCTCCGGATTGAACCATGATGTTCACGTTGTTATCATCATGGAAGTTCTCCTGCATAGCCTCTGCTACCTTATCGGTGCACTCAGTCCACAGGTTGATGAGCTCTTGCTTACGTTCTTCTTCAGTGAGCAAACCAAGCTCGAATTGGCTATTAACCTTGCGAGCCTGCTCTTCATAAGAAGCAACGATCTCCTGGTGGTTGCTTGGAGCAACGATATCAGAGAACGCCATGGTAACGCCAGACCAAGGTGCGCGAGTGAAGCCAAGATCCTTCAATGCATCGAGGGTTGCTGCTACCTGTTCGGTAGAGTAACGTGCTGCGATGTCATCAACGATTCTGGAGAGCTTGCCCTTAGCAACTTGTTCATTGACGAATGGATAGTCAACTGGCAATGTTTCATTGAAGAGCATGCGACCATAGGAAGTTGCAAAGAGCACAGAACCATCTACAAAGCGTTCTTCACGTGCTACCTTAACGTCACCATCTACTGGATCGAGGATTTCAATTTCGCGTGGCTGCCAGTTCGTTGGCAAAACGAAATCTTCAGGCTGACGGATAAGAATTTCCGCCTGCATATCGATCTCACGCAAATCGAGAGCCATACGAGCTTCAGCCATTGAGCTGAAGATACGACCTTGTCCCTTTGCTCCAGGTACGACAGTTGACAAGTAGTACAAACCGATAATCATATCCTGAGAAGGCATGGTTACGGTGTGACCGTCAGCTGGCTTCAAGATGTTATCCGAGCCCATCATCAATGTACGAGCTTCAGCCTGAGCTTCAGCCGACAATGGCAAATGGACTGCCATCTGGTCACCATCGAAGTCAGCGTTGAATGCTGCACAAGCCAAAGGTGGCAAGTGGATTGCCTTACCTTCAACGAGCACTGGTTCGAATGCCTGGATACCCAAACGGTGAAGTGTAGGTGCACGGTTGAGAAGTACTGGATGCTCGGAAATTACTTCTTCGAGAACATCCCATACAACTACGTCACCGCGGTCTACGAGGCGCTTTGCGCTCTTCATATTCTGAGAATAGCCCTTGTCTACCAAGCGCTTAATTACGAATGGCTTGAAGAGTTCCAAAGCCATCGACTTTGGCAAACCACACTGGTGCATGCGCAAAGATGGGCCTACAACGATTACGGAACGACCCGAGTAATCTACACGCTTACCCAGCAAGTTCTGACGGAAACGACCCTGCTTACCCTTGAGCATATCGGACAAGGACTTGAGTGGGCGGTTTGATGCGCCTGTTACTGGACGACCGCGACGACCGTTATCGAAGAGCGAATCAACTGCTTCTTGAAGCATGCGCTTTTCGTTGTTCAGCATAATCTCAGGAGCACCGAGCTCGATGAGTCGCTTCAAACGGTTGTTACGGTTGATTACACGACGATACAAATCGTTCAAATCGGAAGTTGCGAAACGGCCACCATCAAGCTGAACCATAGGACGCAAGTCTGGTGGAATTACTGGAATAACATCCAGAACCATTGCCGCTGGAGACTTTCCTGTTTCTACGAAGGAACGAACAACCTTCAAGCGCTTCAAAGCACGAGCCTTACGCTGACCAGTTCCGGTAGCGATAGCCTCTTGAAGTTCTTCAGTTGCTGCCTGCAAATCGAAGTCAAGCAAGCGCTGACGAATTGCCTCAGCACCCATGCAACCTTCGAAGTAGTCACCGTAGCGGTCTTCCATTTCACGCCACAGATCGACATCGCCTTCCATATCGCCTGGCTTCAAGTTCAAGAACTTGTCCCATACAGCAGTCAAGCGAGCGATTTCGTCATCAAAGCGCTGACGAATGTTCTTAAGCTCACGATCTGCACTCGAGCGAAGCTTTGCCTTAGCTGGGGACTTCCCACCCTCAGCTTCAACTTCAGCCATATCCTCTTCGAGCTTCTTAGCGCGAGCATCAAGCTCTACGTCACGACGCTGAACGAGCTGACGAATTTCTACATCAAACTCATCCTGCAAATCAGGCATATCCTTGTGACGAGCCTCTTCATCTACCTTTGTCACCATATAAGCAGCAAAGTAGATAACCTTTTCGAGGTCCTTTGGAGACATGTCAAGCAAGTAGCCTAAACGAGATGGAACACCCTTGAAGAACCAAATATGGGTTACAGGTGCTGCCAATTCGATATGGCCCATACGCTCACGACGTACACGAGAACGTGTAACTTCTACGCCACAGCGTTCACATACGATGCCCTTGAAGCGCACGCGCTTATACTTACCGCATGCGCATTCCCAGTCACGAGTAGGTCCGAAGATCTGCTCGCCGAACAATCCGTCCTTCTCAGGCTTCAAAGTACGGTAGTTAATGGTCTCTGGCTTCTTAACTTCGCCATGGGACCAGCCACGAATTTCGTCGGCAGTTGCCAAACCAATTCGTACTTGATCAAATGCATTTACATCAAGCATTTAATATCCTGTCTTTTCTATTCCTGTTACGTCTACCTAAATACTTACGATGATTCGCTTATGCTTGGAACTCAGATACTGCAGGCTCTTCATAGCCAGCGGATGCATCTGGACGAGATCCAATGTTGAAGCCGAGATCATCAGTAGCAGAAACTGGGTCGCCATCTTCTTCACGCATATCAATTGCTACGCCTTCAGCGTTGAGCACTTCTACGTTCAAGGAGAGGGACTGCATTTCCTTAAGCAGAACCTTGAAGGATTCTGGGATACCAGCAGATGGCAAGTTGTCGCCCTTAACGATTGCGCCGTAAACTCGTACGCGACCGTCCACGTCATCAGACTTTACAGTCATCATTTCGTGAAGGGTGTGTGCTGCACCATAAGCTTCCAAAGCCCAAACTTCCATCTCACCGAAGCGCTGGCCACCGAACTGTGCCTTACCACCAAGTGGCTGCTGAGTAATCATGGAGTATGGACCAGTAGAACGTGCGTGAATCTTATCGTCAACCAAGTGGTGGAGCTTAAGCATGTACATGTAGCCCACAGAAATTGGCTTTCCGAATGGTTCACCGGTACGTCCGTCGAAGAGCTGTGCCTTACCATTTGCACCGACCATATGATCACCATCACGGTTTGGCAAAGTAGTAGAGAGCAAACCATTGAGAACTTCAGGCTTAACACCATCGAATACTGGTGTAGCCACTGGAGTTCCTGGAGCGCCCTTTTCAGCACCTTCTGGAATGTACTTCTTCCACTCTGCTTCCAAGTTTGGATCCAAGGAAATATCCCAACCAGACTTAGCAATCCAGCCCAAGTGGAATTCGAGTACCTGACCAACGTTCATTCGAGAAGGTACACCGAGTGGGTTGAGCATGATGTCAACTGGGGTACCATCTTCAAGGAATGGCATATCTTCTTCAGGAAGAATACGGGAGATAACACCCTTATTTCCGTGACGACCTGCGAGCTTATCACCCTGAGTAATCTTACGATGCTGAGCGATGTATACGCGAATCATGTGGTTTACGCCAGTTGGAAGTTCATCGCCATCTTCTTCTGCATCTTCACGTGTGATTTCCTTGATACCGATAACAGTACCGTTTTCACCGTGAGGTACGCGCAAAGAGGTATCGCGAACTTCGCGGCTCTTCTCACCGAAGATTGCACGGAGCAAACGCTCTTCTGGAGTCAGCTCAGTTTCACCCTTTGGAGTTACCTTACCGACCAAGATATCGCCTGGCTCAACTTCTGCACCGATACGGACGATTCCGCGATCATCAAGATTTGCCAACGCATCTTCGCCCACGTTTGGAAGATCACGAGTAATCTCTTCTGCACCGAGCTTTGTTTCGCGTGCATCGATTTCGTACTCTTCGATGTGGATAGAGGACAAAGTATCGTCCTGAACCAAACGCTGGGAGATGATAATTGCATCTTCGTAGTTGTAACCGTTCCAAGGCATGAATGCAACGAGCAAGTTCTTACCCAAAGCAAGTTCACCCTGATCAGTTGCAGGACCATCAGCCAAAACAGAACCAACTTCAACACGGTCGCCCTCATTGACGAGTGGTACCTGGTTGTAGCAAGTAGTCTGGTTTGAACGCTGGAACTTAACAATCTTGTAAGAAGACTGAGTGCCATCATCATTCAAAGTACGAATCAAATCGCCGGATACGTAGATAACTACGCCATCCTTTTCAGCCTTAACAACGTCACCAGAATCAACTGCTGTACGCCATTCAGAACCAGTACCGACAAGTGGACGCTCAGACTTAATCAAAGGAACAGCCTGACGCTGCATATTAGCACCCATCAATGCTCGGTGACCCTCATCGTGCTCCAAGAATGGAATCAAAGAAGCACCAACGGAAACCATCTGGCGTGGAGAAACGTCCATGTAGTCGACCTGAGATACAGGAACATCCTCTGCTTCAGCGTTAGCATCTCGTACGAGAGCTTCCTGAGTTAAGAAGCGGCCATTGGCATCGAGCTTCTGGTTTGCCTGAGCGATGAAGTGCTCAGATTCCTGATCAGCAGTCATGTATACGACGTCGTTTGTTACAACACCGTCTACAACCTTACGGTATGGAGTTTCGATGAAACCGAATGGGTTTACACGACCGAAGGTAGCCAAGGAGCCAATCAAACCAATGTTTGGACCTTCAGGAGACTCAATTGGGCACATACGTCCGAAGTGAGACTGGTGAACGTCTCGAACTTCCATGGAAGCACGGTCACGAGAAAGACCACCAGGACCCAATGCAGACAAACGACGCTTGTTTGTTACACCTGCAAGTGGGTTGTTCTGATCCATGAACTGAGACAGCTGGGAAGTTCCGAAGAACTCCTTGATTGCTGCAGCTACTGGTCGGATGTTAAGCAAGGACTGTGGAGTAATTGCTTCTGCATCCTGAGTAGTCATACGTTCGCGAACAACGCGTTCCATACGGGAAAGACCAGTACGAAGCTGATTCTGTACGAGCTCACCAACTTGGCGGATACGACGATTACCGAAGTGATCGATATCATCAACGTCTACGCGAAGCTCAATTGGTTCACCGTTGCGAGTACCAGCAAAGTATTCAGCGCCAGAGTGAAGGCTTACCAAGTACTTGATGGTAGCAATGATGTCTTCACGAGACAAAGAACGGTCGCTCATATCTTCTTCAAGACCAAGCTTGTGGTTGATCTTGTAACGACCAACGCGAGCCAAATCGTAACGCTTGGTGTTGAAGTAGAAGGAGTCAAGCAAGTTACGTCCTGCATCTGCAGTTGCAGCATCATTTGGACGAATCTTGTGATAAAGATCTACGAGAGCAGCATCTTGGTCAACAGTCTTATCTTCATCCAATGCCTGCATAACCAATGGATAATCCTTGAATGCTTCTGCAATCTCAGAATCTTCCATACCGATTGCCTTCAAGAAGACAATTGCGGACTGCTTACGCTTACGATCGATACGTACGCCGAGGACGTCACGCTTATCGATTTCAAATTCAAGCCATGCACCACGGCTTGGGATAATCTTTGCGCCGAAGACTTCCTTATCGGATGCCTGTACTGCCTGGCGATCAAAGTACACGCCAGGAGAACGTACGAGCTGAGAAACGATTACACGCTCAGTACCACCGATAATGAATGTACCGTGAGGAGTCTGCAATGGGAAATCACCCATGAATACGGTCTGGGACTTAATTTCGCCAGTCTCGTAATTGGTGAATTCTGCATTAACATACAGAGGTGCGGAATAGGTGTAATCCTTTTCCTTGCACTCCTGAACGGTGTGACGTGGCTCTTCGAAGTATGGGTCAGAGAATGTCAAAGACATAGTCTGAGCAAAGTTCTCAATTGGAGAAATCTCGTTAAATACTTCTTCAAGACCGGAAACACGTGGAACGGTGAATGTGCCGTTCTTTTCGTCTTCTGCTACACGTGCCTTCCAGCGTTCGTTACCAATAAGCCAGTCAAAGCTATCGGTTTGTACGCCAAGGAGATCAGGCACTTCAATTGGCTCACGGATGGAGCCGAAGTTAACACGGTCAGTTGCCTTGCGCAGCTTGATATCATTCTCATCTGCACGTGCAATTACTGCCGTTACGCTATTGCTATTCTTAGCAGCCAAGGGGAATTCCTTACCATTCGCTGTATAAATAATTTCTAGAAATTGCGATGGCAAGTGCCACTATTTACACTTGCGCCAACGCTTGTCGCCTATGCCCGCAATATGACACAAGTTTTAACTTAACTATTTTATTGGTTTTGTGCTGGAATGTCAAGAAATTAAAAGCAACACGCCAGCAGTCAGAATGTATGAATCGGTAATTCGCTCTCCTTACCTATGCTTCATCTGCTGTCATTAATATGCCAATATATCCATTGCGTGACTATCGCACCTTTTTCATTTTCTTTTTCTCAGCTACCCATCCAATAACCCAGCATAGAACGAGTATATAATTTTCGATAGCGCCTACAAGGCTAACTATTTTTGTTGAATCGTGTAAATACCCTATAAGATGGTTTGTTCCCAGACCTATTCCTCAAATTATAAGGCCGGTAAGTAAAATTTGAATCCAAAACCAATCGCATTTGATGAGCACGGCAAAGAGAAACGGAAGAATTGCTATATTCCATAGAGCAATTTCTCTCTGCCAGCCTACAGAAGTTCCGTACTCAGAATGTGTACCCATATATTCTGGGAAAAATAATTGAACAATTGCAGCGATGCTCATCGCTATCGAGACCACTATCAACATCGTCTTGAGAAATTTGTTCACCGAACATTCTCCTATACTGAGCACTCGTAATATCTACCCAATCCACTTAGCTTTCATCTTAGCCAAAACCATCATAATGAAGTATCTATATAACGTATAGCCGTATATAGAGCAAGTCGAAAATTCCTCTCCACCCCCCCCTACGCCTTGTTATTCCTCATGATCCAGTCTTCCCTTGTCATCACACTCACATGTTCCGTTCTTTTCTCATGCATGAGCGGAACGTCTACATCTGGTGTTGTCCGCTGATAGACAAAGCCGCATTTTTCTTGAACGCGCTTAGACTTGTTATTTCCTTCGTAATAGCCAATCCATACTTTATTCATGTCACAGTCTTCGAAGGCATGACGAAGCATTTCTTCCACAGCTTCAGGAATGATTCCTTGACCCCAAAATGGTTTCCCAAGCCAGTAGCCCATCTCACATTCATTATCTCGTTCGGTCATATCTGTATGACCATTCAACTTCAGGTCGATTGCGCCGATAGCTTTGCCATTTTCTTTCAGACAAACAGCATAAACTTCTTTGCCATTAAAGACGTTGTGTATAACATCAAGACTCTCAGATACATCCTTGTGAGGTGGCCATCCGGCAGCTGGACCCACATCAGGATCGCTGGCGTATTTGAATAAATCTTCAGCATCTCTTTCTTCCCAGCGACGCATGATAAGACGATCTGTTTCCAGTACCATTTGACCATATTCCTTTGCAAAAATCTTGATTTTTTTACGTAGATTAGCATTACTCATCGAACAAAATATTCGAAACATTTAGAAAGTTCGACTGCAGTACGATACGTAGCCCGATACAAAGAAATTACTTTTTACTCAATACATGGTGGATAAGAATTGGTGGATACCTAAAATTTAGATATCCACCAATTAGTGAGAAGTAATATTTCCTATATAAAGAACGCATCTGTTCAAGCGCATCACTCTATAGAGTCTATAGAGTAAGAGTGCCTATAGGAATCATTACCTTTTATTATTGTGCTGTTAGCATTTTCACCCGTTTTATTCCTCGCCAGCGCTTAGGTCAGCTTTCGCCTGACGTGCACGCACCACAAATCGACGAATAGCGAGCGCGCTCAGTCCAGCAAGTACGAGACCAGCAATGACATCGACTACAATGAGAGCAATCTTCCAGTTCTCAAGAGCAGTTCCTGGCTCGCCATTTTCGTAACGCCACGAGTTGACCGTAGTGTACAAAATATTGTGAGCAGCGCGACGCATCTGGATGACAGCTGTTGGACTTAAGTCAGTGACGTAGTTTGTCGTGCGTGTGGTCGCCAGCATGATATCTGTGCCACCTCGAATGAGCTGATCAGCATTCTGATAGGAATAATTTGGACCTGCGAAGTAGTCAGTTTCAACCATTCCACGGAATCCCCACTCATCACGAAGCACGTTCTGGTTCAACTCCAACTTCGCACTTGAGTAAGTATTTCCTACGTAGTTGAAAGAGCTCATGATTGCCATAGATTTTACATTGGCATCATTGATTGACTTCACTACGTCTTCGAATGGCTTGAGATAGATTTCGCGAATCGACTGCTCGTTTGCCCATGTCAAGAGCTGACCGTTTCGCTGAGTTTCCTGCTCGTTCAATGCGAAATGCTTGGTAAACGCATACACACCGTACTTCGCAGCGCCAAGTACCTGACCAGATGCCAAATCACCAGTAAGCAGTGGATCTTCGGAGAAGTATTCGAAGTTTCGTCCACCAAATTCACTGCGGTGAATGTTGATGGATGGAGCATACCAACCGGAAATATTGAGCTCATGAGCCATCTGACCGATATTTTGGCCGAACTCTTCTGCAAGCTCACGGTTCCAGCTATTTGCAAGAACGACGTTTGCTGGCAAACCGATAGAAGATACACCTGTGAAGTTGTCCTTCAAAGCTGCAGGACCGTCGACATCGGACATGCGGATTTTACCGATTGAATCGATTGCAGCATTACCATACCCACCGTTCGCAATAAGTTCGTTCATTTGGGAAACGGTTAGCTGATCGAGTAATGAATCCCACTGCTTGTCATCGTAATCCTTTCCGCGAAGTTCAGCTAAACGAACACCGTTTTGCGCACCGGTTGTCGGCATCTTATCAGCTGAATTATCAAACTTCTTTGGATCATAGTTTCCGTTGTTATAGAAACCGTCCTTTGCAGCATCAGACATAGTAAAGTTCGTTGGAGCTGCAGTTGCCTCGGTATAGTTTGCAAAATTATTTGCACGAGACAAGTAATTCACATCTCCCGCTACATCGTCAAACTGATTTGTCGCAACTACTGCATCGCCGTTATGAGTACGATTTTGGGAATTGTATATCACGCTCTGATCAATAGTAACGTCACGAGAATCAAGAATATGATGGCTATCACTTCGAATAGAAATAGCGTAATCTCCTGCTTCAAGGACGTATGCCTTCGCACCCCGATAATCATATGAAGCCAAATCATCTTCGTTGAAAGAGATGGAAAGCGTTTGAGATTCCCCTGGCTTAAGCGACTTTGTCTTGCTGTATGCAACCAAGTTAGCTGTAGCCTTTTCGATACCACCTTCAGTATAAGGAGGATTAGAATATGCTTCCACAACATCCTTACCTGCAACTGAGCCAGTATTCGTCACAGTAACATCGAAGGAAATCTTGCCATTTGAGCGTGTGACATCACCCATTCGCTGTTCAAATGTCGTATAGCTCAAGCCGTAGCCGAATGGATATTGAACGACATCGTCATAGTTGATTGCACCTGTATCTGCTGCGGTTTCATAGAAACGGTAGCCGACATAGATTCCTTCTACGTAATTGACGAAACGAGGTGAGCGCAAACCGCGTACAGATTCAATTTCAAATTCTTGCGCATTGTCATACTTGAAATCGCCGAAATTATTAAAACTTGGAGTTTGAGTAAAGTCCTTAACGAAAGTATCCGCAGTCTTTCCAGAAGGATTTACTGTACCGTTCATAATCTCACCGAGAGCCGCAAAACCAGCTTGACCAGGATGAGGAGCCCAGAGCACTGACTTAATCTGAGGATAATCTTGCAAGAATCCCATTTCGAAAGCATTTGCACCGTTATAGAGCAAAATAACCTTATCAAAGTTAGAAGTTACAAGATTGAGCATATCGCGCTCAGTACGGTCAAGCTCGAGATAGTGCTGGCCTGCTTCAAAATCCTTATAATCTGAAGAATTATTGTTATATACAACGCCTTCAGCTCCCATATCCTTAGGAAGATCAAGACCTTCGCCACCTACACGACCAATAGTAACAATCGCAGTATCTGAGAACTGTTTCGCTTGATCAATGAGCTCTTGGCTGTAGCGAGCAGCTGGAGGTTCTGGCAAAGTCCAATCCGCTTGAGTTACAGCAATTTGTCCGCGCTCAGTAGAGTAATCAGTATAGAGCTTAGAAGCTGATCGTTTGTCTTGAACCCAGCATTCTTCAAAGAATCCAAAATCGACGTCGTAGGATACGCATCTGAAAGCGCTCCAGAACCGGTTCCACCATAAATTGGGTTTGTAGAAGCCCAACCGAATACATTAATATTTCCTGGATTTGAAATTGGCAAAGTATTGTCATTATTTTGCAGAAGGACCGTTCCTTCTCGTTCAAGATTAATAGCCAATTCGTTTGTCTTCTTAATAGTCGATGAAGACAGTGCAAGTTTGTCACTTGTAGCAAGAGTAATCACATTGCTCAATGGCCCAAGCAACATCATATTAATAGACACGAGAGCCGCAATAAGAGCCACAACCCATGTTGCTGAATGCGTTAACTTTCGAGCGCCCAAATTTTTTACAGTTCGCTTGTTAACCACAAATGTCACAAGCAGAGCGAGCACCAACGCCACCGCTACTGCTATAAGATATGCCCGCACCGAGCCGAGCACCGCAAGAACATCGTCCATGTTGAGTTCAAGCATTCGTTTTCCTTTCTCATATCGCCTCTACCCTGCCGCGCGTAGAGTTCTCTTTGCGATAATCTCGAGATTAACCAACGCTTTTCTCTCTATCAATGACCACAACGACGCATGATGTGGCATTGCCACAGTTTTGCTACTATTGGATATAAACTTTGAAATTACGAGAGAGCTTCAGGCAAACTGCAAGAAACCAACGAACTCGCCTCGTTCAAAACAAGACAGAGAGACACGGATTATGCCTGATACGATGCGCATCCACGACGATCAACCTATTGCGAGCAATGAGCATTCCATCCGGTGGCAACGCACACATGCTCTTATCCGCCAATCATATAGCGAACTGCTCCATACTTTAGGTCCTGATGATATTACTGTGTCCGCTATAACCGACCACGCACACATTCATCGCAAAACTTTCTATTTGCATTACGATAGCCTCGAAGCAATTTACGAAGAATATGCCACCTATCTTGCGAAAGAATATTCTCGAACTATAGAGAAGTTGCCACGTCCTTTCAACTATTACGACTTATCACGCACAATGTTCGAGTTTTATACATCGTCTCCTGAAATCGAGCGAATCTTTGCGAGCGCGCAGTATAGACAGCTTGCTAATGACATTATTTTACAGACAACCCAACACAGTCGTTCACTGTATAATCCATATCGAAATTTCTCTCCTGCAGAGCAAGAACTAATTAATACTTTCGTAGTCTATTCATCTGTCAATGTATGGCGTCGTTGGACACTATCAGGAAAGAACATTCCTATGGCTGACGCAATCAAACTTCTCGGCGATTTATTAGAGCATGGAGTCGCACCTCTGAGAGCTCCTTACACTTACGATGGAGCCGATACGGAAGATGCCGTAATTTTCAATGCTGAGAGAAAATAAACAATCTGTCTTATTCTTTTGTTTTACACTTGCAGGTGAGACGACAAAAACCTTATTATCTGCGTTATTTGGCACCATGCGCATCATTTATATTATTTGATAATTAATTTTTATATATGATACACGAAATGCCTATCTTCCCAATAATTCATACAAGAGGGCAGGACGTAATGCATACAAATTTGGAAGTAATTTGTATGCATTACCGAGTTTTTATATAACTCATAATCTTACCCAAAGGAATATATCCAGCACCTCAGCCCATACCAAGCTATGATTGATTATTCAGCTTTTCAATTCCTTAAGCTGCTTCTCTAAGACTTTTTTGGTGGCGTCGTATTGCGCTAAGCCGTACTCAATTGTCATTTCCTGTGTACGAGTGAGTCCATTTTCTTTCCATATACGCAAATTATCGGTCAAAGTTTGAATCTTTTCATCTTTTCGTTCAATTTCTCTCTCTAATAGCCTCGTTAACTTATCGTCATCGAGATCATAACCGAAGAAAAGGCGCATTAAAAAGTCCGACTTAAAAATTTCATCATCCACATCAGACTCAAGATAAGCATGAAGTTCTTCTCTTCCCTGCTCTGTAAGCGAGTAAAGATTTTTATTCGGCTTACCGACTTGCACAATAACCTCTTTTGAAATCATGCCTTCACTTTCTAACTTACGAAGGGTGGGATAAATCATTCCGTAAGTTCCATCAAAGAAATACGATAAGCGATTTTTTAATATGTCATTTATTTCATACCCCGTACGTTTACTCTCCCCCAGAATTCCGAGAACGATATCTCTCCCCTGCATATTTTCTCCTTGTATATTTCCCATTTTTTCTTATCTCACATTCTACCATCTTCATGTTGTCATGCTATATATTTATATTGTTTATATTACTATTGTTAATATGGAATCTAGAAGGATATAATGAAAAAAACTTTCTATCATTGCTATGTGTATCGGAATTTTCTTGTGCATGCTTGATACAACGGTAATGAATATCGCACTACCAGCTATTCAGGAAGATCTTTCGATTAGCTTGAATTCCGTTCAATGGGCGCTAAATATTTATATAATTCTTTTCGCTTCTTTAAGCATTCCACTGACAGCACTTGCCGAAAAATTTGGAAGAAATCGCGCATACATCGTTTCACTATTCATCTTTATCTTGGGCTCATTAATATCATCTTTGAGTACTACGCTGCCATTACTAATCACCGGTCGAGCTATACAAGCTGTTGGAGCAGCGATTATCTTCCCACTGTCAATGACTATTGGAATTAATCTTGTAACTCTAGAAAAGCGCACGAAAGTAATCGCAGCCCTCGGCGTAACCCAGGGACTTGCATCAGCGTTAGGCCCAACTATTGGAGGAATACTTACACAATTTTTAGGATGGCGATGGATATTTCTAGTTAATATTCCATTGATTGCTATTTCTTTTATCATTTGTATTTCATGCCTAAATTTAAACGAAATTACAAAGACCGTTCATATCGATTTTATCGGTGCCATATTGTGCGTTATTACACTTTTTTCGCTCACACTTGCTCTAGTAAAAGCCCATGATTGGGGATGGACTAATATCAGTATCATCGGTCTTTTTTGTTTTTTCTCTTGCTTCTTTCATTGCATTCCTACTGCATGAAAAAACTACACGAAACCCTATGATTCCTCTGCAGTTATTTACCAATCGCGAGTTCACAGGTTCTGCACTTACGAGCCTTACGAGTAATGTTTTCCTCGTAGCCGTAACAGTATTACTGCCTACTTTTTTCACTCGTATACAAAGTCGAAGTGAGCTTATTGCCGCTCTCCTAGTTACTCCAATCACGGTTGCAATATTTATTTTTTCTCCAATTTCTGCGCTTCTTATCAAGAGGCTGGGAGCTCGAATAATTATCGCAGGAGGCTTCGCTCTTATGTTTTGCTCTTATGTATTATTTGCAACAATAAATATGAACAATATACCGATCGTGATTGCCACTTGTGCAGTTTTAGGAAGCGGATATGGAATAATTGTAGGCCCCATTACTGTTTTAGCAGCATCAAATTTCACCGGCGATCTCTTAACTTCTTCACAAAGCGTCATAGGAGTAATCCGTCAAATTGGAGTGGTTCTTGCTGTGGCAATATATGTAAGCTGCCTGTATTCAAACCTTAGCACTGCACGTTCTGATTCAGTAGCATTCATACAATCAACTGTCCAGAAAATTGATGTACCTCATGACGTACAAAAGCAAATTGAATTAAAGGCAATTACTGCATTAGATAGCAATTCCCCATCTGAAGACTTTTCAACGAATCATTTCTCTTCGCAGGAAATTAACAACATGATTGAGGGGGCATACCAGCAAACTTTAACTACTTACCAATCGACAATTTCAGAACAACAAAAACAACGTATACACGACACAGTCGCATCATCGGTGAGACAGCAAATCAAAAAGCTTAATCGCAGCATCAATACCGCGATTGCATCAATCCAACAATATGCGAAATCGAGGTACACACAGGCTTTCACAAGTCTCTACTATTTCTCTATCCCATTTGTTGCAATTTCTGTATGTTTCTTTATTCTTTTCCCGAGAAAACAACAGGACGTAAAGTTATATCGGACCACTTCTGCAGATTCGGAATAACTGTATAAACATCCCCCTAGCGTTTCTGGATCGAAATGCTAGGGGGATGTTATATATTGAGCACGCTAACGTCTATTTGATGCATTTTTTGCACACAGAACTCACACAGTTTTCTCGCCGTATATTAGAGGACATATCCAAGTACATATTCGGACTATCTGTCATGCTAGTCTTGACTTCGCTATGAGAAAGAAATTCCCCACATCTGCCGAGCTTCTCCACCAATTACAAACCCACGGAAAGCTGACACTTCGTCGTAGTCTTTTACTGGTAGGACTACTATCTCTTCCTACCATCGCGGCGCAATTATCTTACTTTATCATGCAGTTTATCGACGCATCTATGGTAGGACATTTAAGTACTACAGCATCTGCATCTATCGGACTAATTTCTCCGGTAACATGGCTTTTCTCTGGCTTATGCACAGCTCTAACCGTAGGCTTTAGCGTTCAAATGGCGCAACGTTTCGGCGCTCAAGACGATAAAGAGGCTCGCAATATTATGAAGCAGGGTCTAGTCGTTGCTACTCTATTTTCTATAGTACTCACTGTAATCACGATTGCTTTAGCCTTCGTTCTGCCTACATGGTTGGGCGGCGCAGCAGAAATTCGTCCAGGATCTACAGCATATTTAACTTTTTTCGGAGCTTCAATTCTTGCTATACAACTGACTTCTATGGGCAGTTCCATGATTCAAAGTTCTGGTAATATGAAGCTTCCTGGTGCTGTCAGTGTCATCATGTGTTTATGCGATGTTTTCTTTAATTCTCTGCTTATCTTTCCAACGACTACATATACATTTTTGGGTATGTCTATCGAATGGCCGGGCGCAAATATGGGGGTCGCCGGAGCGTCTTTGGGAACAGGATTAGCAGAACTCGTAGGTGCGGCAATTTATTTGTGGTATATGCTTGCACGCAGTCCGCTACTTAAACGACGCAGTGGTGAGCATGTGCATTTTAATCGTTCAACAATTGTGACAGCTTTTAAAATTAGCGCACCTGTTGCTATAGAGAACGCTGTGACAAATAGTGCACAGGTTGTGAGCACGAGAATTATTGCCCCACTTGGAACCATGGCTATCGCCGCGAATTCTTTCGCAGTTACTGCTGAAAGTATCTGCTATGAACCGGGTTTTGGCATCGGGACAGCTTCTACTACCATCGTAGGTCAATCTATCGGAGCCAAGCAGCGCGATATGGCTAAACGCTTCGCATGGATTTCCATTGCTCTCGGTATGGCGATTATGTCATTAGGCGGAATCCTCATGTTCATTTTCGCACCACAAATGATTGGCATACTGTCTCCAGATCCTAAAATCATTGAAGCAGGTTCGACGGCTCTTCGCATCGGAGCTATCGCTGAGCCTTTCTTTGCGGCATCAATCGTGGGTTCAGCAGCAATCCGTGGTGCAGGAGATACACTCGCATCAAGCCTCTTCAACGCTGGAACAATTTGGATTATCCGCGTACCTCTTGCCATAATCTTATGCCCTCTCATGGGAATCAACGGTTACTGGCTCGCCTGCGTGATTCAATGGTGGATTTGCGGCATACTCTTCCTATGGAGAGTAAAGAGTGAGGTATGGCTCAAGAAAGTGAAGTGGGCTAACTGACCGCAGCAATATCATCACCGCTACACGTCATATAAATGCCTGGCTTCTTCAACTTCGAGGAAACCAGGCACATCTCTATCTATGAATTATGTTGATATTTTACCAACGATTATGCACATACTGTCGAATACGAGAATCGTACAAATTCGTCAGCTCGTGAGCAAAGTCCTGTGACAAAGGTGCTAGTTGCGATGCGTGAGCATTAGAATTAACTTGTTCCACATTGCGCCCTCCTGGAATTACCGTAGTAACACCTTCTTGATCGAGTATCCATCTTAAGGCGATTTGAGAAGGAGTCGAGTTAGGATCATAGTCACGAGCCAATTGGGAAAATTCTTGTGCTGCTTCTACCCCAACTTCAAAAGGAACGCCGGCAAAAGTCTCTCCAACATCGAACGATTCTCCATGTCTGTTATATGTACGATGATCATTCGGGGCAAAAGTAGTTTCTTTTGTATATTTTCCACTAAGCAAGCCGGAAGCCAAAGGAACTCGTACAATAATCGCAGTTCCAGTTTCCACCGCGCGAGGAAGAACCTCTTCTAATGGCTTTTGGCGGAAGATATTCATAATAATTTGAATAGATGCAACGTTGTCACGATCCATAGCCATGAGGGCTTGTTCGCAGGTTTCTACACTAACCCCATACCGCGCAATACGCTTGTCATCTACCATCTTGTCAAGATAATCATAAGTGCGTTGAGCAGCGATAACATCTGTCGGAGGACAATGTAACTGTACAAGGTCTAAAGTATCCATGTCCAAGTTAGCACGCGAACGATCATTCCATTCAAGGAAATGCTCATACGTGTATTCATCGAAAGTTTGAGGACCTCTACGTCCCATCTTTGTAGCTACAAAAATATTAGTATCAGGATGTGCAGCTCTAAACTGCCCAACGAACTTCTCGCTGCACCCATCACCATATACGTCTGCTGTATCATAGAATGTAATGCCATCAGCATATGCTGCATCTAATATCACAGTTGCATCGTCGGGATTGACATCTCCCCAATCTGAACCTAACTGCCATGTTCCCAAACCAATTTCCGATAGAGGCACACCGAGCCTCGATGCTTCACGCATTTTCATGTCATCTCCTTTATCGAATGAATAGTGACATTACCGTATCATATTTTCCTATCACCAATCATGAAGGAATACAAATAGGAAATTTTCCGGTTAATCAGTACGATTCATCCGCACGAATTGTACTTTTTATGCAGTTAGTATCTTTCACGTCTATTCACACCCATATTACGTAAAACTTGAGGAGTCCGACATATATACTCTCGTGTATAGAGACGGACTCCTCAATATATTTCACTGGCTTATGCACGTAATTAATGCATACGTGACCAGCGTTTCAAAACAGCAGCCATTGCTAAGGAAATTACCGAAACAATCATAATAGTGCTCACAGCAACGCCTGTCTTCGAAAGTTGACGCGCAGACTTCGAAAGCTGCTTTTCTTGTGAGTTCTTTTTGTTATTTGATTGTTGCTGTAGACCTGAATCGTTACTATTCGACTCTCCAGGTCGTTGCTGATTGTTTGCATTTTCATCCTCGCCTGTTCCTGGTTGAGGTTGAGGTTGAGGTTGTGGCTGAGGTTGAGGCTGAGGTTGAGGCTGAGGTTGAGGCTGAGGTTGAGGTTGAGGTTGATTCCCACCGCCTTGATTGCCATTACCACCTTCCTCTGAATGTGCAACCACTGTAAGCGTTATCGTTGCACTGTGACCATTATGAGTTGTGGCACGAATAGTCGTTGTACCTGCTTTACGAGCTGTTACTAGACCTTCATTTGACACGCTCGCAATGTCCTGATCATCAACTGTCCATGTAACAGATGAATCAGTTGCGTTTGATGGAGTAACCACAGCAGTTAATTGCGTTGTGCCATCAACGGTCAATGAAGCAGCGTTATTAGCTACGTCAGGAGATTGGATACTTACGCCATCTGGCTGAACGACTCGACGAATTGTTACAGTAGATGAACTATTTATACCCAAATCATTGAGATTAATAACTGCTGTACCATTTTCGGATCTATTCACATCCGCACGATTGTTACCTGATATCGCTTCCCATTGTCCGGATGGTACATTGCTCAAAACAATAGATGAACGTGTCGTATCAGATGATGTCGTCTCAGCTGCATTTACTTCGCGTGCGGTGAAGAATGCAACACCGCGAGTTGACCTTGCAGAAGAAGCGCTGCTCGTATTATTCAGAGCATGAACATCACGCAAATCAAGAGTGAGCTCAGAACCGTCTTTTGCTAAGGTAGCGCGAGTATAACTCAAACCGTTGAGCTCAAAACCGAATTTTCCAGCATTGTAGAAAGTTACACGACGAGAAACTCCATCGGTTGGCTTAATCGTCCACGTAGAATTATTTGATGTCAGATGCGCACCATAAGCATACTCGCCGAGGATCTTGTCATTAACCACATTGACTGATGCTGTTCGTAAAGCGCCCCAGAATCCTAAATCAGCTTCTCCAGACCACATCCACCAGTGGTTCTCAACTGGAATCATCGAGTAGGCTCCTGCTGCTGTCCGATTTCCCCCTTCGCTCTGATACTGCCATGCAGCAGCACCACGGTTACTTGGGTCAGAGCTAATTTGTCCCATATTAATATTGGACCATCCAGCCATATACGCTCCATATGTAGAGCGCATGAGTTCATCAGCATCCATACCAGACTGGCTCAACTGTTCATTATTACCAGAGAAATTCTTGAGATAATCTTGTTGCTGCCATGCCCCCAACTGAGTTTCGTAACCGAGATTCCACCACGATTCGCCCATATGACGATTATCACCACCATTGAAGTACCATAAAGGCTGAGTACCACGAGCAGCGAGAGACGCTAATGTTGTCTTGCGCTGCAGGGCAGAATCAAGTGGATTGCCGAACTTTGACATCGTATGAGTTGATTCAAACGCTGTAGTATCAATACTCATTTCAGAAGCAAAAGGATACTTCTTTGTCTTAAATTCAGCAAGTTTATCCTGAGCAAAGCCTGTAAGTTTTTGAGCATTCTCGTTCATGCCCTCATCGCGAAGTGCTTGAACGATCTCAGGAATTGTTCCTTCGCCCATAGCTCCCATTTCGCGTGATGAGTTATCCAGGAATGCTGCACGATAATTCTTGTCATGTGTATAGAACGCTTGAGCTGTCTTAAACGCCATATCCAAATATTCACGAGCGCTAAAACTCATAGTGAGCTGTGGATACATTTTCGCAATACGATACATGTTAAAGTAAGTATTCCATACGTGTGGTGAATTCATTACTCGCCATGTAACGGCACCGGTTGCAACATCGCGACTATCCCACTTTCCTGATGGACGATCTCCATCAGTTCCGTCATACCAATGATACAAATTCCATGTTCGTTCGTCACATTCCTTACCCGTGCATGCAATACCTGCATCTTTTTTACGCTGATTTTGCAAGTATCCCAAAAGGAAATTATTGATGTAGTAATCGAGAGCTTCTACCTGTTCTTGCACAGGTCGCATTGCGTTCTTTTCTGAGAGGAATTCAGCTGGCGATAAGCCCAAGTCATCTGCACCTCCAGCCATCCAACGCTTATTCCATTCAGATTGTCCCTTGAGCGAATTGCTAGAACGTGTAACCACTTCTTTCTTGCTCATGTTCCATTGCAAGAACGCTCCATCATACCCTTTTGATGGATCCTTCACTTGCTGATTCTTCACGAGGAAGTCAGCATGAGAATCAATCAATTTATCGATAGATTCAATACTGTTATATTGAATCACAGATTTGCGCTCACCATTTTTGCCAAAGTTAACTGTGACAAAGTTCTCACCCAATGAGTTGAATTGCAATTCATAAAGATCGTAACCATTTCTGGAATCAACTTTGTTAATCACTGCATCACGACCTAATGCCGTATTCTTTCCACCACCAGGTGTCACCGAAGCAATACCATCTTTAGCACGAACTGCTAAGAGAGCTTTCTGACCACGAGCGATAGTATAACCCGGATAACTTACAGCATCTACAACACCGGCATCAAACAGCACTCTGTGCAGATCATTGTAATCATTAGCCCACTGCAGAGTAAAACCATATGATTTCTTTTCTTGAGACTCAAGCTCCATCTTGCTCGAGTCAAGGTATCCGTCAATTTTTCCTGTGCGAGAAGGCTGGAGATGGTTTGAATGAATAGAGAATTCCACCAATCCTTCCCAGCTTGGATCTACTTCTTGGAAAGGTCCTTCACCAGGCTTTGCCTTATCTTTAAATTCAAGAGACGTACCTGCCTTTGGAACCATCACGAGATATGGGCCTACACCGTTAGGACGCTGCCAGTAAATATACGAACCATTTTTTGCGACGAAAGCGTGTCGTGATACATTTTGCTCATAGATATTATCTTGGCTAGAAGAATCCCACCATGAATTCATAAGCATCGGAAGACTCAAATCATCCATTACAAGCTTTTTGCTAGATGTATTGGTAATATCTATATTCCAATTAAGAACACTATCGCTTTGTCCACTAAAACTATAACGTTCCGATAGATTAAAGTCTTTAATTGCACCAGTTCGATTTTCTGTCCGAGACGATTCATACGTCACAGTAATAGAATTATTATCTTTGATTACTGTACGTCCTTTATCAGAAAGACTTGTATTTTGAGGCTTCCCATTTGTCCACGTATTGACATCGCCAACCCAACGCGAGTCATCAATATTAAATTTTGTACCAGTGTATTTCGTCTGTGGATTCATCACATAATTCGTGCACTGCGGACCATCTTGAGAATTATTGAGATGATAGATGCCGCCTGTTTCTCGGCTGACACCCAATTGGAAGCTCTGTGAAGATAACACTGCTAATCCGGTATCAATGAAGCTCGGCACAGAACCTTGGGCAGTTACTGAGAAATCACTTACACCCACAGCAGCAAAATTGTGACCATCAGTTGTAGCAGAAAGCACCGCACGCAGATAACGCGCTTTCACCGCCTTAAATGTGACTGTATTAGCGCTATTTTTATCGCGCGTATAAGTAGATTCTGCGGATAATTCGACATCCGTCCACGCCTTACCATCAGTGGAAGTTTGAAGCTTCCATGATTGAGGAACAGCTACACCATTGCCAGCCGTTTCTGATGGATTATCATACCAAAATGACAGCGATGCTCCAGAAAGTGTAACGTCACTTGACCACTGATATTGAATCCATTGTGTAGCAGGACGATTATTTCCAGCATATGTACCCCATACTTGCGAGTTGTCGCCACCAGTAAAAACGGACACGCCATCTTGAACAGCGCTAATATTATTCCACGCTGCCGTATAGGACGCAGTCACACGAGCTTTTTGTGCCGGCGTAGCCGTTTTCACAGCATCTTCAGCATCAGCTGGTGGCACGCATGTGTAACCTGTCTGAGTGATATTACTATTTTCTGCAAAAGCAGTTTGTACGGTCGCAAAGATTCCGGACGGCATAGCAATTGCTGCACATGCCAATAATGCAACGGATTTCTTGCTCCACTTAGTTTTTCTTGGGAACACCATTATTCCTTTCTTATCGCTTCTATTAATGTGAACCGATATTTAAAACGCTATCGAAGCTAAACACGGAATTCTTATGAGTATCTAAAACCGAAAATTTTCCTTATTATAGATATATGATTTCTCGTCCCACCCTTGCAGAAGTAGCGCGAAAAGCT
>NZ_RXLP01000026.1:45557-210072 GCF_004332295.1 Alloscardovia theropitheci
AAGGGACATATAGCACCTGCTACTCGTCGCCTAGTTCAAACAGCAGCAAAAGAATTAGGATATATCAAAATTGAAAATTCACGTAAAAGTTCATCCGGGCTCATTGGACTTATTACGTCGGATTTTATCGGACGTTTTTCTCTTCCTCTTCTCACGGGAGCAGAAACTACTCTAGGTGCATCAAATCATGCAGCTCTTCTTATGAGTTCCCATGGCAAGCCAAGTATCGAACAACGTCATATTAATCTTATTGCTTCTTATGGTGTTGACGGACTTATAGTCGCAGGAGATACAGCAAATCCCCGTGCGCCATTACCGGAAAACGTAACACAAGGACTTCCAACAGTTTACACTTATGATCCATCTACAGATGCTTCGGATTGTAGTGTAGTATGCGATAATCGTGGCGCAGGACGGCAAGCCATAGAATATTTGATTAATCTTGGAAAACGACATATCGCCATCATTAGTGGTTCTGATACATTTCAAGCTTCACGCGACCGACAGCAGGGCGCGATGGACGCGTTCCGCATGTACGATATGCAACCACTGGCTGTTATTAATGATCGTTGGAGCGAAGAATGGGGTTATAGAGCATCTCATTGGTTATTGGACAGATATCCTCATTTAGATGCCGTATACTGTCTCAGTGATGAAATCGCACGTGGTGCATGTAGCGGGTTTGCTGTACGCGATTATCATGTTCCTTCCCAAGTAGCTGTTATAGGACATGACAATTGGGAAGTGTTTAGTACGGGAATGCATCCAATGCTCACCACATTTGACAACAATATCTCTCTACTCGGAAAGAAAGCCGCACGACTTCTTCTTGATGCTCTAAACGGAGAGCCCCATCATGGAATTCATACAGTGGAATGTTCGCTTATTATCCGAGAGTCCACTGACCCTCATAAGCGAATGAGGTTGCGCGGATCTGGCTCACTTACAGGACTCGAACGATACTAAAAAGGTGTTGTACAGTTTGCAATTGAAACTGTACAACACCTCGATTTGCGCAAATCTATCATGTATGGAATTAAAAAATTGGGTATTTTATGCCACTGACATAAAATACCCAATTCCCATTCCTAGATGGTGGCATACACGGCTCCAAACATGCACGCCGCCATCCCCATTGTTCCCAAAAAGGCACAACTCCCTAGGAACAACAAGCCTATAATGAAATGGTTTATTAACCCTTTACAGCACCGGCCATAAAGCCCTTAACATAATACTTTTGCAAAGCGAGGAACAAAATAGCTGTAGGAATCAGCAAAATTACTACGCCTGCTTCAGTTGCACCATAATCAATAACGCCCATAGTTTGCTGACGCATATTGACCAAGGTCAAAGGAAGAGTTGCATTAGACGAGCTAGACAAATACAGCGGAATCATGAAGTTATTCCATGCTTCAAGAAATGCTAGCAGACCTACAGTTACCATTGATGGCTTCACTACAGGAACCAGAATCTTTATAAGAGCTTGGAACGAGTTACAACCATCGACCATAGCAGCTTCTTCCATATCCTTAGGAATTGATTCAAAAGCGTTACGCATGATGAAGGTACTCATTGGCAGCTGGAAGAGAGTAATAACCAATCCAACGCCAATTAGGGAATCATTTAATCCTATTTGCTTGTACCATACCATCAAAGGAATCAGCAATGAAGCATATGGAACCATAAGAATGGAGAGTGTAACCATAAATCCAAGATTTCGACCTGGATAGTTAAAACGTGAGAATGAATATCCCGCGAGAGTACATACAACAACCGAGAAGACTACCGCTACTAAGGTCACAACAATCGAATTGAGTAAATATTTCCATAGCCCATCTTGATATCCAAACAATGTCAAATAGTTATTAACACCCCAGCCTTGTGACTGTGCAGAGCCTGGTTGCGGACTAAACGAACTAATTACTACCCACACCAAAGGAGCGATAAATACTAAAGCTAAAAATGCTTCACAAATTCGAGCGATAACGCGTTTCCACATTGGAGTTGACATAGTATTTTCCCTCCCCTAACTACTTCGTATTGTCGCGCATACCGCGCATTTGAATGGAATTA
This sequence comes from Alloscardovia theropitheci, assembly GCF_004332295.1. Classification (GTDB taxonomy): domain Bacteria; phylum Actinomycetota; class Actinomycetes; order Actinomycetales; family Bifidobacteriaceae; genus Alloscardovia; species Alloscardovia theropitheci. Next base: position 47,631 of record NZ_RXLP01000026.1, read on the forward strand.
ATAATGACTAGAGCTGCGAGAACAACAAGAGACAAAGCTGCTGCCATTCCCAAATCTTTCTTCGAATCGAATGCGAAGTTATAAATCAGCTGAACAACTGTCATCGTCGAATTATTTGGACCGCCCTTAGTAAGAATGAAGAATTGATCAAATGCCAAAATTGATCCTGTTACGCAGTAAACCAAGCACATAACAATTGTTGGCTTCATCAATGGAAGTGTTACGGAACGGAAAATTCTCCATGTACTTGCACCATCCATACGAGCTGCTTCATACAAATCGCTTGGAATTGCTTGCAAACCAATCATCATAAGGAGCATGTAGTACCCAGAGAAACGCCACACGATAACAATAATTGTCGCCCATAAAGCACTTTGACCGGTAGCTAGAACAGATCCGCCTTCTTGCATAAGACCAAAGAAACTCAAAATACGAGTCACAGGACCAACCTGTGGGGAATACAGCGCGTAGAACAACAATGAGGCTGATGCCAGACCTGTTGCTGATGGAAGCAGGAAGCAAGTACGCAAGATATTATTCCATCGACTGCTCTCCTGGACTATCAGCGCTAATACGAGGCCTAGGGCGAGCAAGAAGATGGTTACGATAACGGTGTACTCAAGAGTAAACCAAATTGATTGCGGCAGTAGTTTATTCTCAAAAACTTTAATAAAGTTTTCTGGGAAGTTTGTGCCACGATTTCCCCCGAGCAATGACCATCGTGAGCAAGCCATTATGACAAGCAGGACGATTGGCACGAAGAAAAGAACAACAATCATTACCCAGTTAGGCAATGCATAGAGCAAACCGCGTCGAGTTTCAGCAGCTTGCGAACGTGAACGCTGTACTGGAATGGACTTCGCGTTCTTGGAACCAACGGTCATTTTCCCTCCTTGGAGCTAATGAGTGTGTAGTATATGTACCTCTTGAAGTCATATACTTCTTACCGACGATGGCAAGATCTCTGTAGACGTTGAAATCCGCTATAAAGATTGTCTTAAGGCTGTCTTAAAACTGGCTGCCTTATCTCATTCACCCGGACCTTAAGACAATCTCCGTAGCAGACCACAACGAGTGTGGTCTGTTTTTAGTTATTATGTTGAGTATTTAGTTAGGTTTTTCACTATTTCTCAAATTGATAACTCTAATAATTACTTGCTCAAAACTTCGGTCACGGCCTGATTATCTGTCTTCAGGTCACCTTTACCCCACACGGCGTTCTGAACAAGAAGCTGCCATGGGGAGCCTGCTGCGTTGAACGCTTCGTTGAATGCAACAGCCTTTGGAGATTTACCATTACCATCAATAATTACAGAGTTAATAGTCTTGATACGTGGATCAGCATTCTCATATGCAGTCTTGAGTGTCTTAATGTTAGAAGCAGTATCACCGTTGTCTGCGAATACTTCTTTCTGCGCATCTTCACTCATGAGCCAAGACAAGAAGTTCCACGCCTGAGCAGCATGCTTAGAATCCTTAGAAATACCCATAGCATCACCGCCAAGGAAGGTAGAGGTCTTTCCTTCCTTAGTACCAGGGATAGGGGTTACACCAACCTCTACGCCGCCAGTCTTTTCGGCTTCAAAGAGAGCAGCTGTGGATGTGTTCGGATATGGCATTACGCCAATCTTGCCATTTGCAAATGGAGCGGTCCACGTAGCTCCAGTTTCTTCCTTAGATCCAGCACCTAAACCATTGTTTGTATTTGCAAGTTCTTTGTACGCATCGAGAACTGCCTTCATGGATGCATTATCCAATGTCGCTTCAGTGCCTTCTTCGTTCAAAACGTTCTGACCGTCTGCCCATACAGATGGGAAGAGAGTGAATACTAAGGCTCCACCTGACTGACCAGAGAAGTAAGATCCGGCCACTCCGTCCTGATTTAGTGCTGCTACTGCCTTTGCCTGCTCTACAAATTCAGAGATAGACTGTGGTCCTTTTTCTGGATCAAGACCAGCTTGACGATAGAGAGCCTTATTCCATACCATCACAGAAACATCAGTAATAAATGGCAGTGTATACTTCTTGCCATCGATAGTTCCTGCATCAATATGACCCTGCTGCAAGTCTGATTTATTAGGCAATTCATCAATTTGCTTGCTCAAGTCAGCAAAAATACCTTCTGATGCCCAGTAAGGGATACGGACGACATCGCCTGCGAGGATATCAGGAAGCGAATTGGTCTGTGATGCACCACCAACTTTTCCTTCCATATCGTCATTAGGAATAATCTCAAGCTTGACTTGATTTTTATGAGAGGCGTTGTATGCCTTTACCGCATTCTTCGCCTGACGTTCCAAAGGAGAACGGGTCCACAAGGTAATTGTGGTACCATCATCCGTTCCATTTACTGGAATATCAGCAGTTGAGCTTGCTGAAGTTCCACCTGAAGAACCACATGCAGCAATTGGAAGAAGCAATGCAGCTGTCGCCAATCCTGCAAGTACACGACCGAACTTATGGAAAGCTACCATATTCGACTTCTTTCTCTAACCTGTTCTGCTTTGAACAGTTGACGGTATTTCCGTCACTTTGCTTTCGCCCTTTCACCCTTCGTTGACTGTGTTCCTTTGCGAAAACCTTTTCTCAGTGTATGCAAATTTTTCTCAAATTCAAAATGTGCTATTTCGGAAAATAATCTATCCCATCAATACATAGAAACGGCTTAAAATCAACGTTTTCTCTTATAATTCGATAGTATTTTTAACAGAGAACGTGTCATTTTCGGAAAATTTTCATTTTTAGAATTCCAACTTGACAATGTACCGCACGGGGACAAAATTTAAGCTTTTTGCTATTACAGTAAATTTCAAACACATATGCGAAAATTTTCGCATGACATTATATAATATATGATGATATGCAAAGATGCCCCCCATATTCTCACACGAAGAGGTCATACTATGGAGTATCCTGACACGAACCACTCATCACGCCTTGAAGATGTTGCTCAATTGGCACAGGTTTCCATTGCAACAGCTTCTAAAGCTCTTAGTGGCCGCCCTCGAGTTAGCGAAAAAACACGACAGCGAGTTTTCGATGCTGCGAGACAGCTCAACTACTCCCCTAATAAACTTGCTCAGTCTCTGGTACAAGGGCGTTCAGGCACTATTGGCTTGATTACGTCAGACTTACAAGGACGTTTTTCTACTCCGATACTTATCGGAGCGGAAAACGAATTCCGCTCACATTCTGCTATGGTTGTTCTCGCAAACGCACGCGGTGAGTCTACGTTAGAGCGCGATCATGTCGATAGATTGCTTTCTCTTAAGGTAGATGGACTACTTATCGTCCAATCAAAAACTAACGCCCGCCCAAGCCTCGGCCATGATTTTGGAGTGCCTTTGGTCTATGTCTATGGGCCTTCGAGCGACCCTCGGGACTGTTCCGTGGTATGTGACAATGTTGCAGCCGGCCGAATTGCTATAGAGCATCTTATTTCTTGTGGGAAGAGGAAGATCGCTATTATCGCTGGAGATGAAACATATACTGCTGCTCACGATCGATTAACAGGCGCGAGGAATGCTCTTCACAGCGCCAACTTAGAAGTCGCGGGACCGATACGTTTTGGACATTGGGATGAAGACTGGGGTCGCGCAGCAACACGACTGCTTCTCAATCAAGGTGTTGAATTTGATGCTGTAGCATGTCAAAGTGATCAGCTAGCTCGCGGCTGCATTGACGCATTGAAAGAGCGAGGACTACAAATACCAACCGACGTAGCTGTTATTGGTCATGATGATTGGACTGTCTTAACGACAAGTTCCAGACCTCCTCTTTCTAGCATTGACAATAACAGTGAAAATCTCGGACGCATAGCTGCTCGCGCGCTTATGGACGCTATCGAGAATCACCCTCACCATGGTGTCGAATATGTTCCATGCAGACTTATTGCACGAGATTCTACTCTGCCTCTTGACTGATTATGATGCAAAACCGGTCTCGATGCCTGGTAGATATTGATGCGCCAACGCATATAATTTAAGAAGAACTATCAACATAAATTATTATCAACGCCATTATTCTGTATTTTGATATGTAAAAATTCAGTCATCTTAGCATGTAAAAGTGGGATTGTTCTATCAAACTTGATAAAACAATCCCACTTCGGTATGGAAGGAAGAAAAGAAATGATTAAGTTGTAGGATAGTCCTTTCTATCAGGCAATAATTTTATTCGTTACTCAGGCGTTCACTGCGCTGAGCAAGTTCTTTCTTAATTTGTGGTTCCATCTTTTCGTATTTACGATAGAAGCACATAATTAAAGCAACGATTGCGTAGACAATAACTGGAAGCCAAATAAAGCAGAAACTAATAGAATCCAGAGCCTGCTGACTTTGCTGTGCATTGGCTACATAGCCATTGGCATTCATGATTTCAAGTGGTAGGAATGCTCCCAGTCCGGATCCTACTTGAATGCAAAATGCTGATCCTACAGCCGTAAGGAATCCAGCAGCATGAATACCGGTTTTCCATTCGCCGTAATCAACAGTATCTGCAAGCATACCGAATGGCATACCACACGCAATAGCCGCGCCAATAACGCCAATTGTCCAGAAGATTACAGCAAGCGCAACATTATCACCAGCCAACGGCATGAGTAACTGCCCTAAAGCGCCAATGCCTAAACCAATAATCATCGTCAGAGTCTTATTCTTGAGCTTGTTTGCTAAGATTGGCATTGCTAGAGTACCAACGATACCGATTATTTGCACACCATTAAACAGCGATGTTAAGTTTTCATTACCGAGATTGTATTTCGCATAGTACACTGCGACACCGTTTCGGGTCGATTGGGCAATCCAATAAATTACGAAAGCAGTGACGAGGATGAGCCATGGCCAGTTTTTCCATGCTGCTTTCAAAGAATCCTTAAATGGAATTGCTTTCTGCTTACTTGGTTGGTAGTTATATTCTTTCAAATTTTTAAATGCCGTCACCAGCAAAATAATTTCAATGACGCCATAGATAGCGGTCACAACCATGAAGCCTGTCTTATCACCGCCACCAATCATTGTCCCAAAGAAACCAACAAGCGGAATAGTGAAAGACGAAGTAATGAAAGTTCCGATATTACCACCAAGCATACGATACGAATTAGCAATATTGCGCTCATTTGAATCCGATGTCAAGTTCGGCAAAATTGCAGTAATTGGAGTTTGCACACCGGTATATACCGCACCTGCAGCAAGAATATAAGTAATCAACGCATACCAGAACTTTGACACACCATTTGGTAAATCAGGCGCCGTGAAAGCAATGAATGCCGTTACAGCAAACGGTACGCATAACCAAAGGAACCATGGTCGGCTCTGTCCCCATTTAGTATTTGTATGATCTACAATAGATCCCCAGATAATTGCTGAGATAGCATCAGCAAAACGCGCAATTAGAAGAATTGTTGCAGCGCCTACAGCGCCCGTTGCCGGAATACCGAAGACATCTGTATAGAAATACATGATGTACGATGAAATTGTAACGTATAGCAGATTTCCTGCCATATCGGTAAAGGAGTAGCTAATTTTCTCCTTCATAGACAATTTCACGGCACCTGAATTTCGGGCTGCTTGAACGGAGCTATTATGGCTCATTGTATTATCCTTTCGTAAAGAAAGTTGGGGTGCTTGCTTGTGCTCAAGCACCCTGAAGTTCCCATGTATACTGGGTTGTGTTTTGATTCTTGAGATGGAGCTTAGAAATTAGAATCAAACCACACTTGCATTTGACCAATCTCACGATTAGCCCATGCATAATATGGAATCAACGAAAGAGTTGTACGTTCCTCTGGTTCCACATCATGTGCATCCATATAGAGCGGAGCATCTGTCGCATCATCAACACGCTTAAGAGCAGGAATTATAACACGTTCAATTCCATTAAGTTCGTGCGCAACGTATTCGCTTGATGCATGATGAACACTCTCGCGCTCAACTCGATAGTTCCACAATGGACCTGCGTTGTCTGATTCCTCAGCACAGTAGACTACAGGGCCACGCATTACAGCAACCTTTCCAACATCATGACGCACATTGGACTTAGAACGCATATAATGTACCGACATATCGAATTCAAGGTCGAGGACAGTTGTACCTGGCTCAAGAATAAATGAAACAAATCCATCCTCGAGAGAAGTAGACTGTGTCACATCAGTGCCATTGATTAGAAGGCTGTAGTTAGAACGCGACCACTGTGGGATACGAACCATGAATTTCACTGGTTCTGCACCTGTTGGCACGTCTACTGTCAGCTCAACATTGCCTTCCCAAGGGAAGTTTGACTTCTGAGAAACAGTTATACCATCAAAGAACTCTGCATCATTAGCAATGAACTGATGGGCTGCTATAACTCGTTCTTCCTCTCGGACCGTATAGAGGTAACGATCAATTGAAGCAATAAAACGAGCGATATTTGCTGGACAGCATGCACAACCAAACCATTCAGCACGATGCATCAAAACATGCGCTCTGTCTGGATTATGCTCTGACGCCTGAGGATCAGCTTCAAGTGGATTGACATAATAGAAGTGCTTTCCGTCGAGCGCGATGCCGGAGATGGCACCGTTGAAGATTTCCTTTTCAAGAACATCCGCGTATTCGCCCTTAATGGAGATATCGAGCATTTGACGCGCAAAGAAACTCATCCCGACGGAAGCACAAGATTCACCATACATTGTATCATTTGGAAGATCATAGTCGTAAGTAAATGCTTCACCTACGTGAGTAGAACCAATTCCACCAGTAAGATACATACGACGACGTACGATATCCTCCCACAAACGTTGAGCAGTTTCACGAAGCCCTTCGTCTTTGGCTAATCGTGCTACATGTGCTACACCAGTGAGCATATAAGCGACACGTACTGCATGTCCTTCAGCCGTTTGCTGCTCGCGAATTGTACGAGCTGTCTGTGTATATTCGTGGCTCCATCCCAACATCTGTGGGAAGATAGGTGTTGCGCCTGATTCACGTGCAGCACGGTTTTGATTGTCATAGAAATGAGGATCCTTACCACGTACATCAATGAAGAATTGAGCGAGCTTGAGATAACGCTCTTCATGCGTTGCTTCATAGAGACGTGCAAGAGCAAGTTCAATTTCAGGATGCCCATCAGAACCGTGAATCTTTCCCTCTTCATCGCCGAAGTTTTCATCTAGACAATCAGCCATTTTACGGGCAATATTGAGAGCCTGCTCATTACCGGTCACTTCATAATACGCTACACCTGCTTCAATGTAATGCCCCATGACATACATTTCATGGCTTTGCTGAAGCTGACTAAAGCGAGGGCGAGCATTATATGAGCCCGACTTAATTTGGAATGGTGTATCAAGATAGCCATCCTCATCCTGAGCACGCGCAATTAAATCGATTAGTTCATCGCAAATCTTCTTCAATTCAGGATTATTATCATACGCTAATGCATACGCAGCTTCTTCGAGCCACTTATAAACATCTGAATCCTGGAAAACCATACCATTGAAATCTGCATTTTCATCACCAGCAACGACACGCAAGTTTCGTACTGCATGGCTCCATTCGTGAGAGAGAGCTTCTACTTCTACTCCAGAAGGATCTTCTGGTATATCAATTTGCTGTTCATCATTGATAACAGCCCACTGATACGGAATAACTTCTTTGGCAACATTCTCGCGGTATTGCTTCCAGAAAGGAGAAGTAACTGTAACATTCGCAACCATGTTGTCTTCCTTTCGCCATTGATTATTGTTATTATTTGTTGAGAAAAATCCGTCTCTTTCCTACTTCTATATAATAAAGATGTGATTTCGATTGATTGCAAAAGTACACAGTTGCGAAAATTTTCCTATTTTTTTATTCTGTTTTCGCTCGAAGTTTCGCATGATTTATAATGTTTTCTAGTCACATTATGCTATTTGAAAACATATGAAATCATGAAGATACACTAAAACCAACAACGGATGCCTAGGCTAGTTCTAACTTTAATATACAATAAGATCTCACTCACACATGAAAATTCATTATTCGCTTGAGTTCTTTTGGACTCTGATTAATGGACCTGAAGTTGCTCGTCTTAATGGAATAATAACTATTTTGCTGAGTAGCCGTTTCATGTCATCCACTCATTAACTATTGACTAGCATATTTCCAATATGTAAGACCCCTCCCGAAACGCTTCGAGAGGGGCTGAATGCGGATGATAAGGGATTTGAACCCTTGGAGGTGTTTAGCCTCACACGATTTCGAGTCGTGCTCCTTCGACCGCTCGGACAATCATCCTTGTTTGCATCTTTTCGATTTTCATCTGTAAAATGCGAACTTTTTAAGTATGCCACAAGATAGCGAAAAACGCTAATTTATTAGTGTTGGTGAGTCAAGATTTAGCACCCGTTTTCATCTTGACAGCAGGTATTAATCCAAACTCCGCACCGCTCTAATCGCGTTAGCACGTTCTTCTAACAATCCGTCTTCTGGGTAATTCACTCGTTCTAGAGTTAATCCACATGCAGGAGCCGGTCCAGTCAAACCTTCACGCTGAGGATGCGCGACCTTATCAGCAAACCACTGAACAGTTTTCTTTCCACGACCTACCGCTATGCTCGCACCTACGAGTGAGCGGACCATGTTCCGAGCAAACGCATCAGCGATAATTGTGAAAGTCAAAAGTCCTGATTCTGCAAACTCAATCTCGTAAGCACTTTCATCAGTTCTTGGATCAGCTCCTACGGCCTGAGTGTCTAGACTATCCGCTCCCCCATGATAAATATTCATCGGTGTAAGATTCATGTCCGGTACGCGCTGCCAACGCGCAAATTTAACTTCACGAATAGTTGTCCCTCCCGGATTAGGAAGAGCGAATGATCCGAAATCGTGCAGTCCGATCGTAGATGACACCGCTTCGTTCATTGCTTCAACGTCAAGAGTATCGTCTATTCGCAAAACCATATTACGCAATCGTGGATCTGCGTGAGCTAATTCATCCGCGACCCTATACACATAAACTCTGTCTGAAGCCGAGAATCGGGCATCAAAACCATGTACCGCTTCCTCAACCGAGTAAATCGTTATATCGTCAGGAACGATTCTTCGAATTCTTCTAAATAGCGCTTGTGTTCCTGAAACATCATGCATATGTCCAATAGCCCGGTTCAACACATCATCATCTACATCGATATGACATACTTGACCACTAGCATGTACACCTGCATCTGTGCGCCCAGCTACAGTGAGACAAACGTCAGAGGAATCAAGCCTAAGCACTTTAGCAATTGCAGCTTCAACTTCGCCCTGAACCGTTCGTTGATCAGCCTGGCGAGCCCAACCGTGAAACTGCGTACCGTCATACGCTAGATCAATCCTCAATCGCATAGGAATTATTGTATGCGATACTTTGTACGCACGGTGTCATGTAGTTCAGATCAATCATATAATTCTGATAGAAAAGTGTGTGAACAGCTAAGCAGTCCTACCTGCGAATGATTCCATACTTTTCTATTTCTATCCAATTCGATCCACTCTTGAGCAAAACAGGTCGTTTCTTTGCCACAATTTACGATTACGATTCATTAAAGTGACCCCTTCTGCACAAAAGCACGGGAATATACGCATAATCGACAAAACAACGAGGCTTCCGACAAGAAAACCTCGAACATCGTTAAAATTCGTATTTCAAATACCCAATATCAACTTTAGTCATCATCGTCAAGCATCATCGTCCAATATCGATGCAAGTATCAAACACCCGCAAATAAAAAGTTGAGCCCAGCACACTTTCGTGTACCAGGCTCAAATTTCGAATAGTTTATCTTAACTACTCTGCAACTTCTTCAGTAGTTTCCTCAGCTGCTGCTTCTGCTTCAACTGGAGTTTCTTCTACTTCTTCAGCTACCTTTTCTGCAACCTTAACTGCAGCTTCAGCTTCCTTAACAGCAGCCTTCTTAGGGGATACTGGTTCGGTTACGAGCTCGATTACAGCCATTGCTGCGTTATCACCCTGTCGTGGAGCAATCTTAACGATGCGGGTGTAGCCACCTTCACGCTGTTCCATCTGCTCTGCAATCACTGTGAAGAGTGCGTGTACAACAGACTTGTTGCGAATCACGCGCATCACGCGACGGCGAGAGTGCAAATCACCACGCTTAGCAAGGGTGATAAGGCGCTCTGCAAGTGGACGCAAACGCTTTGCCTTTGGCAAAGTAGTGGTAATGCGACCGTTCTGGAACAGGCTTGTAGCCATGTTCGCGAGCATAAGACGCTCATGTGCTGGGCTTGAAGCCAGACGTGGGCCCTTCTTTGGTCTTGGCATTTTTGTTCTCCTTATCCGACACAGGTGGGCATAAGCCCGAACATCTGAGTCGGGTTTTAAATTATGACGATGGTATTCTTACCAAACGATTTCTCATTACTGCGACGAACGCAATAATTACATATCATCTGGAGTAAAGAATGTACCACCTTCAAGGTCTACCGGATTGAATCCCAATGGAGAAGCTTTCAAGGAAAGACCACGTTCTTCGAGCTTTTCCTTAACTTCATCAATGGACTTCATACCGAAATTACGGATATCAAGCAAATCCTGCTCAGTACGCTTGACAAGCTCACCAACAGTGTGAATACCTTCACGCTTGAGGCAGTTGTATGAACGCTGTGTAAGGTTGAGATCCTCAATTGGAATCTCAAGTTCTGGGTCACTTTCTTCTACTACTGGAGCAGAACCGACCTCAATACCTTCAGCTTCTTCATTCAACTCACGTGCGAGACCGAAGAGCTCTACCAAAGTAGAACCTGCGGAAGCTACAGCATCGCGAGGAGAAATTGCCTGCTTGGTTTCTACGTCAAGAATAAGCTTGTCGAAGTCAGTGCGCTGATCAACGCGGGTTGCTTCAACCTTATAGCTTACTTTCAATACTGGTGAATAAATCGAATCAACAGGAATACGACCGATTTCATCGCCATCCTGCTTGTTCATCTGAGCTGGAACGTAGCCACGGCCACGCTCTACTGTGAACTCAATTTCCAATTCGCCATCTTCTGCGAGAGTTGCGATATGCAAATCTGGATTCGCTACAACGACACCAGCAACCTCAGTGATATCACCTGCGGTAACTTCACCTTCGCCACTCTTGTGCAAATAAATGGTAACTGGCTCGTCATATTCACTAGTGAGCACAATCCCCTTGATATTGAGGAGGATTTCGGTTACATCTTCTTTTACACCTGGCAGAGTTGTGAACTCATGCAAAGCACCTGAGATGCGAACCGATGTCACTGCGGCACCTGGAATGGAGCTCAAAAGCGTACGACGCAAAGAGTTACCCAAAGTGTAGCCAAAGCCTGGTTCCAATGGAGTGAAAGTAAAGCGTGAACGCTGAGGATTAATAACTTCCTCTGTCAGTGACGGACGTTGTGCAATAAGCACCTTCGTATCCTTTCAGCTTAAGACCAGTGTGCACTTCCTGATCTTCGCGGGTTGGACTAATAATTGTCTGTCTTGTGCTCAGACGCGGCGACGCTTTGGAGGGCGTACACCATTATGTGCCTGTGGTGTTACGTCAGAGATTGATCCGACTTCGAGACCAGCAGACTGGAGGGAACGGATTGCGGTTTCGCGACCGGAACCTGGACCCTTAACAAATACATCAACCTTCTTGACACCGTGTTCCTGTGCCTTACGAGCTGCAGCTTCTGCTGCCATACCTGCTGCGTAAGGTGTGGACTTACGGGAGCCCTTGAAGCCTACATCGCCACCAGATGCCCAGGAGATAACTGCACCTGAAGGATCTGTAATGGAGATAATAGTGTTATTGAATGTGGACTTAATATGCGCTTGGCCGACTGGAACCGACTTACGGTCCTTACGACGAGGCTTGCGCGTGGCTTGCTTTGCAGCTGCCATGAGAGACCCTCATTTCCTTATAGCTTATATGTAATGTAAGCGATGCCTGTTACAGCGTGGCTTATGTACTACTTAGTAGCCTTCTTCTTTCCAGCAACTGTGCGCTTTGGACCCTTACGAGTACGTGCGTTAGTCTTGGTACGCTGGCCGCGCACTGGGAGGTGACGGCGATGGCGCATACCCTGATAAGAATTAATCTGAATCTTACGACGAATATCTGCATCGATTTCACGGCGCAAATCACCTTCGATTTGGTAATTTGCTTCGATGTAATCACGGAGCTGAATAAGCTGTTCGTCGGTGAGGTCCTTTACACGAATATCTGGAGAAATACCAGTTGCTTCGAGTGTCTCCTTAGCGCGAGTGCGGCCCACACCAAAGATATAGGTGAGAGCGATTTCAATGCGCTTCTCATTAGGGATGTCGACTCCGGCAAGACGTGCCATCTTCGAATTCCTTTTCTGTTCTACGGGGGTCGTGCACTAAATCCTCCGCCCTATTGGCGGCTCAAGCCTCCGTACTTGAGGTTCAGCTGCATTCTTTTTTATTGCGAACGCAGTCTGTGATTTAGCGCCTTATTGTGGTCGCTGTGACCTGCTACTAGCCCTGACGCTGCTTATGGCGTGGGTTTGCGTTGCAGATTACCATTACGCGACCGTGACGGCGAATCACGCGGCAAGAGTCGCAGATACGCTTAACACTTGGGCTAACCTTCATGGGGTTTTTCCTTTACTTGTAACGGTATGTAATACGACCGCGAGTCAAATCGTATGGGCTCATTTCCAGAACCACACGATCTTGCGGAAGAATGCGAATGTAATTCTTTCGCATCTTTCCCGAGATAGTAGCCAAAACGATATGCTTGTTTTCTAACTCGACACGGAACATTGCATTTGGCAACGCCTCAACAACTTGTCCCTCGACTTCGATAACACCGTCTTTAGCCATTGGCCTCATTCCTCGCTAGATTACTAGAGTATTTTCTTGTGAAAACACACCAACTAAAAATGATAACAGAACGCGCGGACTACATTTCCTGCAGTCCGCGCATGTGCGGTTTGTTTATAGTATATCGGTTGGATAGTACACGAATCTCAAATATTTTGTTTTAGCGTCCACCGAAGCTTCCACCACCAGCACCACCGCCAGATCCACCGAAGCTTCCACCACTTCCACCGAAGGATGAACTACCTGAACTCGTTGCCGGGTTAACTGTAGCCGTATTGAAATCGGATTGGATATTATTAAGACTACTATTAAACGAACTCATAAAATTATCCATACTGGAGAAATCTGGTCCGACGTTTGACCATGGGCTGTTCATTGCATATCCATTTGTACTTCCTACATCCATTGGAGTTGAATGATAATGTGGCATCCACATCCACTGAGTTGGATAATACGGAACGTCGTCCATTGCTTCAGGATTATTCACGGCGATATTCATTGCGGTCTGTCTCATCGCACGTGCTACCTTATCGCTCATTCCAAATGCTGCAGCATATACAAGATAGCGATCCCACAGTTTCATCTCTTCGATTCCACGATCACTAAAGTCGCTAAAATCTTCAAGATATTGAGCAAGACCCTTAACCTGTCCGACAAGTTGGTTGTCACGGTCACGAAGAATAAATCGTGAACCATACCCTTTAAGCCACCCACACGCGCCCGCAACCATAAGACCTGTAATGATAAATCCAGCAAAGTAGCTGCCCATAAGATTCATCGCAACAATTGCAAAAGCCAAATAGATCATCGCCAATACAGTTGGCAAACTATTAAGCAGGAAAGATGTCTTAGTAATAGCCAGCTGAGTAAACTCAGACCTAAATATCATGTACATGTTATTAATGGTGGTTGCGCGTCGTTTATTATATTTCTTCGCGACCTTCTTGATATCCCTATCGCTGAAAATTAGCGTATTACGTTCAGTAGCAATGTCCAAAAGAACATTTAATAGCTGTGCTTCAGACGCGCTCAGGTGCTTGCTCGAAGCAAATTTCATATCAAATGCTTCTTGAGAAAGCACATATGCTACAGAGCGTGAAGAACTTGAAGAGGACTGCGAAATTGTCTGATACGCCGCCGCTACATTTTGATCAGACATACCCGCTTGCTCACCTCGAGTCATGAACTTTGTCAAAGATCCCATTTGATTATCCAAATTAGCCGAAGAAGCAAAATCGAGAGGTAGAGACTGATACTGTGACGCGTCTCCCGGAAGTATATAAATTGCTTTCTTAGACATCAAAGAAAGCATGGTAGCACTCAGTGCTCTATTCGTAATCTTCTTATCCGTATAATTTTCTCCCTTAAGAACCGCGTAAATCTGCGCAGCTGCAGCTGGCGATACTGGCACTGGCTCGCGGAAATAGATTACATCGCCATGATATTGCGCATAACGGCGTGTGGTAATAGCTCCATAGATGAGCCATAGGGTCAAAATTATCGCTACTAGGACTGACAGACCAAAAATAGCTATTCGCGCAGTAGCTGCTCCTCGCTGTGCCGATATAGCATCATTGTATTCTTGACGCTCTTGAGAAATAACCTTTTCCACAGAACCCGATACATTTTGTCGTGTCATTTGACTAAGTACTGCATCATCGGCTTGATAGAGCATTACAAAATCAACATGCTCATTTGTCTTAACAGGCTTAGCTGAGAAAGTAAACTTTTGTTCGCTTTCTTTCTTTACGCGACCATTGCCCGAATAATGCATCCATAGCCATCCGCGCGTTGAAGAGCTTGAATACGTGATGGAACCGCTTAAATTATCAATCGGAATAGAGTTATCATCTGAAATTAGCTCAATCTTGGAATATGCACCGTCTCGTAGTGCTGTAGATACATTCTTCCATGTCATTTCGATTTCGAAAATTTGGACGCCACTGTCTGTCCTAGGGATATTCCAACCGAGTTCTACAGAACGCTCAGTCGCCGTTAAACTGGAAGATTCAGAATTATTGAGAGACAAACCGTTGTCATCTGTAATATCTTCGTTAGTATTAATATCTCGAAGATACCATGTCTTAGCGGCCACACTGTCCCAATCATAGAGCGATACCCTATCAGTATCAACATCTTTGAAACTAGCACGAGTGTATGTGTCTCCGCTAGTAACATCCTTTACCGAAATACCAGTAATATTTGTCAAATCTGATTGACGTAGCTGATATTTCTGGAAAAGCTGACGCCATGATCGTCCACGATCTTGCATGTTAACTGTAACAGTTTGCTTAATTCGAACGTCACCATTGTCAAGAGTAGTTATGTCGTAGTTAAGATTACTGTAACTTAAAAGTGTATCCGTGTCCTCTTCAACACGAGCGTTTCGGAAGGAACCAAATACTAGGCCAGCACACAGAATGAATACAAAGACGTACACTATCGCCATGCCTATACCACGTGCCATACGCGAAATATTCATGTTCTTCTCTCTCTCAATGAATTTTCTAATATACTCGATGAACTGACTTATACAATAAAATTGTAATAACTGCTTTATTTAATGAATAAATCTTCTGTGCTATATATAGATACACTAATCGGATCTACACGACTATACGCATAGACCCGATTCAAGTGCTTTGCGTTAGAACTGTACCTGAGGAACCTGTCGATCCGCCTCAGCAACTTCGAAGTATGCAGCCTTTTCGAAGTGGAAAAGACCGGCAATAATATTGCTTGGGAAGCTCTCAACAGTAATATTCAACTTCTGTGCGACGTCATTGTAGAACTGTCGCGCATACGCAATTTTTCCTTCAAGATCGCTTAATTGCGACTGCAAACTCATGAAATTAGCGTTTGCTTTCAGTTCCGGATATGCCTCGGCTACAGCAAGGACATTAACAATTGCTTTATCAAGCTGTGTCTCGGCATTAATACGTTCATTAAGGTTGCCAGAATTCGATGCAGCTTGTACGGCAGTACGAGCCTGAGTTACTTGGATAAACACATCAGATTCATGCTGAGCATATCCTTTAACTGTATTAACAATATTCGGGATCAAATCTGCTCGTTGCTTAAGCTGTATGTCAATCTGTGACCATGCGTTGGCTACACGATTGCGCAAGCTTACAAGATTGTTGTAACCGCTAATAAGCCACATCGCAATGAGGAGAAGAATTACAACGACAACGATAATAGTAATAACTGTAGGGTTCATAAGGATTATTTTACACAACAGCATACGAAAATGAGGTGATACATAGAAACTATATACCACCTCATTAATGTTAAGTAATTATTTACTTTTCCAATTCGGAAACGATATTAGCCTGAATCTCATCAATTTCGCCAACACCATTAATCTTAACAAGCTGTCCGCGTTCAGAATAAATGTCAAGCAGTGGAGCGGTTTCCTTTGCATAAACGTCAAGACGTTTTGCAATTGCTTCAGGAGTATCGTCTGCACGACCTTCAATCTCTGCTCGCTTCATCATACGTTCCATAAGAACATCATGATCGGCATCCAAAGCGACAACAGCATCTAACGGAGTTCCAAGCTCTTCCAGCATTGCATCAAGAGCTTCAACCTGGGATGCATTTCGAGGATATCCGTCAAGAATCCAACCATTCTTAGCATCATCCATTGCAAGACGATCTTTAACGATGGAATTGGTCAGTTCATCAGGAACAAGCTCACCTTTATTAATGAAAGCCAATGCCTGCTTGCCCAACTCAGTTTCATTCTTAATGTTGTAGCGGAAGATATCACCTGTAGAAATTGCAGGAATACCAAAATGCTCTGCAAGCTTAGCAGCTTGAGTGCCCTTACCAACACCTTGAGGTCCCATTATAAGTAAACGCATACTAGTCTTCCTTTACTGAATCTTCTTCAGAAATTTCAGATACCTCTTCTGTTTCTACAGTTTCAGTAACTTCAATTTCTTCGACGTCATCCTCATGAGAAGAATGCTCAGATTTTTCCTTCATGTTAGCATCCTTTTCATCTTCTTCTTTAACATTACTTGATTTTTCAGTACTGATATTTAAGAAGCCTTCATACTGGAATTGCTCGGTCTGAGCGCGAGCCTGACGCAATGTATCAAGACCAACGCCAGCGATAATCAAAATCGTTGTACCGCCGAATGGCAATTGCGAACCAATATTGAGAGCAAGAATCAAAACAGTAGGTACGAGAGCCACGAAGAGCAAATACACAGCACCAACAGTGTTTAATCTATTGATAATGTATGTCAAGTATTCGCTCGTAGCACGACCTGCACGGATACCAGGAATAAATCCACCATACTGCTTCATGTTATCAGCAGTTTCATCGGTATTGAATGTAATGGATGTATAGAAGAAAGTAAAGAATACAATCATCACAGAATACAAGCCGATGTACCACATGGAAGTAGTATTCGCCAAATTCGTATTAATCCATGTAACCCATTGAGCGTTACGGTCACCAAACTGAGCAATCAATGTAGGTATAGCAAGTATAGAAGATGCGAAGATTGGTGGGATAACACCTGACATATTAACCTTCAGTGGCAAATATGTTGAAGTACCTCCATACATCTTTCGGCCGATCATACGACGAGTGTACTGGACCGGAATTCGACGCTGCATCAATTCAACATAAACAACGAAAATCAATACGAATAGTAGCGTTCCCGAGACGATACCAAAACGTGCCCAGTCGCCATTTACCCAACCAATATTCCACAATTGAGGTAAGAAGCCAGAGCAAATCGATGTGAAAATCAAGACTGACATACCGTTACCGATACCCTTGTCGGTGATAAGTTCAGCCATCCACATCACAAGTCCTGTACCACCAGTCATGATAATAATCATGAACAACAGATTAGGCACAGAGCTATCTGGGATAATCTTACCGGTTGCAGCCGTACCGAACAATGCACCTGTTTGAGCTGTCACCAAAATTGTTGTGGACTGCAAGAAAGCAAGACCAATTGTTAAGTAACGAGTGTATTCGGTTAACTTCGCCTCACCTGACTGACCTTCTTTATGAAGAGCTTCAAATCGTGGAATAACAACGCGAAGCAACTGCACAACGATGGATGCAGTAATATATGGCATAATACCCAAGGCAAATACCGAAAGCTGAAGTAATGCACCACCAGAGAACAAATTCACCAGTGCTACAAAGTTTTCACCGCTCGATGCGTTTCTTACTGTATCGCTCACAACCTTGTAATCGATACCAGGCGTAGGAATAGCCGCACCAATACGATAAACAATCACAATAAACAATGTGAACAAAATCTTATTGCGCAGTTCCTTTGCGCGCAATGCTTGAATAAGCGTTCTCACTGAGTTCCTCCTGAAGTGTCCGAATTTATAGACACACTGCTTACCACTATAACAAAAGATAAGGTCCTTGACACCCTTAAAGTGTCAAGGACCTACTAAACCTAGCAGTTCAAAGCTCTAATGAAGATTAATCTTCAGAAATTGAGCCACCAGCTGCTTCGATCTTTGCCTTTGCAGATGCAGAGGACTTTACGCCCTTAATGGTGTAAGCTGCAGTAACTTCGCCTTCACCGAGCACCTTAACTGGCTGGTTCTTACGAACGAGACCTGCGTTAACGAGTGCTTCTACGGTTACTTCTCCACCCTGAGGGAAGGAAGTTGCCAAGTCAGCAAGATTTACGACCTGGAACTCCACCTTGAATGGGGACTTGAAGCCACGGAGCTTAGGAAGACGCATGTAAAGTGGGAGCTGGCCACCTTCGAAACCAGGACGAACCTGGTAACGTGCCTTTGTACCCTTCATACCGCGACCAGAAGTCTTACCCTTGGAGCCTTCACCACGACCAACGCGGGTCTTGGACTTTTTTGCACCAGGAGCTGGACGCAAGTCATGCATCTGAAGGATGTCGACTTCGTTGGAATTTGCCATTTTAGTCAATCTCCTCCACTGTTACAAGATGACGAACCTTGTTTGCCATACCACGGTATACAGGAGTATCTTCACGCACTACAGTCTGATGAATCTTGTGAAGACCCAAAGAGTGTACGTTATCCTTCTGTACCTGAGTAGAGCCAACGAGACCCTTCTTCAAGGTGATCTTAAGCTGCTTAGCCATTACTCACCATCCTTTGCTGCTGCCTGAGCTTCCTCGCGTGCCTTACGAGCTTCATCAATACCCTTAGCACGTTCACGCAAGAGCTGATCTGGAGCAACTTCAGCAAGAGAAAGATCACGGCGTGCCGCTACTTCTTCTGGTTCTTCAAGCTGCTTCAAAGCTGCTACAGTTGCACGAACAGTATTGATTGCATTACCGGAACCCATGTCCTTAGACAAGATGTCAGTAATACCAGCGCACTCGAGCACTGCACGTACTGCACCACCAGCGATAACACCAGTACCTGGTGCTGCTGGGCGAAGAAGTACGGTTCCAGCAGATTCGTGACCAATTACTGGATGAGTAATGGTTCCACGAACGCGTGGGACAGTAAACATGTGCTTCTTAGCGTCAAGCTGACCCTTAGCAATTGCTGAAGGTACTTCATGAGACTTACCATAGCCTACGCCTACGGTGCCGTTTCCGTCACCTACAACGACGAGAGCTGCGAAGCTCATTGTACGACCACCCTTGTTGGTCTTGCTTACGCGCTTGATAGTTACTACGCGATCGAGAAGCTCTTCGCGCTGTTCGCCACGGTCGCGACGATTGCGACGCTCTCCACGACGACCTTCGCCACGGTTACCGCGACGGCCCTTGCGCTCTTCAGCTGCTGGAGCCTGTTCGGTAGTCTGAGTTTCTTCAGCCACGTTGATTTCCTTTTCGTTATCGCTCACAGCTGCAGACCTCCTTCACGTGCGCCTTCTGCTACTGCAGCTACGCGACCGTGATACTTATAACCACCGCGGTCAAATACTACGGTAGTGATGCCTGCATCAATTGCCTTCTTAGCTACCAATTCACCAACACGCTTAGCAGCTTCTACCTTTGTGCCTTCGAAAGTGCCGAAGTCATTGTGCAAAGTAGATTCGCTAACAAGAGTTACACCCTTGGTGTCATCAATAATCTGAGCAACCATGTTGCGGTTGGAGCGGAAGACTACGAGACGTGGACGCTCTGCTGTGCCGGAGATCTTCTTACGAAGACGTGCGTGACGGCGCAAGCGAGCAACGTTCTTGCCCTTACCAAAAATCTTAACCGTCATTTACTTACCAGCCTTTCCAGCCTTGCGGATGATGCGCTCATCTGCATACTTAATGCCCTTACCCTTATATGGTTCTGGTGCACGAAGCTTGCGGATATTTGCAGCAATCTGGCCTACAGCCTGCTTATCTGTACCCTTTACCAAGAGCTCATTAGGATTTACAACTTCGAATTCGATACCTTCTGGAGCTTCCACATTAATTGTGTGAGAATAACCCAAGAAGAACTCGAGGTTCTTACCCTTTGCAACTACACGGTAACCAGTACCAACAATAAGAAGACGCTTTGTAAAGCCCTGAGAGACACCCTCAACGATGCCTGCAGCAAGAGAACGAGCCAAACCATGCTTAGCACGTGTTGGGCGCAAATCATCTTCAGGTGTGAAAACAATCTGACCGTCTTCTACTGCTACAGAGATACCTTCAGGAACTTCAAAAGAATCAGTTCCCTTAGCACCCTTAGCTTGGAAAATATTTCCATTAATTGTAATTTCAACTCCAGCTGGAACAGCGATAGGGAGCTTACCAATATGTGATGCCATAATTTAAGCCCTCCTTACCACACATAAGCGACGATTTCGCCGCCGATGCCCTTTTCAAGGCATTCCTTCTGAGTCATCAAACCAGAGCTAGTGGAAATAATTGCGATACCCAAACCACCAAGTGGCATTGGGAGTGCATCAGACTTTGCGTAACGACGCAAACCTGGCTTAGATACACGCTTGATTCCCTGGATGCTCTGTTCACCGTGCTTGCCATACTTGAGAGTAATCTCAAGAGTCTGACCTACACGAGCTTCCTTCGCTGTAAAATCAGCGATATAACCCTCACGCTTGAGGATTTCGGCAATATGTGCCTTAAACTTTGAGTATGGCATGTCCACGGTCTCGTGTTTTGCCGCACTCGCATTACGCAGACGTGTAAGCATATCTGCGATTGGATCTGTCATTGTCATTTGGGCTGATGCCCTTCCTCGTCGTGGTTTCCGCCGCCCTCTTGGGCCGCGGACCTTCAACGTCGATTTACCAACTGGACTTCGTTACGCCTGGAAGCTCACCACGGTGAGCCTTCTCACGAAGGCATACGCGGCAGAGGCCGAACTTGCGATAAACGGAATGTGGTCGTCCGCAAACCTCGCAACGTGTATAAGCACGTACTGCGAACTTTGGCTTGCGAGCAGCCTTGTTCTTAAGAGCTGTCTTTGCCATCTTTTAGTCCTCCTTGAATGGGAAGCCGAGGTGCTTAAGCAAAGCCTTGCCTTCCTCATCACTCTTTGTTGAGGTCACTACTGTGATATCCATACCACGGCGGTGATCGATGGAATCTGGATCAATCTCATGGAACATGGACTGTTCAGTAAGACCGAAGTTGTAATTGCCATTACCGTCGAATTGATTTGCGTTAATACCGCGGAAATCACGGATACGTGGCAAAGCCAAGGTCAAAAGACGGTCCAAGAATTCCCACATGCGATCGCCGCGAAGAGTAACGAATGCACCAATAGCCTGACCTTCACGCAAATGGAACTGTGCTACAGACTTCTTTGCGAGAGTAATCTTTGGCTTCTGGCCGGTGATTGCTGTAAGGTCACGAACTGCACCTTCGATGAGCTTAGAGTCGCGAGCTGCGGCACCAACACCCATAGATACAACAACCTTTACTACACCAGGAACCTGCATTGGATTAGAAATGTTGAATTCCTTTTCCATGGCAGGAATGATTTCTTCCTTGTAACGAGTCTTAAGACGAGGAGTTGCAGGAGCCTCGATAGTTACTTCGCTCATTACAGCTCCTTTCCGGACTTCTTGGCAACGCGTACACGTACGCGCTTTACCTTGCCATCACGTGCTTCTTCCTTAACCTCTACGCGAACGCGAGTAGGCTGCTTAGTTTCTGGATCAATAAGCATTACATTAGAACGATGGATTGGTGCCTCTACAGACACGATTCCAGACTGCTGACCCTGAACTGTTGCACGGATATGCTTCTTGACAATCTGAACGCCTTCAACAATCAAACGATCGTTTGGAAGTACGCGCTGGACGGTGCCTTCTGCGCCGCGATCCTTACCACGGATAACCTTTACGAGGTCACCTTTCTTGATCTTAGCTACCATTAGATCACCTCCGGTGCCAAAGAAACGATCTTCATGAAGCGCTTATCGCGCAATTCACGACCTACTGGTCCGAAGATACGAGTGCCCTTTGGCTCGCGACCGTTACCAAGGATAACAGCTGCGTTCTCATCAAACTTGATGTAGGAACCGTCTGCACGACGGCGTTCCTTTACTGTACGGACAACGACAGCCTTAACTACGTCACCCTTCTTTACCGAACCGCCAGGAATTGCATCCTTAACGGAAGCGACAATAACGTCGCCGATTCCGGCATAGCGTCGCTTCGATCCACCGAGCACGCGAATAGCTAAGATTTCCTTAGCACCCGTGTTGTCGGCGACATGAAGTCGCGATTCTTGCTGAATCATTGATTCTCCTTAGCCGAGCTGGTCCTCCCCGTACACCCTATAATCCCGCTGGCAGCGATGCTATACAAGTATTTCTACTTGCAGGAAGCATCACTACCCCATTGGACTACAAGGTTGTACGCGGAGCCTTGCCGAACTTTATTTACTTAGCACGCTCAACGATAGCGTTGAGACGCCAACGCTTCGTCTTGCTCAAAGGCCTTGTCTCCATAATTGTAACAAGATCGCCGACATGTGCGTCATTGTTCTCGTCATGGACCTTGACCTTGCTGTTGCTACGAACAACCTTACCATATAGTGGGTGGGTTGAGCGCTGCTCCAACTCAACGGTAATCGTCTTGTCCATTGCATCAGACACTACGTAGCCTGTGCGGACCTTACGATCGTTGCGTTCCAGCTTTTCAGCCATTTTTTCTCCTCAGAATTTCCTATTCCTGCACTGGGGACTCGGTGATGCCGAGTTCACGTTCGCGAAGAACAGTGTACATGCGGGCAATATCACGCTTAACAGTCTTAATGCGAGATGCATTTTCAAGCTGACCAGTAGCGTTCTGGAAGCGAAGGTTGAAAAGCTCTTCCTTCGACTTCTTGAGGAAGTCCTCAATTTCTGCGTTAGTCTTCTCGTTCAAAGTCTTGATCGAGTAATCTGATGCGTTTGCCATTTAGTTGTCACCGCCTTCACGTGCAACGATGCGGCACTTCATAGGCAGCTTATCAACTGCACGGCGAAGTGCTTCACGAGCAACTTCTTCAGAAACGCCTGAAATTTCGAACATAACACGTCCTGGACGTACATTAGCAACCCAGAATTCAGGTGCACCCTTACCGGAACCCATTCGAGCACCGAGAGCATGCTTTGTCAAAGGACGATCTGGGAAGATCGTAATCCACACGCGGCCACCACGCTTGATGTAGCGGGTCATTGCAATACGTGCAGCTTCGATCTGACGGTTTGTAATGTATGCAGGAGCAAGAGCCTGGATACCGAAATCACCAAAAGCGATTTCGTTTCCGCCCTTAGACATACCTGTACGCACTGGACGGTGCTGCTTACGGTACTTAGTTCTCTTTGGGATAAGCATCTAACTTACTCCTTTACTTCTGCAGTTTCAGCTGGTGCTTCAGAAGCTTCAGCCTTAGCTTGTGCTTCCTTTGCTCCACGCTGTGCAGCTGCACCACGGTTGTTACGGCGAGAACGACGTTCGTTAGAACCACGACGAGAACGGTTGTTCTGCTGAGCCTGCTGCTCTTCGAATTCCTTCTCAGTCATATCGCCCTTGTAGATCCATACCTTAACACCGATTTGACCATAGGTTGTGCTTGCTTCGAAGAAACCGTAGTCAATCAATGCACGCAAAGTCTGCAGAGGCACACGACCTTCACGGTAGAACTCGGAACGTGACATTTCTGCACCGCCCAAGCGACCGGAAAGCTTAATACGGATACCCTTTGCACCCGCACGCATTGCATCCTGCTGAGCCTTACGCATAGCACGGCGGAATGTAACACGGTTAGCAAGCTGTTCAGCAATAGACTGTGCTACAAGCTGAGCATCGATAGCAGCATTCTTCACTTCGAAGATATTGAGCTGTACCTGTTTGCCTGTGATCTTTTCGAGCTTTGCACGAACACGATCAGCTTCTGCACCGCGACGACCGATAACGATACCTGGACGAGCAGTGTGAATATCTACACGAACACGATCACGAGTGCGCTCGATGACAACGCGTGATACACCTGCACGCTCAAGATCCTTGTTCATTGCCTTACGGATCTTGTCATCTTCGAGAACGAAATCGCGGTAACGTTCGCCCTGCTTAGTGGAATCAGAGAACCACTTAGAACGGTGATACTCGGTTACGCCGAGGCGGTAACCAAATGGATTTACCTTCTGGCCCATTAGCGTGCACCTTCCTTATCTGCGACGATTACCGTGATGTGGGAAGTACGCTTGTTAATACGACCTGCGCGACCCTGTGCACGTGCACGGAAACGCTTGAGAGTTACACCCTCGTCGACATAAGTAGCTGCTACTACCAAATCGTTCTCACGGAATGGTTCGTTTGCTTGTTCTGCCTTAACGCGAGCGTTTGCAACTGCGGACTCAAGAGTCTTAAGTACAGGAGTTGCAGCAGCCTGTGGAGCAAACTTCAAAATGGTGATGGCTTCAGTCGCCTTCTTGCCTCGGATGAGGTCAACGACGCGGCGAGCCTTGCGTGGCGTCACGCGTACGTGACGAGCAATTGCCTTAGCTTCCATTTAGCGGCGTCCCTTCTTATCATCCTTAACATGGCCCTTGAAAGTACGCGTTGGAGCGAACTCTCCGAGCTTGTGACCAACCATCGACTCAGTAACGAATACTGGCATATGAGTGCGTCCATTATGAACAGCAAAAGTATGGCCAATAAAGTCTGGGGTAATCATTGAACGACGAGACCAAGTCTTAATAACGTCGTGAGTACCCTTTTCGTTCTGAGCGTCGACTTTCTTCTGCAAGTGGGCGTCGACAAATGGGCCCTTCTTGATGCTTCGAGTCATCTCTTCGACACTCCCTTACTTGCGGTTCTTACCGTTTGGACGACGACGAACAATCATCTTGTTCGAAGCCTTCTTAGGACGACGGGTACGAACCTCACCCTTACCCCATGGGGATACTGGTGGCTTACCACCGCGGGTACGACCACCATGTGGATGGTCCACAGGGTTCATAGATTCACCACGGGTATGTGGGCGCTTGCCCATCCAGCGTGCACGACCTGCTTTACCGAGCTCGATGTTAGCGTGTTCGGAGTTACCTACTTCGCCTACAGTTGCACGGCAGCGAGCATCAACATTGCGAATTTCTCCAGATGGCATACGGAGCTGAGCAAGGTTACCATCCTTCGCAACGAGCTGTACAGAAGCACCAGCAGAACGTGCGATCTTTGCGCCACCCAAAGGACGAAGTTCAATTGCATGAACTACAGTACCAGTTGGAATGTTGCGAAGAGGCAAGTTGTTGCCTGGCTTGATATCAGCCTGTGCGCCGGTTTCAATTGTATCGCCCTGCTTAATACCTTCAGGAGCGATGATGTAGCGCTTTTCGCCATCTGCAAAGTGAAGCAATGCAATGCGAGCAGAACGGTTTGGATCGTACTCGATATGTGCAACCTTTGCTGGGATGCCGTCCTTATCCCAACGCTTGAAATCGATGAGACGGTACTGGCGCTTGTGACCGCCACCACGATGGCGGCTGGTGATACGACCGTAAGAGTTACGGCCGCCAGTCTTGCTGAGCTTACGCAGCAAAGACTTTTCAGGTGTAGAACGCGTAATCTCAGAGAAATCAGAGACAGATGCGTTACGACGACCTGCAGTTGTTGGCTTATATACGCGGATAGCCATAATATGTTTTTCCTAACTTTCTCGGCTACTGCTTAGTTACCGAAGATGTCAATTGTTTGACCCTTAGCAACAGTTACGATTGCACGCTTCTGAGAAGCACGGCGACCGAAACCTGTGCGGGTGCGCTGACGCTTACCCTGACGGTTCAAAGTATTAACGTTGGTAACCTTAACCTTGAAGATTTCTTCTACAGCTTGCTTAATCTCGATCTTGTTTGCAGTTGGTGCAACCACGAAGGTGTACTGACCGCGATCAGAGTTTGTGTAAGCCTTTTCAGAAACAACCGGCTTGAGGATGACGTCATGTGCTGTCTTACGAATTGCGACCATATTACTTAGGCCTCCTTATCAGCAGTCTTAGCAGCAACGAAAGCTTCAAAGCCTTCCTTGGTGAAGACGACATCTTCAGCGGTAACTACGTCATATGTGTTCAACTGATCTGCGAAGAGCACGTGTACGTAGGTGAGGTTACGAACAGAAAGCCATTCGTTGATATTCTCACGGGAAACTACAACGGTAGTAAAACGATTATCTACTACAGAAAGAGCTGCCTTTGCAGTCTTAGTAGATGGGGTTTCACCCAAACCGAAGTCAACTACGTGTACACGACCTGCATTGAAGCGATCAGAAAGCACATAGCGAAGAGCTGCTGCCTTCATCTTCTTTGGAGTGCGCTGTGTGTAGTCACGTGGTACTGGACCATGAACTACAGCACCACCAGCGAACTGAGGAGCACGAATGGAACCCTGACGAGCACGACCGGTGCCCTTCTGCTTCCATGGCTTCTTGCCGCCGCCGGAGATACGAGCGCGGTTCTTTACAGCATGAGTGCCCTGACGAGCAGCTGCTAGCTGTGCAATTACAACCTGGTGTACGAGTGGAACGTGTGCACGCACTACATCCTGCTCAATACCGAAAAGCTCTACAGGAGCTTCTACAGAACCAGCTGCCTTACCGTTAGCATCGGTGATGTTCAAAGTTACGTTTGCCATAACCTTATGCTCCCTTCACAGCGGTACGTACTACAACGAGGGAACCCTTTGGTCCTGGAACTGCGCCTTTAACAGCAATAATGCCGTTTTCGACGTCAGAGGACACTACAGTCAAGTTGAGCGTGGTGTGGGTGTCATGACCCATACGACCAGCCATGCGCTTTCCCTTAAGAATACGGGATGGAGTTGCACATGCGCCTACAGAACCTGGGCGACGCTCATTCTTGTGGGAACCGTGAGTACGACGATAGGACTTGAAGCCCCAACGCTTGATTGTACCTGCAAAACCCTTACCCTTTGTAGTACCAGTAATATCTACTACTGCACCATCAGGGAAGATTTCTGCGGTAAGTTCCTGACCTGGCTCGTAGTTTTCAACGTCCTCAGTGCGGAACTCAACGAGGTGACGACGAGGAGTTACACCTGCCTTAGCAAAGTGACCTGCAAGTGGCTTTGTAACCTTAGTTGGGTCAATTGCGCCAAATGCAATCTGTACAGCCTTATAGCCGTCAGAATCCTCATTCTTTACAGCTGTTACAACGTTGGTGTCAACTTCCACCAAAGTTACTGGAACGAAGAAACCGTTCTCATCCCATATCTGAGACATGCCGAGCTTCTTACCCAACAATGCCTGACGATTGTTCTTAGATACCATTTCTCCCCTCCCCTACAGCTTGATCTCGATATTTACGTCTGCTGGCAAATCGAGACGCATCAAAGAATCAACTGCCTTAGGAGTTGGATCAACGATGTCAATAAGGCGCTTGTGAGTGCGCATCTCGAAGTGCTCGCGAGAATCCTTGTACTTATGAGGAGAACGGATAACAACAAATACGTTCTTCTCAGTAGGAAGTGGAACTGGGCCAACTACTGTTGCGCCTGCGTTCGTGACCGTTTCGACAATCTTCTTTGCCGACTGGTCGATGACCTCATGGTCATAGGACTTTAGCCTGATGCGGATTTTCTGTCCCGCCATTCGCCGTCCGCCCTTTCTTGCGATCGATACATTTCCAACCTGTTTAGAGCACTAACCGGCAAACTTCGCCTCATGGACGAAATCCCATCAGTGCGTAACTAGCGGCACTTACCGCTGTTACGCTCGCTATTAAAGATATTAAGCATAAAATCATGCGAGCCTAAAACAGGCAACTCATATATTTAAGCACTACCTATACCCGAATTCATCCGGGCGTGTCGAATTCGACAATCCCGTGAATTTTCAACTGGTAGAAAATATTACATAGGTACATGCAATGAGTACGTGACTACAATACACGACGCTGTGAATTCGACATGCATACACCTATTTTATTTCTCATGACTCTTCGATCAACCGATTCATACAAACTTCCTCATTTCCACAGTTTTTCATTTACTCCATATCTACATCAAGTTGCTTCCAATCCACAAGAATTCCACTATGCCTATATACGTTGATTTTTACCCATCTCTTCTCCATAGACTTCAACGAATCAATAACATGAGATTCAGATGTTTGCACTTGGGCTTGTATCTCTTCATCGAGCTTTCCATCTTCAAAATTTATTTCTAAAGTATTTGCTTTTAGTCTTCGCTTATTCACCGATTGCACATATGCTGTCGTACTATACGGCCCTTCTACGATATCCAGTATCGTCGTTTTTATTGATTTATTCATCACCACGTATCCCGCAAAAAGTCCTAAACACATTACAATTATCGCAATAATTACAGTGATCGATTTTTTCCGTACACTTGTTCTCACCTTTATAACCGTGTTTATGCCAAAACCCGTTATAAGAATACAGAGTATAAGGCCTAGGATATCTTGTACTGCTTGTCTTGCTAATGCTGCGACTCCAATTGTGTCCATTGTCCGCAATGCAATCAGCAGCACAAAACTCACGCTGTACAGTAGAAAACCTACCCGTTTGAAAGGCATGTCAGTACTTTGCAACTTCAACCATGAAGACTGCTTCGTCTCTTCCATACACAATATTTTACTGACTCACGTCGAATACAATATCGTTTTTCGCGTTTCAGTTTTAAACTAATATATAGTTGCCCAACGGGAAACAACTTTACAAATTCTCAAATCTGACGAACACGTGACTTCGGGGATAATATGTTAATTTCCCAATTTCTTTATTACCCATCAATTCGTATGCTGTTAAATAATCTTGCTCATAGATTGTCACTTTATATCGTTCATCTACGTGTCCATCTTTTGCGCAAAACGTGACGTCAATACGACTTCTCCCATAACGTGAATTATGCCTACTTGTGCCACACATATACGCTTGAACAGTTACTGAACCAGCACGAAAATCAGAAATACTATTAGCTGCATCTACACCATATATTCCGATAAATATGAAAGAAAAAATGAGGACGACAATAGAAGATTTAAGCGAATTAGAATAATCTTTTTCTTTTTCTTCATCTCCGTATACTGGTTCCTTGTAAGGATCAGTCATGAACTCGCTTGAAGTTTGCACACTTGGCACCGCAGTTATATCTGATTCTTCTTTAGCTTTATATTTTCTGTATGCTCGAAGAAGTACGTACGTATTTAATATTATGAGAAGCACGAATACGCATACATAAGCTATGGTTCCAATCATCATATTACGTAAACCACGAGCGCCAATGCTGATCGGCCTATGATAGAGTTCAGGAAATACACAAATTACACCAAGAGTAATAATGCTGAATAAGTTTATAATTTTGCTAACACTCATTGCCTGTGCGAAATCATTCCTTTGACGCTTACCAAACACATAATATATTCTACTTCATTATTATTTGAGATTCAGCCTCTTACTATACAGCACAAAGGCATATCTCCTCATAACGATGCCGTATCATCTTCAACACCTAACTTCAGCACGTCAATAAATACACTTTGCTATGAAAAAGGTGGTATATAGTTCGACACTATATACCACCCAATGCGTTAGCAATATTCTTATTTAATGATTACTGACACACTTTACTTTGCTTCTGCACGCTCTTCTCGTTCTGCACGCTCAGCACGAAGGTGCTTTCCTTCTTCCTGAGATACGCCATAGTATGCAGCAATTGCGATATCCTTCATATCCTCGATCTGTGGAATACGAGGATTTGCTGGAGTGCACTGATCTTCGTATGCACGCATACCGATTTGATCAAGTACAGACCAGAAGTATTCTTCATCAACACCTGCCGCTTGGAAGGACTTATCCATACCGAGCTTGTTGTCACGATAGTCCTCAACAGCCACTGCCAAGTTCTCTACACCTTCTTCAGGCGTGGCTGCTGGAAGACCGAGCTGCTTTGCAATATCTTGATAACGTTCAGGAGCTACATACTTATCGTACTTTGGCCAAGAAATTGGCTCCAATGGAGTTTGACCGTTGTAACGAATGACATATGGAAGCAGGATTGAATTGCATCGACCGTGTGCTACATGGCACAGTGCACCAATAGTATGTGCCATCGAGTGGCACATTCCAAGGAATGCAGATCCAAATGCCATACCAGCCATGGTTGCCGCATTATGAACCTTCTCTTGAGCAGCTGGATTTGATTGGCCTTCATTGACAGAAGCTGCCAGATTCTCCCACAAGAGCTTTACACTATGCAACGCCATACCATCTGTAAAGTCATTTGCATATGCGGAAACATAAGCTTCCATCGCGTGAGTAATAGCATCAAAACCTGAATCAGATGCAACTCGACGTGGCTGTGTACGTGCAAGAACAGGGTCAACGACTGCTACCGAAGGAGTCAAAGAGTAGTCTGTAATTGGATACTTAATTCCAGTCTTGGTATCAGTAATAACAGCGTATGGAGTTACTTCAGAACCAGTACCAGAAGTTGTTGGCACACAAACAAGCTTTGCCTTCTTTCCGAGTTCTGGCAAACGGAATGCGCGCTTACGAATATCAAAGAACTTTTCACGGATATCGCGGAACTCAATTTCTGGGTGTTCGTAGAGCAACCACATAATCTTCGCAGCATCCATTGGAGAACCACCGCCAATAGCGATAATCGTATCTGGCTGGAATTCATCACGCATCATTGCTGCGCCACGCTCAACAGTTTCGATAGAAGGCTCTGGCTCGACATAGTCGATAATTCGCCATTCAACCTTATTCAAACGTTGCTGAAGCTGTGCAATTGCCTTATCAATAATTCCAAGGTCAAGGATTGTCTTATCGCAAACGAATACAACGCGGTTGACGCCAACCATATCGCGAAGATAACGAATTGCATTAGGCTCAAAATAAGTCTTAGGTGGAATCTTGAACCACTGCATGTTGTTGTTCCTTCTTGCTACACGCTTTATATTAATAAGGTTAACTGCTTGTACGTTTCCAGCTACTGAATTTCCACCGTAAGAACCGCATCCTAAGGTCAAAGATGGAGCGATTGCGTTGTAGATATCGCCGATACCACCTAAGGATGAAGGGGAATTCCAAATAACGCGGCATGCATGCATGCGCAAACCGTATTCACGAACTAATGCTTCGTTATTGGTGTGAATTGCAGCCGTATGACCTTCACCATACTTGAGCATCTGCTCGCACAGTTCAAATGCTTGATCCTTGTCCTCTGCACGTAAGATAGCGTGAACAGGGCCTAGCTTTTCCAAAGTTAATGGCTCATTCTCGCCAACTTCCTTGCACTCTGCAGCGATAATAACAGTATCTTCCGGAATTTCAATTCCTGCTTGCTGAGCGATCCATAATGGGGACTTTCCAGGGACTTTCGAATTAAGGCTAGGCTTTGTGCCGTCTTTTGTATAAGCGGTCGTTCCGAACATGAACTTTTCGAGCTTTGCCTTATCTTCACCGGAGACGATGTACGTGTGACGAGCTTTGAGCTTTTCAATCAAATCATCGTAAATATCAGTATGAGCGATAATCGCCTGCTCAGTAGCGCAAATCATACCGTAATCGAAGCGCTTTGACAGAACCAAATCATTGACCGCGCGATCAAGGTCTACATCTTTATCTACATAAGCAGGAGCATTACCAGCACCCACGCCAAGAGCAGGCTTGCCAGATGAGTATGCGGCCTTTACCATTCCAGGACCACCGGTTGCCAAAATGGTCGCAACCCCAGGATGCTTCATTAATGCGCCAGTGGCTTCAATTGATGGATGCTCAATCCACTGAATACAATCCTTTGGAGCGCCTGCAGCTACAGCAGCATCACGTACAATCTTTGCCGCAGCCTTGGAGCACTCCTGTGCAAATGGATGGAATCCAAATACGATCGGGCAACGAGTTTTCAAAGCGATAAGAGCCTTGAATATTGTGGTTGAAGTAGGGTTAGTTACTGGGGTAACACCCGCTACAACACCTACAGGCTCTGCAATTTCAGTAATTCCATCAACATCATTCTCGCTGATGATACCCACGGTACGCTGGTTTGCTAAGTGATGTGTGATATGCTCACATGCGAAGATGTTCTTTGTAGCTTTATCTTCGACCATGCCACGCCCTGTTTCATCAACAGCGAGCTTTGCAAGCTCCAGATGAGCATGTAACGCATCAATTGAAGCCTTTGCTACGATATAGTCAATCTTCTTCTGATCAAAACTCTGATATTCATCAAGAGCGACAAGTGCGCGCTTAACGAGTGCGTCTACTTCTTTTTCTGCATCAGACATAACTGGTTCAGTTTCTGTGTCCTTTACCGGTTCCTGTGCTTTGGTAGCTGTCTTTGCCACGAGTGACCTCCTCAGGTCGTCCAGACTGCAACGTCTTTTTTGTTATATAGGTCACTTTAAGGATAAAAAATACGACATGCAAGCTAACTACATAACTTTCGTAAAGCTACTTTACGAAAGTTATTTCCCTCACCAAATACATACAGATTTTAGTACTTCTATCGCGGTTCCTTTCGAGTCGTAAGACACTTTGGGCTCTTCTATGACCGTTGATTACCATCAACTAATATCCTTATTATCATTGGTTATGCGCATATTTTTCATACCCGTGTGAATATTTTTACGAAGCAAAAATATCATACTGATCAAAGCGATAATAACGCATAATGAAATAGCGCAAGCAATGATATAACGCCGTTGCATCTCATAAATCTCGTCAAGAGGTGATTCATGAGACGGCGCATAGGCAATTCTATATCCCGTAATGAGTAAACGGTGAGAATTCACTCCCAAAGGTGTACACGTAAGCAACGACGCCAAATCTTTCCCCGATTCCACGAGAATTGGTGCGAAATCATTTGGTTCAATCACCTCTATGCTATTAACTTTATATGCTAGAACAAGATTCAAGGTATGAATATAAAAGACATCTCCTTTTTTTATCTGATCAGCATCGGTAAGGATTTTCTTATCCGGCAGCCCCCTATGTCCAGCGAGGACCGTGTGCGTACTTGGCCCACCTACAGGAAGCGAAGTTCCCTCCATATGCCCCATTCCCTCACTGAGAACCTCATCAGATGTTCCAGCGTAAATCGGTAATTTTTGTTTGATTGCTGGTATATCGATATACCCAATTTTTTCTTTAACCTCGAGCATGCGAGCATATTCTTTTATTCCTTCCTTTTTCTGGGATGGAGTGAATGGCTCGACAAGTTTTGAGCTATCAAGCGCAGCATTATATGCTCGAGCGAGCTTAATCTTTTTATCGATTTCTTGCTCAGAAATAGATTTAACGGATTGATCATAATCCGCAATCTCCTTTTGAGCATCAAAAGTGTAATAAACATTTGAAATCGTTGGGTATAAAAAGATACCCAAACCTAAAATAAAAATGCCTACTGCAATAATTAAATTTGCTTTTTTACGCTTTTGAGTATTCTGCGGGTTTGGCTGAGACGCTGATTGTGAAAAAATTTGCTCATTGTGACTATCGTGTGAACTATGGTTCATCATCATTCACCGGCTTAGTCATAGTTTCGCCAGCAGTCTCTGGGCTATCCTCAGCCACTGCGCTATCCACAGCCACTGGGCTATCCACAATATCAGTGACAACTTCAGGGACAGCTTCGTGAGACACATCATCGTATTTTTGCGCATTCTTTTCAACTAAATCTAAATGTTTCTTAAGCGCTACACGACGTCGATACAAGAAAACAACGGCAATAACAAGAACAGAAATAATGACTAGCGACGCGTAGAAAAGATACTTATAGGTATACGCTAATCGATTTTCTGCAATAATTTTTTCGTCAACATTTGGCACATACGGTACACGATGTCCTCGTACGATTAAACGGTGTGAGTTGACATATAGCGGAGTACACGTCAAGAGTGTGACGTAATCATGCCCTGGAGAAATCAGTAATTGCGAAAAATCAGTTGGTTCGATAATCGAAATTTTATCCACTTGATATGCGAGAGTCGTCTTCACGTTATGGATATAAAACTTATCGCCACTTTTAAGATCTTTCAAATCCGTAAACAATCGTGCGGTCGGATAACCCGCATGCGCAGTCAGCACGGCATGAGTATTTTCGCCCCCGATAGGAAGTGATGTACCCTCTAAATGTCCCACACCTTTTTCGAGCACCTCTTGTGAGGTCCCCGCATACATAGGCAAGTCTTGATTGATTCGTGGGATTTCCACGTGGCCAATTTTTTCACGTATTTCCAGCATACGAGCGTATTCAGCGCGCCCAGCTTCTTTTTGCTCCTTACCGTACGGGTCTGTGACCGTATTTGCGAGAGAAGCATTATATGCTGCCGCTAATTGTATACGCTTATCGATTTCTTCTTGCGTAATACTTTTTCGCGTCGTATCGAAATCAGCAATCTGTCGTTGAGCATCAATTCGATAGTACATCTGCGCTGCATAAGGATAGAGCAATACGCACAATCCAATAGCAAAAATTATTGCCATTGTTATATTTATGACAAGCCGCCTCTTATTTACACTTTTCATGTCATCATATGGCACCTTACTCGTCACGCTTCAACTTTCCATTTCGGACACATATGCCAAGAATAATTGCGCATATCACACAGACAGCTACAATAATAATCGATGCACCCGTTCTCGCTAACGGCGGCACACGATGATTGGTAATGACGATGACGTCATGCTGTTTATGCACGTGCAAAGTCTCATCATGATTCGCATCAACAGTAAATAAGACCATATTTTCAGCAAGGGCATAACCTCTAGGCGCTTGAACCTCTTTGAGAGCATAGTGCCCATATGGCACATTCGTCACGCTGAATTCTCCGTCATCGCCCGATTGCACAGTTAGTAGACGTCCATCACGCTTATATGGTACATATTCTCCCGCATCAGTTTTTCGATACACTTCAAATACCGCTCCTCTCAGCGGCTTGCGTCGCGCATCATCTGATACCTTAAGGAAATAATAACTACCTACTGGCGTCTCTCGCTGCCCTATTGTCTTGGCTGTTATATCAAATTCTCTTACTGATCCAGCAGTGGAAGTATCGAGAATAAACTCAAATTTATTATCCTTTCCATTCACAGGTAGATTTCCACGCACATAATAAATCCCTTCCGTAATTCCTTGAGCATACAGATACTGATTTTCGAGCATTATCGGAATATACGAAGACGTAAACCGTGTACGCAATTGCGCTTCAGATTCATTATGTAAAGTCTCTAATGTGGTCTGAAGGTCGTTATTTATCAGTTGATGACGATTTAACGACCACATTTCAAGTTTCAACGCAGAATGATCGGCTGTCGGCCCTGAATAATGAGCTAAAATCTCTTCGTATTTGTCAATATGTATCTTAAGGGAGTATGTCTCTGAAACGGCCATGGCGAGCTGGGTGTTGGAAGAGATAACAACACCCAGCACCATGGCACACAGAGACAGGAAAGCGGCAAACAACAAAATTGCTTGACGAATATGCGGATTATGCAGCTTCATGTTCGTTGCCTTCCTTATCTACTGGTGTACAAAATTGTGTACGAATTACTCCGAGCGAGAAGAATTGTTCTTCTTGGCTACATATGCAGCACCTGCCATTAATCCAACACCAAGAATGGTGAAGATTATAGTTCCGGTACCACCGGTAAGCGGTATGGTTACCTTCTTATTGATGATCCGGCTTGCTGTTTGAGTAAGATCTTCCAAATTGTACTTAATATCTCCAGCTGCATAAGAGCTTGCATTTGTCACGAATGTAAGATCAGATATTGATGCGTACCCGTCTGGAACCTTGGTCTCATGCAAGGTATAAGTGCCTGCTGCCAGACCCACAACCTCGAAACGACCATGTTGATCAGAAGCAAACTGGAATGCATCATTTTCACTGTCTACCCAGCGATACTGCTCATTCATTGCTTCGTAAGCAGCCTTTGCAGCTTGATACTTCGTATCAATATTTGCTTGAGTTGTTGAGGAATTATCGTTATTGTACTTAGCGATTTCTTCCTGATATGCTGTACGCGCAGCCTCGTAAGCCGCCCTATTTGCTTGATTCGTGGCATCATCAACAAGCGCTAGGAATTTTCCTTCCGCATTCTTTACTACGAATCGAGCATCGGCAAGACGAGTATTTTCATCTTCAGAAGTTTTTACGAACTTCTTTCCAAATGTACGAACGGTAAAGTCCTTTGGTCCTACCGGCTTTGGATTAACGTTCTTCTTGTTAACGATAACTACTTTGCCATCTTCGAGCTGATAGTTTGGAACCCATCCATCAACTACTGTTTCGACAACTCGATAGTTCTTATCGTTATCCAATCCAGTGAACGAGCCTGTAGTATGAGTTGCATCAAGTGTTAACTCTTTGCCAGCTACATCCGTCCAACCATTACCTGCATCTGCCCCATTAGCACCAGCGCTTGCTGGGTCATAGACTTGCAAGGTGAAGTGGATGCTTAATCCAGTAGGCCATGTCGTCTTTGCAGATGAGGAAAGAGGCCCATTGGTAAAGGACTTTTCAACCTCGATTTGCTTATTCTTTGGCTTAGTTGTAGGCGGATTGTTATCTCCAGGTTCCGTAGTGTAGCCAGGATTGTTACCGTAGTGGAATGTCGACTGGTTATTCAAAGCATCATTGATAATCGCCTGTTCAGTGACATTTGCGGAATAACGAAGCGTAAAACGCACTTCCTTGTTCTGTCCCTGAATTGCAGGATCTGCTCCAAGCACTTTGAAGTTTGCATCTGTTGGTGCAGTAACTTGCGCGAGCTTTGTCAAGCCAGAGGCGTTAAGAGAAAGAACGAATCCATTATCGCCGTATGTAATTGCGTAATCAGCTGCGGTAAGACCAAGATCAGCACCATCAGCTGTGACAGCACTAATTGTGACATCATGATTCATGGATAGCCCAGCGGACATAATATCGTTCCAGTCTGCCTTGTTCAACGTAGAACCAGCAGGAACTGTCGTATTAAGTACGTAAGGAACATTCTGCCCCTTGTACACGGACATGCCATGTTCATCGATATCTGTCTTATCTCGGTCAAGATCCTTTGTATGGTCAGGCTTTCCAGCTTCCGTATTCTTTGGATATACATGAACATCCTCGAGTACCGAACCATCTGCCTTAATAAAAGGCAATGTTATTTCCACTGGTGTTGCTTTCTGACGAGACAAAGTCTGACCATCCGCTCCGCGGTATTCTGAAAGCTCCTTGACCTCTACGAATGTATACTTGGTTGGTGAAGTCTGTGGTAGCTGGGAAACATCAAGGCTCAGACCATCAGCTGTTGTTAAGCCACCAAGCGCTTCCTTAACATCGGTTGTTACGGTTCCATCAGCTTTAATCCATGCGCCATCTTTTTGAGCGGCGAAATAGACACCAGGAACCTGCTTCAACGTCTGTCCTGTAACAAGATTTTGGAAGGCGTTAAAATCCTGTGATCCATCATAGCCTGTTGGCCCGTTTGAGTTCCATGCAGTGAGCTCAGAATCCGTCATCATGAGCTTATGAATCGTCACAGTATTGGTCTTCTCACCTGCGGCATGTGCTGCAGGCATTGAGATGATCGCAGATGCACACGCACCGATCATCATAAAGAGTGCTACGAGAATGGCTAATGCCTTATATTTAACTCGCATCATCTTCCCTCTCTTCTTAGCTATGTGGGTGTAATTTATACCAATATTTGTGCGAGACATCGCACCGATCTTCAATTATTTGCGGATTACGAATATCGCTCGAATACGACGTCGTAAACCGAACATAACTCCGGTCAGCATAAGCACACCACCGGCGAATAGGAATGGGTGCGTTCCCATTCCACCCGTGTGTGGATATTCTGGCTTTTCGTTATAAATCTCTAATGTATGCCCACCGTAAATTTCGACACCGCTAAGCCATGTATAGACGACTTCCCATGTATCACGAAGAATTGAAACTTGTTTTCTCGTCATACGTCCTTGAGAATTCACCGTACTCGTTATTCGGATACGATATGTCTCTTGTGTCTTTATAAATCCGGCGGGTGCTTGTGTCTCTGTAAGCAGATATTCGCCCTCAAGATAATCAGGAAATTCTATTTCCAAATCTTTATTGTTTTCCTGCTGCGACAAGTCTAGTGTGTAAACAATTTGACCATCCTTAATTGGTCTTGCTTCTTGATTTGCTGGAGTGAGAGTCAATTTTAAGATGCCAGTAATAATAGGAGAACCGTTACCACTACTGTCATGCGTATACTTTCGAAGAAGCATTTTCGCGGGGACGCTTGGCAAATTTTCAATGGTCATCACCATATCAATCGAATCTGTGCCAGAGCTACCGTCTGAACCGCGATAGCTCACATTCCCATCGTTTTTCACGGTAATCGTATAAGTAACTCCATTAGTCATATATCCAGATGGAGCTTGAGACTCGTACATTGTGTATTCGCCAGGGTCTAGATGCTCAAAAGTAGCCCACCCTCCATCCTGAGTAGTCTGCGTATCAATGTTTTGACCATCCTTTTTAAGGACAAATTCAGCTCCGTCAAGTGACTGTTGCGTGTCTTTCGAAACCTTATGAATCCTAAATTTCCCACGAATTTTCTCATTTGTAACGTCAAGCTGACCAGAGCTATTAATATCAACTATGTTTCCTTGATCATCACGGACGGTAATGACCCCCGTTACACTAATAGTAATCGTGTAAACCATTGGATTAAGTACGTATCCCGCAGGAGCTGTTTTTTCCTGCAAGATATAATTACCAGGAGTTAGATTTTCAAAAGAAACGTTGCCCTGATTATCCGTCTCTTTCTCGAGAGATAGACCTTGACCTGAAAGAATGAACACAGCTCCTTGAAGTGCACTCGATTTATTATCTTTGTCAATCTTATGAAGTGAGAAATTGACTCTAACACGTGCAGTATCGCCTACAATTAGTTTTTCAGAGACTAATCCAACTGTTTGGCTACCGTTTCTAACTGTCACTCCAGTAGTAGTTACCACTACAGTCCACACAGTTGAGTTGATATCATACCCCTCTGGAGCTTGGGTCTCGCGTAATGTATATGTACCCGGCTTTATCTTCCTAAAACTGAGATCTCCATTATCATCAGATGTCTGAGTATCTATAATGCGATTGCTGCTATCTCTCAATTCAAAAGTTGCGCCACGCAGTGGCCGAGTCATATCTGTCGAATCAACTTTGAGGACATTTAGTGGAAAACTTGGAGAGTATTCATATGTAATAAGGTCTTGCGTAGGACGCGTTGCTTTATCCGATGTAGTATTTGTAGTCTGGCCTACTCCCTGATAGATGGTGATTGTCACACTATCGAGTTGATCTTGAGTTAGGACTTGAGAGTCAATTCTATCCATTAACTGTTGCAACTCAGACTGTTTGAAACCGCGTGTGCCTCCTAGCGCATTTCTTATTCGCAATGCTTCAGTATCTGTCCAAATACTCGGCTTCCACGGCTCCGTAAAGGCATTAACAAATGAATATGGTCCACTATTTTCATATGCGATATTAGTAACAAATACCCAGCCCAGCAATGTTGCCATATAATGCTTGACTTCGAAATCGTTATAATGCTGCCCTCCAACACCAAAAGTGTATTGCTTCATTCTCTGGACAAGAGGATCAGTATCCCAGTTATTTTCGAGATAATAATATGCCATCTTTAGATGCTTTACTAACTCTTGGCCTTGCCATTTACGATTAGCGCCAGATCCTAATGAGCTTAACGGCCCCTGAGCAGTTCCGATTAATGGATTGTCTTCTGAGATGCGCTGATAGTACATATTTTTGGCAATTGCATCACTGTATTTGTCCGGCTTTGTAGGATTGAGAAAAACCGTGGACATCTCAGTAAACGGATCGATACACATTACGCGGATGTCAGGTGTGGCACCAGTGAGATCATGTATTTTATACCCCGGACCATCACTTGCCGTATAAGCAATATAGTTAGTTTTAATGGACTGTCCATTTTGGTTCCCAGTAGTCCCCGACTGGCTAGAAGACAGCTGTTTATATGTTCCATCTGCCTGCTTCTCGAGAAACATAAAGTCAAACTTGAATGCTGATGCTAAGGCCCAATAATTATTTTGAGGAAGCTTAAAAGTAAGAGTTATCTTATTTCCAGCATTCGTACTTGGGGTAAAAATTGATGTATACCCTTCTGACTGAAGATTCGTCCCAACTTGGGTGAATGTATAACCGTCTACGTCAGAATTATTCGTCAGAGCATTACCACTTTCCTCAACCAACTGAACATTCATGCTGTTATGTGTTTGCTTCATACCAAATGTACGTGGTTGATCCATCGTTATGGTGTACTTAACTGCATAAGAATTAAGAGACCAATTGCTGTTATATATGCGAGAAATACCATCGAATGTAACTCGCGGAGTAAGAACATCCTGCCCATAAGCACGTGGTGTTGAACCAATCAAAAAGGCCAACACTACTACAAAAGTGAGTACTATCGTGATTGTACGCCCTACTAAATGTTTAGTCTGTATAACCACTTCGTTTCCCCTCTCTTGTCCATTGCAGAGAAAACTCTGTCGCCAAATAGCACTCCTACACGATATAGAAGGGCTAAATTTTTTGACAATTAAACTATTCAGTATTCTTTAGCTGAAATACGACTTTGTACAAGTCCCCTATTAACGCCTTCTATTATACACTAGAAAAGCGATTATTTTTAGAATTATTAACAAAGTGTCGTAGCTATAATTTTTTCTACCGCTCACATGATATATAAGAAATTCCAAAATCTGCCACAATATGAATAAACTCAAGAAATTGCAATTTTTTACATTTATAGCACTTGATACCTCATGTCTTGTGAGCTATCTGATCTTCTATCTGAAAATATTTTTACGCGTATATCAAAAAATGATTTAAATACCATAGCAATGATGAAGCACGTACCATATGCATCATTGCGTACGGCACTCCGAAAATAGACGCATATAAGGAAAGGTGCTCTCCTACTGAAGAGCACCCTATAAAGCTATTTATGAAATACCTTAATTTAGTCTTGAAGCTCGTATCCCATACCATCTTGGTGATAAGGAGTACCAGGAGCTGCAACTAAGATAAGAATGAATTCTACAAAGCCCCATACTGCGGAAATGAGTGGAGGAACAATGAGAATCCAACCAACAGTTCCCATAACTAATTGAATAATACCGCGAGTTGTCTTTCCAAGATAGAAGTTATGGATACCGATTCCGCCAAGGAAGAACGCAAGAACTGCCGCTAGCACCTTACTCTTCGTACCGACCATTAATGGAGCACCATTTGGAGCCCAACCATTTGCTTGTGGAACAGCTTGAGGCATAACTGGTGGAACCTGCTGACCATACTGTGGCTGGGTATATTGCGGTTGTGCATACTGAGGCTGTGGTTGTGCATACTGAGGTTGCTGCGGCTGTTGCACATATGGAGACTGCCCAAATTGAGGTTGTGCATTTGGTACTTGATTATACTGTGGTTGTGCAAACTGCAGCTGTGAAGGCGCGTTGTTATAGTCAGATTCCACTGGTTGCCCATATGACTGGGATGGTTGATTGTCACCTGCAGCCTGCTCGCTCGGTTGAGAAAACTCTGCTGGAGTCGCTGGTTCAGAAGGCTGTGGTGTATAAGGCTGGGATTGTGGAACTGGATTGTCGTCGCCAAACTGTTCGTATGGTACCTGATCAGTCATAATATATCTTTCTGAGAAGTATCGAATTTAGCACAATAATAGCAGAGCCCCGCTCCATATGGAGTAGGGCTCGAAGCACATAAACGAAAAGTATAAACTTAACGCTTGGAGTACTGAGAAGCCTTGCGTGCCTTGTGCAAACCAGCCTTCTTGCGCTCTACTGCACGAGCATCGCGAGTCAAGAAACCTGCCTTCTTCAAAGCTGCACGGTTAGCATCACGATCGATGCTGTTCAAAGCACGTGCAACACCAAGACGGATAGCACCTGCCTGACCAGTAACACCGCCACCATCAACAAGAACGATTACATCGAACTTGTTTTCAAGCTTAAGCAAAACGATTGGTGAGTTAACTTCGCGCTGGTGCAAACGGCTTGGGAAGTACTCTTCAAGAGTGCGACCATTTACGGTCCACTTACCAGAGCCTGGAACCAAACGGACTCGTGCAACAGCTTCCTTGCGACGACCAGTGCCGTAGCCAGGAGCAATTGCAGAAGTACCAGTACCAGCACCTGCATTGGTCTCAGAAGTATAAGAAGTGAGTTCTACCTCGGTCTCAAGAACCGCGGAGCTTGCATTTTCAGCCATTGTGGATTCTCCTTTCGGTCCTACTTAGCCTGCTGAGAGACCTGTGCGATCTCTACAACCTGTGGCTTGTTTGGGGTATGTGGGTGTTCTGCACCTGCATAAACGCGCAAGCGGCCAAGCTGTACCTTAGAAAGCTTATTCTTAGGCATCATACCCTTAACTGCTGTGCGAATAATGCGTTCTGGATCCTTCTCAAGAAGTTCTGCGTAGGAATCTGCGCGCAAACCGCTTGGGAATCCAGAGTGGTGGTAAAGATTCTTTTCCAACTTATTGCCGCTCAAAGCAATCTTGTCCGCATTGATAACGATAACGAAGTTACCGCCGTCTGCATGTGGAGCAAATGTTGGCTTATTCTTGCCACGAAGCAAGTTTGCTACCTGTACCGACAAACGACCGAGCACCACATCAGTAGCGTCTACGACGTACCATTCGTGGGTCAAGTCACTTGGCTTTGGAGTGAAAGTCTTCACTGTAATAACCTTTTCTTTCATTGTGTTCCAGATGCCTTGTGACATCCTTTATCCGTGGGCTCCCTGAAAGTCCTAGTGAGCGAGTGGGAAAGCGCTTTCCTGGACCCCTATAGGGAAACACAACAATCTTTAATGATAGCGGGTATA
Organism: Alloscardovia theropitheci; assembly: GCF_004332295.1. Lineage (GTDB taxonomy): Bacteria > Actinomycetota > Actinomycetes > Actinomycetales > Bifidobacteriaceae > Alloscardovia > Alloscardovia theropitheci. The sequence goes on from NZ_RXLP01000026.1 coordinate 90,770, forward strand.
CGCGACCAGTGTCAAAGCCCATCGAGAATCAATGTGTATGTTCCTTTTCGGGGTTATTTTTCCAAATAAGCACTGGTAAACTAGAACGTATTTTGAATATTTTATGAGATTACGAAGCATTGAAATCACGTGTATGGTGATTGCCAGCACGATTTCGACAGGGGTAACGATATCTCGACGAATTTACTGGCGATTCTCTAGCGCATGCTGAGCCGCGTGAGCCACATCAGGAACACTATCCGAAGCAAGATTGTGAAGTATGTCATCATCAGCATGAGGGTTCTGAGCAACCGCTCGTCGTACCATCGCCGCAAGAACTACTGGTGCTTTGTCTCCTTCTTGCGTTCCCACCGTTGCCAAAAATCGCAAAACTTCGTCAGTAGTTCGCTCGTCCTGTGCGCCTTCCATGCGCATTCGCCATGTAGTAACCGGGTTCATCAGAGCCTTTGCGCGCACTTGAGCATCTTCATCTTTTGTTAGCCTGCCTACTAACCAGTCCTTTGAATCAGTGTTAGCTGCCACCGCCTCTCTTACCGAAGCTAACGGGTCAGTGGATAATTTCACAAGAATATTCGGATATGGCATTGTACTCGCCAGGAAAATTCTATCTTCCTCGGGAGTGCTCATATTACCAGCTACTGCTTCCAATAAAGCTGTAGCGCGTGAAAAGGCTGCAGCATCACTAGGGTCAGGAAGTGGCGTATGACAACGTCTACTTAACTCTTCCACATCATCAGTATGACGAAGAAATTCGTATTCTGTTGTTAGCGATTCTTGAGAACTCATAGCTTTAGCCTATCCCATGAGCGAGCCAAATTCTGTGCGAATTGGCTTAATCGTTGCATGAAAAGTTTGTTCCACCGCGTTTTCAAAATCATTGCTCTTATCTACGGGAATAGCACACTCGATAGCTACTTTTTCTGTAAAACTTTCGTTTCGTATACTTCCATGATATTGCGCAATAATTCTTTGCATAACGGCATACTGAGCGTAATCCATGGTGCACGAAAACTGTTGAGCTGCAATAACTTCGCTCACATGAGCCGTTTTTAATACGCCAGCTGCTGCACTCGAATATGCTCGAACCAAACCTCCTGCTCCGAGAAGTATTCCACCGAAATATCGCGTTACTGCAATGACGGTATCAGTCGTTCCTGATTGTCTGAGCACTTGCAGTATTGGTTTTCCTGCAGTACCGCTCGGCTCACCATCGTCACTCATTCGTTCTTGGAATTGAGCTTGGTCAGCTCCGATAATTGCCGCATAGCACACATGACGAGATTTAGGATGCTGCTGCCGTATCGATTCCACAAATTCCACGGCCTCATCTAATGAATTTATATGACATGCGTCCGCAATAAATTCGGATTTTTTCTCAATGAACGAGTAGTGCGCTGGGTTTTCACTCGTATCAACAACTGTCAGCATTAATTACCACGATCCATACCATCGTCTCTTTCTATTTCTTGCGGCGCGTCATTTTGCCCAAATCTGAATGGCAAACGTTGTAAGAAACTATCGACTTGAACGATATAACGGTTGAAACCAAAAATCCTCGAGAACAGATTCGTAAATGCAGAAATTACGATATCTCTATTTTGCGGATTTGAATTACTTACAGCGTTCCACATAACCGGCGCTGCCGTTGAAATATTGTCCGCGACCTCTGTGAATGTCGTATATCCAGTAGATTCCAGAACATTAAATATACTATCAATCACCTGTCTGCGCTCAGTCATGCCTAACGAATTAGTCCATTCGACATATGAATTCGCTATATTGAGAGCATTTTCTGTAACTCCATCAAGACGAAGGAAGTCTGCTTGCTCGGTATCGACTTGCCAGCTGAAAAGGAAATGCTGCAATAGGCCAGATGCTGTACTTCTCGCCACACCATAAGGCTCACGCCCCTCAAACATAAGTCCGATAAAAGAGTCTTGCGGAATTATTTTATGAATGCGCGGTTCGATAGTTTTATACCCATCACTTTCCATAAGATCGGTAATGAATCCTGGTCCGTCAAAAGAATATACTCCGCGAATATATCTTTGAATCTCTGGGGAGACTTTACTTGCTGCAAACACTGCAGTATTTCCACCCTTTGAATGTCCTGCAACCATCATCTCACGATTGCCCGCATGCGCATGAACTTCATTAATATAAGCGAGCGCACTATGCTGCGATGGAATTTCTTTATTAAAAGCGAGCTCGAAATCTTCCCTCCACCCCACAAATGTAGCTTCAGTGCCTCGAAGCGAAATAAATTCGGTTTCATCGGGAAGTAAAAAAGTCATAGCTGCGAACTGTTTGTCATTATATCGTTCGTCATTATATTCGTATGTAAATTCGCCCACTTGAATATCTCGAAAACGTGGAGAAGCGATAACAGCACTGACTAGCTCGATCATTTGCGAGCGATTAGCCTCTGAAGGAAAAATCGACTCGAAGTCCTCGCTACGCCAAAATGCCTCATAAAGGGAAACAAAACGAAGACTATCGTCAAGGGGTTCTGGCCCCTTATCTTCAGCGAATTCACGTCTATTAATCCGATGACGTAGTTTGCTGTGCAATTGTCCCCACCATGAATTGCTACGTGATGAAGAATTACCATCATGGTTAAGTCGGCTTAATTGACGCGTAGTTTCCAGAGTAGGAACAATTCCCCCATCCAATTGCGCATAAGATAGTTGAGAAAGAATCGCCGCATCAACATCATTAAATGGCGTTTCCTCGAATGTTTTCAACATTTCTTGCGCATATGTTGTTATCGTACCGAGAGTCATATTCACATTCTAATGCAATCGTGGTATTCTAATCGTGTGAACGCTCACACTAGTGAATGCAGACACTAAGTGCACGAACCAAGTGAGCGCAAACATGAAAGCGACATATCTGCGACATATCTGTCTCATCAACTTATATCTCGCAAGCATAGTCGCGCACCATATTCACAGTTTCACTGTCATTTCAAGGAGGACATGATGAAAGTAGCAATCGTAACAGGTGGCGGTCAAGGAATCGGCGAAGGTATCGTAAAGCAGCTCGCTGAAGATGGATTTGCAGTTGCTGTTGCCGATATCAATACAGAAGCAGCTCAGCGAGTTGCCGAAGAAGTAGGCAACGGCTCTAAGGGCTACTCAGTAAATGTTGCTTCTCATGATGAGGTTCGCAAACTTGTCGAGGACGTTGTAGCTGACTTCGGCCATATCGATGTTATGGTGAACAACGCGGGCATTTGCCGCGTAGAACCATTCCTTGAGCAAACAGACGAAGCTTTGGATGATTTGCTCAATATCAATGTAAAAGGCGCTTTCTACGGAACATATGAAGCTGCTCACCAGTTCATCAAGCAGGGCACGAAGGGCAAGATTATCAACGCTTCTTCTATCGCTGGGCATGAAGGTTTCACTCCTTTGGCAGCATATTCAGCTACAAAGTTTGCTGTTCGCGGTTTAACTCAGACCGCTGCTAAGGAATTAGCACAGTACGGCATCACTGTAAATGCCTACTGCCCAGGAATTGTTTTGACACCTATGTGGGATGAAATTGATCGTCGTCTTGGCGAAATCAACCATGTTCCAGTCGGTGAGAGCTTGAAGGCTACGATGAAGGGAATTGCGCTCGGCCGTGGTGAAACTCCTGCTGACGTTGCAAACCTGGTTTCCTTCCTCGCAAGCGAGAAGTCTGATTACATCACCGGCCAAGCAATCTTGGTTGATGGTGGTATGAAGTACGTCTAAACTTTTGTATCGTAAATTTTCGATACCTCACTAACGACTCCCCCTGTATATGCATATCTACTGCGGACTTGCGTATACAGGGGTTTCTTGTATCTACTCATTCATGAATATCGCATTGAATATCTCAAGATACTGTTAGTACGAACTAAATTCTGCGAGAAGCACGCATTTCCCAACCTTTTGTGCATATAGGGTCGCTTTTTATGAGATACGAGAAGAAATAGCTGTCTAAAATTGACCGATATGCACAAAAGAGCCAAAAACTACGCCACTCCGCCCGTTATTACTCCCCCAGATTACAATGAAATCCATGCCTCACTTTTCTCCTATCATTCAGACTTTAATTGAGCGGACAGGTTTTACTGATGATTTTCTCAAGGACATAAATAAGCCATATGCTGCTCAACTTGATGGTATGGAGAAATTTATTGATGTATTGCATTCATACCGCGAAAATAACATAACCATTTCGCCCGACTTTGACATGGATGGCATTACTTCGGGAATTATTTTATACGCTGGGCTAAGCCAATTAGGTTTTCGAGTAAATCTCCATATCCCAAACTACACATATGGTCATGATTTTTGTAAGGCTGATGTCGACGATATTATTTCTGATCATCCTGAGACGACCGTTATCCTTACCTGTGATAGCGCAGTCAATTCCATAGAGGGCATCACATACGCACAATCTCTCGGTTTAGCTGTTCTTGTTACCGATCATCATGAACAAGAAGTTGAGTGCCCTGCAGATGCCATGATTGACCCTTGCCAACGCAATTCATCGTATCCATTGCCCGGCATTTGTGGAGCTGCCGTAGCTTTTCTTACTGTAAGCGCCTATGCACGTAAATACGGCTCTGCGAAACAACGTCGTTATCTCAACTCATTACAAATTTTTGCTGGAATTGGCACTATCTCGGATGTTATGCCGTTAGTCCATGACAATCGTTTCCTCGTACGCAAATCTTTGCAATTATCACGCGAACTCGTCAGTAATCCATCAGCACTTCTTACGATGAAAAATGATCCTGATGCTCATGCTGCTCTCGTACATGCTTGCGAAGGTTACCAACAGCTCTTACATGAGTTACATATTTCAGTCGATAATGTAGATGAGCAATTTTACGGATACACTCTTTCGCCGATGTTTAATGCGCCACGTCGTGTGGGTACCGATATTGCTGATGCCTTCCATGTTTTTGTTAGCTCTGATGCGCAGAAGCGCAAAGAATGCATTCATCGACTTATTGAGGCAAATAATCAGCGCAAACAAGCTGTAGCTGAATATTTAGAAACAATTGATGATACGTATGCCCCATATATTTACATAACTGACGCTCCACAAGGAATGCTTGGCCTACTTGCTGGTCATCTCATGCATCAATCATCTTTGCCTACTGCCGTCGTCCATATCGACGCTGATGAAAAGTGTATTGATGGGTCGATGAGGTCTCCAAACTATTATCCTCTCATCGATATGCTCAACAATCGCGATGGTCTTGTGACTATCGGACATCAAGGCGCGTGCGGAGTTACAGGACCACTTGAGTCGCTTGTTGATGCTCTTCATGGTGTCCATGTACCACATGATTATGAACCAGAACCAGCGCTTATCATCGGAGATAATTCAAGCGCTGAGCCAGTAGATGTATTCTGGTGGGATTTGCCAGCGCTAAGTGAAGTCGCAAATTTCCTCGAGGCTGTGGGGCCATTTGGCAAAGATTTTGAGTATCCCATTATCGAGTTGCGCATACCTGAAGGTGCACAGGCTATAGCTATAGGAAGCGCTAAGCAGCATCTCAAAGTAAATATGGCGGGATGCCCTCCACTGCTTCTGTGGAATGCGAAAGACGTACCCGATAGTGTTCGAGTACGTCTTGGATATAATGTTTTTCGCGGGAGGAAGACATTGCAAATGATTGGAGAGAATTAACTCGTCAAATCTTTCCTTGATACCTCCATTGGCTCTTTTCCATAGCTCTTTCTGTGGCTCTTTTTTAACATAGGAGCAAAGAAGTGTCAGCCGCATCTTTGCCAGAGATATGGAATCGCTCTATACTGTTAACCGCGTCTGCGCCTGCTACTTTGTCGTAACCAGTGATTAAGAATTTCGTCGTATATGGTTGGGGATTTTAGACCTTGCTTCTCATGGTAAATTCCGACACGATAGCGTCGCGCAAATTGAGCTATAGGAAGCATAACAAAGAATCCCAAACCGAAATATGGTGAGAAGTAAGCAATAATTATCGTTACGATATCCCATACCGTACGTCGCCCAAACTCGCGTCGAATAATACGAAATGCCGTATCACTCGTGTAAGCATCATTCATCATTTCAGAATCAATAAGACGATATTTCAGCACCAGCCATTGCATCAGCGTGCTTATCAAAGATACGATAAATATGAGAGTTCCGTACGCCACGACGGAAATATTATAGCTTTCATATTCAAACATGAATTTCGTAAAAAGTGGTAATAAGCAGATACCTAAGAGGAAAAAGAAATCAAGTGTGATAAGAGGGATATTCGCGTGTGTGATAATAGACATAAGCCGCGAGCGCTCAAAATAAAAATTCGCTAGGACAACGAAGCTTAATGCAAAAAATCCTATTTGCACTGTAACCTCTGGCACAGCACTCCACTGACGGGGAGCAGCAATTTCTAATACGATAATTGTCATCGCAATTGCGAAAATTCCATCAGCAAGAGCATTCATATGTTCGTGAATAAATTGCTCTTGATTATCTTGAATATGATTATGTGCTTCATGTGCACCTTGAATTTTCTCTATTAATTCACGGTTAAGATTCTCGCGCTCTTTTTCCATCTCGGCACGGCGATTTTGACGATTTTCGCGATTCTCTTTTTCGCTCATACTTTATCTCTTCCCCGCTTCTGTCCAAAACATCTGTATACATGGCCTAAGCGGACGTATCATCCAGGCATCACTATTCATTACTTCCTATAAGCACATTCTTGCCTATAAACCAAGTCATTGTGACGACATACTTAAGTATATCTAACTGCGAGTATGCCGCTTTAGAGATGATGTACAGCAGTCGCAATAGATAATCAAAAGGCTTCTTAGATTCACACGAAATCTAAGAAGCCTTACTCGCGGAGACGAGGAGATTCGAACTCCTGAACCACTTACGCAGTTAACACCTTAGCAGGGTGCCCCTTTCGGCCACTCAGGCACGTCTCCATTGCATAAACATGCAACTTTGCTAGTTTATCATTTTTTCGGCAATGAGCAAATCGGTGTGTACACTATACGATACATTCGTATATATTCCAAGACATTATATTATTCTTCGATATCAATTTCTTCACTTTGCCCCTCGTCATTGACCACTCTCGCATGATGTCGTGACGTCAAATCGTGCGACGGGAGAGGCGAATTATCACTAGAGAAGCTAATAACAACAGCAAAAACGATAATTCCCACTCCTAAATAATCCAATATTCCAGGACGTGATCCAAACAGTAACGAGACGAACAAATTTACCGCTGGCAATAACGATTGCATAACAGAGAAACGATTTGCCGTCATACGCCTCATGAGCACCTGATCAAGAACATATGAAACGATTGATGCTCCTAAAGTGATAACAATCATCAAAACAATAAGCTTGAGCCATCCATGATTTCCACGAGCCCATGTCGCATATGGAGCAGGATTCATAACGCCACGTATTGCAGGAACTGCTAACACGAAACTTTGAATAATCCATCCTAAAGTCAAGGAAATCGTCAAATTATCAAGCCCGGACGAACCATGCGCTACCATACGTCCAAGCACGATATATATGCCCCACATAATGCCACTGCAGATAATCGCAATCAGACCGGGGATCGATGATGGGCCGATTCCAAAAATTGCCCCACCAGCCAGAGTAAGCAAACCTACAAAAGCTAATGCAGCACCTAAATACTCGCGCCAAGTCTTACCGGTAAAAACTGCAACTGCAAGTGGGCCAATGAATTCAATTGCCATCGCTACTCCAGAATTGAGAGTTTTAATAGCTATATAAAAAACTCCATTCATCCCTGCAACCGCAACACCAAGAGCAGCAAGAATAATCCATGTCTTAGCATCCTTAGGCAACTGTGCACGTTTTTTACGCGATAAGGGGCGACGCCACGCCATCATGATGATAGCAGTCAACGCCACTCGCCACCATGAAACATATAAAGGCTCGATTTGAGTAAAGGCAATTTTGCTTAGCTCATTCGCTAAGGAGATAGCTATCATTTGGAATGCTAGTACATACAACACCGGTGACGTGTACAACGCATGACTTATCCATTTCTTCATAAGGTAATAGAGTATCGCCTTGAGCCGATAACGTTGAATATATGCAAGATATATGCAAGTCTGACAGTATGATAAGCGTATGAGTACTGCACCACGAAATGAGGCTGTTAAGCGTGACTGGGGTCATGATGCTTCTGGGTGCACTATACTCCACATCGATATGGATGCTTTTTATGCATCGTGTGAGATAAGACGTCACCCTGAGCTTGCTGGTAAGCCTGTTATTATCGGGACAGGTACCCGTTCAGTTGTATCTGCTGCTAATTATGAAGCTCGTGTTTTCGGTGTTAATTCTGCTATGCCTGTGGCTCGCGCAAGAAAATTATGCCCGCATGGTGTCTTCTTACCCGTTGATATGGATTATTATCGTGCGATATCTCATCAAGTTTTTGACATTTTCGGCGAGATTACGGATTGTATAGAACACGTGAGCGTTGACGAATGCTTCATGGATGTCAGTAATGCTTTACGTATATGGAAATCGCCTGTAGATATTGCACGATGGATTCGTGCAACCGTTTATAAACGTCTGGGTTTAACTTGTTCAGTTGGAATTGCGACAAACAAACTTATCGCAAAACTCGCTTCTACAAATGCCAAACCGAACGGGATGTTGCTTATTCCAGCCAATCGTCATGCAGATTTTATTCGCATGATGCCAGTTCGCTCTATTCCTGGTGTCGGCCCATCTACTCAAAAGCGTTTGGAAGAATACGGCGTAACTACCGTCGCTCAATTAAGCCAGCTACGAGAAATTGATATCATTCATGCGCTAGGTTCAGCAGTTAGCGGTCATAATCTTTATCTCGCTGCTCAAGGAAAAGATGAGCGCAAAGTGGTCGTAAACGCTCCAGAAAAATCAATTGGACATGAACGAACCTTGAGAGAAGATACTCGAGATGCACGTACGGTCCTCAATCTCTTACGGCAAAGTTGCGACGCAACTGCATCTACGCTTCGCGCGCGTGGCCTAGTAGCACGGACTATTACAGTCAAACTTCGCTTCGCGAATTTGAATTATGCGAGTAAATCGTTCACGATGACTTATCCCACGCAGTCGGCAGCTGAACTTTTTAGCCACGCTAAGACACTTCTCAATCTCATTCTTCCGCGTAACGATGAGAAGGATTTGCTTCCTCAATTTATTCGATTAGCAGGTATTAGCACGTCAAACCTAAGCGCAGTATCGACAACTATGATCCAAGATAGCTTCGGAGATTTATTTGATGATGATCCCCATACATCACATGAATCTGATGACAGTGGTACTTCCGCCACAGAAAGCAAGCTATCATCTACTCGTTCCACGCTAAAAAGTACCCGTAAAGCAGAAAAAACGCTTGACGATATACGCAAGCGTTTTGGGAAAGATGCTATAAACTTTGGTATCTAATTGTTTTATAGGACAACCAAATTTTAATTATTCGCTAAATATTCAGCATTAATATCCGCTGGCAATTTGGCTATATCCGCGTGATCATGATCAATTGGCCCTGCTCCAGCAGCTCCACCGAAATCACCAACCTCGGCGAAATAGTCATCAGCAACTGCCTTATACCATGCCCAATCATCCGGCAAATCATCTTCATAGAAAATGGCTTCAGTCGGACATACTGGCTCACATGCACCGCAGTCGACGCATTCATTTGGGTTAATATAAAGAGTTCGTGGCCCTTCATAAATGCAGTCGACAGGGCATTCGTCCACGCATGCCTTATCTTTAACATCCACACAAGGTTCAGCAATTACGTATGTCATGTTTTAACTCTACCTTATTCTTTACAATTCCACGCCAATAAATACAGGTTCTGGCACTAGCGTAACTCCATAGGTTTGTCGCACACCATCGCGAATTACGCGTGCCAGCTCAATAATATCGACAGCTCTCGCATCGCCGCGGTTTGTTAATGATAAAGTATGTTTTGTCGATAATCCTGCTCGGCTTGATTCGTCAATTTTATATCCAGGCTTAAATCCAGCATGATCGATAAGCCATGCAGCAGAAGTTTTTATACCTTTACTTCCATCTGGAAGTTCAGCATCAAAACGTGGAGCATCTTGAGGAAGAGTATCTGCTACTTCCTGAGAAAGAATAGGATTCATAAAGAATGAGCCACAACTATAGCGATTTCTATCCTCATCCTCTAAGCTCATTGTGTCGTAGATTTCGGATGAAACAACAGTATCTTTCATCCAATGATTCATATATCTATGCTCATCTTCGACCATGCCTTTACCAGCACGAATATCGAGAACAGCACGACGAATCTCTCCTATCTCGAAATCCTGCCCCACTGTCACGTTGAGAGCTCTGGCAAGTTGAGTCATATTAACCGTATTATGAGTGGCATGCTTAAGGGTAAAAGTAACTTCCAAAACGATATAACGCGGTGACGGAAAATACCTACTAGGTGCACTATGCGCGCCATTAGTATACATACTGCGTTTTAATAGCGAATCTCTATACGAAAATTGCAGTTCATCACTCTTGAGTGTTTTTACTGTACGTTCTTCTCGATCCCATACCTCTACGCTTGAAACTGTGCTCGCGACCTCTTGACCGTATGCACCAATATTTTGTACAACGCTCGCGCCAACCGTGCCAGGAATACCCGATAATGCTTCAACACCAGCAAGACCCATGCGTACACAATAAGCGACAAAATCATCCCAATGCACTCCAGCCGTGGCACTTATGGTAACACTCGGATCCGCCCCTTCTTCAACAGGAGTAACCTCATCCAAGACCGATATTTCTCGCCTGGCATCCCTAATAACAACCCCATCAAAGTCATCATCGGATACCAGCATATTTGAGCCTCCACCGATGACACATAATGGTTTCCCGGTGGTATCAGCCATGATAACCGCCTCTAAAAATGCTGCGCGCGTTGTAGGCTCGACAAAGCGCGCAATACGACCACCCACTGCAATAGTTGTGATATCAGAAAATCGTGGAGTTTCAGAAAGTGCCATGTTTTTATTGTACTTAAGCAAGTGACTCAGTACAGACGAATGTGATTATAAGCACAGCTTTTCTACGTGAATATAGTAAGGGGCGGAATCCTTCTTCAAGGTTTCCGCCCCGCCAGATATCACTATATCGACGCGTTATCTGTATTGAGCATAGCTACTAGTTGCGCATACGATTACGAACGAGTACAAAAGCTGCACCAAGCATCATTACAAGAGCAGAAGCTACTGCTACGTTGAAAATGTCGCTACCGGTGTTAGCTAGCTCAGCCTTTGGCTTTTCAACTACAGGAGCTGGAGCCTTATGATCCACCATTGTCAACTCGATTGGTGGAGTTACAGTACGGAAGGTGGTAGTGAGCATATGCTGATACTGATCATTTGCCGATTCGAAAATGTCCAAAGTCATGTTCTCAGGGAGATTTGCAGTGCTGTTGATCAAAGCGAGAACAGCTGGCATGAGAGCTGGCTGGGAAATAGTTGAACCTGGCTCAAGAAGAGCTGTAGAGTCAGTGTAGTACCACACAGCCTGCTGAGTAACATAATGGAATTGTTCATCAGTCAAGTTGTAAGCAGCTTTAATGCCTGCATTGTCATTTGGATAGCCGTTATAGAGGATACGCAAAACATTCTGATAGAGTTCATTTGCAGTACCACGTGGCTGAGTAGCCAACTGGTTAAAGACAGATGCGCTTCCTTCAAATTCGGTATACTGTACACCAGTTACTGGATTTGGCTTTGTAGAGTTAAAGCAATAGAACGAGCTTACAACTGTTGTTCCATCGTTTGAGGTCAAGGTGCTTTCACGCAAGCTTGAGTTAATAAGATTGAATGTGTAATTGTTACGAGCACGGCTTGCAGGAACAGTTACAGTGAAAGTCTGATCTTCAGCCTTGGTGTATCCCTCAGGTGCAGAAACCTCAGTCAAAGTGTAATCTCCAGCAGCAAGGTCTACTGTATGAACTGAACCATCGGTGGTCCATTCATCGTCTACTACTACTTTACCAGCAGCATTCTTGTGAGTAATCTGCATACGAGCGCCTGCCAAGGCAGCACCATTATCGTCATTCTTTGAAATCTTAACAGTTGCAGTCTGTGCAGGTGCCGCCATAGCTGATGGCATTGCAGCGAATACGCCAGCTACGACTAATGCAACAGAAGCAAGAAAAGCAACAACAATTCGAATATGCTTTTTCAACATCTATCTACTCTCCTTCAAATCTCTGAAGGGATGCAAAGAACAAAAACCCTCATTCTTTTACCCCCTCTTTTAAATATCCCAACAAAAAAATGAGATATTTTCATTATACCCCACATATCAGACAAATGAAAAGAATATACGAAATATGCCGAAAAATAGAGCTCTTAAGGGGCGTAACTTATGCACATTGGCGCTAAATTCAGGAGATGCAGATTTTGACCAAGCTTCCAAAAAGGAAATTGCTCTAAATATATGAAAAGACCCGACCGAAGTCGGGTCTTTTGTAACATTTATCGAGTCTCGCGGTGGAGAGTCTTACGACCATCACGTGGGCAGAACTTCATGAGTTCCAAACGATCTGGTGTGTTACGACGATTCTTAGTCGTCTGATAATTACGTTCCTTGCATTCGGTGCACGCCAGCGTAATGCCTGGACGAATATCGGCGCTTTTTGCCATTGTTCACCTTTCAATAAATTACTTCTAGCCAAATCGGCTTTTGTAGCGAGAGAGAGACTCGAACTCTCGACCTTACGATTATGAGTCGTACGCTCTAGCCAGCTGAGCTATCCCGCTATGAGAGCCTCGAGCGAGAATCGGACTCGCGACCTCTTCCTTACCAAGGAAGTGCTCTACCACTGAGCTATCGAGGCGTGGCGGATAGTGGATTCGAACCACTGAAGGCGAAGCCGGCGGATTTACAGTCCGCTCCCTTTGACCGCTTGGGAAATCCGCCAGGGTTTCCGAATCTGTCGATTGGCAACTTGAATAGTATGTCACGAATTTCGCTCAACCGCAAGTATCTACCTACGGCGTGTCGAATATCTTCTTTAATTTTTATCGATTATGTGCTACCTATAAAAAGTTATAGGTCTGTGGAGAATATGCTTATGCTAAGCAGCGCACATCCCCACAGGCCTTTCACTTCGAGTTTGAGCGCGGATTTTACTTGCTGTGCCTAGAAATCCCAGTCATCATCATCAGTTTCTACAGCTTTACCCATCACATAGGAAGAGCCTGAGCCTGAGAAGAAGTCATGATTTTCATCAGCGTTTGGACTTAGTGAAGCAATAATTGCTGGGTTAACGTCCGTCGCATCTGCTGGGAAGAGTGCAGGATATCCCAAATTCATCAATGCTTTATTCGCATTGTAACGCAAGAATTTTTCGACGTCTTCTACCAAACCTACGCCCGCATACAATGATTCTGTATACTCTGCTTCGTTATCGTACAATTCGTTGAGCAAGTCATATGTATACTCTTCAAGCTCATCGCGCTTTTCTTGAGATACAAGCTCTAACCCTTTTTGGTACTTATAACCAATGTAGTAGCCATGCACTGCTTCATCTCGAATAATTAAACGGATAACATCAGCAGTATTAGTTAGCTTCGCATGGCTTGAGAAGTACATCGGCAAGTAGAATCCTGAGTAGAAGAGGAAGGATTCAAGCAAAGTTGAAGCAACCTTACGCTTTAATGGATCGTCGCCTTCATAATAATCAAGAACGATGGATGCCTTCTTTTGCAAGAATTCATTTTCCTCAGACCAAGCAAACGCCTCATCAATTTGCTTAGTACTTGCCAAAGTCGAGAAAATGGATGAGTAACTCTTCGCATGCACCGACTCCATGAAAGAGATATTAGTATATACGGCCTCTTCGTGCGGAGTAAGCGCATCAGGAATCAAAGATACAGCACCAACAGTTCCCTGAATCGTATCAAGAAGAGTTAGCCCGGTGAAAACGCGCATAGTTAAGGTATGCTCTTCTTCGGTCATAGAATTCCATGATGGTAAATCATTGGAAATTGGTACCTTTTCAGGCAACCAGAAATTACCCGTTAAACGATCCCAAACTTCCAGATCCTTGTCGTCTTCCAAACGATTCCAATTAATTGCACTGACACGGTCAATTAATTTAAGCGGTTTGCGAGGCACTGAAATTGGTGCAGTAACCATAATTATTTCCTTCTCTTAAACATTGATAACAAGTTGATAACAATTGTACGTTTGTACGTTTCCTTACAACTTCTACAGCATGCAGGATACGCAACCTTCGACTTCTGTTCCTTCAAGCGCTGCCTGACGGATACGGATGTAATACAATGACTTGATGCCCTTTCGCCATGCATAAATTTGTGCACGATTGACATCACGTGTTGTAGCAGTATCTGGGAAGAACAACGTCAATGACAATCCTTGATCGACATGCTGAGTAGCTTCCGCATATGTATCGATAATCTTTTCCCAACCAATTTCATACGCATCATCGTAATACTCAAGGTTATCGTTGGTCATATAAGGAGCTGGATAGTATACGCGCCCAAGCTTACCCTCTTTACGAATTTCAATCTTTGACGCAAGTGGATGAATTGAGCTTGTGGAATGATTGATATAGGAAATCGAACCAGTTGGAGGTACTGCTTGCAGATTTTGGTTATAAATACCATCGCGAATAATTGCATCGCGCAATTCTTCCCAATCCGAAACAGTTGGAATATGAATGCCGAAACGTTCGAATAATTCCTTAACCTTCTGCGTGCGCGGTTCCAGAGAGCGAGATCCATCAGTATATTTATCGAAATAATTTCCTTGACCTGCAGGCTTTGCATAAGCAGACGTATCGAAACTCTTAAATTTAGTGCCACGTTCGACGGCAATATCATGGCTTGCTTTATAAGCATGGAAAGCCACGGTCATAAAGTACATGTCCGTAAAATCAAGTGCCTCTTCTGAACCGTAGAACATACGTTCACGCGCCAAGAAACCATGCAAATTCATCTGGCCCAAACCAATCGCGTGGCCTTCATCATTTCCACGCTTAATAGAAGGAACAGACACGATATTCGTATGATCTGCAACAGAAGTAAGGGCATAGATAGCGCGCTCTACAGACTCGCCCAAGCCATTATCCATTGCCTTAGCAATATTTAGTGAACCCAAGTTGCAGGAGATGTCACGTCCCACGTGTGCAAAAGTCAAATCTTCATTGAGCACACTTGGCTCCTGCACCTGAAGAATTTCCGAGCACAAATTAGACATAGAAATACGACCCTCGATCGGATTAGCCTTATTCACAGTGTCTTCGAAAAGAATGTATGGATATCCTGATTCGAACTGAATTTCAGCAATTGTGCGGAAGAAATCACGAGGGTTAATATAGGTCTTCTTAATTCGAGGATTATTGACCATATCGTAATAATTTTCGCTAATTGGCACATCAGCAAATGGCTTGCCATACTCACGCTCGACATCATATGGGCTAAAGAGTGCCATTGGCTCTTTCTTCTTCGATAATTCGAAAGTAATATCAGGAATGGCCACGCCCAAAGACAAAGTCTTAATACGGATTTTCTCATCTGCATTTTCACGCTTTGTATCCATGAAGGTCAAAATATCCGGGTGATGAGCGCTAAGATACACAGCACCTGCACCCTGACGAGCGCCCAATTGATTTGCATATGAGAAGGAATCCTCAAGAAGTTTCATCACAGGTACTACACCCGAAGATTGATTCTCGATATGCTTAATAGGCGCGCCTTGTTCACGAAGATTAGACAGCAGTAAAGCCACGCCTCCACCTCGCTTCGATAACTGAAGCGAAGCGTTGATTGCACGAGAAATAGACTCCATATTGTCTTCAATACGCACAAGGAAGCATGATACTGGTTCACCACGCTGTGCTTTACCCAAGTTCAAGAATGTTGGCGTTGCCGGCTGGAAACGACCGGTGATAATTTCTTCAACAAATTCCTTTGCCTTAGCCTCATCCCCTGCCGCTAATTCAAGAGCAACTGCCACAGTACGCTGAGCGAAATTCTCGAGATATTGTTTTCCGTCGAATGTCTTTAGCGCATACGATGAGTAGAATTTGAAAGCGCCCAAGAACGTCTCGAAAGAGAAATTAAATGAATCTGCATACGCGTAAATTTCATCAAGAAATTCTGGCGTATACGCATCAAAAACAGCTTTATTGTAGTACAAATTATCAAAAAGATACGTCAAGCGTTCAGCAGTTGAAGCAAACTTCACTGTCTTTTCGGCTACTTCACCGTTTACAAAAAGCTCAGCAGCTGCTACATCTTTATCGAACTGAATTTGATGATTTTCATCATACAGATTAAGCATCGCATTAAGCGCATGATAATCCTGCGCGGCATCATAAACGTTTGCCTGTGCCATATATTTCTCCTCATATGTGGTGATAGTTGGTATAACTCATCAATCAACTCAATGAACTTATACTCTTCAGGTTTCTGCTGTTATTTCTGCTATTTTTTAGATATTCGGTATAGTTGTTTAGGTTTTGTATGTTGATGGTTTCTGTATCGAACTTGACCGATAACTGTGCTTGATGGACGTTTACATCGCCGTCTTTATTGCAGATTCTTTGTCAACGGATTTTTAGTGAAATAATCCACAACTCCTTGAGTAACCTTTTCTCGATCAGTCTGTGTACCCATAAGTTCGAAGTAATACATAAATGGAACTTTGCATTTTGCAGCAACTAAGTCACCTGCCATACAGAAAGCCTCACCAAAATTGGTATTACCACTAGCAATTACTCCACGGATTCCTGCTCGATTATCGGGATTATTCAAGAATTTCTTTACCTGGACAGGCACAGCCTTCTTAGCTACTCCACCACCGTATGTAGGAACCACAAGGATGTACGGTTCATCTACATTCAATTCAGGATCCTTAGGGCGCATAGGAATTCGATACACGTTAATCCCTCGCTCCTCTAATTTGCAACTATGAATGAATCGCGAAGTATTTTCAGAAGCAGACGAAAAGTAAACGACTGCACCGATTGCTTGACCATGAGCGGCAAGCTCAGGTTCGCTTAGTTCGCGTTCCTCATGTAACTGAGTCATCACGCTCTTCTTTCTACTTTAACGTCATTTCAGTCACCACTAACGTAGTTTCAAAATTGCTATATCTACTATATATGCTAATTGAACATTTTTATTGCACTACATGTAGTAGATTTTCGACACGCTTGATTTTAAGCCAAAAAGAGGTTTAAAACGGTTTTATCTTCGGCGTTTTGCCAGAATTTTAGTGTCATTTACCTCACATTTTT
Source organism: Alloscardovia theropitheci (assembly GCF_004332295.1). Lineage (GTDB taxonomy): Bacteria > Actinomycetota > Actinomycetes > Actinomycetales > Bifidobacteriaceae > Alloscardovia > Alloscardovia theropitheci. The sequence goes on from NZ_RXLP01000026.1 coordinate 108,090, forward strand.
CACACATCACGAACGCCCAGATTGAGGGCTTCTACATATATAACCGGTTTCAGCTTCAGATTCTGCCTCGCCTTCACCGTCTCCTTTGTCTTCTCCTTCTGCCTTACCTTCGCGAACTATTTAACAGATCGACGATTCTCACAGACAACTTGATTTATTTTTTGACAATCACATTATCTTCTTCAGCTTTTGGGTATATCGGGTCTTTTTTATCGTTATATTTGTCGTATTTGTTCGTAAAAGGTGCCCATTTTGCCCAAAAGATTACGCATATGAGCGGAATCATTCATTATGCAGTACTAGCTATAGGCAAGAATATATATCATCAAGAATGCACCAATTGATTATATGCATCAAAGATTTGTACTGGTCACCTGATCTCTCCATTGAGATACACAAATTCCCAACAAAAAATGCCGGCTAGTATGATACTAACCGGCACTACTCTTACCTTATTTATTAGTTCAAGATAGCAAGAATATCGCGAGCTCCCAAAATGAGGTAATCTTCACCCTGGTAGGAAACTTCTGTTCCGCCATACTTAGAGTAAAGAACCTTGTCTCCAACCTTAACATCCATAGGAATGCGCTCTCCTGCATCATTACGACGACCAGGACCAACAGCGAGAACTTCACCCTGCTGTGGCTTTTCCTTTGCGCTATCTGGGATTACTAAACCAGAAGCAGTTGTTGTTTCAGCAGCAGCCTGCTTCAAGATAATCTTATCTTCCAAAGGTGTAAGTGCAATTGCCATTGCTTTCCTTTCCCTAAATAATTGTCTTACCGTTAAATCTACCACTAATCATACAAAACTTGCTAACCGAAGACGCAAGTTTTCTCTGATTTTACTATCGGCGCATTTCTGCAATTTCTTTCAAAACAAACGCAGCCGCCTTGCCGTATACGAAATTTACAGGTTTAGTCATATGTCTAAAACGAAAGATCGTAACTCTTGCTCTGAGGCACTGTGTCTAAGCCTCGCTTTTACGCATTAACCTGGTTTATAGTCTTCATACCGGTATCTTCGCTCAATATCGTCTCATCATCTCTTGATGGAATTAAGACAGTATGACTTGGAGGCACTGCTGCAGACACTTGCCTGGTTGAAATGATTTCGCGACTCATTACATCCTCATCCATTTCACCTATTCGAAAATCATGGTTGAGATTGTAATTAAACGAGGTAACCCAATCGTGCTGCAAGAATTCTTGCTCTGTCTTTGACTTATTTAAGCGATACAGAGCATACTGCTTTTCCCACTGCCTTACTCGATAGCTTTGAACTACTCCGCCCATGAGCAGAAATATAACGATAGATGCAGGAATAAGAGTAAACCAATACGAAAAGTTATATAAATACGCAGCGAGTGCGACCACGCATGTCACAATGAACATTGAAAAGACTAGAATTCTGCGCCGTTTTACTCCTGCACGTCGTTTATTTCTCAGACGTTCAACATTCTTTTTTGAAAAGCGCTGCGCTTCTTGTTTATCGCTATACATGGATTTTTTCTGAGCATCCCCATGAAGATGTTCATCGGGTTCACCGATAACATGCAATGATGCTGAATACTTATCCTCGCTATGTCGCGTTGCATTATTCAGGCTCTTAACGGTTTTCGTCGGAATAATTCCGACGACGATAATAAGCGCTAGCGTTATAACAACGATTCCGCTTAGAGACTGAATATCCATACCTTCTACAATAGAGTATTAATTGACAATTGAGGGCCCTTTATGCACGCGTGTTGCGTAAATATTTACTTTTTGAATGAATCGTATTTCCAGATTGCGCGATCACAGAGTTAGCATAACAGCAAATTTCAATTTCTGTGTTATGTTAAGGGCATCGCTAGTATAGACACGTTAGCTTTTTTAGGAGGGGACAGTGCCTACATATCACTACCGTTGCAAGAATTGTGGTTATGATTTCACGTTAGCGCAATCATTCTCCGATGATCCTATTACCGTATGCCCACAATGCAAACAAGAGCAGGTTCATAAAGTGTATTCCGTTGCTGGGGTAACTTTTAAAGGCTCTGGTTTCTATCACACTGATAGTGGTTCTGGAGCTTCTCACTAGAAAGATACGTATCTAAAATTTTGTAATCTCATTTGTAATCCTGCTTCAGCATACATTAATCGCAAACGACAGAATGCACACATGCATGCTCTTTCCCCTTACGATTCTTACAATTTTTACAGTGACTTCGCATTTTCTTTTCTCCAAACATTCCCGAACTTTTATGCACAACGGGCCACCTTTGCCCTACAGAAACCAATTTTTACGGTAAAAGTGACCCCTTTTTACCCAAAAGTTCCTAAAAACGACGAATAACCAAGATTTTAACTTTCTATACCCGCAATAAAAGGTAGACAGTTCATCGATGCGCACAAAAGCGCATCTTCATGACAGCGAATAGATTTGTGTCACATCAATTGTGTATTCACATTCGTTCACAATGTTTTTTAAACTTTACTCATTGCAGTATCATGACGTGCAATATATGGTATGAACATTACCAATCACTCAACTCACACGAATAGACACGATTCTTCTCCTAGCAATCGTATCCGTTCTGGGCATAAGCAACGGCTATCTCGAAAATCACAGGCGCATAGTTATCCACCAGCTAATCCATTCATAAGTTCTTTCGCTTCCTGGATATACACGCATTTCTTCTCATCGGCTCGTAAAAGATTAATCGCTCACAGGCTCCTGATTAGTTTTCTCTGCGTATTTCTTGGTATGATTATGCTCCTTACACTTTCAGTGCTTCGTCACCGCCATGAAGAAGTATATATTGTGCAGACTACTCATACTATTCCACGAGGCATGATTATAAAAGATAGCGATCTTCGCCTCGTAACAGTATCGTCTTCTCTTGATACCTCAGCTATGGTGACATCTGTGCACATGGTTTCGGGGAAACTATCACCCATAACACTCACTCAGGGATCGTTTATTCCTCAATCTGTTATAGAGGATGTACCTATTGTCCCCCATGGATATACTTCACTTGATGTAACTCTTGCAAGTTCGGCGTCATCCATCAAAATCGGTGAGACTATTTCACTTCTCACATCTGAAGAAACGTTAAGTAGTTCTGCTGTAGTACTTCATATACCACAGCAGCATCGTCCTCAACAGATATGGGACACTCAAAATTCAGAAACTTCCGCTATTACTCTTGCTCTCCCAGCACACGATGCTATGAAAGTACTCACAGCACAAAATAATTCGCCCATTATCGCCGTTCCCCTGTCGAAAGAAACAGGCAGATAATGAGCGAACCGTTATTCATAGAGGCTACGTATCTAACAATTAGAGCTAAACCGTATCGACAAACCGTTCAGCGTTTAGAATTAAACACCGCAAAATGTGGAGGTAATTCATTGAGGATACGCTGATCATCCTCATCACTCTTTTGATCGTCAGTCAATGTATCAGATGGCTCGAGTTTGACCCCGTCAGCGTCGAACCATTCATTTCCTTGTCTGAGCACACGTTTATGAGGCCTAGTACTTTTTCCTAATGGTTTCATAGCTATTCACTCAGTCGTGCTAGATAAGCCACGATTCGGTCAACTTCCTTCTCAGGATTAACGAACGCAGCAACGGACCACACATACATAACTGACCAGCCTAAGGCCTGCCAATCTTCTACCGCAAAGCGATGGCGTTGACGAGTGGATGCAATACTCATAAATTGCTTATCATCGGTACACACCGCAAGCGTATATGGCTGATTTGGAAGACCCACAGCGAGTGGAATCTTTTGGCCGTCTTCATAACCATAATTGACTGCTACATTTAAGCCTCGAGATCGCATACGCTCAGCTAAATCATTAAGCAAAATGTCATCTTCAAGCACATGCTCATGTGGCATATCGCTGGAATCATTCAAATGTTCTACCCAAGAGAGGAATTTCTTGAGAAGTTGTGGACCACGCTGATGCAAACGATCATCATCCATATCTTCACTAGTGAATGGAGATACTACATCAAGTTTAGAATGCGCTAATGCAAGCGCATCGAGAAGCATACCCTCACCATCTGTATTTTCGAGCACACCAAATTGCTGAATGAGGCGCCCGTGAGTCGTCTTGGCATAGCCCATAGTCAAGATGACATCTGTCGAATCCATTCCAGCTACATCATTAATTGTTACCACAGCAACATGTTGCAAGAATGAACGCAAAGCCATATCTTTTCCAGCGAGAATCTTAAGCTCTGCTCCAACACGCTGGCGATGAGTATCATTGAGGCACACAACTGTGAGCTTATAATCATGCTCCACGTTCTCCATACGTGCTGCGCGCTCAGTGATAATACTGATAACACGATCTAGCTCATGGCGACTCGTCTCCACAAGTCCGTTAGATGCTGAAGGAACACCATTGGCTGGAACATGAGTAAAGGTTACCGAATTATCAACCGTAGCTGGCGTAACTCCCCGCGTTAATGATCCAAATCCAGCATTCAGCAGGAAGGTTGACAAGCGGGAATCGCGTTTATCAATACGAGCTGTAGCCTCAATTCGAGGTAAGACGCTGATAAGTGTCTTAACCGATGACGATGAAATTGTTTCTTCATGCGCTAGAACAATTACTGTGTCCACTCGTGAAACAATACTCAACAGTTCTAGTGGCTGGATATGCGCGCATGCGTCAATAATTGCTATATCAGCAAGTTTGGAATCTGTACGAGTTTCTGATGCAACTGCTACAGGCATACCAACTATAATTGGTTTCGCTGCTTTCACAATTTGTGGATACATCTCTCGAATTGCGTTGTATCGCATGCTCGGTTGTAGAGTCAACGTAGCATGAATTGCATTCGCATCGTTTGAATGAGAGTAAACGATATCGGCCAATCGCTTCATGAGCTCATCATTGACAAGCTCACCGATAGAGCTGATATGCTGCTTATCAACATGGATAAATCGTTCTGTTGCGGAAGATAGTATAGAACCATCTTGATTAGAAATAATCGGAGAAGATTCTACGATACTTTCGAATACCGTCGTCCACCATGCTAGGGTTAATTCATCTGGCGCAGCATGAGGCTCAACTTTGCGAGCGCGTAAATCAGCAATCAATTCATCCAATCCAGCATTGCTAAATTCAATTTCAAGACTTGCACGCTCCGGTAGAGTCTCCAAAGCTTTGCGGTCGTTATAAAGTGCCCGCAAATTCTTTTCAAGAATCTCAAAAGCAGTATTATCTAAGTCTCCGCCCATTGTCGTATGCTCAAGCACTGCCGATAAGGCGGTAACGTCACGTTCAAGATTCTCCTGAGTCTCAATGATTTCATCAAGACGCGGAGGAAGTACAGGCCAACCACCACGTGGAACAAATTCACGCCACAAGTCTGCTTGCTGACGAACTACAACGAGAGCATCATGAAGATTTGCTGGTTGTGCTCCCGTACGAAGCAAACTCTTTGCTTCCTTCATATGACGACGGCGCTCCCAGAATCCCATCGTACTATTGGTTTCTTTTCGCTCTTCCTTAGATGCAGTTGCCTCAATCATCGAATCGATATCACGTTCAAATATTGCTGGCTGGAATACATCAAGTACTTTTCGCAAATTGCGTAATACATGAACTTGCTTATTCCACTGACGAGGAGTAGTCGGGACAGGGAAACCACACGTTTGCGCTGTAGAAGCTATATGCTTCGCGGTCGTTGGAAGAGTGGTCTCAAGCATTCTTTCTACTCGCTGATAAGCGGTAAGAGCCTCATCCTTGGTATAAAGTCCTGCATTAAACCATGGAGTATCTTCTGCAGTAATAGTGAATTCACCTAATTCACCAGCACGAATGAGCTTTTCACCCCATTGCGCTTCATGCCCGACCAAAGAACGAGCGATATCTGCGGTCAAGCGCACATGTGTAGAAGGGTGAGTTGGAAGTGCAGAGATACGAGCAAGATTTTCAATTGTTTCGTATGCGCTTACATTCCATTTTTCATTCTTGCCATGCAGGTCACTTAAATATTTGGTTAAGCGTCCGCGTACACCCACAAGTTCGTCGGCAAGCTGATTAAAACGCTCATGCGCTGATCCAGGTTTAAAGCTAACAGCTGCAATCAGTTGCTTATCAATGGATGACCCACCATGAGCATCCGCTAAGTCAAGGGCAAAACCATTAATCTTGTTATCACGAAGCGCTAGCAAGAAATTGCGCTTTTGTTCAGATACACCTGGTGTGTACAAAACAGTCTTGCCCGAAAGCGCTGCACGAGTTGCAATAGCAACAGCATGTGGCACACTGTCATACGCTACAGGAAGGTTCATAAAGACGCTTGTCCCCGAAGCAGCCACTCGCGCAGCATAACGTGTTACATTATCAATGTCTCCAACTTCAACTTCATCATGTGGATCATTATCAAAAGGCTTATATTCTGGTAACTTTTGTGCCTTTAGCTTCGCCCCAATTGTATCTGGATCGATAAAAACATCAACTAAGTCGTTACCCGTTGGACCTTGCTCAAGTTGCGAGATAGTATAGTCTACATCGGCGAGCATAAGTGTTGAAGAACGAATAAAGCAACCGATAATCATAGTCTTATCGATAGCGAATTTTTCGATATGTGTACCCACATATTTTTTTACATTCGCAAACACAGCATCGCTATCAATGTTAATTCCATCATTGTCAGCATTTTCTACTAGCTGCTTTGCACTAACATTAACGCCTGCTTCACGTAAAGCACTGACAAATGCTTCATTAACTTCACCTGGTCCAGTTATACGAATAATTGAATGCGCAAGCGTAGTATTGTCTTCTTGATCAACACGAACTGGATACAGCAAAATTGGCAGATTATGACCGGCCCATGTCGCAGATCCAATACTTAACGATAGATGGGCAGCACCTTCATTATGCTCTTTATTCGCCTTGTCATCGAGTACACGCGATAGTTTTCGCTCAGTAGCTTTTAGCATGCCATTATCGCGATACAGAGAGTCTAAATGGGCACGACCTGTGGAAAATAGTTGAGCAATTCCAGACGGATGTGCATAATTTAGCTCAAGCCTAGCTGATAATTGGTTGATATCTTCTACAGGAACTTTGCCATGATTTGCCCGATAATCTCGATACCACGCCCTTAATGTATCAAGGTTTTGTGCGCTTTCTTTACTCATTACTCTGCGCTCGCTTTCCACGTCTTATATCCCTCATTCGATTCCAAAGCCGTATTAATCTGTTCATTATTTTGCGCTAATAACCACGCATACATATCGTCATACAAGAATGGGTTCAAACTCAAGAATGGGAGTAACTGCGGTATTTGAGCAATCTCAAATTGAATATTAAAATCTTGCGTTGTCTTAGCTTCAATACTTGTATGACCGCCAGCTTCTACGACACTGTCGTGATGATCAAACTCACCACGTGATAACCGATCGAAAACAGAACCTGCTTCATATGCTGGCATAAATCCTGAATCCTCATTGATGACAACCTGTGGTGTAACAGCGGAATCAGTATGCTCATATTCTGCTTGTTCGTCACCCGTGGTTTCTTGAAGCTGCGTGACATCAATGCTTTCTTTTTCATCCTCGTCATTAACAATCAGAATGGATGAATCAGAAACTTCCTCTACTTGTTCGCCTACGGCCTTTTCAGGTATGCTCTTCTCAGGAATATCCTCTTCATGAGCTGCAGGCTCTTGCAGATCCTCTACAACTGCACGAGTTGGCTTTTGAAGAGCAAACATGCTCGTTGGTTCACCCGCACGTAAATCAAGAATGTCGTCGACTGACATAGAACGCGCTGACACGTCATCTTGCTGACCTTGCATTTCAAAAAGATTTGGTACACGTGTTTCATCAGTGTCATCACCATTGTGCGATGACTCATCTCTCAACCGAATCTCATAAATAACATCACCAAACTGGCCATCGATAAATCCATCGACAATCGTAAAAGGATTTTCTGCAGGCACACGAAGAAGTACATCGGTTGAGTTTCGAATATACGTTCCGTTTGTAGAATTCAAATCTGCAAGAATAGCATCGCCCTCTTCATTGATAGTGAGCTTTGCATGATTTTTTGACATCGATTTCGTAGTATCAGGAATGTCGAAACGAATTGCTTCTGCGGGAACTTCCACAGGGCGCAATGGCTTTCGTCCAATATATACCTGTGCTGGAGCATGGACTTCTTTGGTTAATCCATTTATAGAAATAACCCATGTCACATCTTTGACTGCAGAATCTGTCACGATAGCTTCCTTCACTCGTCATTGCCTCGCAATAAGACATACTGTTTTCATTGTACTTTCACCTTGTCCAATCTCGACCAAAACACTATAAAAATCAACATTTTGTACAAAAATAGCCATGATGATGGAAAATTGCAGGTATCACGAACATGAATCTTATTGTATCCGCACAGAAAAATACTGGGTCGTTAACCTATTATCTTGTGCACAATGAGTCATCTTAGAAGATTACAAAGAAGGAGTTGCGGGCTGAGGTGTACCACTATGCGCAAAATATCATAACATTAGTTCACGTGAATCAAATTCTCATTTTCTGCCTATAGGCCCCATTTTCTCTATAACACAGAATTTTGATAACTGATCGTGCTAAAAAGAAAAGTCCTGTCGCGCGATGCGACAGGACTAATGTAAACCTGATTTTAAACAGTAAGGAAGAAACTACTTGAGTTCTACAGATGCGCCAGCAGCTTCGAGGTCTGCCTTTGCCTTCTCTGCATCTTCCTTGTTTGCACCTTCGAGAACTGGCTTTGGAGCGCCGTCTACGAGTGCCTTTGCTTCTGCGAGACCGAGGTTAGTAAGAGCGCGAACAGCCTTGATAACCTGGATCTTCTTGTCGCCAGCTGCGGTGAGGATTACGTCGAACTCATCCTTCTCTTCTTCAGCAGCAGCAGCGCCTGCGGCTGGAGCAGCAACTGCAACAGCAGCTGGAGCAGCAGCTTCAACATCGAACTCATCTTCGAACTTCTTTACGAAGTCAGAGAGCTCTACGAGGGTCATTTCCTTGAAAGCTTCGAGGAGCTCATCAGCGGAGAGCTTTGCCATAATGGCTTCCTTTCGTTGTGGCACCCTACGTAAGTAATCGAGTGCCGAAATCTTTATTCTTAAACAGTTATCGTTAGTGAACTAACGTAATAACTATGCAGCCTTCTCCTGCTTTTCGCGCAATGCATCGATAGTGCGAACTGCCTTGGTAGGCAATGCTGCGAATGCAAATGCTGCCTTGGCCATGGTGCCCTTGAGTGCACCAGCTGCCTTGGCAAGGAGTACTTCGCGTGGCTCGAGGTCTGCAAGAGTATTTACGCCTGCAGCATCATAGATAGAGCCATCAGCAAAGCCGCCCTTAATAACGAGCTGCTTATTTGCTGCGGTGAAGTCACGCAATACCTTTGCAGCCTCTACGAAGTCACCCTTAACGAAGGTGATTGCGGTAGGACCGGAAAGCATCTCATCGAGACCCTCGATGCCAGCTTCCTTTGCTGCAATACGAGCAAGCGTATTCTTCGCCACATTGTAGGTTGTATCGGTGCCAAGCTTTTCGCGCAGATCAGAAATCTGTGGAACGCTAAGGCCACGATACTCGGTGAGGAACACAGCATCAGCTTCGTTGAACTTCTCAGTCAGCTGAGCGATTGCCTCTGCCTTTTCTGGCCTTCTCATTGGCATTCCTTCCTATGGAACCGCTTCGTCGAAGTTCCATAGAAGCAAAATAAAAAAGCCCTGCGCAGGCAGAGCACACACTTATCTAAAGCTTCTATCTCAACCTGCGATGGCGCTTTCACGCTTTACTGGATTACTCCAACCAACGGTCTGTGGTTTACGTAGACAAATATACAGCGGGGTATAGATTTTGTCTACACCCCGCGTGGCTTACAATTTCTTTTTATTATTCAACCTCGCTATTTACACTAATTTCTGAGCAATTGCGAGTACAATTTTTGCAGCAGTATCAGCATAAACACTAACGTCAAATTCACGGAATGTTTCATACTCAGTATCCGCATCATCACTAAGCGCACGTATCACCAAAACTGGTACATCATTTCGTGCTGCAACATGAGCAACTGCTGCACCTTCCATCTCAACAGCATCGGCATTTGTTAGTTGTTTAACAGCCTGGGCCTTCTCACCTTCAACAAAGGTATTTCCCGTTGCGATTTTGCCAGCAAGATGCTTAATATTCATATCATCAAGGACCGCATGTGCGATTTCGATAAGCTTCTCATCGCTATGGTATTCATCGGTAAATGGTGCGGATTGCGATATCATGCGCATATCCGTATCAAGATACACCAAGGTCTTTCCGAGCACAACATCATTAATGCGTAAGCTATCAGTAAGATTTCCAGCAATTCCAGAGAATATAACGCATTCTGGATGATATTGGTCAATCAAATGTTGTGTTGTAGCAGCAGCATTAACCGTTCCCATGCCCGCTACTGTAGCAACAACATGTATCTCATCTGTCGAAGCACCCAAATACCCATCAAAAATAGTTACACCCGCGCTTTTACTCTGTGATATGCGAGTCAAGGATTGCGAAATTAATTCGACTTCAACATCCATAGCTCCGATGACTGCAATTGTACGTGTCATATCTATCTTCCTTTACTGTTTATGATCTCAATGTGTGAGTATCACGACGTTTTTGTACAGCATCTGATAATTCATGAAGCAATGCATGAGTGTCGTCCCACGAAATACATTTATCAGTAATCGATTTGCCGTATTCGAGTTGAGACAAAGGCGCAGCCTCTTGATTTCCACCTTTTATAAAGCTTTCAATCATAATTCCTGAAATGCCCGGCTCGTCCTCAGCTACACGCTGTGCTATATTTCTGACGACTCGCACCTGCTGTACCTCATCTTTTCCAGAATTACCATGAGACGCATCAATTACCACACCATGTGTAGCAATACACTCATGGTCAATTTTCTCATGCGTTATTTTAAGAGCTTGCTCAACTGATTGCGCATCATAATTTGGACCATGTATAGAACCGCGTAAAATGACATGACAATCAGGATTGCCCAGCGTTTCAACGGCCGCGGCTCGCCCTTGATGATCAATTCCAAAGAAGGTATGTTCCTGCATAGCGGTAATTACGCTATCCACTGCTACTGAGACCGAACCATCAGTAGCATTTTTGAAACCGACCGGCATAGATAGACCAGACGCTAACTGACGATGCACCTGACTCTCAGTATTTCGCGCACCAATCGCACCCCAACTAATCGCATCAGAAATATACTGCGGTGATGTTGGCTCGAGAAACTCTGTGGCCGCAGCAATATCCTGGCTAAGTACATCTAGCAGAATCTGTCGTGCGAGCAAAAGCCCTTTGTTGATCTTATGTGTGCCGTCCACATCAGGATCATTAATAAGACCCTTCCACCCAATGGTCGTACGCGGCTTCTCAAAATACACGCGCATCACTATAAGCAGGTTCTCCTCTAATTCCTTGCGTACACGTCCTAAACGTTGCGCATAGTCTAGTGCAGCTTGAGGATCGTGGATGGAACACGGTCCTACAATAACAAGTAAGCGATCATCCTCACCACTGAGCACAGCTCGAATTTCCTCGCGAGATTCTACGATAAGTTTACGTGCCTGATCATTAAGTGGAAGACTTTGTAATACTGCAGCAGGAGACGGAAGAGGGTCGAGCTCAAGTACACGTCGATTAATAATTGGAGCCAACCCAACTTCATCTTCCCACCGCGAAACGGATGTAAGGTTTAGCGGATTTTTATCGTGGTTTTTCTCAATTTGCGTATGCAAATATTCGCGACGAATTGCCGCGTCATGCGCATCGCGCTCTAACTCACTTGCTGAAGGATTCATATGCTGAGATGACGGATTAACTTCGGCCATGATGCTAGTTTAGCGTACGCCTTTCACGCACTGCTCCACTAAGCTTATGAAGAAGTTCATTCGTACGCTCCCACGAAATACAACGATCGGTAATCGACTTTCCATAGACAAGTTCGTTCAAAGGAGCTGGCGATTGATTACCTGACTCAATGAAGCTCTCCATCATGATTCCAGAAATACCCTGTTCACCTAATCGGATACGCTCTGCAATTTCTTCAACAACACGAGCTTGCTTCACTTCATTCTTACCACTATTGCCATGTGCTGCATCAATAATTAGCCCTCGAGAAGCAGCATCAGGAGCATTCGATTCTTGCAAATATTCAAGAGCATCTGCGACAGATTGAGCGTCATAATTTGGACCATGTATAGAACCACGCAAAATGACATGACAATCCGGATTTCCTAATGTTTCTGCAGAAATTACTGCACCATCTACATTAATTGATAAGAAATGATGCTCATGCGATGCTGTATAGCATGAATCGGCTGCGACTTTAACATTTCCGTCTGTTGAATTTTTAAATCCAACCGGCATAGATAGACCAGACGCTAACTGACGATGCACCTGGCTCTCAGTATTACGCGCACCAATCGCACCCCAACTAATCGCATCAGAAATATACTGCGGCGTAATTGGGTCAAGAAATTCTGTAGCAGTGGGCAATCCAATTTCTACTGTATCCACCAAGATCTTTCGTGCGAGCCACATACCTTTACGAATATTAAATGTCCCATTGAGGTCCGGGTCATTAATAAGACCCTTCCATCCAATAGTCGTGCGTGGTTTCTCAAAATACACGCGCATCACTACGAGAATATCGTCTTCAAGCTCTTTCGCCACACTATAAAGACGCTGAGCATAGTCTCGTGCCGCTTGTGGATCATGAATAGAACACGGGCCGACTATAACTACAAGTCGATCATCTCGCCCATGCAAAATATCACGAATAGCTGCGCGTGATTCTTGCACTCGCTTAACCAGATGCCTTCCAAGTGGAATCTCATTAATAAAAGATCGAGGCGCTGGAATTGGGTCAAGCTGACGAATATTAACATCTACTGTTTCAGGTAGAACAGCCTCATGCCCTAGCTCTATGTTATTTTTCCCCTCAAGAGGTCCTCGCATCTGATTCATCATGCTCCCCATTATGCCGAAGAACTCTGCTTAACTCAAATGATGTCTTATTTTCATTGAATTAGGCAGAGTTCTTAACTGTATGTCTTAAGCGCTTTTGCTAAACACTAACGGTTGTTTTACGCGCTAGTCTTTACACGCTAGGCTTACGCACTACTTACGCTAGGTTTACGCTAGTCCTATGCAAGACTTAGGCAAGAGCGCCCATTGGATCCCAAGCTGGAAGCATAATTGGCTCTTCTTCAAGAGCTGCCTGATACTCAGCTGGCAACATTGACTTTGGCACTGCCACTTCATAAACGAACTCGTCAAACCAAGGATCATCCATGGTAAAGAAGCCTTTATCTGCGATATCAGTTCCCCACGAGTTCTCTACACGCCAGCGGTTCGTGGTTTCGCCATCAGCATCTACACCTGCAAACGCCATTGCATGATTCATAGCAGAATCAGCAAAACGAACGCGATCTTCCTTATTTAAATCAAAATTGATGTCATAAACTCGACCGTATTCGAAAAGATCTGTTGCCCATGCCCCATCTTTGCGATCCATCATTGGGTGGCAGTCAGCACCAAACCATACAGGTATACCCTGTTCTTCGAGGATAGTACGAACGCACTTCTTCATGAAGTCAGTATCTACATTAAGGTATGCAGTTGGAGTACCACCTGCAACGTTGCCCAAATGCTCGATACCAATCATCTTTCCCTTAGGATGTTCAGAACGAGGATCGTCTACGAGGCATACATAATCTTCCAAGCCAGCGGTTACATACTTATGCCAGAATTCAACTGGAGTAATTTCACCTACACGGTGGAAATTATCATCCTTATCTGTGTATTCCCACTCGAATGAGGTTGGAGGAGTTCCCAAGTGAATTGTCAAAATACGATGCGCTTCTTCTACCGCATTCTGAGCAATTTCCTGTGCATTTTCAGGATGCGCATACATGTGAGCAACTGCTTGACGCAACGCTGAACGCAGTTGGGTATTCATTTCACCAGTGTTTTGGCTTGATGCTGTTTCTGGGAAGAAGTCCTTTGGAACTGCACCATACTTGGTATAAATATTCATAGCCATAGTCCACTGACCGCCATCACCCATCAAATCATGGAGAAGGAACTGAACCAAACGAGAATCGGATGGTTCGCCAGCTGCAATCAATGCTTGCATATCTTGCATGAAGTAGTTTGCACGCTCAAGCTTGTCAAAATACATAGCGTAAGACTGGCTGAATTCGAAGTCCTTATTCTTCAAGTTCATTTCGCGCTTTGCTACGAAGCGAGCTACGTTTAACGAGCTAAACAACCAGCAACGGCCAGAGCGTTTCTGACTTGTAGCATCACCATTATCGATAACCGTGCTAAAACGACGCTGCAAATAGCGAGCACGATCAAAATTCTTAGCTACAGCATCGATGCCTGAAGTAGTTACTGCGTTCATAGCAATACGATTAGCTTCACGACTGTCGAAGTTTGCGCGCAAACCGTTCAAAGTCTGTGCACTCAATGGTTCAAAAGACATAGGTGTCCCTTCCTTGAGTTGATTGATATTTACTTATAATTAAACCGCGTAGTGTGAACACCGCGCGGTTAATGTTATTTTCTTAAAATTCTCTTATCAGTATCATCTGCTGTTCTAGGCAATAATTATTCTCGCATTATTCTCATTCATGAGAATGTCATCGTGCGATATGTGAGTGCATTATTCCTCAGAGGTAGCTTCTTCAGGAGAATCGTTATCTGTTTGTTGGGATGATGCATCTTCTGATTGCGTATCTTCAGATTCAACCGTATCTTCTTGTTCTTCTTGATTATCTTGAGTATTCTCTTGAGCATTATCTTGAGGACGAGAAGCTGGAGCGTCAAATAATGAAGCACCAAAAGCATTGGAGAAGATAGAACGAAGCTCATCAACTCGCGATGTAATGGACGCTTCACGTTCTTGAAGAACTGCAATTCTATTTTGCAAACCGTCAATTTCATCTTGAGCTGCTGCACGGTGATCGCTAACAACCTGCTGCGCCTGCTTCTTAGCTTCTTCAATAATCTGATCAGCTTCATCCTGAGCCTTCTGGCGAGTCTGCTGAGCATACTCGTCGGCTTCCTTACGCACAGCTTTCGCATCATCGAGCAATTGAGTAGATTCTTCTTCCACCGTATTGCGTCGCTGTGCCAAATCAGCAAGCATTGCTTCAACCTTAGTATTCGCATCCTGTTGATTTGCTGAGATATCCTGACGAACTTGTTCTGCCTCCTGAGCGACCTTTGCCAAGGTCTGGGCACGTTCAACATCAGCTGCATCGGTAATTTGACGAGCCTGAGCACGAGCAGCATCTGTGATTTCATCAGCTTGTCGCTTTGCATCAGAAAGGAGCTTGCTCACTTGTTCACGCACATCCGCCAACTTTTGGTTAGCAGAGTCGAGAGCTTTCTGAATCTGATCGTTTGCTTCACTCTTCTTTGCTGCAATTTCATCATCAGCCTCTTTACGTTGCTGGGCGATTTCCTCTGCAGCTTGAGCTTTCGCTTGGGCAATTTGCGAATCTTGCTCGGAGCGTTGCACATTAAGCTGTTTAATGTGCTCTTCACTCTTTGCATTGAGCTCAATGTCCAATGTACGTCGCTGATCTTCACTTTCTCGTTTAGCCGTTGCTACCAGCTGATTACTTTCGTTTTGTGCAGTTGCACGTAATTTATCAGCCTGCTCCTGCGCTTGAGAAAGCATAGAAGCGGATTCGCTCTGCGCATTATTTCGCATTGCATCAGCGTCAAGCTTCGCATTGTTCAACAAGGTTTGAGCTTCATTATTCGCATTATCGCGAATAGTTTGAGCATCTTGTTTAGCTCGGGCTAGTAATTCTCGACTAGTTTGTTCTGCCGAAGCAAGAAGCTGTTGAGCATTTGCGCCCAAAGCTGTAAACGAATTTTGCTGTTGCCCACTGTTCTTCTCTTTTTCTTCCTGAAGTTGAGCATCAAGTTCGAGAATTCTCGCATCGTAAATCTTAATTTGTTCGCGCAAACGTGCGGTATTTTCTTGAGCACGCATGAAAGCATCATCGACGCGTTCCTTATCATATCCGCGTAAAACTATTGGGAAATTATCAGCCATCTTCACTCCACTACATTAATTTCTAACCCTTAGTTAAGGGTACACATTCGGGAATACACAATACACATGTAACCCCATTTTTTCGCATATTAATTACAGGTTTAGTTACAGGACAATTGCCTTACGCAATTAAAGGTTATTTTTTCGATATTCCAAAGTTGCAGTAATAATTTCACGTGCTGCATTCACCATGATATCGAGCTTCATACCTTTTGTATATCCCACAGCTTTCTCTACATGCGGGAAGGATACAAAACCAGCATATGTATCTTTATGATGGGACGTCCATTCTAGCAACTCATAGAAAATTGAATTACATACGAAAGTACCTGCATCAGAGCTGAAAGTCACAGGAATATCATTTTTAGCAAGAACTTTACTAATATCTCGTAACGGTAATCCGGTCCAGTACGCGGCAGGACCATTCTCATTAATGCGAATATCTTTTGGCTGTACGTCATCAATATCCGGACGTGAAGCATCGATAATATTCGTAGCGCATCTTTCCAGTGCAATGGTACGAGCATGAGTTTTGAGCCCTGTAGCTAAGATAACATGTGGTTCTACAGCATCAAGAGTTTGTTGCAACGTCGGCCATGCGTGAGCGAAGCTCAGTGGTAGCAAAACTGACGTAACTGATACTGAGGCACCTTCAAAAGCGATGCCTTCATCAGTAATTATTTCTGTAACCAACCGAGACGGATTTTTTTCTACGCCTTCATACTGGTCAAAACCACAAATAACAACACGATAATTATCCATTACAATTCCTCACCGGAAAATGTACTCACGCATGCCAGATGACGCCCCGAATGCGTTTTCCCAGCTAAAGTTGCACGCCTATATGAATGCCACAGAGGATTTTCTAACGTGCATAGCATATTTTTCAGAGCATCAAAACGCTCAGTAATGCTTGCCCCTTCTCCATCCGTATCGCACAATTGAGCCAATTCTTGATCAGGAGCCAGATATTCAGTGGCAGCTGCTACACGAGGCAACGAATCAACCAGATTATCTGATACGATTCCTGCTCTATCTAGCGCAATCAATGCAGCCTTCTCCAAATCAATTCCAGCGCCGCCGAATCGAGTAATCGTTGCTGTCCCCGGAAATTGCTTATCGAATTCCATAGCAATATCTGTACCCACTTCGTAGCATTCACCACAGATGCAAGGGCCAAGAGTTACCTTAATTCGCGAGCGCTGTGCACCTTTGAATTCCATTGCCGCTACCGTCTGACCGATAATGTCATTCATCAGCCCCCTGCGCCCGCAATGAGCCGCAGCCGTAATTCCTGCAACCGGATCTACTAACAGCACTGGCAAACAATCAGCACCAAAGACGCCTAATGCTTGACCTTGTGTACTGACCATACCATCTGCTTCAAGTTCGCTAAGATACTCGTCATCATCAACTTCATCTGTAAATACAACTTCTTGAGAATGAACCTGATGAACCGTACGCACTGGCGCACCAATGACCTTATCCAATGCTTGACGATTACGTCGAACGCGCTCAGCATTATCTTCTTGCCTATTACTCATGTTCGCATAACCAAACTGCGCATCAGAATATCCACCTAAACGCGTGGAATACCATACACGATATCCATCAGCAATATCAATAGGAATGACAGCCGGGATTCTTTCTTCCCCGTAGTCACCTTCAGTCGGGTCAGTACTGCTTAGCTCATTGATATTGATTTCATTCATATCAGTAGTCATATTGATATTTTACCAATCTGCGCTTTTCATACAGCGAAATCATTCGCTCATTTATGAGCACTATGTATAGTGACGTATCGTATGGAAATAAACCGTTGTATATTTCCGTTTTTAAAGAACTTCGTTGAGTTGAGTAATTTCTTGTTCAGTAAGAGTAATCTGATCTGCTTTCATCGAATCAAGAATAGTCTGGCTTCTGTGCGCTCCTGGTAGAACAAACATATGTTCTCCCATAGCAAGCTCCCATGCTAGTACTATTTGCTGGTAGCCCACTTCGCGCATTACTGCAATACGCTTAAATGCGTCGTACTTAGTTTCATCTTTAGGTTTTCTAAACCCGCCTAATGGGCTCCATGATACAAATGCTAAGCCAAGTTTTTTTGTATATTCGACAGTATCAAGACTCTGCGTATAAATTGGAGACAATTGATTCTGCACAGCTACAAGAGCATCGCCCAATATCGAACGCGCGATATCAATTTGCTCAATGCTTGCATTAGAAATACCAATTTTCTTAGCGACGCCCTCATCATAGAGAGCTTTCATACCTTCAATTGACTCGTTATATGGCACTTTTGGATCTGGCCGATGGAAATACAATAAATCGATGGCATCCACGCCGAGAGCTTGAGCTGATTGCTTTCCATATCGAATCAGCGCCTCAGGAGCACCATTAACATCCCAAGTAGGAACACCATCAGTGAAATTTCTAAAATGTCCCGCTTTCGTAGCTACAAAAACTTCTTCTCGAGGTCCCTTCCATGATTCTAAGGCTTCACGGATAAGCATTTCATTATGCTGCTCCTGCCCACCCGACATGTAGTACGCCCAAGCAGTATCAAGATGACGGCACCCAGCGTCCAACGCATCATGGATAACCGAAATAGCAATGTCTCGACTTGGTCTTTTCTCAATGGAAAGCCCCATACCGCCTAAACCGATAGCAGTGGTAGAAACAGAACCGATTGATCGTACTAGCGCTGACATTTTTCCCCTTAGATTTATAAATTTTTCTTCCTTTATCCTACACGTAAGACGATAAAACTAACTGAGTATGAGAGCATCTAAAATATGCAATTTTCCCACGCACTAATGTGGAAACTAAAGAATGTGATCCACTCTAAACACATAGTTTTGGCTCCAACTTCTCATCAAAGTAGGAGCCAAAACATTATAGCGTGATCATAGCTATGTTCATTCGTTTAACTTCCAATGGAAGTGCACGCTACAGGAACGGTAAGAACGTTCCTAGAAGCAGCAGAAGAATGGTAATCGCAATGATTATCAATGCAAGCTTGCCGACGAACTTCCACCACTTTCCAAGATCGACACGTCCAAGTGCCAAAGCACCCATTACGATGCCAGAAGTTGGGGCGAGGATGTTGAGCAAACCAGAAGCAGACTGGTAAGCAGTGATTACGAGGCTTGCATGCACACCTGCAAATTCACCTAATGGAGCCATAATTCCCATTGTCGCACCTGCAAGTCCAGATGACGATGGAATGAGAATAGACATTGGCAGATAGAAGATGTATGTCAGCACGATGAATACCTGTGGAGGAAGTCCACTCAGAGCCATCTTGCCCCAGTACAAGATTGTATCGGTAATCATACCATCATTCATAATTACTTGGACTCCGCGTGCAAGAGCTACAATCAATGCTACGCTCAATAAGTCTGCAGCACCTGCGATGAAGGAGGAAGCGATAGTGCTCTCCTTCAGCCTGTAGATCATGCCAATCAGAATACCCATGACCATAAAGAGCATTGCTCCTTCTGGGAAGTACCACGTACCGAATGCTGACAAGCTTGTACCTACAACTGCACCAACGCCAGGAATACCCGTGAGCCATGCAGTGAAATCATCGAAGATATGAACTCCCAAATCTGGCCATGGAATGAAGCCCATAATCATGATGACGAAGGTAATGACGAAGAACACAAATACTGCCTTTTGCTTGCCATTCATCTTGGACTCAATCTTTTCAGCCTCTTCCAAGCTGAAGAACTTCTCATCTTCTGCACGAGTTGAGTACACAATAGACTTGGTAGGATCTTTTTGAATCTTGCCTGCGTAACGATAGACATAATATGTGCTTACTGCTGTAAGAACAACCCAGAATATTAAACGCAATACAATACCGTCACCTACGCCTACCCCAGCCGTTGCCGAAGCAATACCCGTAGCGAATGGATTAAGCGTTGATGCCAAGCATCCAATTTGTGAACCTATCAGAATAATAGCTACACCAGTAATAGTGTCGAATCCTACAGCCATCATGATTGGAATCAATAATGGGTAGAATGCCATTGTCTCTTCACCCATTCCGTAAGTTGTACCGCCCAATGCGAAGATAGGCATCAGAACAAGGATGAGCATCTTTTCGCGCCCCTTGAACTTACGAACGATTGAGGCAATTCCCACATCGAGAGTGCCAGTCTTATTGACAACTCCTAGGAATCCACCCACCATCAGAATGAAGAATGCGACATCAATTGCAGCACTCGTGCTCTTAACAAGTGAGCCTTCTTCAGGACTTGTACCAAGCATTGCGCGAACCGGCGCCATAATCACATCCCAGAATCCCTGAGGATGAGCCGCTTGTGATTTATATACGCCATCTACAAACGCACCTGCTGGGATAATCCACGTCAGTACTGCCATTATCGCAATAACGATAATCAAAACAGTGTATGACGATGGAAGCTTAAATCCCTTAAGGACCTTCTTCTTGTCACTCATCATTTTCTCCTTTGAAACGTATATGAGTTATTAACGCGAGAAGCGTTTAACCCTTCTCTATAGTTGTTCCGCTGTCTGACTCAATAAGTGCACCCAGATTTTCTAGAGAAGTGATAACAGCTTTACCTTCAGGCCGCCCGTTGACGAAAGCTATAGCAGCTTGAACCTTTGGAAGCATACTGCCCGGAGCAAATTGATCTTGAGCAATATACTCTTCGAGCTGTGGAACCGTAACCCGATCCAACTTCTCTTGATCTGGCTTATTGAAATTGACATAGACGTAATCAACGCCCGTCAACACGATGAACAGATCAGCATCTACTAACTCAGCAAGGCGTTGCGATGCGAAATCTTTATCAATTACCGCTTCAACACCATGCAGGTTCCCTTGATCATCCTTAACAACTGGTATACCACCTCCACCTGCAGCGATAACGATTTGATTATTATCACTGAGCGTACGAATAGCATCAATTTCTTGGATATCTACAGGTTTTGGAGAAGCAACAACTTTTCTCCATCCTCGACCGGCATCTTCTTTGAAGGTCGCATGTGTTTTCTCACTTTCTGCACGTGCTTCCTCCTCTGTATAGAATGGGCCAATTGGCTTACTCAAGTTTTCAAATGCAGGATCATCTTTGTCTACGATTACTTGAGTAACAACCGATACAACTCCTTTCTCTATGCCCTTCTCACGAAGAGCGTTTTGCATAGCAGATTGAAGCCAGAAACCAATACTTCCTTCCGTCATTGCTACTAACGTATCCAGTGGAAGTGCAGGGTTCTTCTTCGAATCTGCTGCGATTTGCTGTAGTAGTAGATTGCCTACTTGTGGACCATTACCATGAGTGATAATGAGATTATCACCATTTTTTACCAGCTTGACCAAATGCCGAGCTGTATCTTCTAATGCTTTCTGCTGCGCCCCAGCAGAAGGATCAGAGGATAAAATAGCATTTCCACCTAGGGCAACAACAATTTTCCGATTGCTCATATTTTCGACTCCTCTTCGACATCGAAATAGTCACGAACGGCGTGAGGGCTGGATTAATTGCTGATCCAAGCCCTCACAATACTCACCTTTATGCCACTTATACCCGTGGAATATAAAGGTTGCCGAGGGTTGCAGCCATAACTGCCTTAATCGTATGCATACGGTTTTCGGCCTGATCAAAATGACGTGCATACTTGCTACGGAAGACTTCATCCGTAACTTCCATTTCGTCTACACCAAACTGATCAGATACATTCTTTCCATAAACCGTATTTGTATCATGGAATGCTGGCAAGCAGTGTAAGAAGATTACATTTTCATTACCTGTCTTTTCAACGAGTTCCATGTTGATTTGATATGGCTTAAGCAAAGCTACACGTTCTGCGAACTTATCTTCTTCACCCATTGAAACCCATACGTCCGTATAAAGAACGTCCGCACCCTTAACTGCTTCATCAGCGTCTTCTGTGATAAGAATGCGAGCTCCACTGTCCTTAGCAAATTCCTTTGCCATTTCAACGATGCCTGCTTCTGGGAAAAGCTCACGTGGAGAGAAGATATGTACATTGACACCTAAGATTGCGCCAGTTACTAAGAGAGAGTTTGCAACATTGTTGCGACCATCTCCGCAGTATACTAACGTTAGTCCCTCTAGCCGTCCGAAGTTTTCTTGAATAGTTAAGAAATCAGCCAGCATCTGAGTTGGATGCCACTCATCTGTCAGACCATTCCATACTGGGACGCCAGAGAACTCTGCAAGCTGCTCAACCGTACGCTGACTAAAGCCGCGGAATTCGATACCGTCAAACATACGACCAAGCACTTTTGCAGTATCTTCGGTTGATTCCTTCTTACCTAACTGAATATCATTAGCACCTAAGTACTCTGGATGTGCACCCAAATCAATAGCTGCAGTAGTAAATGCCGAGCGAGTACGAGTAGAAGTCTTTTCGAAGAGAAGAGCGATATTCTTACCCGCGAGGTAATGATGCTCAATATTCTTCTTCTTGAGCATCTTCAAATGAGCTGAAAGCCCAATGAGATACTCTAACTCTGCCCGAGTAAAGTCCTTTTCTGCCAGGAAGCTTCGACCCTGGAATACTGAATCTGTCATTGTTAGCTTCTTTCTTTATGATGAGAATTGACGAGGTGAACCGCAGTGTGGCATTCACATGTCTAATGATGCCACACCGCGATAACACGTAATGTGGTGTTAGATATCTTCACGTTCGAATGGCATAGACATGCAACGTGGGCCGCCGCGTCCTCGTACCAATTCACTTCCGCGAAGCTTGATGAGACGTAGACCGTGCTCCTCGAGAATCTTATTCGTTACAGCATTTCGAGCGTAGACAACGACAACACCTGGAGCAATAGTCAAAGTATTTGATCCATCATTCCACTGTTCGCGTGCTGCAGTTACGATATTTCCGCCACCGCAACGAATCAGATCTACCTTCTCGACACCTAGATTCTCAGCAAGGACTACAGCCAGATCGCGTGTTTCCTCTTCTACATGAAGCTTTTCATTTTCATATGTGACAGAGTAAACTCGTAGTCCACTTTCAATTTCTGGATGGATAGTGAACTTATCATAGTCAACCATGGTAAATACCGTGTCAAGATGCATGAACTTGCGATTATTTGCGAATTCGAATGCCAATACCTTCTTAAATCCGAGGTTCTTCTTAAAGCAATTAATCAAAAGTTTCTCAATTGAAGCTGCATCCGTACGTTGTGAAATACCGACAGCAAGCAAGTCCTTAGAAAGAACAAGCTCATCGCCACCTTCAATTCGAGTCGACTCATCACGGTTATAGACGAGATCAACTTTTCCACCATAAATTGGATGATACTTAAAGATGTACTTACCATACAGAGTCTCACGATTTCGTGTATCTGAGAACATATGATTGAGAGACACTGCATTGCCAATGCATCCAAATGGATCACGCGTAAAGTAAAGGTTTGGCATTGGGTCGATAGCGAATGGATAATCCGATTCGACCAAATCCGTCAAGCCTTCTGCATCAGGTGGAATATCTGGAAGCTCAGACTTCTGGAAACCAGCCATGGTCTTATCAATGAGCTCCTGATTATCTTCAATATCATTGAGCAGTTGCCGGATAACTTTCTTTGTCACCCGACCACGAATATTAGCTTCATCCAGATATTCTTCGATAAATTGTTCGCGAATTTCTGGTGTCGTTAATGATTCAGCAGCGAGTTTCTCGAGATACAGAACCTCGATTCCCTCGTTACGCAGAGCATTAGCAAATGCATCATGTTCTTCTTGAGCTGCTTCCAAATATGGAATGTCATCAAAAAGAAGACGCTCAAGATAATCTGGCATGAGATTTTCTAGCTCTTTACCAGGTCGGTGAAGCAACACTTTCTTCAGTTTCCCAATTTCTGAGAAAACATGGATAGGGTGCGTAGACATAATGTGCTCCTTTACACTTGTAACTATCACACTTCCTCGTCGCGACACCTCGACTATACCACTTTGTGATTCATATCACAAATCATTACAAGGAAATGTGAAGATTTAAAAAATATTTCCAAATAATTATGTATATTTATGCATAATAAAAGTTTTATTCATTAACAAAGAGTATTTTGTTAGTACTATAAACAATTGAATTATCAATACTTTACACTCAGATATATTTACACTTCGTCCATGCAATTCGACTTTTTCTGTAAAAATATGCATAACTTTTGAACTATTTTCTTCACATTTGTCTTCACTAGGTGTGTTGCATCACGCAAGCACGGGACATATGACGATAATGCTACGGCATCCGCATCTACACGGTAGATTCGCGCTTACGGATCACCGTCCACTGAAATAAGAACCAGAGAGAAAATTATCTATTATTCTTATCTCACACACCTTTTGGGCAAAACAGGGTCACTTTTCTCAACGTTTTCGAAATAATCTAAATAAAAAGTACCCGATATGCACAAAAGTTCATGAATTTAACTATTTTCGCTTACTAAACGTCGTGTTAACAACCGATATTCGTCAATCCAGGAGCTACTAATTTTAAGAAATCTACTGCAATATTCCATACAAGCTAACACACTTACACATCTCTATCCGGGGTCGAATTCCAAAACACAGCCCCTTATAGTTTCACGATACACACCGCTTATATTCACGATCACATTCACAATCCCCATACAGCCCAATACACGCGGCTATAAAAAACGGGGGCATCTCTTAATAAGATGTCCCCGTTTAGCTACTCAGCATAGAAAGCTATGAGAGCAATGCGTTAGCACGCTGCAGTAATCCCGTATTAATCTTCGGTCTCAAATGGGTCGAAGTCACGGCGTACTCGGCGTCGTGGGCGCTCAGTGCGTTCCGCACGCTCAGCACGATAATCATCATACGAATCATCAACTGCATAGCGTGGATTCTCACGATGGCCGCTGCGACGGTCACGATCTGAGCGATCAGAACGGCTATAACGTTCCTCACGATCATAACGGTCGTAACGTGAACCACGATCGTCACGACGGTCATCACGATCACGACGATCATCATGGTCATATCGATCATATCGGTCATTACGGTTGTCACGACGGTCATAACGATCATCACGACGACCACGGTCATCACGATCACGCAAATCATCATAATCACGGCGTGGGCGACGATCACGACGATCGCGATTATCACGGTCATCACGATCACGACGGTCGCCACGAGGTGCACGGTCTGCGTTATTTTCTTGGTTCTCAAAACCAGGGATTGCAAGAGAAATCTTGCCACGATCATCTACAGACTGTACGACAACCTCAACAGTATCGTTTTCCTTCAAGACATCATCGACAGCATCGATTCGCTCGCCATTTGTAAGGTTACGAATCTGCGAGATGTGAAGAAGTCCATCAGTTCCTGGAAGCAAATTTACAAAAGCACCGAAGCTTGTAGTCTTAACTACCGTACCGTTAAAGGTTTCTCCTGCCTCTGGGATATGAGGGTTAGCGATCTGGTCAATCAACTTCTTAGCAGCTTCAGCAGAATCACCACCCTCAGATGAGATAAATACCGTTCCGTCATCTTCAATAGAAATCTCAGCACCAGTTTGCTCCTGAATCTGATTGATCATCTTGCCCTTAGGACCGATAACTTCGCCAATCTTATCAACTGGAACCGTTGTTGTGATGATGCGTGGAGCGTATGGGCTCATCTCAGCGATACCATCGATGCATTCAGTAATAACATCAAGGATTGTCGTACGAGCTTCCTTTGCCTGCTGAAGAGCAGAAGCCAAAACATCAGCTGGAATACCATCGAGCTTTGTATCAAGCTGTAATGCAGTAATAAATTCAGATGTACCAGCTACCTTGAAGTCCATATCGCCGAACGCATCTTCTGCACCGAGGATATCAGTCAAAGTCTTGAAGATGTGTTGACCGTCAACATCACCAGATACAAGACCCATTGCAATACCTGCTACTGGAGCCTTGATTGGGACGCCAGAAGCCATCAAAGACAATGTCGAAGCACATACAGAACCCATAGAGGTTGAACCGTTTGAACCAATTGCCTCAGAAACTTGACGAATAGCATATGGGAACTCTTCACGGCTTGGCAATACCGGCACAAGGGCGCGCTCAGCCAATGCACCATGACCAATTTCACGGCGCTTTGGAGAACCAACTCGGCCAGTCTCACCGGTAGAATATGGAGGCATTTCATAATTATGCATATATGTCTTGGTTGTTGGACCAGATAATGCATCTGTCTGCTGCTCCATCTTGAGCATATTCAAAGTGGTAACACCAAGAATCTGAGTCTCTCCACGCTGGAATAGAGCAGAACCATGAACTCGTGGAATGACATCTACTTCAGCTGAGAGTGTACGGATATCACGAAGACCGCGACCATCGATACGATAATCTTCAGTAAGGATTCGACGGCGAACAATTTGGCGCTGCAATTCCTTGAATGCATTACCAATTTCCTTTTCCTTTTCCGCCTCTTCCATATCTTCAAACTCAGAAGCTAAGGTATCCTTAACAACCTGCTTAATTTCAGCAATACGGTCCTGACGTGGAAGCTTTTCAGCAATGGAAAGTGCTTCGTTCAGATCTGCATGAGCAATTTCGTCGATACGTGCATAGAGTTCATCGGTGTATTCAGGGAAGAGAGGGAAATCGCGAGTCTCTTTTGCTGCAATTTCCTTCAACTCATTTTGAGCTTCACAGATAACTTTAATGAATGGTTTTGCAGCTTCCAGGCCACCTGCAACTACTTCCTCATCAGGCTTCATTTGTCCGTCTGAGTAAATTAAGTTCCATGCGTTCTTGCCCGCACCTGCTTCAATCATAGCGATTGCTACATCGCCATTTTCAATAACGCGACCTGCGACAACGAGTTCGAATACTGCGCGCTCACGCTCGGACCAGCGTGGGAATGCTACCCATTGTCCATCAATCAAAGCCAAACGCAACCCGGATACAGGACCGCTAAATGGCAAACCAGAAATCATAGTAGATGCAGATGCAGCATTCATAGCTACCATGTCATATGCATCATCTGGGTGGATAGAAAGAACTGTTTCCACTACCTGCACTTCATTACGAAGCGTGTGAGGGAATAATGGTCGCAATGGTCGGTCGATGATTCGTGCCGCCAAAGTTGCTTCTGTTGATGGACGTCCTTCGCGACGGGAGAAAGAGCCTGGAATCTTTCCGGCTGCATACATTTTTTCTTCAACATCAACTGTCAGTGGGAAGAAATCATAATTTTCCTTTGGGCTGCTACCAGCTGTGGTGGTAGACAAAATCATGGTTTCTCCATCAAGATAAGCTGCTACTGCCCCATCAGCTTGCTGGGCGAGACGACCCGTCTCGAAGCGAAGTGTGCGCTTGCCAAATGCGCCGTTGTCAATAACGGCTTCTACTGCTTTAATCTCGGGACCCTGCAATGGGTTCCTCCTTATATCATTCAACTACCTACTTGCTTCTTTCTTTTGCACATAGTGGGGAGACCCTCTCCCCGTTGGTACCTGCTTCTATATGCAAAAAGAGCCCAGGCACACTGCCTGGGCACAGAAGACTTTAGTGACGCAAACCGAGGCGCTCAATCAAAGAGCGGTAACGGTTAATGTCTACATCTCGCAAATAACCAAGAAGACGACGACGTTCACCAACCATGAGCAAAAGACCGCGACCAGAATGGTAATCGTGCTTGTGCTCCTTCATGTGAGCTGTCAAATCGTTGATACGCTTGGTGAGCAATGCAACCTGTACTTCAGGGGAACCTGTGTCACCCTCGTGAGTTGCATATTCTGCAATAATTGCCTGCTTTTCATCCTTAGAAAGTGCCATAGCATTCTCCTTATATCAGTTGCGCGGTGCAATCATCCCTTTGATGACGCGCTCTTTATCCGCGGGCGAAACACGCCACTAAGCAGTATACCTAATACGTTATACAAAAGTCCTCAACTCTTTCGTTGAGGACTTTATACAAGAACTAAATACTATTTGCAATACGTCGAAAGATTTTCATCTAACTTACGCAAGTAAATATTAGTTCCTTAGCATTAATTCTTTTCCTTGAGCAAATCACGAATCTCTTGCAATGTTGAGAGTGTGAGCTCGTCGGCGCTAGGAGTAGTTTCTTGAGCGGCAGCTTCTTCAGCTTCCTTCTTAGCAGCCTTTTCTGCAATTTCCTTGAATTTATTCATTGGAAGAACTATGCAGAAGTAAACAGCTACAGCGATGATGAGGAAATTAATTAACGCTGTCAAAATTGCGCCGAAGGAAATAGTTGCACCGTTAAAGGTAATCTTCAACAAATCAGACATATCTGGTTTGCCAAAAATCATTGCAATTAATGGATTAATAAAGCTATCTACAATTGAGTTAACTACAGCTGTTACAGCGCCACCCATAACAACACCGACAGCCATGTCGACAACATTACCGCGTGAAATGAAGTCCTTGAAACCCTTAATCATGAGTTCCCTTTCTCTTTATCTATATATTTACTCGGTCATATCACGTAATGCCTTGAGATATTACGTAATAATCGTGCCCCGATGGTGCCCCGAGCCTTAATTTATGGCTCTAAATTAAGCCACCGAACATAGCTACAATTAAAGCACAAATTTGTACGATAAAGAAAGCGACAAACGCCGTCCAGCTTCGTGTAAAGACGTTCAACTTGGAATCTTTTGGAATAAAGAATAGTGCTATAACGTACATCACTACGAACACACCCAAACCCCATACAGACGTTGTAATTGCAGCGTTTATGCCATTCGCGTAGGAGGCATAAGATCCAAAAATTACTTTAGTCCCCCACCAATAATCTGGTCTATACATAGCGAGCCCAGAGAGATATTGTTCACATGCGAACGTGATATATGCCACAACTCCCCACGTCTTCCACGACGATTCAATCGTTGCCAAGGCGAGCCCCAGCATCGTCACAACCATCGTAATCCAGCTGATAATCGCCCACCCAATAGGCTGAATTTGACTAAGAAACCAGATAGTCCACGATGTGTTATAAACCGCATTATGTCGACCAAGACCGTATGGGAGAGTGACTACAAGGAGAACCAGCGCAGCAACGAGCGCATATTTCCATGGACTCGACTTCTTTGAGCGTTGAGCATCTGCAATGGAGATTTGCTCATTGGTCGAGGTAGCAACAATTGCATCGACAGCAACTTTTTCTTTATTTTCCATCATGCTCGTATCCCCATTTCGTGATAAGAAGTAACCAGAATGCCAGTGACATGATTAGCTTATTTTTACGTAACTTAAATCGCCGTAAAATTGCAATCCTTCGCGTAAAAGACTGCTCAGTAATGTTGATAAATTCGTTAATCATTTCCCGATCGTATGACCGCAAGTCCGACTTATAATTATCAGTAAGCAAAATCGCGGCTTGTTGCTGAGAACGCCTTATAAGTGTCCAGTATTTACGAACTAACGCAATGGGATGAGCGATAGTTCTTAAACGCTTCGACAAGGTTCGAGCACCTAAAACATTCGAATCATGTTGACGATATAGTTCGCCCGGTTTATCTATGAAAACAAGTGAGCCAAATGCACAGGCACATAGAGCAAGGAACCAATCATGCATCATGATTCTCGAGTCGCATCCAACCCATTTCTCAGCCAAAGCATGATTAATTAAACTCACTCCACCCGTTACCGTATTTTCTGTCAATTCCTGACGAAGTTGCGTATTCGCATGACCTGATTGAGAACGAATCATACTCGAATTAATTGTTTCAAGTTGCGAATTAACTACAACTGGATCCATGTAATTCATATGCGGCTCGTTAACGGGATGACGCAATGCTTCTTCAATTTGCGTCTGTATCTTGTCTTCTAACCAATAATCATCTTGATCGCAAAAAAGGTAATAATCCGCCTGCTCATAAGTGAGTAATTCGTAGAACGAACGAATGACACCAAGATTAACAACGTTACCGTCATTAATAAACTTAATTCGTTTATCACGCTCTGCAAGTTCTCTGATGATGCGAACAGTGTTATCTGTCGACCCATCGTCTCGAATAAGAAGATTCCAGTCGGTAAAAGATTGTTTCTGTATACTGTTCACCTGTTCGGCGAGATATTTTTCCCCGTTATATGTAGACAGAAGAATATTAACCTTCATGTGTAAAAAGTCCTTCATACTGTCCGATTATCTTTTCCCACGTATAATCTCGTCCGATAATATATTTCGCTTGTGCACCATACGTTTGGCGTTCTACACGGGAGAATTCATCAACGCGATTAATGACATCATGCAAATATTGTACGTCCTCCACAGCTTCATGCGCATCATCCATATTATCTATTTTCCAGTATTCGCATGCATTTTGGGCGACACTATGATTAAATGTAACATCAAGAACGAGATTCAAATCCGTGTAACTCAGCGCTTCAAGAAGTCCTGGATTCGTCCCTCCAACCGAATGACCATGAATGTATGCAAATGCATTTTCTCGAATGTAAGTCAGTAAATCCTTATCATAGACAGTACCAACAAATTTAATACGAGAGTCCGAATCGAATGCAGTTACTTCACGTAGATAATCGTAATACGCATTACCTTCATGATTACAGATGATAACAAGATCGCGATTTGTTTGAGAAGCCATAAACTCACGAATCATGGATTCGTAATTATTCTCAGGAACAAAGCGCCCAACGATGAGATAATATTCGTGCTCGGTTACATTATGCGCATCGAACCATTCTCGTACCTTCGTATCATTCGTCTCAAGAGTAGAGGGTACAGTATCCGTCCCATACGCAATAAACGTACTTTTTACTCCAGGATACGTATGCTCCATATACTCCTGAATACCGATATTATCGCTAACAATTAAATCGGCAGTACGAGCCATGCATTTTTCCGCAAATTTGAGATATGCACGTACAGGTTTACTCCACTTAGATCGCTTAAATTCAAGTCCATCAGGATTTACTAATAACGTACCACCTACCTGATGGATTAGACGAGCATACCAAGCGACAAGAGGACCAATAGTGTTCCCAAGAATACAAAAAACTGGATGTTCGATATTCTGTTCTTTTACTAACCGCAATGAATAATTTAGCGCCATCATGTCGTAAGCAATAACGCGGGCTGGGCCTATAGCAGGAGGTTTTATTGTAAAGCAATCAACTCCATGAAAATCCTTATGTGAGTGATGTTCATCGTCACTGAGACACGCCACGTGATAAACAATATCTGGATTAATTCGACGCGTTACAAGATTCTCCACGAAGGTCTCGAAACCCCCATAATTAGCGGGAAGACCGCGACTTCCAATAATAAAAACATGATGCTGCATATCTCCAAGCATAGCAACACGCATAACAGTTGAGTTGTGCTCTCAGTTTTTTTTGCATATACTAGTGGCTTATCTGCGGATGTAGCTCAATGGTAGAGCCTCAGTCTTCCAAACTGATTACGCGGGTTCGATTCCCGTCATCCGCTCTCCTTTATTTCCAACGTTTTCAAGGCTTTCCAAACATTTCATACACCCCTCTAGGTGTATACTTCATTGCAAGTTTTCCGCCTAAGACCCCCTATCTCCGCCTAATGGTATACACCAAGGTATACACCTATTCTTTTCTCTACAAGCACTCAAAAAGCGTGCGACACGAGAAAAGGACTAAAAAATGGCAAGCACTAAAATTCGTGAAAACGGACAAGGAACACTCTGGCAAGACAAGGCTGGGCACTGGCGTATCAAACGACTTATCGGCACTAACCCACGTACAGGCAAACGCCGTTTCATCACAGCAGTAGCACCAACAAAAACAGCAGCAAAAGCAAAACTCGAAGCAAAAATAATCGCACTCCAAACAGCCGGCGAAATGCCCTACGACAACGTTCCAACCCTCCGCCAATACGCCGAGCAATGGTTAAACCGCATACAAAAACAAGTCAAACCACGCGTCTACACCACCTACCAAGGCGAAATAAACCAAATCAACAGCCAACTCGGAGAACTCAAACTCACACAAATAACAGCACTCCACATCGAAAACGCACTAGACACACTCGGACAGATACGCTCCAGCAAAACAATCCACAACTACTACATCCGCATACGCCAAATCCTCAACGACGCCATGCTCGACAAACACATCACCACCAACCCAGCACAACAAGTACGACCACCACGCTACACAATCCAAGAAACCCAAATCCTACACGACAACCAACCCCTCCAAGCCATCAACGCAATCAACCACATCACCATACCCAACAACGCCTTCACAACCGCCAGCCAAGACGAAAAAGACATGTGGAAACTCCTCTTCACACTCGCCTTCACCACAGGCATGCGCCAAGCAGAACGCTTCGGACTCACACCATCAGAACTCACCACACAAGACGGAATCCACGGCATCACCATCACCCACCAACTCCAACACCTCAAAACCAACACAACCATACCCAACTGGATCCACGCAACCCACATACGAGGAAACTTCTACCTCCTCCCACCAAAAACCCAACAAGGAAAACGATTCATACCACTCAACACACAACTATGGATCCAACTCAACCAACGCATCCAACAACACAACATCCAACCAAACCAACTCATCTTCACCATCAACAACCAACCCCTCACCAGCACACAAGAAAGACGACGCTGGAAAACACTCCTCCAAGCAACAGGACTACCCTACACAACCATGCGCGCAGCACGACACTACTTCAGCACCCAACTCGCACAAAACGGCGCACCAGAAGACGCACGCACCGCAATAATGGGACACGCCAAAATCACAACAACAGCCGGATACACACACTGGACACCAACCGCACTCGCAGAACTAACAGAACAAGCCAACCAAACACTTCTATAAAAATGCACTATAGTTAAATAAACACGACTTGAAGAGGCACACCATGCAACAGATATATCACGGACGATGCAACAAAGGCAACAAACTCACCTACTACCTAATACCAGACAACAATAATGACCTATACGATATAGCCTTCAAATTCGCACAACAATTCGCCAACACCGCGCTCGCAAATGGAGATATAAAACCACTTAAGAAAAATAAATATGAGAATATGTTAACAGCATTCATCCATACGCGTCTTGAAAATATGTGCGCGGGCGGAGATGATAAAGCCAAAGGGGGTATAAAGGTAATCACATTATGCGAAAGAGAACATCTACCCATCTATGAACACTACTGGCATTTTAATACAACTATCTTTAAACCTACCGAGCCACCTAATAAGAAGACTCAGCAGATTCGCCATTATGCCGGAGAACCACCATGCCCTAGCAATGACCTGATATACGGTTTAGTTATGCATATCAAGCCTTGGAACGAAGAGGACGATGATGTTGTCAGACAAGACCAAAACGAGCATATTAAGACAGCAATAGATACATACCGCAAGCATGTTCCAAACACACAAATGTGCAGAAAATAATAATTCATGATGAAATATTATTCCATATAGTAATATTATTTATATTGAAAGGAACTATCATGACAGAATCTAGCATTACTTCTTATGCACAGTTAGACGAGGAACGTAAAAAACGGATAGCAAACACGAGTGCAAACTATGCCATGATTACCAACATCCTCAAGCAACTCACAAATATTCGTAGCGCGCGTGGAATGACTCAAGCAGATGTTGCCGAAGAAATGGACGTTACCCAAGGATACGTATCCCGCTTAGAAAACGGATCTACTAGCATGTTCGATAATCTTGTCGATTACGCATACGCAGTGGATGCGCGAATAGTTTTACAAGCATTCCCTATGGAAGATACTCATGCTTATGAGTCAGCTACACAACTCAATATATTATCTACATCCATCACGCCGAAAGCAACACCTAAAGTACCAAGAACTAGTTTCAATCTAGAGTTGCAGAAAACACATGCCTAATATCGGAGAAAATCATGCACATTAAAAGCATTAATCTAATCGACTGCGCGGCAAGCAGAGACTATTCTTTGAATGAATTAGACTACTCAGAGCTCAACACAAATATACAGTTTTCCAGCAACGAAGAAACAACTAATCCACGCTGGAATCACATTGTCTCCATCTTCGTCACAATAGTTGGTACACCGCATAATCAAAAAGACACGATAAACGTTTTCACTCTCGCTCTCAAATACGGAGTGCAAGCAGAAACACCTAGTGACGAGATAATGCCAAATCTCATCATTGCTCTATGGCCAATCATCCGACAAACGATTGACCATAAATACTACGAATTTGGGATGACAGACCCGAACCTTCCATATGAACTAGACATAGAAAAATTCTCAAGATTGAACGACAATGAATAATTAGATATCATCTCGCTGATGATATCTGCATCTGCTCTCTTTGATAATAGAATAGCAGCGACGTTTTGTAATATCATATAAGACGTTATTCTAGGTATCAGAATCACAGCTTAGTAACGAAGAGAACAGGGAGGTGAATAGACATCGATTCTATTCACCTCCCTGTTCTCTTCCCACAGACTCTTAGACCACCGGGTCAGGCATTTCGAGTTTCAGATTAAACTTGCCTTTATCGCGATCGGCTTTTGTGTTAGCAATATGTGCAAGCATCACCGCACCACTGTCTGGAACTTGATTAGCATGCTTAATCATCTGTATATGACTCAAATATCCAATTTCGACACCGTCAAGATACACCATATAAGTTTTTTCACCTGCATACTTACCTGTTGGAATCTCGCCAGGAACAACAAACACCCATAGCCACGCGCCATAACCATACGGCGCTAAGACCTCTTGATGATGCTGCTCACCTAGGATATCTACACCACAATCCATTGTCTCGATACAAAATCCATCCGGCTTACTATTACGTGGAGTTAAATCACTATCCGCCAGATAAGAAGCCTTATACGCTGCTTTACGCGCTAACCGCAGACTATCCTCATGCTTATTTTTAAGAGCTTCAGCAGTTTCCTGCGCTCTCCGCATTTGCTCAGTCGTATAAGTATAAGGCCTTGGAATAGCAGTAAGCCTTCTCCAACATTCCAACGTATAACGCGCATCCGATAACGCCGTATGCTCTTCTTCCTCATAAATCCCCACCATATGCATAGTCGCCTGCAAAGTATGAGAACGAACCGTAGGAAAAATATAACGAGACAACTCTAACGTATCAACCACAGCACGAGGATTAACCAAAGGATGCCCCATACGCCGTGCTTCATTATTCAACTGGTTTATATCAAACCCAATATTATGACCTACAATCACAAGCCCGTTAATACTAGCAATAAACCCTGGAAGAACCTGCCTAATATCAGGTTGATACATTAAATCCGTTTCACTAAAACCAGAAATCCGAGCAACAATCGGCTTATACACTTTTGGCTTAACAAGCTGATCATACTCACCCACAACAACACCATTACGCAAATAAACAGCACCTATCTGCACAATCTCAGCATCATTATCCAACCCAGTCGTCTCAGTATCAAGAACAACCGTATCCGCATACTGATTCACCACATAATACCGCTGCGGACGAGCATAATACACACGAGACTTAGACCTATCCAACCCACGAACAACATCACGCATCGTATAGTTACTAAACTTTTCTATAAACCGTCTAGCACGCTCAAACATCACTGTTCCCCACAATCACTAACACCTACACAATAAACAATAAGCACTCATCACGACTCAACACATACACCACCATTAACAAGCAACCCTTGAAAATCCTCCAACACCTGCAACGTCACATCCAACTCCACAGCCATACGCCACTTATTCCCCTCAAACACACGCTCAGCCAACACATAATCAACCACACTAATAAGCATACGAGCCGTCAACCGACGAACCCTCAACTCATCCCTCACCCCAAACACACCACCAACCAACACATGCCCAAACGAAACATGCCACAACTCATGAGCCAACACACACCGCCTCTGACGACACGACAAACGCGAATCAACAAACACCACGCGCTCGCAATCCACGTAATATCCAAGAACATTACCCTCAAGCTCTTCCTCGATGATTTCTACTCCTTGCTCGGAGATGAGCTGTTCAAGTGCTTCTATAGTGTATGCGTTACTCGTAAGTTATCTCCTATCAGTTTAGAAGAATGTTTTTATTTGAAGAGTGCTTTGAGTGAGCTCATGAGATTGTGAGCCCAGCTTTTAGTGTCGGCTTGTTGGATTTGTATGTGCTGTGGTTGAAGCATCGTAGGCTGGTTATGGCTTGGACGATTCTTCTTTTGTTTGAGATTGTCTACTCGATATTGCACGTGGAGTGTTGCTTTACAATCTTCTAACGAGTTATGCGCATGATACGTGTATCCGCATTCTGCTGCAGCGTTTATAAGCTTGTAATACTCTTTTTTGTGTACTAGTTGCCCGTATTCACGCATGGTATCTGTGACCTTACGAGTATCTAACAGTAGACCGAGCTCGTCCAGGAACGCGAGGTCGAATGGAGCGTTATAAATAACGACTTCTTGTGCCTGATTCAAGACGGATTGGATAAGCTCTTTATCACTACTGATAGGCGGCTTGTTTTTCACCATTGTTTTTGTAATATGATGAATCCGTGCTGCTTCAGTCCACGAATCTACATATTCAGGCTTGTAATAGTTATTAAGAATGGTATTACCAAACCCGTCAATAATAGATAATTGCAGTATTTCATCTCTGCGTGGATCTAAACCAGTGGTTTCCGTGTCGATAACGATTCTGCGTATTGGGTTAGCGTAATTATGTATAGGACGTAAATCTGCTTGCATGTCAATCATGTAGCTATCGTCACCAGATTCCATAGGTGCAATAGAAACAGTAAGTATTGGAAGATTCGCGATTAACTGTATTTCTCTGTATGCACCAGTGGAGCGTGCTTCTATCTCACAGATTTGCCGGTTATCACTCGTATACACAATGTAGTGTGGTTTACGGCCCTTCGACTGTTCAACCTTGACGATATGACAATCCTGCAAATAGAATTTCCGCCAGGCAAGAATCTCACGATTAATAAACCGTTTATCCAGATAAAACCTGCGATACCCATTAATACGACGTACACGCCAATCATACTTATTCACTGTAAGTTCCTTTTGTTTAGAATCTGCGTGCTCTATACCCTAGTTCGCTACCCTGCTCGATTAGGCCTCCAGCCCACACGTCAAGATATCCGAATCTAATTCCTAGCTCATGTTCAGCTGTGAATGAGTCTATAAAACCATTCTTATCACCATACTCTTTTTGCAGTATCTGTTGTAAGAGTAACGGCTTTTCTTTTACTACAGTGATTGGTTCTGTTTTACGCCATCCCCGTGCACTTAGTTGCATATACAGGGAACGCCATCTATCTCTTGACAGGATATTCATATCATATCCGCGTGAGATAAGCGCAGCTATAGAGATTCCCCAGCTAGCTTTGAGTTGTAAGAAGTCGGAAAGCATGATATTAGGGTTTATGAGAGTTTTTGCATCGTCTTCAGGCATGAGGAATGCTCCAGCGAATGCGTGTGCTTCTCGTTCCATTTCACTGTAGCGTTCTAAACGACGATACTTATGCAGTATAAGATGTCCTAATTCGTGAGCTTTAGTAAAGCGGTCTCTATCTCCTGCATTAGAGTCTTCCTTAAACCCAATAGAAAGAAGCTCATCATTACTCAACGGATGCGTTACACCATCACTGGAGAGCTTCGTATCAGCATCATCAGGCGTTAAAGCATGTAATGGTGCAACAACAATACCGCAACGTTCTAAAGCACGTGTCACGTTACTGACCGCACCATGAGCAGGTAAATTCATATACTGACGAGCAAGGCTTGCTAATCGTTCAATATCAGCATGAGTAATGCTCTCGGTTTTGGGAGCTATCTGATCTATCCACCCAGCTTTACTCTTGATATTCATCTTTCCAGCTAACGTATCAGCGACATCTGATAAAAGCGAGTATTCAGCAGCAATAGCATTAAGCTCTTGAATAGTAGTACGACTCGTATGCCGATACGTCAACTCATACGCTGGGGGGATTGACGTATCACGCTGAAAAAATTCGAGTGGATAACCAGAATTATCACTTACCCTCTCGAATAAGCTATCTGGTGCTTCTTTCTGTCGATTAAGAATCTTGCTCAATGTCGGCAGTGATACTCCACCCCATGTAGCTATATCATTTTTTGTCACTTTTTCTAGCTGTTGGAGAAGGATAAGAGACTCAAGATTAAATGAATTCATTATTAACCATTCACTTTTACATCCTCGTCTTGTGCGAGGAAGTCCAAAACATTAACCGAATCATTCTGATCAGGAACAAACTCTACCAAAGGAATCATACCGTCAATGCCACGTTCAAGAGGGTAAGAATAAGCAGAGACAATACCACTACCATACTTCCCATTCTCGATAGGCCTATGAATTGTCATAAACGTAGAGTCTAACTTCTCATAATCACACACAAGCATCAGATTAATACCACTTAAATCAGGAATACCATCCACACCAAACTGTATACATTCAGGCCCGAGCAAGGAACCCTGATTATAACGCGCTCGAGCAGCGAAAGTATTACCACCATGAGGAGCACGCCCTGTCTTCTTATCAACAGAACGCAGACGAATCTTCAACCCTGAAGGCTTATGCGTAAGATGCGTGTACCCCGATTCATCAACAGTCCAGTCACCTAACGCATGCTCACCACACGCTTTAGCAACAGCACGATTAATAAAACTCGCTCTCACACTCCTCTTCTGCTTACTAGTCAACCAACCAATATTCTTTAATGACATATCAACGTCAGTAACACATTGCGGAATAATATCACTCATCACTGTATCAAGCTCACTACAATACAAACGAGTAAACTCTTTCTCACTCATTTCACCATTCTTCATATTATTTTCAGTCATCTTTAACAACCACCTTTTCAAAAAAAACAATTGTATAACAATATGAAGAAAATTTTACCACCAAATGTTACACCTACAAAATCAAAAAACTACTCGTAATAATCTTCCATCTCTTCAAACTTACGATCATCACGACTAGCAACAAGCTCAACACCAGACTGAGACAACAACGAAGCAGACTCAAGCTCGTTTGTTCTCTCATAAATTGCGCTCGCAAAATCCTCAACGTCAATATTAAAAATACGAGCAAAAGCAATTGACTCAGACAACTTCAGCGGAGACTTTAATCCATTCCGCAAATCATGAATACGACTATATGTAATTAAACCATCAGAAAGTTCAGCTGCCTTTCTAACAGAATATCCATATCTATTAAGCATCTCATCTATTATCTGCTGAGCAGCTATATCTGCAGCTGCTCTTTCATAGCTACGTCCCATAATTACGATGTTAGCATTCGACAACATTGATTACAAATATAGTCATCCATCGTCGTCGAATAGCGACACGCGCTGTTTGCAAATAGCAACATATTGCGAGATTATATAAATATGTTGACAAATAGCGACAATTACATAAATAACGCAATCACGAAGCTTAAAAAGCTAGCTGTTGCAAAATCTATAACTCAGCAAGAAATCGCAAATCATGTAGAGCTCAATAGATCAACAGTGAGCATGCATCTCAACAAAAGCGATATGTCAATGCGCGAATTTTTCTCAATTGCTCGCTACGTCGGCGTAGATCCGATTGAGATTCTTCGTGAGTCTCGTCTCGAAGTTGAAAGGACTGATAGTAATGATTGATTTGATTCAGAATTGCGCGATTATTATCCTCGCTCTCACACAAATCAGTACGAGCATACGCACATTCAAACACTATAAAAACAATAACGATAAGTCATGAGTGACATCTTCATTCTTATCACACTCGCACTCGCCGGTCTCACGATAGGAATCATCGCCAGCACACAAGCCTAAAGGACTAAAAAATGAGTAAACACACAATAACAGAATCAATCATAGAAATAACAAGCACCATCGCGCTCGCAATAATCACCATCAGCGCATTCCAATACATCATCACACACAACGCAAACTACACCCCAATACAAAGCCTCTTCGCACTCGCAGTATTCCTCACAGGAAGCTTCGGACTCATCATCATGTGGGCAGGAACACACTACCCACCAACAAACCACAACAACAACGACAATAACAGCAACGACGATAACACCACGTCGCGCTCGCTGGATGAGTAGATCGCATTTTTTAGAAAGGACTAGTTATGACAGAAACAACAGTTTTAAAGCAAATTAACGTATCGCGCGATATTGCATCATCTGAGCGGATTATGTCTACCGCGCAGAAACATAGATTGAGTGTTATGCCAGCTACACATATTCCTGCGTATGAGCAGGAAAGTTTTAGTTTACCGGAAGCTGCTCGTGTTTTTGGTGTTGATTACGAGGCTTTGCGTGGATGGGTCAATATGGGTTTGATTGATACTTTCAGACCGTTGAGCCGTCGCGGTACTCCAGGGCGTCGTCGTATTAGACGTGTTGTAATGCAGAAGTTTCTTGCTCAATTTGACGAGTAAGCAGTTAAGGAGAAATCGATTATGAGTAGTACTAAGTTTACTGACGCTGATTTACAGGAAATGTATTACAAAGTTCAGGCGAATGGTTGGGATGTTTTGTCTCGTGGTGAGAAGATTGCTCTTTCTCGTTATATTCGCAAGCTTGGTTTGATGATGCCTGAGCCACAAGGTTTAACCACTTCTGTTGAGAAGGCTCGTAAAAAGCCTATTCCTCATATGCTCAATGAGAAGAAGGTTGAGATTCTTGCTGAGTCTGCGAACTTGAAGAAGATAGATCCAGTAACAGAGTCAAAATCTTTCAATGAGACCGTGCAAGATTTCCGCCAGGAGTCGCCTAAGTCCGCCTCTTTGTCTTCTGAGGTTTCTGTGGATGATAAGAGTATGAGTATTCCTGGCGAACCTTCTTCCACTGTTGTTGTGGACGGCGTGGTGTTAGGCCGTTTTGTTGACAGTGTTGATACGACTATTATTCAGCCTTTGTCTCCTGTACAGCGTTATTACAAGAGTGTTGCTTCTACTCTTCAAAAGCATCCTTTGCAGTGGCTTTTGCTCGATAAAGAGTATAAGAGTGTGACTACTGCTCGTCATATGGCGTCGAATATTCGTGTGGGTAGAACGAGGACGTGGCAGTCGTCTACTGGACGGTTTGAAGCGTTTGCTCAGTTAGCTGATGGTAAGAATCTTATTGCTGTACGTTTATTCCTTCAAGTAAGAAGGAGGCATAGGTTATGGCTTTTCTTGATGTGATTGTTTTGGGTACTCCGATTACTAAAGGTTCGTATGCTCCTTACACGCGTAATGGTAAAGCGATTAATGTGGATGCGCGTGAATCTGTGTGGGAGGCTCAGATACGTGAGGAAGCTGTGCTTGCTTTGCAGGCTTCTGGTTTGGAGCCTTTTGATGAGCCAGTGAGTATTGTTGGTCAGATTCGTGTTCCTAAGCCTGCAACAGGATTGCATTCTTTGCCTGCGTATCAGACTGCTAAGGATAAGGGTGGTGGTGATTTAGACAAGCTTCTGCGTGCTATTGGTGACGCGTTGCAAGTGTCTAAGTCGCGTTATGCAGCGAAGAATAAGCCAGGTGTTATCACGAATGATAGTCGTATCGTTCATTGGAACATTATGAAAGCGTATGAGGATAGTAATTATCCTGCTGGTATTTATTTAACGATTATCAGCGCGTCAGTGAGTATGGTGTCGACGTATCAATGGACACCCTTTACTCGTATTGGTCGTAAACGATTAGAACAGATTCAACGTTTACATGATCGTATTAACAATAGTAGGAATTTCTAAAGGGGGCTTGTTATGAGTTGCATTATGTATGTGACTGATGTCAATTACGTTTATACTGATTTAAATCTTGATGATGCTCAGACACTTGTCGATTTATTGTGTTCTGACTGTCATCATACTAGTCGTGTTTACGTTGATGTCGATGACGAGTCTAAGGTAACCGCAGATAATATTTGTGCTCGGTGTCCTCATTGTGGAGCGGTAATTTGCGGAATTATCAAATCTTGGGTTGATTTGAGTGACAAGCTTGACCCACTTTTGAAGAATTATTGCGACTATTATCTCGCTCAGTCACATCTTGCTCAAGGTCATAGTTTAGAAGGCTTACGCGCTCTTTCTCAAGCTATTACACAGTATGAGCATGATCATACTGTACACACGACTGTTTCTCCTTCTTTGAGTCCTGAAAACGAGTGATTATCATGAGTTTAAAAGCTACGACGTGGGCGTTGTATGATGCGCCGAAAGATATTGATGCGACTGAGTTTCGTATTTTGATGATTATTGCTGATAACTGTGATGAGAATGGTAAAGGCTTCTATTACAGTATGAGCA
Organism: Alloscardovia theropitheci; assembly: GCF_004332295.1. Classification (GTDB taxonomy): domain Bacteria; phylum Actinomycetota; class Actinomycetes; order Actinomycetales; family Bifidobacteriaceae; genus Alloscardovia; species Alloscardovia theropitheci. The sequence goes on from NZ_RXLP01000026.1 coordinate 150,560, forward strand.
AGCTTGCGCAGTTTACTGGTGTGAGTGTGCGTAGCGCTCAACGTCATTTACAGGTATTGAAAGACCGTGGTCTTATTGTTGATGGCGACCAGCGTATTGTTGCGTATTTACCTGCTAATAAGCGTCCTCGTGTATATAACCTCAACATGACTACAAACAGTAGTGAGCGTCCTTATAGTGGCATGGGGAGCTCTTCCATGCCTGTTGAGCCTGTGCTAGAGGCTGCTGAGGTGGATGAGTGGTCTGATAGTGAGTTTGATGAGCTTGTAGAAGCTTCAGAGTCTTCTGAGGTTGATACTGAGTCTACTTCTCATGCTGGTAACGAGTCTGATAATTCTTCTTCTGAGTCGAACATTTGTTCGAATGGGGGTGACAATTTGACACCCCAAGATATTTTTTTGGACTCTTCTAGGGGTGACACTGGGGTGTCACTGGGGTGTCACAGGGGTGACAGCATGTTGTCACCCAAACCGTATAAACCGATTAAACCTATTAAACCGAGAGAGGGCGCGCGCGCAAAAAATGAAAATTCAAAACTTGATTCAACTTCGGTTGCGAATTCTTCGAGACCGGTTCGTCGTTCTTCGGCTACGAGTGTGCTTGAAAGTGATTACGATCCTGCTTCGGATTCTGAAGCGATTCAGTTGGCGTATTTGGCTGGTGTGGAGCTTGCGACTGCTTTCGCTGCGTTTAAGGATTACTATACGGCTAGCGGTAAGCGTTTTTCGGATTGGGGTGCGAAATTCCGTTTATGGCTGCGTCGTGAGAAAACATACACGACTCCTGCCACTGCAACGCATTTGCCAGTAGCGCATGCGTCTAGTCCGTCTCGGCTTGTTTCGACGAATAATCGTAACTATCACACGACCAGTGGAGTGTTTGCTGATTCGACTCGTAAACTGCTCAGTGCTCCAGAGTTTGGCTTGTCGATGAGTCAGAAGGAACAGTTGTTTGCTCAAGCATTGAACATCATGATTAACACCAGCGATGTGGCAAAGGTTCGCGAGTTTATTGTGGAGAAAATATCATGAAAAACGGGAAAGCATATCCAACCGTGAACTGGCAGAAAGCACCAGCACACGAGCTTGAACACAGGCGTATCATCGCCTTAATGGGTAACGGGACGGTGATTGATTCTAAGACACAAGCATTAAAGCATGTGAACAAGATTATTGATGAGAACCAGTACGTGCTGCATTTAGACACTCGTGACCCAATTTTGGATAGTTTTGTTCTCATGTTTGTGAACACCAGGACTGGTGAGAGACGACTTAACTCATCCATTCGTAGTCTGACTGTTTTTGATTCTCCAACCGTTCTGTAAACTTTTAAGGCTTTGTATGCAACTGTGTCCTGTCTGTCAAAAAAATCATCTCACTACTTCAGCAAGAATGTGTGATTCCTGTTATAAGACTTTCATGAAAAGCGTGATCTACCTGTCAACGTTCATTGATGACTTGTATAGTATCGCAACGAGAGGAGCAACACTCTACCAGCATTCTGCTTTTAATAGTCCATCATTTACTCAGCTACCTGTCAGAGTGACAGCTTGGGAAACATATAACGATATCACCGCTTTCACTGACGGTGTTATCCTACGCAATCAGGTAAACATTACTAGCTCAATCTCATATGCGAATAAGCTGTACTTGTTACGCGAGGTAAGACGATACACGTCATCAACGTATGCTCGTGATATTCGCGGTTTTATATCTTTCGCTCACACACTGCACACGCTCCTCACTGTCGAGCCAGACAAAACATACATTGGTACATGCTTAAATTGTAATGCGAGCCTATGGGCTATAGCGGAAGATATTACAGTGCATTGCCCGCATTGCGATAGTGAGTGGAACACGATCGATGTGAAGCAACATATGTTGCGTAGCTTGTACAACTGTGAATACACAGCAACTATCAGCGAACTTGTTACATGGTTAAAATCTATCGGTATCAAGATAAGCAAACGTAGTGTGCAACGCTGGTGTCAAGAAGGACGAATACACACACAGACGATAGATGGTCGAGGAACAATGGTTTTTCGTGTTGGTGATGTTATCCGTCAGTTAAAAATGGCGCAATCGGGTTGCTAAAAAAATTTTGGCGCAATATAGTTACTAGAGTAGCAAGAATTGTAAGGAACCCACCCAAGCAATCTTGCTCACATAATATTGGTCTAAGCTCACAGTTTTCTAGCCTAGTTTTACTAGTCCTTCTAGGAAAGAAAACATGTGAGCTTTACTTATACCTCTTAAATAAAGGAATAATCATGAGCGATAAAACGTCACATGATACTGAGTGGAAGCCTATGGAGTTCATTGACTTCGATGACAACAGTGAACACGGTGCAGCTGCTGCGAAACTTTTAGAAAGTGAACACGGCTACGTCAAAAATGATCCAATAAAACTTTTATCTGTTTCTAAAAAAGGTATTATTGTCACATACACGAAAATGGTTGAGCTTCCACCAGACAAAGCACAAGAATTATTATCACTGTGGTGGGATAGCAAGAGTAATCTCTCGTAGCTCATCACTATTTTCACGATGCCATGTGATACGAAACTCATCACTGTCTAATCCTCCCCATATTCCAGCCATCATACATTCAAAAACTTTTTCACTACCAGAGGTGAGATTGCCCAATTCTTCTGCAACTTCTCCGTCCTGTGATGTTATGTAATGAACGGTTACGCCACAGGATGTATAAGTATTTCTATTCTCAAGGATAAAACGAATACTTGAGTCTCGATATAAATTCCATTGTGGCGCTTCGCTATGTTCTAGTTCGAGCGCTAGTTGTTTCTCTAGTACATCAGTTTGACGTTGTAGTTCATTGTTCTGGTTGCGTAGTACTTGTATTTGTTCGTTTTTAGCAGCTAATTCTTTGTCCCATTTTTCTTGAGCTTTCTGAGCCGATCGCTTATTCACGAAGTGATTAATTACTGCGCCAATTATCGTTCCAACAACAGTCCAAATAAAACCGAGTAAAGCAACATTTTCTGTAAGCCAATTGAACATTCCTAGTCCTCTCAACGTGCGTATGTTCATAGTTATTTTAATTGATTCATTGAAAGCAGAGTAATGATGTCTCGTATTGAAAAGCAGATTCGTTATCGTAATGGTAATCGCAGGCGTAAGCTTCGTGCTCGTGTGATTGCTGCGTATGATACATGTTGGATTTGTGGTAAGCCGATTGATAAGTCGTTGAAGACTCCGCACCCTATGAGTCCAGAAGTCGATGAGATTATCCCTGTTTCGCGTGGTGGGAGTCCGTTTGATTGGAATAATTGTAGGCTTGCTCATCGTATTTGTAATGAGATTAAGAGTAATCATACAGTCACATACGCTCGTAACAAGCTCAAAGAGCGTGAAATACAAGCAGAAAAGACAGTCAATGTTAAACCGCAACCGAGTTCATGGTGAAAAGGTGGGGAGCCCCTCCCCCGTGTGTTTCTTTGGCGATCACCCGGCGCCCAGCGCCCATATCCCCCCACGAGGTCGGTCTTATCGGGACAGCCATATCGGGACAGTGTCCCGAATAGGGACGAAATGGAGAAAATAGCATGCATTGTAAGACTTGTGGCAAGATTTTTTCATGGAATGGACATGGTCGCAGGCCTTCTTATTGCTCAGATACATGCCGAAGGAAAGCAAATCGAGCAAAGAAACGACAAGAACAAGCAGAAAACACTTCTGGAACGTCTTATTCAACATCCCGAGAGTCTATTCGGGTCACTTCGTCAGGCAAGATTGACAATGTTCCATTGAGCATCGTTAGCCAGGTACGTGATGATATTACTAATCGTGATTTTGAGAAAATGATGGGTCATGGTTTCACTGACGATTTGGAATTTGTGAAGCAAATTGCGAAGAAAGCAATGACTGATGACACTACGCCAGCTTCTGCTCTTCCTGGTCTGGCAAAAACGCTTTTAGATGCGAGCAAACAGTTGGATAGTTTGGATCATGATTCATCAAATTCGAGTCTTGAATCATTGTTGAAGGGAGAAACTACTGATGACGTTGTCTTCCGACCAGAGTCTCAATAAAACAGCTCATCATTTGATCTATCCTGAGGGAATAGTGAGCACGGAATGGTCTACTGTCAGCAAGCTTGCTCATGCTTGTGAGATTAATTTTGACACTTGGCAAAACGAGTTCGGTATGTATATGCTGGGAAAACGTTCTGATGGTCGTTATGCTGCAAGTGTTGGCGGTATTTGGATGAGCTTGCCTCGTCAAATCGGTAAAACATATCTTGTCGGCAATACCATCATCATGCTTGCCCTGGCACGATCCAATCTCAAAGTTGTATGGACTGCACATCACACTCGCACATCAACAGAAACATTTACAACGATGACTGGTTTAATCAATAAACCAACTTTAAGTAATTATGTTAATGTAGTACGTCGCGCTAACGGTCAGCAAGAAATCAGCTTCACTAATGGAAGCCGAATTATGTTCGGCGCACGTGAGCAAGGCTTTGGACGAGGCATGGCGGGCGTAGACATGATTGTCTTTGATGAGTGCCAGATTCTGACCGAGGCAGCTATGGAAGATATGGTGCCAATGACGAACGCATCATCGAACCCACTCGTCTTCTACATGGGTACTCCTCCACGCCCTAAAGACCCGGGCGAAGCTTTCAGATTGAAACGTCTTGATTGTATTTCAGGTCGCGATACAGACACTCTATTCGTAGAATTCAGTGCCGACCGTGAAGCTGATTTAGACGATAGAAGTCAGTGGCGTAAGGCTAATCCAAGCTATCCTGAACGAACTTCTGAAAGCGCGATACTACGCATGCGCCGTCAACTCAGTGACGATTCCTTCCGTAGAGAAGCACTCGGAGTGTGGGATATGGTCATAGCTGAGTCTGCAATAAACCCTGAGCTATGGGATAAGACTGCTGTGTCTGATAAGCCAGAAGGTGGTAACGCTGCTTTCGCTTTAGATATGAATCCAGACCGTACACAGCTCACTCTTGCCGCATGTATGAAGTACGAGAATGGAACATATCACACAGAAGACATCATGCATATAGATCCACAATCCGAAGATGTATCGCAGGTCTTTGATTTCCTTGCAGAACGCAAACGAAGCATGCTTGGATTAGCGATTGATTCAAACAATCCAGCAATGGTCTATCTGCCTGAACTTACTGAGCATCATATTAAACCATTAATCATGGGGTACCGTGATGCAGGTATAGCTGCAGGACGATTCCTCGACCTCCTTAACACAGGAAAGCTTACACATTTACCCGAACCACAACAACAAGCCTTATATTCTGCTGTTCACGGAGCAATTAAACGCCCAATCGGTAAAGCAGGCGCTTTCGCCTGGAACAAAATGGGGGCAGACGTCAACATTAGCCCTCTTGTGGCCTGTACCAACGCGTTGCATATGGCTGCCGTGAGCAAACGTAAGCCAGGAAGAAAAGTGAGAGTAATGATATGAGTAACACAAGTGACATTGAAGTATGGTCTAAAGATGAAGCGTATCTCGATGTAGCATCCGCAAATCTGACCACTGTTCAAGGATTAGATGCCCAATACCTACCTATCGTTAATAGTTTGCTTGAAGTGTGGCGTGACCATTACGGGCGTAATATTTTAAGGACTCGATACTATACAGCTCATGAGGAGTTCCATGATTTTGGTATAGGTATTCCAGACCGCATTCGCAATAAAGTACAGCCAATGATTGCGTGGCCTGCAAAGGCTGTACGTTCACTTGCTGATTTGAGCGTATTCCAAGGGTTTGAAACGGATGATGAAGATACGTATGGTATTGCTCAACTCGTGGCTGACAATCAGCTCGAAGTAGAAATGAGTCAAGCGATAACCAGTGCTTACATTCACTCGTGTGCTTTTCTTACTGTTGCTGCGGATAAGACGGGTAAGATCAGAATCGTTCCACGCTCTGCTGACTGGTCTGCCGCAATTTGGGACAACGTTGAGCGCACGGTTAAAGCTGCACTCACCATTACCGATGCGGATAAAGATGGAAAGATTACGCAATTTATTGTGTGGCTTCCAGGACTCGTCATCACTATTAGTCGAACACTGAACGTCTGGTCAGTCATCGATATGCAAGAAACCAAACTCGATGAAGTCAACGTCATTCCACTCGCCTACGATGCGCAGCTCAACCGACCATTCGGTCGTTCACGTATCAGTCGAACACTCATGAGTTTGACAAATATCGGGTACAGGACAATGGTGCGCATGGAATCCACTGCTGAATTCTATTCAGCACCACGCTTATGGTTCCTCGGACTAGATCCTGATTCTTTCTCTGCTGACACGTGGTCATCACTACAATCGTCCATCAACGCTGTCAGCAAAGACGAAGACGGTGAAAGCCCAACAATCACACAAATCAGCCAAGCAAGCATGCAACCTCACTCCGACATGCTACGAACCGTCGCACTCCTCGTTGCTGCAGAAACAAACCTCCCAGTAAACGACCTCGGCATAACAGTTGACAACCCAGCATCTGCAGAAGCAATGGCAGCCGCAGAACGCAAACTCTCACGCGAAGCCGACCGCCAAAACCTCCGCTTCGGCGCTGCCATCAAAAAAGCAGTCATCCAAGCAGTACGCATGCGAGACGGATTAACAACCATACCAGACGACCTCGCATCCATACGCCCCCTCTGGGCACCAACAAAAGAAGTATCCAACGCCGCGCTCGCAGATGCGTTTAGCAAACTATCAGCAGTTATCGAAGGATACTCCACAAGTCGCGTCGGTTTAAGCCGTGCAGGACTCACGCCAGAAGAAATCACAAGCCTAAAAACCGATTTAGCGCGTAAAAACGCACGCTCAATCCTAGACAGTCTCACCACGGAGGATACAAATGCCAACACGAGCGGATTTGGAACTGCTAGCGAAAGCACAGAACCATAACGTAGAATTTGCGAGACGAGACCTTGACAAGCTCTGGAAATCACTACAAGGATTAGAACCAGACAAACAACGTAACGCCCTGCTAAAGCTCATTCCAGAGCTCGTTTCCAAATACGGAGATGTAGCAGGAACAGCAGCTGCAGAATGGTACGAACAAGCACGAGAAGCAGACTTAGGTAAATCCGACTTCATCGCCACCATAGGCGAAGGTTACCCGAGTGAAGCAGTCCAAGACTCCATCAGATGGCAAGCAGGAGTCCTATGGGACGACCCACAACAGATGCAACGCTTCCTCAACAATTCCATCGACCGGTGGGTCAAATACTGCGGACGAGCAACCATCATGGAAAACGTACGACACGACTCACACAAAGTCAAATGGGCACTCGTACCACAAGGCAAAACATGCGCCTTCTGCACCATGCTCGCCAGCAACGGATTCCACTACGAACGAAAATACAAAGCACAAGCAGCACAACACGCAAACTGCGACTGCTGGCCATGCCCATCATTCAAATCACGACAAGCCTTCATCCAAGGCTACGACCCCGACAAACTCTACAACGACTACCAAGAAGCACGAGAAGAACTCGCACGCGCTCGCAAGGGTGAGGGTCCTTATGCGAAGGCGTTTAAGGATTTTGAGAAGCAGAATCCGCATAAAGATGCTACAGCTTCTGGTCGTAGTGCTGAAGTATGGATGATGCGTCATTTGAAACCTGACGAGTATAAGGATGGTGTACATACTGATGTTCGTATGACCAGTGATCAAAGCCTCTCGTATGCTATTTATAAGGATTATCGGTCGAGTCTTGCTGAACGTTTCATTGCAGCCAATAATCCTAAATATAAAATGCCACCAGAAACTCCTGTTGAAGCGCCAAAAGACTGGCCAAAAGATTTACCTCAACTTCGTGCTAAAGAATGGAATCATATTCTTTATGGGGATAGAGAGAAAGTCAGAAATAGCCAGACTAAAGAAAAGGAATGGAACTTCAAAGGTGGACATTCCTCAGGTTTCGGCTGGATAACGAATGGCGATGAATTCCCCTCTTCATGGAAGAACGAAGACATCCTAAACGCTATTGAGCATACCGTCGGTAACACTTCAAGTGATGGTCTATTTACTAGTACATATAAAGGTGTTAAGATACAAGTAATTGTTCGTAAAGGGAAAGTAATTACTGCGTATCGACTTGGGAGGTGAATAATAACTCATGGCATCAAGAATTGATGACCTATCGAAACGTATTATTGATTTACTTGTGCAAGCTGGACATATATCTGAAAGTGAAACAATTAAATCTATTGTACGTGCTGGTGAATGGGCTGTCGCTCAGTGTATAGCCATCGGTTACATTCGCCAGTTTAAGATTAAAATAACTAAACAAGATATATCTGATGTACTTTACGTTGCCAAGCAGGAAGAAGATGAGCAGGCTATTGAGGACTGTCAATATCTTTTACAAAAAGTAGCTTAGCTGTACAAGTATTTTTTATTAAGGGGTATCTCACAATGAGGTACCCCTTTTGCATAACAAATTGTCTACGTATAACGAATTTTAGGCATTTCATGGTTGAAAACCAAAAGGTTTGAAATAGTTCGATTCTTTTCATTGCCACGTTTAACCCCGATAAGCCGCAGGGCTGTCGGGGTATTTTCATACCCGAAATGGGAGAAATAAAAATTATTAAGGAGTTGCCATTATGGCTGATGAACCAACAGTGAACCACGATGAACCAGTTGAACCAGTCGATAATCAAGAACCGCAGGGTACTTCAGACACTATCGATTGGGAAGCTAAAGCACGCATGTGGGAAGAGAGAGCTAAAGAATCGTATAAGGATTCTCTCAAGCTGAAAGAGCTTCAAGAATCCCACGATAAACAAGTGCACAAGCTTGAAGAAGCAAACAAGACTCTTCACATGCAGTTGGATTCTATTCAAGCTGCGAACCAGCAGAATGAATGGAAAACGAAAGTCTCGCAAGAGACAGGAGTACCTGCTGAAGCTCTGCGTGGATCTACTCTTGAAGAAATTCAAGAACACGCAAAGATAGTAGCAGGAATACTTGAGTCTGCGCGTAAACCACAAGCACCTGTCATTCCATTGCTTGGCAATCAGCCAACTACACAACCATCTCAAGGAATGAAGGGACTAGCTCAAGCCCTTTTTGGTAACTCAAACAACTAACCACATCCTATTTATCCTTTGAAAGGGGATATATTATGGTTGCACTCGCAACAGGAAAATTTAACCTCCCAAACGACCTCGTATCAGGAGTAGTATCACAAGTAACAAGTGGAAGCGCAGTCGGTAAGCTGTCCGCACAGAAGCCAATGCGCTTCGGTAAGAACCAGCTCGTTACTTTCACAACCAAGCCACGAGCTGAATTCGTGGAAGAAGGTGGCGATAAGGCACCAACACCTGCAGACTTCGGCACAGTCGTCACATCACAGCACAAAGCACAAGTCACTATGCGCTTTGACGAAGAAGTCCTCTACGCAGACGAAGACTACCAGATTGGAGTACTCAGCGAACTCGCAAACGGAGGACAGTCCGCGCTCGCACGTGCTCTTGATTTGGGTGTTTTCTATCGTCTGAATCCTTTGACGGGTGGCGAGGTGTCTAGTTGGACGAATTATTTGAATGCTACAACGAATCGTGTAGCTGCTACGTCTGATTTTAATGCGGATTTGCAGAAGGCGATTGGTATGGTTCTTTCAGCTGATGATGAGGGTTATCCAATTAACGGTATGGCTTTGACTCCTACTGCATCGTATGAGCTTGCTACGGCTTCTGATAAGAATAATCGTCCATTGTATCCAGAGCTTGGCTTTGGTGTAGGTATTGAAAGCTTTAAGAGCGTACCTGTTAGCGTAACTACAACAGTTAACCCGCCTGAGGCTACCACGAAGCCAAACGTGAAGGGTATTGTTGGTGATTTCCAGAACGGTGTGTATTGGGGTATTCAGCGCCAGATGCCTGTCGAGCTCATTTCTACTGGTGATCCTGATGGGCTTGGTGATTTGAAGTGTAAGAATCAGATTGCTTTGCGTATGGAAATGTATTACGCATGGTATGTCTTCGAAAAGCGTTTCGCTGTTATCGCTTCCACTTCAGGCGCTTCTTCCTCTCACTAGGAGTAGCGACGTATGGAGGAAGTATTTGCGACTGTGGAACAGTTGAAAAAGCGTTATAACGTCAGTAGTAGTGATGAGAAGCGTGCAACGCAATTGCTTTCTGACGCTTCTGACGTTATTCGTAGTGAGATTCCTCCACATCGTCTCACTGACGATAAGCGAATCCTTGAAGTAATGGCATGCGCTATGGTTCAGCGAGCTTTGGCTGCATCCACTACTTTAGGGGATGGTCTTTCTGGAGTATCTCAAGCAACTCAAGCCACGGGTCCTTTTTCTCAATCATGGACGTTTACTAATCCGACGGGAGACTTGTACTTGTCTCGCGCGGAGAAGAGACGTTTATCGAAGAGCTCGGGACAGACCGGGTTTCATATTGATTTGGCAGGTGAATAATCATGCGTGGTGAAACAGTAACCGTTATTTATAAACGAGAGTCTACTGTGGACCCATTCGGCGCATCCGTGTATGAACAGGTGTTCGAGAGTGTTCCTAACGTGCTTGTTGCACCAGGCGCGCAATCGAATTCTACTGAGAATACTCATCCTGACGGTATTACAGTCGCGTACACTCTGTATTTTCCTCGTGCTTGGAAGTTTAAGAGTCTACGTGGCTGCTTAATCCGTATCGATGATAACGAGTACACGGTTATAGGAGACCCTAGACCGTACAACGCTGGATTAACTCCTACCGCATGGAATCTTGTCGTCCAAGTAGCCGATAAGGAGGGATAATGGCTGGCACGAATGTGAAGCTACGTATGCGCGCGTTTACTGACTATAGGCGTAGTGAGATTGTGCAGAAAGTCGTTGATGGTGAAGCTCAAAAGCTCGCTAAAAAAGCGAACAACATGGCACAATTCAAATATCGTCCAGTCGTATACACGGCTGTCCAAGTCAGAGACTCACGTAAAGGCTCTATAGCTCTCGTTACGAGTCGAGGTAACTTGTACGCGTGCTTAGACAACGCAAAGCACGATACACTGCGCAGAGCATTAAGCAGTGGAGGGGCTGCATGATTATCGAACAGATAGTTATCGACTGGCTCAAAAACGATAAGAACCTGCATGACGTTACCATTTCGGCAGATATGCCTGCACGTGATAACGCTCGCGTAATCACTGTAGAGCAAATCGGAGCAAGTATCGGAAACGTAACCGACGCGTGGACACTCACCATCAACGGGTACGCTTCAACTAGATACGAATGCTCTAAGCTCATGCACACTCTTATCGTTCCTCGCCTAAGCATCCTCTACCAGATACCCGTAGTTGCCGATTACCAAATCAACGCGATCGCACACTACCCAGACCCGGGACCACCAGTGAGAGAACGATACACACTCACACTACTCATAACAACAAGCAAACCACAACCAACACAATTTTAAGGAGAGCACACTATGGCTGATGTAGCAGTAGCCAAAAAGAACCCCGCAGGCGTCCTCTGGTGGGCACCACTAGGCACACCACTACCAGAAAACGCACACGACAAACTCAACGAAGCATTCCACAGCGTTGGACTGCTCGACGAAGACGGCGTCACCTACGGAGAAGACAACGACACCACAAAAGTCGCAGACATGGACGGCGAAACCGCGCTCGCTATCAACTCGTCACATGAAGAGACCATTAAATTCACAATGCTCGAAACAAACGAGTACAGCCTCAAGCTCCGCTTCGGCAGTGAAAACGTGATCATCGATGCAGCGAAAGAATCAATCCACTACTCGACCACTCCACCAACAGGAGAAAAGGTCGCACTCGTTGCAGATATCCTCATGGCAGGAAACGATAGACGCAAGCGAACAGTCATCGAAGTCGCAAGCGTAACCGACACTGAAGAACGCCAAGAGCATGCAGCAGACGCAATAACCTACGGCGTAACCTGCACAGCATACAGGAACTCACAAAACCACTTCACCGAAAACTACATTGAACCTCTCAAACCAAAAACACAATCAGGCGCAGTCGTAGCACCAGGTGAATCCCACTAAAACACAAACCACAACAACCGAGGAGAGCATCTAACAACAGATGCCCTCCTCGCTTTATAAAACCCGTAAGGACACACAATGCCACTACCACACGAAAACAAGCCACAAACAGTCACCTACAAAGACCTCACATGGCAAATCGACCCAACAATCCTCGACGACCTCGACTTCATCGAACACCTCTACGACCTCACACACGCAGACGAAACCACACAAGACGGAGACGGCGCGCTCGCTGTTGTTCCACTGTTGCGTACTTTGTGTGGTGATAAGTATAAGGAAGTGAAGAGTGCTTTGCGCGATCCTGAGTCTGGTCGTATTGATGCGCAGACTGTTCAAGAGTTCACGATGGATGTGATGAAGCAGCTAAACCCAAACTCTTAATGCTCATAGAGATGATTGGAACGCACCCTGATGTGGTACGTGCTGATTTTCAACGTTTCTATGGGCTCAATATTGATTACTTGGGCGATGGTCTTAATATTCGCCGTGCTGCAGATCTTGCTGCAAACCTTCCACTGAACGCGAGTATTTGGAAAGTATTTGATGAACGGGCAACGTGGAGTACTGAAGCGTATTTACTTGCTGAGATTGCTGATGCCGTGTCATTTAATGCGTGGACGAAAACGAAAGCCGCGCAAAGTAACGGTAAATGGAAGAGCTCTATTATTCGCCCTGGTCAAGAATCCGCAGGTAACACTGAGAAGACTGGGTCAATGAATCCAGATGACCTACTCACAGCTCTTTACGGATAGAAGAAAGGAAAACTTATTATGGCTGATGACGGTGTCAAGCTCGCTGCAGCTTATGTTGAGATTATTCCGAGCATGAAGGGTGTGGGTAAGTCTATTGCAGACGCTTTCAAGTCAGCAGGTAATAGCGCTGGTAGTAAAGCTGGAAGTGAGATAGGCGAATCGTATAATGCTGGTTTTGCATCTAAAGCGAAAGCGTTAGGAAGTGTTGCTAAGGCGGCTGTTATTGCTGGTGTTGCTGCAGGAGGTGCTGCACTTGTTGCTGTCGGTAAGCAGGCATTAGATGCTTATGCTGTGTATGAGCAGGCTGTTGGCGGTATCGAAACCTTGTTTAAGGATGCAGCAGGACAGGTTGAGCAGTATGCTTCGAGTGCTTTTAAAACCGCTGGACTATCAGCTAATGAGTACATGAATACTGTTACTTCATTTGCAGCTGCTATGACGAGCTCTGTGGGCGGTAATGTACACAAGTCTGCTGAATTATCAGATATGGCTATACGTGATATGAGTGATAATGCGAATAAGATGGGTACTTCCATGGATTCCATTATTCAAACGTATCAGTCGTTGTCTCGTGGCAATTACATGATGCTCGATAATTTGAAGCTTGGTTATGGTGGCACGAAGACAGAGCTTCAGCGTTTGCTCAATGACGCTTCCAAGCTTCCTAGCGCGATGGGGAAGAAATTCGATATCAGCAACTTCGGTGATGTTGTCACCGCTATCCATCTTGTCCAAGAGAACCTCGGTATTACAGGTACGACCGCTAAGGAAGCAGCAACCACTATCGAAGGGTCTGTAAGTTCCATGAAAGCATCATGGACGAACTGGGTTACAGGTTTAGGACGCGACGACGCTAATCTCGCTGTCTTATCACAAGACCTCGTAACCAGCGTGATCACAGTTGGTAGGAACATTGCTCCACGTATCGTGCAAATCGCTAAGGGTATGATTGCTGCTATCCCACAGGTTATTACTGGTTTTAGCGGTCAAATTAGTCAGGCTTTCACAGACTTATTCCAGGGCAAGAACCTTGGTATTTCTGAGAATCTTACGGGTCAGCTTGACTATATTAAGGAAGCGTTCACTGACAAGTTTAAGCAATTAGTGTCTGCTGCTTCTAACGGGTGGAAGAATATTGAGACAGTCTTTGCTAGTTCAGGATTAGGGCAGAGCTTATCAGCTGGATTGCAGTCTATTGCACAAAGTGTATTAGGCATTTTTGATCAGCTTGGTGAGTCTGTTTTATCTCAGTGGACGAGCATGATTCAATCGCTATCGAACCCCGGACTACTCACGTCTATTTCTTCTATGCTCCGTGGAGCAATGGAAGGTGTTACAGCAGTATTTCAGGGTGTAAGTGCTTTTATTCAGCCTGTTATTGCGGGTTTTACAGAGCTTGTCAACAGTATTATTAATGCTGTCGCGACGTCTGCCCCTTTCCAGAGTTTCCTTGCATCTCTTGGGCCACTCATGTCCAAGTTAGGTGAACTCTTCAGAAGTATCGTAGGACCTTTGGGACAATGGGTTAAGCAGATTGCCATCTTTGTAGCACAATCAGGAATCTTCAATGCTGTGATTAACACGTTAGGTGGTGTATTGAATTGGCTTGTAGGAGTCATCTCAGGGATTATTACAGTCATCCAAAACGTGTGGAATATTGTCTCTCCTATCGTTAGCCAAGCATTCACACTAATAATTTCTGTTCTTCAACGTACTGGAAGCATGATCGCTCAAGTATGGAATGCAATCATACCGATTATTCAACCAATCCTGAATAACCTTGCATCCATATTCCAAGCAATCGGAAACAACATTAGCGTCACCTGGAATACTCTATGGTCCACAGTGAGTAGTGTTATCAGTATCGTATGGTCAGGAATCCAAACCGTCGTACAAAACGCTATGACAGTCATCCAAGGCATCATCGACATTGCCACAGGACTCATCAGCGGTAATTGGAGCCTCGCATGGCAAGGAATACAAAACGTATTCTCAGGCATATGGCAAGCAATCCAAACAATCTTCTCCACCGTCTTGAATACTATCATCACCATTTTCACCGGAGAACTCAACCTCATCAAAAACATATGGAACTCCACCTGGAACGGAATCAGCTCAATCCTATCCAGCACCTGGTCAAACTTCACTACCGTCATCAACAACGGTATAAACACAGTGAAAAACCTCATGAACGGAGTCAAAAACACCATCACAGGCGCATTCAACGGTGCAGGCTCATGGCTATCAAACGCAGGAAAAGCAATCATGGACGGACTCCTAGGCGGACTCAAAGAAGCATGGAAAAACGTCACCGGCTTCGTCGGAGGAATAGCAGACTGGATCAAACAACACAAAGGCCCAATTAGCTACGACAAAAAACTCCTCATACCAGCCGGCAACGCCATCATGCACGGACTCAACCAAGGACTCAAAACATCCTTCACCGACGTCCAAAAAACCGTCAACACCATGAACGACACACTCGCCGACAGCTTCCACCAAACACTCAACACAAAACTCACAGCACAACCAACCACACCACTACTGACAACCACACAACGATACGAAATCGACACCGCGCGCTCGCAGGTGTCTCAGTTGGATAGGTTGACTGATTTGGTGGGGTCTTTGTATGAGGATTTGGGTGACATTATTGCTGATAATGCTCCATCGGAGTCGTTACGTCAGAGAAAGAGGATTTATGGTATCGCATAGTCTTTCGTATCGTTCTGGTTGTGTGAATCGTCGTTTTGAGCTCAATGGTCCTGCTCTTTTTGGCGGGACTGTTGAGTCTTTACGTTCGGGTGAATGGTCATATAAGAATAAGGGTCGTTATCTGCAGAAACGGTATAAGAATAGTCAGACTCGTACTATTACTCTTTCTGCTATTGATAAGCAGGTCTTGCAGGATTTTCTTGATACGTGTGATGCGGATGTTGAGAATAATACTCCAGCAACTCTTGTAGCGGATGATTGTGAGACATTATGTTTTATCGTTAAAGATGAAGCAAAACACGTTTCACCTTTGCTTGCCCAAACTGAGTTGACCGTGCTGCTTATTGATGGTGTGTGGCGTGAGCCGATACGTCAATCTTACACGATGGATATTGTTGACCAGACAGGTCTCGATTACGATTATGATTATTCACTCGTTCAGATGAATGGTGATATTACTAATCCTCAGCTCGTCACTCTTGATTGCGATTTGACGATATATGGTCCAGTTACAAATCCACAAATCAGTATCGCTAACAACGTGTATCAAGTATCTATCGATGTTCCAGACACGTATAGGCTCTCGATTGATTCGCGTGAGAAAACAGTTATTCTCATCGATAGTTTAGGAACGAGCAGAAATGTTCTCGATAACGCTTCTTTTGTAGACGGTAAGAATATTTTTGCACCTGTTCCTCCGGGTTCTCACCCCGTTTTATGGTCTAACGAATTCGATTTCGATGTAACCCTATGGGTCAAGAAAGGACGTTTGCCATGGACTATATGATTACCGATAATCAAGGCAATAGGATTAAAGTTTTACTTAATCCATCTCTTGATATAGCGTATGGGAGTGGAGAAAACGATTTCGAACTTACCGTAGACACTCATGAGGCAGCTATCATCTCTGGTAGCTGCCTTTTAGTATCCGAAAACAGTGATATAGGTGGAATCATTGACACTGTCACGGATGACAATAATCAAATCATCTATAGTGGTCGTTCCTGGCACGGCATACTCGCCGGTAAAATCATCCAACCACCCACCGGTCAAGACTACTACACAGTTAACGGAGCATTCCGCACCATCATCGAACAACTCATAACACGTTTAGGCTTAACGAGCCTTTTCACAACAGACATGACCTGTCCACACACGATAAACGGAACGTACCAGTTTGCTCGCTACACAGACGCATACACTGGTTTACTCGACATGTGTCAAGCAAACAATCTCACACTCTTACTCACTTATAAGAGTGACATGAAAAAAGTACTCATCTCAACACGACCACAAAAGAGTATTAATAACCTAGCTGTCGCTAACGCGTTCGGTATGAAAATCACACGCAACTACAACCGAGTCAACCATGCCATCGGGTTAGGTAAAGGCGAACTCAAAAACCGAACAGTCGTCCACTGGTACGCCGACACAAACGGCAAAATCAGTACCACACAAACCCTCACAGGCAATCTCGAAAACACCATCGTCTACGAGAACACCAACGCTGAACCAGACGAGCTCAACGACACCACTCGAAAGAAGCTTGAAGAATACCAAGCACTCGGAACCATCAACGCAGACATGAGCGACACAAGTATCCACCTCGACATCGGTGACAAAGTCACAGCCATCTCACAACAAGCACACCTGACCGTCACCAACTACGTCACCAAAAAAGTCATCACCATAGAAGGAGACA
The DNA here is from genome assembly GCF_004332295.1 of Alloscardovia theropitheci. Classification (GTDB taxonomy): domain Bacteria; phylum Actinomycetota; class Actinomycetes; order Actinomycetales; family Bifidobacteriaceae; genus Alloscardovia; species Alloscardovia theropitheci. Next base: position 167,785 of record NZ_RXLP01000026.1, read on the forward strand.
CAACAAACATCGAATACACACTCAACCAAACACTCCACGACACCACACAACAAATCAATTAAGGAGACAACCATGCCAATAACAAACGGATACAGCATGTACACATGCGACCGCTACCCAACCAACCACACCGCCATCATCAAAGACGACGACATCACCACACAAAGCACATGGATCCACATCAAATACCCCGACCTCAACGGAACCATCAAAGACTACCTCATCTGCCCAAAATGCGCAGAACTCGCACGCAAAAAAATGAACAGCCTCAACACCAGCTTCATGCAATTCATGAACGCCGTCGAATAAACACAGGAGAACAACAATGAGCATCGAACTCATCACAGGCAAAGCAGGAAAAAACCATATCAGCGCAGTAGACGACGCACAACTCAACGCCGCGCTCGCAGGTAGAGGAGTCTACCTATTAGCAAGCGAAGATGGTAGCTATCCAACCATCACCGTCTTAGATGCGAACACTATTCTTATCCCTGTATCTCATTGGCTCGTGAATGGACGTCACATTCGTATCACAAGCCAGGAACGGTTAACAATCACGTCAGGGCAAACAGGATACAATCGAATCGATTTACTCTGCTTTACCTATACACGTCAATCAAACACAGGCATAGAAGATATCAAGTTAACCGTTGTACGCGGAACACCAACCACGGGAACCGCATCAGCACCATCAGTATCATCACCATCTCTACAATCCGATACAACTGTAAATTCGACAATCGGATTTTGCCAAGTCTCTATTACAGGACTAGTACCAACAGTCAACGTGACCGCTGCAAAGCTTGGAAACATACATAATATAAGTTCTCGGCTTGATCACGTTACGTCTGTATCAATAGGTTTGCCTTATATTGATAGGAACGTGACGTTGTATAAGCAGGGTCGTCTTGTCATGGTTTCTGAGCAGGCGGTTACTAGTGGTAATACTCCGCAGAACACGCACTCTGTGTCGCCTTATCACAGTATTCCTGCAGATTATCGTCCTATCAAGCAAGGCATTATTATGCTCAGTGACCATGGTGGCCAGTCTGCTAGCTTTATGGTTGATAAAGACGGTAAGGTCGAGATTAACGGCAATATTAGTAATGGACGTTACATGCAAATTCTTGGCATGTGGTTAACCGCTTAAAACTATTGCGGTAGATGCCAGCTGAAATTTAAATCAATAATCTGACCGTTACCCATTTGAGCGGTACTGCCCCAATGTCCGAATTCGACGTTACCTGTTGCTCGTGGAATGACGTAAACTCCGAAACGCGGCTCATACATGCTCCACCGATTATTCTTAGGCATGTATTTTGCTGGTAAGGTAAACAGCGTATCAGTAGATGCTCCATTCCATGAAGAATCAAGACGCTTCAACGTACATTCCGCGAACACCATGTCATCAATCACACTGACACGAACATTGGAAACAGACCACCATCTCGTGCTGAGAATATTAGTAATTTGACCCGTAATCTCACCTTGCAACCGAGAACTTATATTATGTCACCCAAACAACACAGAAAGGCACCACATGCCACCACTCAGCCCCTTCGACCTCGACAACGTCATCGTAGCCCTCATCACAGGACTCATCAGCTTCACAGTCGCATACATCACATCGCGCTCGCAAGCTAAAAACGATGAGAAACAGTCGAAAAAAATCCAAGTAGAAATCGAAACTGAACTACGAGAACAGCTCCGCGAAACAGATCACCGCGTAGGACAGTTATCTGACCTTTTAGGACAGGAACAAGAGAAACGTCGAGATTTAAAAAATCAATTAACGACGTTAGAACTCAAAGACGATATCAAAACAGCATACATACGTTCTGTCGGACATTGGCTTGCAGATTTATGCGAAGTATTAGAACCTGCCTGGTCTAAAAAACACCCTAAACCACATCTGCCAGCTGAAATCCGTCACGATATCGAACACACAGCACAACAAGTCGGCTTACAAGTTAACCAAACCAATAAGGAGAAATAAAATGACACACTTCAACAAAGAATTCTGGCTCGACACTGCTGAACGAGCAGTAAAAACAGCTGCACAAGCAGCAATCGGAGTCCTCGGTACAGGGGCAGTTGGGCTACTCCAAATCGACTGGACAAACGTCCTATCCGTAACCCTCATGGCAGCATTAATCAGTATTCTCACCTCCATCGCTTCAGCAGGCGGAGAAACCGTCTCCCCAGCAAGCCTTATCAAAACCACACAAACAACAGGACGACACATACAAACACTCGAAGAACACAGTAAGGAAAACGAGTGACACAACTCAAACACATACTCCTCACACTCCTCATAATCCTGCTAACAGCATTCATGTTTGCAGGATTATTCATTATCGGAGCACTCACACTCGTAGCACTCACAAAATTCCTACTCATCGTCTACTTCATAGCAATCTAAAAACAGAAAGGACCACATCATGGCATTAAACGGAATCGACATCAGCAACTGGCAAGCAAACATAGACCTCACCAAAATAAGCTTCGACTTCGTCATCGCCAAAGCAACACAAGGCACACACTACGTCAGCCCATCATGCGACAAACAAATCCAACAAGCAAAAACACTCGGCAAACTCTACGGCGTCTACCACTACGCAGAAGGAACAGACCCAACAGCAGAAGCAAACTACTTCCTCACCAACATCCAAGGCTACCTCCACCAAGCACTCCTCGTCCTCGACTTCGAAGCAGGAGAAAACAACGCCTGGAACAACAACCCAAACACATGGATAAAAACATTCTGCGACCACATCACCAACCAAACAGGAATCAAACCACTCATCTACATACAAGCATCCGCGCTCGCTAAGGTTGCGAATGTTGGTGATTATGGTTTGTGGATTGCTCAGTATGCGAATAATGATCCTACGGGTTATCAGGCTACTCCGTGGAATGAGGGAGCTTATAACTGTGCTATGCGTCAGTATTCTTCGAACGGTCGTTTTACTGGCTACAATGGGCCATTAGATGTGAATAAGTTCTATGGTGATGCTACTGCGTGGAATAAGTACGCTAACCCTACAGGCGCAGCTACAACTTCCCCACAGGCAACTACTGCTCCTACAGTTGATATTGAGCAGTTAGCACGTGATGTTATTGCTGGCAAGTATGGTGACGGTGATGCTCGTCGTAATGCGCTTGGAGCTAACTATGATACTGTACAAGCACGTGTCAATCAGATTGTAGGCACGCAGAAGACATATCATACGGTGTCTCGTGGTGAAACATTAAGTGGTATCGCTGCACGTTACGGTACAAGCTGGCAAAAGCTCGCTCGTATTAACAGCTTGAGTAATCCTAATCTAATTCATCCAGGACAAACACTACTCATCCAGTAAAAGCATTATTCTCCATCAAGCACAGCCCCTAACTCTTACATGAGAGTTAGGGGCATTTTTTGTTATCTACATACAAACACATTATGAGCTTCAAATCTCACAGCCATGCTTTACTGCGATGGATAAGATACACTGGAAATGCATGAAAAATTAAACAGAGAAAAGAACAGGTATACACCAAGTATATACTTTTGCAAAACGAGAATGCTTCTAAAGCTAATATTTGCAACGCTTAAACCACTATCATAGGACAGTCTTCCAAACTGATTACGCGGGTTCGATTCCCGTCATCCGCTCCACCTGTAATCACAGGGTTTTCTAAGCATTTTCAACAATTCTAAGCAATTTTATACATGCAAGTTTTTTGCAAGTTTTTGCCCTAGATTGTTCTTTGTTGTCCTAAAAGTATACTTTAAATATACTTTTATTCTTTTCTCATAAGCACACCAATATGAGAAAGGACTAACTCATGCCGAGAACGAAAACACGGCGAGAAAACGGTCAAGGAACCATCTGGCAAGACAAAAATAAAAAATGGCATACGCCGACTTATCGGCACTAACCCACGTACAGGCAAACTCTCGACATATCTTGAAGCAGTTGTAAATCAATTAACTACCCCGTATAATATAATGTTTACTGTAAATGATGGGAGGGAAATATGACACTAACAGCTTTAGACATCGCTAACTTGTTCATTACTCGCCATCAATCTCTGAACTTCTCTAATCTGTCGCTTAATAAACTCGTTTATTTTGCACAAGTGGAGTCTTTACGAGAAACCGGAAAACCTCTCTATGATTCAGAGATTCAAGCATGGCAATATGGGCCAGTAGAACCAGATGTATACCATGCGTTCCAATCGTACGGGCATGAGCATATCGCGAATCCTTCAAAAAAAATAGTAAATGATGCGTACGCGACAAATATCGTTGACATTGTCGCAGAAAAATATGGATTCCTGACTGCTTATGATCTCGTAACGTACTCGCATAGAGAAAACAGTGCTTGGAAAAACACATATGACGGCGATCGAAATAAAACGATAACCAACAAGGATATCTTGAATTCAGATGATGTAAAAAGCTATCCCGCACGAGAAGGAACCATGCTTCAAGATATGGATGATATCTACAATAGATATCACAATACCTTCCGCTTGCTAGGTGATGCATGAAAACGAGCTGCCTTGATTATGATCAAGAGCAGCTCGATGCTCTCATATCTGATATCGACACATATCATCGTAAGGTCATTAAAGATCAGGGATTTAATATAAATCTTCCTAACACTCGGGCAAAAGTTGAATCAGTAGTTTATTCATGCTTCACCTCATATTATGGTGGTAACATCAACGACCAGCATGGTTACATAGATATTTTCGACCAAGTATCCGATTTTGCTTATCACTTAGCAGCTGCACATGCATACTCCGATGCGAATAAGCGCACAACAGTACTTACAATGCTCTTGCTCCTAAAACGCGCAAAGATTTATATCAACTTTTTAGATTCCGATGACACGACTGAAAACAAGCTATACCAATGGATACAAGAGTTAGTACAGAGGAAACGTACATATAAACAACTTGCTCAAGAGCTTCGGGAGCACTCGCAGTCACTGGCATAATCCCAGCAATCTGTTCATACAAAATATGCATAACTTGAAACCGCTCCACGCAACAGGCAAATTCAATCTCCCAAATAGCCTTGCTTCAGGAGTCGTATCACAGCTAAGCTATAGAGACACCTCACGTAAGCGCTTCGTACCTTCATTCAAAAGCGCTCATCATGCTTCACCACACAACCTCTATCCTCATACCCCATGCTGAGTATGATTTTCTTCATAGCCTTTAACGGTTTCCCTCATATAGCAGGTGCACCGATGAGTTCATAATCAATGGATTTATCAATATACACATCGCATACATGGAGAAACCAAGTAATTACATAGATGAAATAGGAGATAAAAATGGCAGATAAAGCGCTAGCTCTTTCCTCGCTGAGCACTTATTCTGAGCACTTCAATGCAGAACGTGCGAATCGCGTTGCAGCAAATGCAGCTGTGAGCATGGGAGTTCTCAAGGCAGCTACTTCGTATGCTGGCTCTCGCGAGACACCAATGGATTTCAATATTGAGCTCAAGCAGGGGTCTATTACTAATCAGGAGCGTTCTGGCCGCTGCTGGATGTTTGCAGGTCTTAATGTATTGCGTTATGAATTAATGCATAAGTGGAATCTCGCTGATTTTGAATTCTCTGAAAATTATCTTTTCTTCTGGGAGAAGATGGAGAAGGCAAACTCATATCTTGAGTACGTTATCGAAACGATTGATGCTCCAGTAGATGACCGTCGTTTCCAAGCTATTAATGAAGGCCCTGTTGACGATGGAAACTGGTGGAAGGGCTTCGCTGATCTCGTCTCTAAGTACGGATTGGTGCCAAAGAGCGCTTACCCAGAATCCGCTAATTCTCGTAGTTCTGATGACTTCATCCAGTACATCAACTCAAAGATGCGCGAATTCGCAGCTCAGATGCGCCAAGCTCATAAGGATGGTGAGACTGAAGAACAGATTCGAGCTCGCAAAGATGAGTACATGGACCTCGTATACCGCATGTGCGCTATTTCCTTGGGCGAACCACCTGTAAAGTTTGATTTCTTTGCACGCGTTGAAGACGAGAAGAAAGATGACAAGAAGGACGATAGCAAGAGCGACGAGTCCGATTCTACTTCAACCAAAGCTGAAGATAAGCCAAAGGATGGCAAGGACACTCGTAAGCAGATTGTAGATTTGGGCATTACTCCTATGGAGTTCTACAAAAAGTATGTTCCTGTTGATGTTAACGACTATGAGACTGTTATTAACAGCCCGCTCGAGTCAACTCCTTATGGCAAGCGCTACGCATACAAGAACTCAGCAACCGTTATCGAAGCTGGAAATATGGATGCAGTAAATGTTGATCTCGACACATTCCGTAACCTTACTGTTCAGATGATTAAGAATGGTCATCCAGTATGGTTTGCATGTGATTGCACACAATTCTCTCTTCGTGGTGATGGCTTCTTTGATGAGAATACTGTTCGTGTTGATGAACTCTTTGGCACAACTTTCAACCTTGATAAAGCTCAAGGACTCGAATACATGGACTATCCAAGCAACCATGCTATGACTTTCGTGGGTGTCAACCTTGATGAGGATGGAAATCCAAACCGCTGGAGGGTCGAGAATAGCTGGGGCAAGGAAAACGGCAAAGATGGCTACTATGCTATGACAAATAAGTGGTTTGATCGCTTTGTCCGTGAAGTCATTATTCGTAAAGAATATTTGGATCCTCAGTTGCTTGAGGCTGAAACTGTTGAGCTTGAACCTTGGCAGCCTGTAAGCCGCAAAGCCAAGTAAAGTAAGATAAACCTAAAGCCGTTACGTTCATACTTTTAAATCTTCGTTGCAAAGTTGGTGCACGATTACACCGTATGCCAGCCAAGCACATCAACTGTGTACATTACCTGTGCACATCAACTATGAGAGATATGTATGAATGTAACGGTTTTTCTGTATACCTAATATTCTCTTGATATAATTTTGCTTCGGTAAAGTTCTAACAAAAGTTTAGGCTTAACCTGAGTGAGAGTATTGGATTGCTTCGCTACTAAATAGTTCAGTTATACAGTCTATGTTGTGGAGCACCAACCTGACAACAACGCACCTATAACAAGATGCCATTTGTGCAGCTAAAATGAGGAGTTTACATGAGCGCTTCCACCACATCTGCGACTCACAAAATCGCGTGGGGAAATATTGCTGCGTGGGCTCTTGCTGCCTTAGCGAGCGCGTGGGTTGCATTATGCACAAGTGTAGGGCCAATTTATCGTCGCGATCACTCCATTGCAACGTTTGGAATTGGAAATGCAATTCTTTTTGCGATTACATGGATTCTATGTATGACCGTTATTTGGCTGCTCGTGCGTTTATGCCAACCGCAATCAGGGATTCTTCATTTTCTTACACAACGATGGCACCACCTCCACCCAAAGTTGAACAAAAAATGGAATGCTTTCAAGCTCCAACATAAGCGTTTTAATAATCGTCTTCGCGCTTTCACCTCGTGGTGGCATAAAATTCGTCAGTACATTCTTGTTATGACGAACAGTTGGTGGAAAATTGCGCTCATCTTACTCACATTTTGGACGATTCAATTTATCCTCGTTCCTACCATTTTTGCTGCCGATTTAATGAGTCAATACGCTGAAATGACTCGTTGGACCACATCACTCAACGGAACTTATGTCTCCTATGCCGACACTTTTAACGTGGTCGATATCTACCCTATCGCGCATTATATGTGGCCAGATACACCTACGTATCTGACGAATCAGCATAACGTTGTACTAACGTTCATTTATGGTGCAACCTTGATTTGGTCGCAGCGCAATACAGGTACGATTGACTTGGGGTTAGTTATCCTATCCTTTACTCAAATGGTTTTCGCCATTTTCTGTGTAAGCGTTACTCTCAATCGTTTCTTTACTTTTGGAAGACCACTGCGTATCTATAATCGTTCGCATTCACATCTCAAGAACAGCGAAGCATCTATCGCTTGGCGAGTAGTTATCTTACTCTTTTTCATTCTTAATCCTCAAGTTTTATATTCAACCACTGCTTTGACTAAGTCCCCTCTTTTCGCATTTGCTTTCCTTTGGTGGTTTGGTCAATGGTATGAGATTTTCTCGCGTAGAGATCGCACGCACATTCCACGCTCGCTCATCGTTGGCATTGTTGTGAGCACTGCAGTTATGCTCAGCTCGGCAAAATATGCAACGTATATTATTGCTGTTCAAATCGTACTTATTTTTATAGCCGACCGTAAACGCTGGCGGGCATATCTTATTTCACTCGTTATCCCATTCATTATTTTCCAAGGTGCTTTAACGATAGCTGTTAATACCGGCTCGATTATATCTGGAGATCCTATTGAGAGCAGAGGTATACAGTTGCAACAAATAGCACGCGTTATGCGAGATGACCCATCAAGTGTTTCCGAAGAAGTTCGTAGCGAGCTTAGACCTATTTTTAACTTGTATACGATGGGGGCAACTTACTCTCCTGATGATGCAGACCGAGTGAAATCATCTGGTAGCGACGGAAAAGTTGAAACATATAAATGGGAAACTGTTACCCAAGAAGATATGGCGAATTTCAATAAAGCGTGGCTAAGCTTGGGGCTGACTCATCCGACAATTTATGTAGACGCTTTCTTGGCTAAAGTTTACGGTTATTTTGATGTGAACGATACCCCATACGTATCTACAAGTTATTATTTGAGCAATTCACGAATCTCTAACGCGCCGATACTTCGATATTGGGTACCTCAGGTACGTCAAATCGAACAACTATTTAGCAATACCATCGGCGAGATTCCAATATTAGGATGGCTCATGCATGGTAACTTCTACGTTGTGTGCGTTCTTCTGCTCGGATGTGCAGTTATCATCCTTCGTCGATGGAAAGATCTCTTACGATATAGTCCGCTTATCCTTCTCATGGGCGTTATGATTATGGCTCCAGCCAATAATTTTGAACGTCATATGCTTCCTCTATCTTTCGTAGCGATTCTTATGCTTTTGCATTTCGTAAGAACTGCACGTTTAACATATGCACGTTATCGAATCTCGAAAGTAATGTAGTTAGTTCTCTACATTCTTACTGCATCATGCATTTCAGTTCATAGACAGAGTGTACTTCCAGTAGTAAAATAGTATTACTTTATTCACGGCTGAATAGAGCGACATATAACTTACAGTAATCATCGATGATTGTTGAAAGGAACTACAATGCTACATAAAAAGCAATGTAAATTGATTACACTATTATCTGTTGTTACCTTAACGGTTCTCGTAGGAACTCCACATGCATATGCAGGGCAAACTTCAGAATCTGAAAATCCTTATGAGCTAACGCAGAATAGCTATAATTTTCTCAGTGAAAAGTTTTCGCTGCTAGACACATATAAAAGTCCTGAAGCAGCTAAGAAAACTTTTACGGATAAATACACGACTGCTATAACCAAGCTTCAGCAACAATACTCACTCCCTGCATTAACTGAAGATACCGCAACGCTTTATAAAAATACTCTGGTATCGCATAGTAACAGTACTGTAGACAGTCAAGAAATCTTAGAATTTTTAGACTTATATGAGAATAAGAGTGAGAATGCTGAGATTATCCGTAATCTTATCGCAGTGGCTCATAGTTACGAAATCGGTGAAGTATCAAAAAGGCAAGCTGTTGAGACTGCGCGGATGCTTGTGCCAACGAAGCAAGAAAATGGGAATGATAGACCATATTATCCCGATAGAAATTCTGGCATAAATCTTGCGGCAGCCCGTGCATATGCTGCGAAGTACGCTGTCAATGCTAATCAGCAATATGGGGTCATGAAAAGAGGCTGGGGGCCTTGGATTGAAGATGCTGATTGTACCAATTTCGCATCTCAAATCCTTCACGCAGGCGGAATTGGAATGGTTTATGGGAACAAAGATCAAGGTTGGTGGTGGAGAGGCGCCGACGAAAACAACCATTCTGTTTCATGGGTAAATGCCAATGTATTTAAGAATTATATGGGAAGTGGCTATCACGTGAAAGATTGGAATGCATTTGTCGTTTATGTCCGTGATGGTGATTTTATCGGAGTTGACTTCTCTAACGATGGATCCGTTGATCATATCGGTTTTGTTTATCAAAAATCCGGAAACCGCTTACGAATCGCTCAACACACCCGTAACTATCTAGATTGGAATGGCCATTGGCCAGATTCAAGTCATAAAGGAATGTATTACCGTGTACGCCGATAAATATTTCAAAGACTCAAAGCTACTCTTAGCTTTATATTTCACTCTTATTAATGTTTTTCCCACTATAGTTGCGGCGTGTAGCATTTACCTCACCGGCTATTTCGACGTCAGTAGCAACATGGCTTTTTTCTTCGTCTCGATTTTATTCCCTCTTATTTGTCTTTCATTCATTATGAGGATGACTAAGAGCTGGCAAAGAATTATTCTTTCCGCATTCTGTATAGGCGAGTTCATACTTTGCTTTACTACTGATTTCCTTGGTTCTATAGCATCGTATCTTTACATTCGACATATTTCTTATATTTATGATTCACGAGTAAAAATAATCACTCTAATTATCATATTTATTTTGAATATCATAATGACATTCATATTGCTACGATCAAAACCACCGCTAGTCGCTACACACGAAACAACACCAAATTAGCAGAACAAAATAACCAAAACAATGGGGAGAAACTCACAATTATACGAGTTCCTCCCCATATTTATTACATTATCCGAGGTTATCGAGATTCACCCGATACAACTTAGAAATGCTCGTTTAGACGATAAAAGACATCGTTAACTCGTAGATTTGTTTCAAATTCTGCCGGAGTTGTCTTCTCATCAATAACAGCAAGTTCTACTCCCGCCATACGAGCAAAATCTTCCCATGCCTCGCGACCAACTGTTGTAGTCATACATGTATGATGAGCTGCACCTGCAAGAAGCCAGCATTGCGTAGCGTCCTTTAAGTTTGGACGTGGTTCCCACAATGCACGTGCTGTAGGAAGCTTTGGCAAATCCTGATCAGGTTCTACTACGTCGACAACATTCATAACCAAACGGAAGCGTTCACGTACATCGCTCATAGCAACGACTACAGCATCCTTCTTAGGGGTAGCAGTAAAGACCAAACGAACTGGGTCTTCCTTGCCGCCTATTCCAAGAGGATGAATTTCGAGCTTGGCTTTTCCATCGGTCTTAAGAGTTGGAGACACCTCAAGCATATGAGCTCCGAGAATCTTTTCCTTGCCAGGCACAAGATTATAAGAATAGTCTTCCATGAGTGAGCATCCACCCTCGAGACCATAACCCATAACGTTTCCAATGCGCACAAGCATTGCCGTCTTCCAGTCGCCTTCGGCAGAGAATCCATATCCATCTGCCATCAAGCGCTGCACACCTACGCCTGGAAGTTGACGAAGCGCTCCCAAATCTTCAAAGTTGTCCACAGCAACCGTGGCGCCAACTTCTTCGAGCATGTCACGCATACCAAGTTCTTCTTGAGCAGCAACATACAAGGATTCATAACGTTCACCAAGCAATTCAGGCGCAACATCATATTCCTTCTTGTATTCTTCAATAAGAGCTTCCACACGTTCTTTAGATACAGCGTTGACATGCTCAACGAGTTCGTTAACCGGCCACGTGTTAATAGAAGCACCAAATACGCGCTCCGCCTCAGTCTTGTCACCTTCGGTAACTGCGACGTTTCGCATATTATCGCCCCAGCGCATCACTTTCATAGTGTTCGCAGCATCCCAACCGGCGCATGCACGAGCCCACACACCAATGCGCTCAGCAACATCAGGGTCCGTATAGTGTCCGACAACTATCTTTCTCGCAATTCCTAGGCGCGTTACGATATAACCAAATTCACGATCTCCATGAGCAGCTTGGTTCAAATTCATGAAGTCCATATCCATGCTCTGCCATGGTATTTCTTGATGATGCTGAGTATTGAGCTGCAGGAGTGGCTTCTTTAATTCATTAAGGCCACGAATCCACATCTTAGCTGGGCTAAAAGTATGCATCCACGCGATAACGCCGATGCATTCAGGAGCAGCTGTTGCTTCTTGCATGAACTTCTTAATCGAGTCAGAATCCTTAAGCGTTGGCTTCAGCACGAGCTTTACAGGAATTGCAGGGCTTGCGTCCAATGTATCAACAATCTCGCGTGATTGCTGTGCTACTTGTTGCAGTGTCTCTTCGCCATATAAATCCTGAGATCCTACAGCAAACCAAATTTCTTTACCTTCAAATGGATTCTTCATTGAATTTCCTTTCTGTATATTCTCGAACCATTTTTTTTAGTTTTATAACTGTCGATTAATGCTGACCATACACATTCTGATAACGGTCGTTAAGCTTATCAATATCTTGTTGAGGAATTGGGATAACTCCTCCGAGCATCTGTGCAGCCCATACAGTATGCGCCACTTCCTCGGTCATCGCAGCTGCTTTTACTGCTGATTCTGCATCCTTTCCGATGGTGAATGGTCCGTGATTTTGCATGAGAACAGCTGGAGATTTTGGATATTTCTTAAGAGTTTCTACTACTCCCTCTCCAATTGCTTCTGAACCAATGAGTCGGAATGGGCCGACAGGAACTTCTCCTCCGAATTCATCACCCATCATTGTGAGCGCGCAAGGTATGTTCTTGCCAGTTGCAGCCCATGCTGTCGCATATGTGGAATGTGTATGGACTACACCATAAACATCAGGCATATGACGATAAATATAGCAATGCGAAGCCGTATCCGATGAAGGAGAAGCAGCCCCATCAACTACATTGCCATCAAGATCGCACACGACCATGCTGGCAGGTGTGAGATATTCATAGCGAAGTCCTGATGGCTTAATGACCATCAAATCAGCTGTCTTCAAGCGTTGGGAAACATTACCTGCAGTCCATACAACAAGATTCCATTTAAGAAGTTGATCGTGCAAACTTGCTACGATTTCTCGTACTTGCTTAACTTCCGCACGAGTTTCCTCAGAATAATCTGCTAAAGTAGCCATCTTTTCTCCTTATAATTAAAAGCGATTTAAAAATTTGCAAGTTATGGATGTTATGTCGAAACTTATCGTGATTCTATATCAATTGATTCCACGGCAGCTTTCTCAATACTAAGTCCTTGCTTAAATCGAGCAAAGAAGTCTTCAAAGCCCTTTACATCAGTATCAATTGGCTGCTCAGTGGAATACTGCGCATCCGCAAATACACGCGAATCAAGATACTCGTCAAGTAATTGATCTGAATGTGCTGTGTAGTCAGCGAGAACTGCCATGCCCCATGCTCCACCTTCAGACGCAGTACTCATAACACGTATAGGAGTATTAAATGCTGCAGCCAAAATTCGCTGGGCTACCACTGGAGTCGTAAAGATACCTCCATGACCAACGAGTGAATCCACCTGCACTCCTTCATCGTGCGTCAGCACGTCCATTCCCACTTTTACTGGAGCAAACGCTGAGAAGAGCTGCGCACGCATAAAGTTTCCAAGTGTCATAGATGATTGAGGTCCGCGCGCAAATACAGGACGACCTTCTTCTAGACCCACCAGGAATTCACCAGAGTAGAAGCAATAATTAAGCAACCCACCTGCATGAGCATCAGTACTAGGATCAATTGCAGCATTAAAAAGAACTGAGAAGAGCTGCGCATCTGACATCTCAATACCAGCGGCTGTAACAAATTGACGGAACAACCCCACCCACGCATTGAGGTCCGAGGTGAAATTATTCGCGTGAGACATGCCTGCCAAATCACCTGCTGGTGTCGTGACCACATCAATTTCAGGATGCAACCCCTTAAGCTTGTGCTCAAGCACAACCATAGCAAAGATCGACGTTCCAGCTGAGACATTTCCTGTACGTACTCGTACAGAATTCGTTGCTACCATACCCGTTCCAGCATCGCCTTCAGGTGGAGCAAGCACAGATCCTGCTTGCAATGTGCCTGTCGGGTCGAGAAGCTTTGCACCTTTATCTGTAAGAACCCCGGCCTCTTGTCCTGCTACAAGAACTTGTGGCAATATTTCGCGAATGCTCCATGGCTGTGAACTCACTTCTGGCAAACTCTCGAACTTTCTCAAGAGCTCCTCTTCATACTGATGAGTATGAGGATCAATTGGGAACATTCCCGATGCATCGCCAATGCCAAGAACCTTTTCCCCTGTCAATTGCCAGTGCACATATCCGGCAAGAGTTGTCACAAAGTTCAGGGACGATACGTGCTCCTCTTGATTGAGTATTGCCTGATAAATGTGGGCGATAGACCAGCGCTGTGGGATGTTATATTGGAAAAGCTCAGATAACTTCTCATGTGCTTCTTGAGTATTCGTATTTCTCCAAGTACGAAATGGCACGAGTAAATTATCATCGGCATCAAATGCAAGATACCCATGCATCATTGCGGAAAAACCCATACGCGCTATATGAGTCAGCTTAACTCCATAGTCTTTCTCGACATTGCTAGCCAACTTTGCGTATGCATCACGAACGCCTTCCCACACTTCGTCGAGAGTATACGTCCATAAGCCGTTATCCAGATGATTTTCCCATGCATGATCCCCCTGAGCAAGTGTCTGATAGTTCTCATCTATAAGAACTGCTTTGATACGAGTCGAACCGAACTCGATACCGAGAGAAGTGTTGCCTTGAGCGATAGCTTCTGTTTGCGTCTGTACCATTTCTCACTCCATTGTGTCAGTTGTCGTGTTAGTTGTCATGGTAAGGTTATTGCCTATTCTGTTATGCTCAGTATGAGCATCATTTCCATTTATGTGAACGTTCACATTTCTTACATTCAATTATACACTGAATTCATACGCTACTCAAATTTAACATCGTTGAAACTGCCTGCAGCACTAGTTTTACTAGTACAAAACTCCGTCACCGAGTCTTATCGTTCCTGGCGTGTCGATTCACGAATAACGAGCTGAGGCTCTACAAGATACATGTAAGAAAATTCGCGGGAGACAATCGGTTCGGGTTGCATCTCATATGCTTCGTTATTAATCACTGGCTTATAGCTGAGCATATCTAATACGAGTCGCATAGCTACAGAACCAACTTTTTCGTACTGAGGGTTGACCGTTGTCATCGCTGGCATTAAACTTTCCGTACCCGGCATATCGTCATAGCCAACAATGCTGACATCCTTCGGTATATCAAGCCCCGCTTCTTGAACGGCTCGATATGCCCCCATCCCCAGTAAATCATTTGCTGTCCAAATTGTACAGTTTTTAAGATGATCAGAGCCAACTTCTTTAATTAATCGCGAAAGATGCTCGTAGCTTTTGCTACTTACCCAATCATCGGCATCTATTATATCCACGCTCAACCCATGTAGCTTGCAAGCCCGCTCACATGCACTACGACGAGTATAAGCATCACGCCATTGCTCAGGGCCATTGATGTAATACACGTGACGTATGCCAGCATGCTTAAGCCGCGAAGCAATATCGCTACTCACCTGTGATTGATCAGTGCACACGAATTTAATTTTTTCTTCGTCGAACCCTCTGCTGTCTAAGCTTTGAATACCTTCGGGCGCCGTAATAAGCACGCGAGGAACACGGCTATCAGGTTGGGCAGCAAGCGTAAGCATATTTTCTGTTGGTGCAACGATGACCATCGCCTCCACACCCAATTGGATAAAGCTCTGCTCTATTTGCGCAAAATCATTGCGTGAAAGATGCGCTTCATCAACAGTTGCAAGCGATACGAATAAACCATGATCTCTCGCCATCTTTTCAATAGCGGCAAGAGTAAGCAATGGGCCTGCATATTGAGTTTGCGATGCAATGACACCAATCATTCGCGTTCGTTGCGTTTTCAATGTCTGCGCCGACAATGATGGATGATAATCAAGTGTTTCAATCGCATCTAAAACCCTTCGACGCGTTTCCTCGCGAACAGAAGAAGAATTATTGATCACTCTCGAAATAGTTTGGTACGATACACCCGCAGCGTGAGCCACGTCAACAATCGAAACCTTCTTTTTACTCATACGTCCAGTGTATTACACATATCTTAGCTTGTAAGACGTTTCGCACAGCAACAGCATTACAGAAGTTGCCAATACAATAGTTACGTCAAGTTCCAGCTAACTCGATGATACTCAGTAGTCCCAAAATCCTTAATTGCTTGACGATGTTGAGCAGATCCATATCCCTTATTTTTGTCCCAACCATACGCCAACCATTGAGGGTTTTCTTGTGCTAGATGAGACATAAAAGTATCACGATGCACTTTGGCATACACAGAGGCTGCTGCAACACTAGCACACTTTTGATCACCTTTTACTAAAGTATACACACGTGGAATAATCGGGATATCTGGCGACTCGAAAGTGCCAATCACTGGTGAGATATAATCATGTGGACCATCAAGAATAACTGCTACACGCGTTCGTGGCATAAAATGTTCCCGATCGTTTTCGATAAGGAAATGCTCAATTTTATACAGAGCACGTAATGCCGCGATTCCCAGACAATAGCTAATTCCCCATTCGTCGATTTCATTATTTGACGATGAGCCCACATTTATAGCATCAGCCCATTGCTTAACTGGATCTATAAGCGACTCTCGTCTTTTCGCAGTAAGCAGCTTCGAATCTTTAAGCCCTTGAGGGATAGTATCACTACCGATATGATCAGCTCGAAATGCTGCAGCGCCTAATGTTACTGGACCAGCAAGGCATCCACGCCCTACCTCATCTATACCAATTATCCATTGAGCACCTTGATCAACAATCTGCGATTCTAATTCCCATGTCGGAATAATTGTAGAGGTTGATGTAGCTTTTCGCGTAGGCATTATAAGCCCGCACTTTCGAATGCTGATCTACCCGAATTAAGTAGCGACCAGTCAGAAATTGGCCAGAAGACAGCAAGTCCCACACCTGTTACCGAGCTTATGCGCACACATCCAGAGTTTCCATCGTTCATATGGAATCGGGAATCCGCAGAATTCGAACGATTATCGCCCATAACAAAAATGCTATCGTTTGGTACAGTAACAGAAAATGCTTGATCAGATGGCTGAACCCCCGGCTTGAGATACGACGACTCATCAATAGCTTTACCATTAACAGTTACCGGAGCCCCATTGCCTTGCGAAGCAACAACGTCCCCCGGCATACCAATTAAACGCTTAACGAGATGCTCCTCGCCGTTATTATAGCCAAAACCGTGGGTAGCGTTTGCAGCGCTCTCAATATCTTGCACAGAAAGCCAATGTGCATCATCAGCAAACACCACAACGTCGCCGCGTTTGAGAGTTTGAGCATTGATATTCACGTTCCACGTAATAATACGGTCTCCCACCATCAGGGTATTTTCCATCGAACCTGATGGAATAATAAAAAGTCCAAAAACAAGAAAACGAAGAACAAGAAGTATCGCCAAAGGCATCACGAAATAAACCGTTGTATCAAGTAAACCAAGCATTGCTTGACTACTACGTGAACGAATCCTTTTGCCTGAATCATGTCGAGGAATATGACGGTCGCTCATAGGTAAGTCCTTACCTTTTATGGGGTTATGCGTTTTGTACAGTGTATGCTTAATTCTCTTCACGCACGCATTTACTAGGTATAAAGAAACCCGAGACAGACGCCTCGGGTTTCAACGCATAACTATTTACTTAGCAGAGTTGTCGCGGCGTTCAGCAATACGAGCAGCCTTACCACGCAAATTGCGCAAGTAGTAAAGCTTTGCACGACGTACCTTACCCTTACGTACCAATTCAATAGAATCGATAGATGGGGAATGCAATGGGAAACGACGCTCTACACCTACACCGAAGGAAATCTTACGAACCATGAAGGTCTCGCGCAAGCCCGCACCCTGGCGTGCAATTACTACACCCTGGAATGCCTGAATACGAGAGTTGTTACCTTCCTGAATCTTTACGTTTACCTTAACGGTATCGCCAGGACGGAACTGAGGAATGGAATCCTCAGCCTTAAGCTGCTTAGCTTCAAAAGCTTCAATAGCGTTCATGCTAATCCTCATACGCCGCCACATATCAGCGTTAAGTCGGGGAATTCGTCAATTCAATTGATACCTACGAATTCCACTATTTTCTCCGTGAGTTTGCCCACGGAGGTACCAGTCTGCCTCGCCTCATGAACGCGGACTAGACCTAATGAGTAGCATATCTATGTGGCAATATCCTACTCGGCACGTGCAAGTCTTAATTATACAAGGAGCACTATAGAAACGAATAATGCATGAACGCACATCTTCTATAGCTGTTCATAGCTGTTCACAACTCCTCGTATCTCATTAAGCATTACTGAGCCATAGTTTATCCCTATTTCTTGCCGCTAACAGCACCGCCTGCGCCAGAAGCGCCTCCAATTGCAATAAAGAGATCGAAAACTGCGACAATCGCTGTATACCATTCATATGAAGCATCAACATCGCCACGCTCTGAAAAATTCTTCATAGTCGTCAAATCCATAGCGAACGAGAAAACACTAATCACACATAAAATTGCTGATAAAACAAAAATGCCCGGTTTGAAAGTTGAGAAAAACAGCGATAACAGCCAAAACGGAATGATTGATACCGGAGTAATAATAGCGATAATCGGAATTATTCCCTTCACATGACGCGATAACAGGTCTATTGAAAAAATCCCAACAAATCCAGTAATAGCAAACGGAATAACGACGAATGCGATATCGTTGAGTTCATGATCACCAGCAGATAAGGCGCCAAAGAATGATGCAAGGGCAATATCCAAAAGTACCCCAACAACCCACACTCTTGCTCTACTTGAAGTATTTTTGGTAATCGTTGAGCACCAACCAAAAATAAAGATAAAAATTGCTGCAAAGAAAGCATACATACAAGCAAAAATTCGCATATCCTCGTTGGCCTGTCCGCCAAATTGCATGCAAAAAGCTAAATTTGCGCAGTATGCAATGGTGCAAAGAATGAGCAGCATAAGAAATTTTGTTTTAGCGCCTTTTAGCGTATAGACTTTATCTCCATCTGCAGCTTTCCGAATTCCCTTGCCGAAAATAGACATGCAGTATCCAGCAGGAAAACCTGTCACTTTTTCTCGTTCAGTAAGGCTTCTCTTCATACTTCTCCCCTATTTTCTTCTATATTTTCTTCCACAGACTTTCTTAGCTAGTCTCTCTTACTCAGCGCTCTTGCCTAGTCTTTCTTAAATGCTTCAATTTTTGATGCCAAATCTGAGACAGCTCCGAAATCGCCAGAAAGGCCCGGGAAAGCAACATGGACTGTATTAAGAGTTGTCGAAATCGCATCTGCTCCGCTAGCTTGTGTAGGAGATTGTTTTACGAAGTTCTCATACATATCATTAAGTGTTGAAGCTGAGTCATGTGCGAATGAAAATGTTTTTTCTATATCATCAGCTGATTCCAAAGCACCATTCCATACGAATTTGAGGTTTTTAACCCCACCCTCGGCGAGTGCATCGCCTTTCACGATACCCGGCATCATGCTTTGGACCATATTACTACCCACACCGTGCTTGATAGCGCCTTTAGCAAGATACTGTGCCCCATCCTTAGTAACGACTTGATCACCAAAACCAAGAGCTTTCGCAAACAAGGCTTTACCCTTAGAGACTTCTTGTGCGTGTTTACCCACAGTAGTCACTGCTGATGCTTCTTTTGCAGCAGCTCCCGCTGCACGCACACTCTGGATTCCGGCAGCACCGGCTCCTACTCCTAGCAAGGACACAAGAACGTTGCCCGCAAATTCCCAGCCACTCATCTCACCATCTGCGTATTGTACCGCAGAATCTGTTAGTGAGATTAACGATGTTCCTAATATAATCGCAGCAAATAGCCATCCAGGACCTGGGATAAAGATGCTCAATACGCCAACGATTGCGCCGAGCAGTTCTGATATTTTAACGATTGTTTTCCATAAATCGCTATGGAAGAAATCGCCCACAGCCTTTTTCGTTTTCTCCCACAAACTCATAACTTTTATGCCAGCTTGACTCTGCGCGTTACGAATTTTATTTGCTACATCTCGCGCAGCTTCATCATACCCAGCTTTTGCTACTCGTATTAACGATTTTGCCTTTTCTATCGTTGAGTCTAAATCCGCGATCCCCTTGAGCAATTGTGTTGTCTGGTCTTGCACTTCTTGCAGAGACGACTTAATTTGTGAGGACTGCGTATCATCACAATTATTGCTCTTGCTGCGCAGTGTGCGCTCCCGACTGCGTGCATCAGTAAGCTGTGATTGTGCCGTTTTCTTTGCATTATATGCATCTATTGCATCTTGCAACGCTTTATCTGCCGAATTTTGCTGATTACGCATTTCTACAGACCATGAGTCAAGAGCAGAAGCTGCACTCTTCACACCATCATGAAGATTACCAATTTTAGTCGGGAAATCTCCCAACATATCAATAAAGGCTTTACCCGCTTCACTATTTAACATCGTTTGGGATCCGCTCGCCTGATTTTGAATACGCTTGAGCGATGTAGCTAATTCATACAGAGGAGTTACATATTTAGTCGTCAAATTAGATGATAATGTTTCAACCTCTTCTGGATTTCCTGGAACTGGATCTTCTGAATATCCAACAATCGCCCACTGTGAGTTGTCAGGTCGTGCCATTATTTTTCTCTCTTCTCGATCCCTACATCATGTATAGATGACAGGAAAATTGGTTTAAATTCTGTTAAGTTCTGTAATTTTGCCAATCGCATTAAGCAGCCACACATCTGATGCTAAGTGTTAAACTACTTTTCTTCTTGTTGTAAGCCAGATGCTATCTCATTATCAAGGTTTGTTGTTTCATCCATAATAGTTTGCAGATATTGAGCAAGCTTCTGAGTATTTTCGGTTATTGTCGTACGTCGTTGATCTAATCCTTCAAAGAAATTCTCCATAGCGGAATTAACCTCTTTGCCTAATGAAGACGATGAAGTTTGTATCTTGGCCATCCCCTCTAGCAAGTTTGCTGAGTTATCAAGCCCATCGTGAAGCCCCGATAATTCTTCTTGCTTAACCACAAACTTATCCATTACGCCTCCTTCTAGTACGAGTCAATACCATGAAACTCATGTACCTATATCTTATAAGATTTTGTATAAACATAACAAGACGGCGTGGGATGAACTCATCATTCCACGCCGTCTTTGCTTATTCAGCTTATTCAGCTTATTCACTTGTCATTCGTAAACTATTACTTTGACTCGTGATATGCCTTTTCAGTATTCACTGACCATACATTCGCTTTATCTTCGCGACCAGTCTTAATATTCTCAACTGCTTCCATCGAAGTAGCCATAGAATGATCTTGGTTATTGTAATGATGCTGACCATTTCGACCAACGCAGTATACATTACCTAACGAATCAATCCAGTTAGTCAGTTCATCAATTCGATCATATGTATCGAAGTAAGCAGGATATGCCTTTGGTACTCGCTCACGATGAGCATCGATGACGTCATCGGCACTGTCAATAACTCGCATACGAATCATTTCAGAAATTGCAAACTTTCGAGCTTCTTCTTCTGACATATTCCAGAAGTCGTCACCTTCAGCTGTGAAATATTCCAAACCAATCCATACGGTGTTATCAGGATCGTTGACGAGATATGGACTCCAGTTATTGAAAATTTGAATACGTCCCACTTTATATCCTGGATCTTGTACATAGATCCAATTATCTGGAACGATTGGTGGGTTTCCTAAGGTAGGAACGCTTGTAGTGTTCTTTACGCGAAGCTTCTTGACTAGTAATCCAACCGTAACGAAGTCGCGGAATGGCAAACCATGAGCCACTTCTACAACATTTTCAGGCACAGTCGCGCCGCCTTGAGCCAACGCATCGACAAGATGATTAAGTGGCATAGAAGAAATTACTTGATCAGCGTCAAGGCTTACGGTCTCACCATTCTCAGTTACATAGTCAACGCCACATGCCTTACCGTCACGAGTGCGAATTGCTGTAACCTTTGCTCCTGTAATAATGTGCGCACCATGAGCTTTGCTGTTATCAGCCACAACTTCCCAGAGCTGACCTGGACCAAGCTTTGGATACCAGAATTCTTCAATAAGAGATGTCTCGACTTTAGAATTATCCGCCTTGTGATTAGGCATAAGCTTCTTAAAAGCATTGCCGAGGATATTCCAAATATTCAAACCCTTAACACGCTGAGCGCCCCAATCTGCAGAAATCTCAGATGGATGGCGTCCCCACAGCTTCTCTGTATAACCTTCGAAGAACATGGAGTAGAGTTTGCGGCCAAAGCGATTGATGTAGAAGTTTTCCAAATTATCTTCTGGAAGCTTATGCACGCATGACCACAGATAGCTAAATCCGGCTTGCATAGTTAGCCACAAACCCATTGCCTTAATAGTATTTGGGCTTAAACTAATCGGATAGTCAAAGAAATGCTGATTCCAGAAGATACGTGACAAGCGATGACGCTTGAGCATAACTTCATCAGTTTCTTCCGGATCTGGGCCGCCTTCTGTCAGTTCATGATGACGACCAAGCTTCTTGTCATCATATGAAGGAGCACCCTGAAGAGGCAATACTTCCTTCCACCACTGCATAATGCGATCATCTTTAGAGAAGAAACGATGACCGCCGATATCCATTCGATTGCCGTTGTACTTCACAGTACGGGAAATTCCGCCAAACTCTTGGCTTGCTTCCAAAACGGTTACATCGTAAGCATCGGAATTATCCTTGACCAATTCCCATGCAGCGGTCAAACCAGCAGGACCGCCACCGATAATGACTACAGACTGTTTCTCTGCCACAATTACTCCTCTAAAATAGAAATCTTTATAAGAATACCCTCAGCCCTACATTTTCTCTATATTTTACACCTCGCATAGGTCTTAGAAGGCAGGATTAAGCAATCAGCACCGCTACGACAGGCACGATATACATTTGCGCACGCTAGCAATTACAACGTCTAAGCGAGTTAAAGATTTCGAGGTACCTCTATTTCTTCTTTCTGTACCTCTTCAACATTGACATCCTTGAAAGTAACAATGCGAACATTTTTGACGAAACGATTTGGTCGATAAACATCCCACACCCAGGCATCGGTAAGTTGGACGTCAAAATATGCATCTTGCCCAGCTTGACGCACATTAAAATCGACGCGATTCGCAAGATAAAAACGTCGTTCAGTCTCGATGACGTAGGTAAATAGCTTAATGACATCGCGGTATTCGCGATATAACGCAAGCTCTGCCTCAGTCTCGTAATTATCGAGATCTTCTGCGCTCATGGATTTCTCCTTATAACGTTTATCTTGATGTAACGCTACATTAAAGTAGCATTACATTAACAGTTGTCGCTACTAGTTACGAGTACGCCCTGCCCCTAGTTTACGCCACCATGGTAGTTCGGCATTACTCGTGCTCAATTCATCTTCGTGTTCACCATGCTCAGTTATTTTCTCACGATGCTGCGAAGAAACTGCTCCTGCCTCACGCACATATTCATGTCCGCGAGTGGAATCCACTTCATTATTATGGTTTTCACGAGCTAAAGAATCCGATTCCATTTCTGTCTGAGTCACCGTCAGATCTTGCTCTTCATGCGATACACGTTTTCTTAATTCCATCGTATGCTCATGTTGAGCGAGGGCTTCACGTACGCCTGGATTATCCATAATGGCATGCAACCCAAAAGCTTCTAACGAACGAATAGGATCATATTCATCCACTAACATGTCGTAGACGTGCATGTCGATATAACGTTCTTCAATGTCGTCCCATAAGCTATCTCGAGAAACACCCGTCTCAATGAATCCAAGAGACTGGTATACGGCTTGGGACCTAGTATTCGTCGACGGGACGCTTATCCAGATACGATGTAAACCAAGACCAGCTGGCTTTGGCGCGAAGCCATAGGTCATGACTCGAGGCATTGCATCTCGCGTGTAGCCTCGACCACGATAATTTTCTCCCAGAATTACCTGGATCCTCGCAGATGAAGCCCACGCATCAATATCCACGAGAAATGCCATACCAATGAATTCATCATGGCGGTTAGTATCCGTCTCGTCCGTCACAGTATCGTCTGAATTTGCCACGAACATGGACCACGCCATGACACCACGTGCTTCAGCATCCTGAAGGCCTTCTTCTTGAGTACGAATTCCTTTTTGCCAACGGATAGAACGTTGAATCCATGAACGAACAATTGCACGTGTAGACTCACCAGTTTTCCCTACTAATCCCACACTATTCGCGAATGCGCCAATATGTTCCAGTGCTGCGAAATCATTCCATTGAGCAGCACGAAGAGTAAGCATTTCGCCCTGAATTTGCGGAATTTCTATGCTTTCAGATAGTACGCGCATATTATCATCACTGATTACGCCGTTATTCGACTCAAGCATCGGACACCTTCCCACCTAATTATCCTTGTGCCGTATATAAGCTTACTCGCATTAGTCGCGGCACGCGTGCACATGTGTGTACGCATGTCTGACTAATGCGAGTAAAGCAATAATCATTCGCAGAAAAGCGAACGATGTGTAGAGTGCAATCTTACTTCAACTTCGACATTACGATAGAAGTAACAGTCTTAGCATCGGCCTGTCCGCGAGTTGCTTTCATAACAGCCCCAATAATCGCGCCCATAGGTTTCATATTGCCGCTCTTAAGCTTCTCTACGATATCTGGATTTGCAGCAAGCGCTTTATCTACTTCATTTTCCAAAGCACCTGTATCCTGAACTACCTCGTAGCCATGCTTTGCTACAACTTCATCAGGAGTTCCTTCTCCAGCAATAACGCCGGAAACTGTTTGCTTAGCAAGTCGATCGTTGAGCTTACCTTCCGAGATAAGTTCTTCAACGCGCGCTACATCTGCAGGAGTGATGCTGAGTTCTTCAAGGCTCTTATCACTTTCATTAGCTGCACGAGAGATTTCTCCCATCCACCATTTACGAGCACCTGCTGCGCTTGCTCCAGCTTTTACAGTTTCCTCGACCAAGTCAAGAGCTGAGGCATTAACAAGATCGCGCATATCGTTATCTGATAAGCCCCATTCTTCCTGCAAACGATTACGGCGTTCGCGAGGCATCTCTGGCATCTGGGCACGAAGTTCTTCTACATGTTCTTTCGTGGTGTGAACCATGACGAGATCTGGATCTGGGAAGTAACGATAATCATCAGCATCTGTCTTAACGCGTCCACCAGCGGTTGTCTGCGTTGCCTCATCCCAGTGACGAGTTTCCTGAAGAACTTCTCCACCAGCTTCGAGAACTGCTGCTTGACGACGAATTTCGTAGACGATTGTACGTTCAATTCCGCGGAACGAATTAACATTCTTAGTTTCTGAACGAGTTCCAAATGGGTCATCTGCAGATGGGCGAAGAGAAACATTCACATCAGCTCGCATATTACCTTGTTCCATGCGAGCATTGGAAATGTTGAGCGCTCGTACGATATCGCGAATTGTGCGCACATATGCACCTGCAACTTCTGCTGCACGAGCACCAGCACCTGTAATTGGCTTCGTCACGATTTCCACAAGTGGCACACCAGCACGGTTGTAATCAACAAGAGAATGATCTGCGCCTTCAATACGACCGTCAGCGCCGCCAACGTGAGTATTCTTTCCAGCGTCATCTTCTACATGAGCACGTTCGATTGGGACACGGAATACTTCCCCATCCTCAAGTTCAACGTCCAAGTATCCCTCACCGTTCAGTGGCTTATCATACTGTGAAATCTGATAATCACGAGGCATATCTGGGTAGAAATAATTCTTACGTGCAAACTGACTCCACTCAGCGATATCACAATGTAATGCCAAACCAAGCTTAATCGCATAATCAATTGCGCTCTTATTGACTACTGGAAGAGACCCAGGAAGACCCAATGATACTGGAGTAAGTTGAGTGTTTGGTTCGCCACCGAAGGATACTTCTGCAGGGCAGAACAACTTAGTCTTTGTATTGAGCTCTACGTGGACTTCAAGACCGATAACTGGATCGTATTTTTCTACAGCTTCGGCAAACTTCATTAATTTTTCAGCCATTTTCCTATCCTTTGACCTACTCGCCTATTCGCCCAACCATGGTGTGTTCATCCACTGCCATACTGGGCCGTTCCACTTATCCTCCAAGGCTGCTTCCAAAGCTGCTGCTGGCTTATAGAGAACTTCATCATGTTGCTGTGGCGCAATGAATTGGAATCCGACTGGCATGCCGTCATCACTTAAGCCTGCTGGAACCGAAATTGCTGGGACGCCAGCCAAATTTGCTGGGATTGTAGCAATATCTCCCAAATACATAGCGATTGGGTCATCGCTCTTTTCACCAAACTTAAATGCAGTTGATGGAGCAGTAGGAGAAACCAGTACATCTACCTTTTCGAATGCCTTGTTAAAGTCATTAATAATGAGCGTACGTACTTTCTGAGCGCTTCCGTACCATGCATCATAGTAACCTGCTGACAACGCATATGTACCCAGAATAATACGACGCTTAACTTCATCCCCAAAGCCAGCCTCACGTGTATACGCCATCATATTTGCTGCAGTTGCTGGGACACCTTCTGGTGGCATCACGCGCAAACCGTAGCGCATGCCATCGTAACGTGCAAGATTCGATGATACTTCTGAAGGCATAATAATGTAATAAGCACCAAGTGCATACTTAAGGTGTGGCAAGGAGACTTCTACAACTTCCGCTCCCATTGCCTTAAGTTCTTCTACAGCTTCATCGAAGCGCTTGGATACTCCAGCATCAAAGCCGTCACCGGAAAGTTCCTTGATAAGGCCAACTTTCATGCCTTTCAAATCACGGTTTGCGCCTTGCTGAGCAGCAGCGACCATTGCCGGAGCAGGGCTTGGAATCGATGTAGAGTCCTTAGGATCATGTCCGCCAATAGTTTCCTGCAAAAGTGCAGAGTCGAGAACCGTACGAGTTACCGGACCAATCTGATCAAGCGATGATGCCATAGCGATAGCACCAAATCGCGATACGCCACCATACGTAGGCTTAACACCCACAGTTCCTGTGAATGCACCCGGCTGGCGAATCGAGCCACCGGTATCTGTTCCCAATGCAAGTGGTGCTTCAAACGCTCCTACAGCCGCCGCTGAGCCACCGCCAGAGCCTCCTGGAACTCGAGAAGTATCCCATGGATTATTAGTATTGCCATATGCGGAATGCTCGGTTGATGACCCCTGAGCAAACTCATCAAGATTTGTTTTGCCTAAAAGTGGCATTCCAGCATTCTTAAGTTTTGTGATAACAGTTGCGTCATATGGAGGAATCCATCCCTGCAAAATCTTGGAAGCTGCAGTAGTCTCGATTCCTTGGGTAACAATCATATCTTTGATTGCGATAGGCACACCAGCAAGAGGAGCTAACTGCTCACCGGAAGCACGCTTTGCATCAACTGCATCTGCTTGCTCACGTGCTATGTCTGCGCTAACCTGCAGGAATGCATTAATTGATGGTTCAGCAGCCTCGATAACATCAAGATGAGCATCGACGAGTTCACGAGAACTTACTTCACCCGACTTAAACTTTTCAGCCATCTGCGATGCAGAAAGCTTAACTATTTCATTGCGAGTTTCTTTATCCATTACGACTTACTCTCCCAAAATTTGTGGAGCGACGAACATGCCAGACTCAGCAAGTGGCGCACCTGAAAGCGCTTCTTCTTGAGTCAATGGAGTCGCTGGTACATCTGGACGCATATATGCTTCCAAAGGAACTGGATTTGCAGTTGGCTTGACATCCTCGCCTGCGACTTCCTGAACCTGTGCGATTGCTTCAGCTACAGCATTCAATTCGCCTTGGAGACGAGTAATTTCTTCGTCTGTCAGAGCAATCTGGGCAAGATCTCCCAAGTGCTCAATTTCTTCACGTGTAAATGTAGGCATGAGCCCATACTAGAGTTTGAACACGACACTTGTAAAGCTTCAAACACATGAATTAACGTGTAATTTACTTGATATTTCCGTGTTGCATAACCCATGTATGCATGGCAACTGCAGCTGCCGCTCCCGCGTTAAGAGAACGAACTGAACCTGTTTGCGAGATATACACGACGTCATCGGCAAGTTCAAGCGCTTTACTCGTTAGCCCTGGCCCTTCAGCACCGAAAATCATAATGCAATTCGTCGGGAAATCGTATGTCTCAATAGGCACTGCTCCCGGGACGATATCAAGTGCGATAATGCGAGGTCGAGGCTTGCCTTCTCTTTGCGCCTGTTCAGTCACATTGTCGACGAATTCTTCAATGCTCGCATGATTGTATACATGCTGGTAAAGCTCTGTCATAAGCGACCCCTTGCGATTCCACTTTTTGGGGCCGATAATATGAACCGCATGTGCAGTGAAAGCATTTGCTGTCCGTACAATAGACCCAATATTAAAGTCATGGGTCCAGTTTTCAATTGCTACTTCAAAGCCATAGCGTCCTTGGCGGTCAAGATCACTCTTAATCGCTTCAACAGTCCAGTACCGATACTTATCCATGACATTTCTGCGATCGCCTTCATCAAGAAGTTGAGCATCAAACTGCTCGCCTTCTGGCCGTGGCTCATCGGGATGTTCTTCTTCCCAAGGCCCCACACCTACTTCACGTAGACCTGGATCTCCTGCTGCTAAAACTCGTTGTGTAAAATCACTGGGTGGGATCATTATGCTTGCAATTCCTTATCAGAAAAGACTGGAATGAAAGGAACAGTTACTTCATGTTCTGTAATTGGGTTAATAAGCCTAATAGTCAGTAACTGCCCTGTATCAGCATCACCCTTATCCGCATAGTGCTCCACAGTACCCGTACTTCCAACCAATGATGCTATGGCTAGAATATTCGCACCTTCATTTTCCAAGACGGCAAAATCAAGGTTAAGTTCATTTCCGTGAGTAAGCGTGACAACTGACGACGTTTGTACGAAAGATTTTTCTGAAAGCCATGCATCAACAAGAATGACTCTCTTCCCAGCAATGGAAGGTCCTTTTACTCCCGGAAAAACGAAGTCCATCAAGAATCCATCAAGATTTTGGCCGCGTGAAGCTGCCGCATGAATCATCGCGCTGACGAGAGGAATCCCAGCAGTTGTCATAGCGCCGACAGCATCAAAATCGTCAATTCCAAATCCGGCAGTTTCTAGAACATCAAGTAACGCATGACCAGCTAATGTAGCACCATCGTGATGATAAGTCACGGATGTCAGCTCGCTAAATTGTTTATCATGCACTTCAGCTCGTACGAGCTTTTCCAAACGCTGCTGAGGTTCAAGCATATCCTCTGGTAATGCTGCAATTTGTTCTCGTAAATCCGCACTACCCGTTGCCTTAAATTCTTGTGTCATATCTGTTACTCTATCGCTCACTCTCGTCGTCTTACTACCCCATCTACCTAATCGTCAAAGTCAGGAAGAAGTTCAGGAGCGGTTATCTCACGAATATCGCTCTTCTTTTCTTCTTCTAGTGGTACGGGTTCATCAAAAACTTTCCCTGGCTCTAGGGAATTAAGCTTCCGTGCAGTAGGCACGACTTGGGACTGTAACGACCCCACGAAAGCATTGTAATTTTGCACTGTTGTTCCGAGCGACTTCCCAAGCTTGCTAGCATGCTGGCTCATTGTGCTCAAACGCTTAAACATTTCACGTGACAAGTCAAATAATTGTTGTGCTTCATCGCTGAGAGTTTGTTGTTGCCATGCGAAAGCTACCGATTTAAGCACAGACCATAATGTCACTGGTGTCGTCAAAGCTACTTGCTTATTAAATGCATAATCGAGAATCGTCGGATCCGTGTCAAGCGCTGCCTGAAGCAAAGACTCATTAGGAATAAAAGCAATAACGAAATCTGGAGCGACTCGATTACCACTATTCTTCCAGTATTCTCGTTTCCCTAATACATCGATATGACCACGAAGTGCCTTGGCATGATTAGCAAAGTATTCTTCACGTAAGTGGAGTTCCTGCTCCGACGCAGCATCGCTAATAGCCATAGCGCGTTGATAATCAGAATATGGTACCTTCGCATCAATAGGAATGAACTTGCCGTCGGGAAGCATAACAACCATATCTGGACGTTGCTGCTGACCGTCCTCATTTTCTACATAATACTGTGTTTCAAAATCGACGTGTTCACGAAGCCCAGCGGATTCTACAATGTTCTTCAGCTGTGCTTCTCCCCAAGCACCACGAACCTTATTATTGCGAAGTGCCATAGCAAGATTAGTAGTTTCTTGGTCGAGCTTCTTCTGAGCGTCCCCAAGTCCTAAAAGCTGCTCACTCAGTTTACCCATCTGAGATTGTCGAGATTCCTCAATCTCAGTCACTTTCTGCTGAAGCAAATCAAGATTCTTTTGAACTGGACTAAGCGCCTTCAGTACGCGAGATTCCTCTTGAAGATTCTCCTCTTGCGCGCGCAGTCGTTCTTCTTCTCGCTCTTGCGCTTGCTGACGCTCATGCTCAATACGCTGCTTCTCAGCATCTTGGACACGTTCCAATTGTTCCTGTACAAAGTCAAGTTGTTCGCGAGCACCCTGTAACTGCCCATTCAGTTTCGCAGTATTTTCTCGCTCATTTCCCAACGCCATACGAGTTTGCTCGTACTGTTCAGTAATACGAGCATGCTCAGACTGCACGTCATGAAGTTGTTGGCTCAGTTGTTGATTCTCAAGTTCACGTTCAGCGGCATTAGAGTCGCTTCCGTAACGATTTTTCGCATACAAAAAACCAATAACTGCACCTAACACAGCACCGATAACCAGACCAAGAATTGTTTCGAACATATGTTCGATAATAGCAAAACGTATCACCATTTCTCATAACGATGTGCCAACATTTCTTTTTTCTTTAGACTGCTTTAGATAGTAAATTCCATCACTAAGTAACCACCTAATAATTGGCGGCTTCACCCTTGATACAGGCAAAGCCACCAATAAGTCATCGCAATTTATCAGTTATCACTAGTTGTTACTACTGTAATTCGCATATTTACTTTTCTTTGGCCATTTGTACTGCTCTGGATATCTACGCGCTCTTCTCCCTCTGCGAATAATCCACCAAATTTCCAATCCAACAATTAATACTACGAACGCATCCAAGACCCACAGAAGCTTCTGCCAGCCAGCAATACCTTGAGATACTGTTGACATAGGTGTAACGTCATTCATGGCATTTGAGTTGACTGTCGCATAGGCAACATTCTTCACCGCTTGTCGCATGACCATGCGCGATGTTGGAGAATCATAATCAGTTGCGTTATATCCTGGCATCTGAATCATGTACATATCTGACCCAGCACGTAGCGATAAGTCACGTGCCTGCGGCAATGTCTCCATAAACATATCCGTCACTACAGCGCCACGGAATCCCCACTCGCCACGCAACACGCTAGTTTGTAAACTATATCGACCAAAACCGATAACGGTTCCGATATTATTTTGCGCTGACATAATAGCAGTCGCCGAGCGAATAATTTTGGTTTTCTTTTGCCCGGTTTTTGTCAGATATGGTAAGGATGACCGAGCTGACTCTACTGCTATTTGGAATGGCTTGAGATAAATTTCGCGTATCGCCTGTTCATTTGCCCATGTAGCCATATAGTTAGAGCGGTTCATTTCTTGCTCATTGATTGCAAAATGCTTCAAATAGCTAATGACACCTTTATTACCCGCACCCGAAATTGTTGCTGCGGAAAGCTTTCCGGCAAGCACACCATCTTCAGAGTAATACTCATACACACGGCCTCCAAATGGAGAACGATGAGTATTAACCGCTGGAGCATACCAGCCTGTGAGTCCTTGCTGAAGGGCTTCTTCTCCAATCGCTTCTCCCATGGATGTCATCAATTGCGTGTCATATGTAGACGCCATTACATTCACCGATGGCCACGAACTCGCGCCTGAAGTAGACCATCCCATTGCGCCATCTTTGTCAACAGTAATCGGCTTACCAATTGACTTGATAAAAGGAGTTTGATACGCAGCCATAAATAGCAATCGCTGAATATCCGTTTTATCACCACTAAAATCAAGCTGATCCATAAGCTTATCCCATTGAGGATCATCGTATGCTACACCGCGAAGATCAATAAGCGATAATCCGTTTTCCGCTCTGGAGACCGGTGCTTTCTGAGAATACACTTTGCTTTCTGATGTATTACCTAGATCTTCATCGTGGTCTACATCGAAATTCTTCCATCGCTCTAGATTCTTCCTCACATTTTCTGATGCCTGCGCAGTTCGATTTTTGGGCATCGTTGGCTGTGTCGTTGACCAACTTGCTCGAGTAAGTTCAGTCGTATTATCCTTCATATAATCAGTCATATCTTGGAACTGGTTATGAGCAGCCGTATATGACTGTCCACGCATCGCTTTGGATAATGGCTTTCCATCATCACTGAGCTGAGATTGCGCATTCTTGTCGCTGGTTACAGGATTCTTCCCCTCAAACCAGTGCGTCTGATTTACCGAGATAGTTTCAGAATCAATGACATCGTGCGAATTGTTTTTAAGTTCAATTGCATAGTTACCTGATTCCAAAATATACGATCCCTTGGTACCATCGGAATTCGCATGACTGACATCGTACGATGTTAACGTATCCAGCGGGAATATCATATTGAGAGTTTGTGATGTACCAGGTTCAAGTAATTTGGTTTTTGCAAAATCAACAAGCTGAGTAGTTGCCTTTTCCACACCATTATCACGATCATACTGAGTGTACGGCAATGTCGCATAGATCTGCGCGACATCCTTACCCGCAGACGAGCCAACATTCTTCACAGTGACATTAACCGATACGTTCCCTTGATTATCCACCGTAACGTTATCTAATGTCTGCTCAAACTGCGTGTATGATAATCCATAGCCAAATGGATATGCCACAGCACCCAATTGGGCCATTTTCCCCTGCTTATCTGTTACGCCATAAATAAACGAACTATCTTCTACCGCAGCTGTCTCATAATACTTATATCCCACATAGATGCCTTCTTCATATTCAACAAACGGCCATGGGGTCGCAGATCCACTACTAATCAAAGTTGTATCGTTGTAATTAATATTCGAATATCCGAATTGTCCCCAATTGGAGTATGTAGGATCTTTCGTGAAATCAGTAGGATAGATATCGCTTAATCGACCCGAAGGATTTACATTTCCACTGAGAATATTACCCAATGCTGAAAAACCTCGGGAGCCAGCAGTCCCCATCCAGACAATTGCATTAACTTCCAATTCTTGGGACATAAGAGGGCTTAATTCCATTGGATTGGCAGTATTGAGGATCACGATAACTTTGTCATGCGCACTTTTGGCTACTGAAATCATATCTTTTTCTGCCTGAGTGAGCGCAAGATAATGCGGCGTTCCATCTGCGTAGGCAAATTGACGCTTATCTATCCCCTCTGACCCATTTCGTGCAATGAACACGATCGCGGTTGCTCGGGAACTCTTTTCGCTCCTTTTTACAGCTTGTTCATAGATTGATTTCTCATATTCATAAATACGAGCGCTCTTGCCGGCATCATTTTTTGCTTGCAAGCTAGTTTTATCGTAATCAAGTGCAGGAGTATTCTTCGCTGCCTGCGGGTAATTTGGTGTTGCTTTTATTGTGCTATCAGCAATGGTTGAGTCCACCGAAAAATATTTCTTCAGACCCTGTTCAGGAGTTGTATTGTCAGCATTTGTTGTTGCAGCAGCACCAGTGCCAGAATACACCGGATTATTATATGCATAACCGTATGGTGTCACTGCATCACCTTTTCTCAAGGGTAATGTACCGTCATTCTTAAGAAGCACAATCCCTTCGTTACTCACTTGCTCAGCTAACTGAGTACTGTGTTTAACGGCTTCGGCAAGTGAACCATATTTCTTTTTGTAATACTGAGCATCCCATTGCTGCGTACCTTGAGCCCGATGCACTTGAGTTCTCCCCGCACCCAAAAAACTATCAAGCATTGGAGCAAACATGATTGCTGCGGTGTTAATTGCGAGCGCGATAATAACTAAAAGTGTTATAAGCGTTATCCACCATGTTTTAAATGCTCTTTGGCTCATCCTTCGACGAGGAATTTTCACTTTCTTTTCTTTACTCATTTTTTCTCCTTCGAAAATACAGTGTGACTTGCTACATCACTTTCAACCATATATTTTCGCAGGAGAGGCACTGAGCATGCCTCGCACGAACTGCATTAAAGTACGCACGAATAGTTCATTACCACCTCAGCAGCATATCACCACCAGGTCCACGCTTATGAAAGCCCAGTATTGGAAGGAATAAGAATAGTTACAGAGTATGTATTATTTTCCGTCGATATTACCATTTCGCCACCAAGTTTATGCACATGTCGCAGGACTGACCGAGTGCCGAACCCATGAAGATGCGTATCACTACCCTTTTTTGTTGTCATTGGCAGTCCATTACTCATATAAATTTTATCCATTAACGGATTCTTGATTTCGATAATTACAAAATTCGCTTCTCTGCGAATTGTAAGATCAATAATGCTTAATTCTTGACTATTATCAGACTTCTCTATATATTCAATGGCATTATCAATAAGATTACCAAAAATCGAATAGACAGTACTATCATCTAAAAAGTCTAACTTACTTCCGTCAGCGAGTGCACTTAACGTGATATTGTGTGAATTGCAATAAAATGAGCGTTCAGTAAGCAAAACATCAAGAGCGGTATTGCCCGTACGAAATACCGAGTCATATATATTTATCGCCTGATCAGCTTCGGATATCATCTCCTGATCTCTCATAGATTTGCGCAGATCATGTCCTAGTTCATTAATAATTTCGACATTCTCACGAGCCAATTGATAATGATGTTTCTGTAGCTTGTCAAGTCTCTTCATTGTCATCAAATCATATGAAAGCTGAGTATTCGTAGACGTCTGAATGAGGGTATTTAACACGAAAATAGTTAACGCAGCATCATAAATATAGACCAGCATTCTCGCCTGTCCGCTAATCTGCTGAATAAAGTACAAATTGACGAAAGCTAAGAAGAAAATAAGAACAATACAACCGCATACCCACTTTACTTTCCTTCGTACTTTACTCTCATCAAATTTGAATCGTCGTGCAAAAAATATCCATGCACATAAAAAGATAATGGGGTAAATTACAGCATAATATGCATCACTGTAATTCCAACGATTCCAATCATTGACTTCAATGTTAACGTTAAAAACGTTAAGAACCACACGATATATGTCAAATGCAATATGTTGAGTCGCATATCCACACGAAACAACAACTAATGTTTTTATCCATGTCATTGCTGTCGCAAAGCGCAAAGACAAGGCAACAATAGCTGCTGAAACAATGTAATACATGAGGCTACCATTACTGTGCATGACGCTACGCGTTAAATAATAAGATTCGATTGGCACAAATTTGAGATATAAAAGTGGAACACTTCCATACAGAACAGCTAACAAGGGCAAAACTAAGAGTTTCCAGATACGCGAACTGAGAATAATGGTTTCCCAGTCTTCTTTTCGGATAAATATAAGCGCCCCTAGGACTAACTCTATATAAAATAACGATAATCGTATCGAGTAAAATTCCATATTTTCCCTAATACAAATGCTCTAATCAACAGCTTCTGCGCATATTTCTTAAGAACCAAAGTAATGTGCCAGATCCATCATAAATTGTTTTCGCCTACCCCTACTTAAAGTAATGCTCCTCTTTCCTACAAACACATTTTCACCTTGAACCGCGCTAACATGATCTAAATTAATAATGGAATACCTATTTGCCTGTGAAAATGATGATAAAAGATTTTCTCTCTCAAGCATTGCTATCACATCTTTAAGGCTTGACCAACTTGTCACTTCGAATGTGGAACAATGATACGTCACTTCATGTCGATTAACTTCAATATAAAGTATTTCACGTATATCTATGCGCTGAACTTTACCCTCAGCCGCAACAAGTAGCGAGCGTGACTTTCTGCGAGTCGCTATAGTAAACATTTTCCGCATTTTTATATCAAATGCTTGCTGGCTGAACGGTTTAACGAGATATCCTACAGCATCTACATCATAACCCTGGGCAGCATACTGCGCTAGGCGTGTAGTAAATGTTACCGGGACATGCGCATCAACAGTTCTTAGTGTTTGAGCGACTTCCATTCCCAACATTCCAGGCATCTCAATATCTAGAAAAATCATGTCTGTATTACTGCTGTACTCGTGAAGAAAATCTTCCCCATTAGTATATCTATCAATTCGATAATGTATCTCTTGATCTTTGCTGTCTTCGGGCATGCCAGAGGTACTTATAGACAAGCGCTCTTGTTTGAGTTCAGTGAAGAAATTATTCACCATGGTCTCTGTATGCATTGCATCAGTATTGTCATCATCGACAATAACAATATTCACACCTATCTCCTTAGACTTAAGCCGCTTGTATCAGGATACCAAATTAAATATAACGATCAGCCGATATGGATTAATTAGTGATCTCAGATGACCGACATACTGTTTCGAGCCATAATGTGCAGCTCAATCTAATACCGCCGATATTCATTGCCATATCTTGCGACTTCCCAAATCGTTCCACTCGCAAACGCGATCATACTATTTAAAAGAAATAACACCAGCAGGAAAATCAGACGAATAAACGTGTATTTAAACCTAAATAATCAAAGCACCTAGAAAAGTTAAACACTTAAATGAATCCATCAGTAGCTCTCCCCATCTATGAATTCTATCTATTTTCTATTAATGTGCGATAAATTCATGAAGAACCAAGGCCATACGCTGGTCAATTGCATCAGTTCCAGCAAGAATTTCACGTGCTTCTGCGCGATTTACCCAACGAACAGTTATATCTTCACTATCTTCAAGATGTTGCTGAACGTTAGCCTGTTTGTCATCAACAGTTATATAGACAAAAGCGACAGATTCATTTGTCATGCCAGGGGTAGCATAGGTAGCACGTAGTACATCATCAACTCGCTCCACGTCATACCCTGTTTCTTCTTTGAGTTCACGCATTGCTGCCGTTTCAAAGTTCTCATCTTCAGGATCGATAAGCCCAGCCGGGAATGCCCATACGTACCCATTTATTGCAGGACGATACTCTCGAATAATAAGCATACGATTCTTATCATGCGAAGTCGCGATAATGCTCACAGCATCACCCTCGCTGCGATCGAGATCTTCTAAGGTATGAGCTTCGTGACGAGTAACAACGTCATAACGGTTAATTTCGCCATTATCAAGCTCGACTTGAACTTTGTAAAAGTGCAAAAAACGACTTGGATCTGATGGCTCATTTGCTTCAATACTGCGATTTCTCATGTCATTAATCATACGGAATCGCCCAAACTAAATGGTGGATTGATACATAAGTACCAATCCACCACTATGAATATGACCATATCAGCTATGCACAATCATATTTTACAAAACTCACAAGTTAGTTAAGCATTGTTCGCATCGCTATTATTCTCATTATGCTCATTCTGCTCTTCCCTGTCGCGATTAGCATCAGCTTGTGCCTCAGCCCCAGCAGCAAGTTCTTCAGTAGCCCAACTCGTTAGTTCAAGATGCTCACCACCAGTTTGATCTACGAGTACTGTATCACCGTCATGAACCTGTCCAGACAAAAGCATACGAGCGAGCTGATCGCCCACCTCGCTTTGAACCAAACGACGCAACGGACGAGCGCCATAAGCTGGATCGTACCCCATATCAGCAAGCCATTCACGAGCAGATGGTGTTACATCCAAGGTAATACGGCGATCAGTTAAGCGAGACGCAACGGACTTTACCTGAATATCCACGATGTGTGCAAGCTCATCACGAGTTAATGGTTCGAAGATAATCAGATCATCCAAGCGGTTGATAAATTCAGGCTTGAAATGCGCGTGCACAGCATTCATCACAGCTTGCTTGCGAGCAGCAGCATCCAAATCCCCCGATACTAAGAACTGGGAACCAAGATTGGACGTCATAATCAAAATCGTATTCTTAAAGTCCACTGTACGACCTTGACCGTCTGTCAATCGGCCATCGTCAAGAACCTGCAAAAGGATATCGAATACCTCCGGATGAGCTTTTTCAACCTCATCGAAGAGCACTACTGAATATGGACGACGACGCACAGCTTCTGTTAGCTGACCACCTTCTTCATAACCGATATAGCCCGGCGCCGCACCGATCAGACGAGATACGGAAGACTTCTCCATATACTCACTCATATCAATGCGCACCACAGCGCGCTCGTCATCGAAGAGGAAATCAGCAAGAGCCTTCGCAAGCTCCGTCTTACCTACACCGGTTGGTCCAAGGAACATGAAGCTCGCAGTTGGACGATTTGGATCAGAAATTCCTGCACGCGAACGACGTACAGCATCACTTACTGCTTTAACAGCTTCCTTTTGACCAATAACGCGCTTCCCCAGCTCATCTTCCATATGTAGAAGCTTCTCATTTTCACCCTGCATGAGACGTCCTACTGGGATTCCTGTCCAGTCTGACACGATTTGAGCAATAGAATCAGCATCTACATGATCTGGAACCATTGGCTCCGCCTCAGGCGCAGATTCATTGTCACGCTTGTCCTCATCAGACTTTTCAGCCGCAACCAATTCCTTTTGAATCTGTGGAATCTCACCATACAGTATGCGAGAGGCTTTCTCCAAATCACCATCGCGAGTAGCTTTATCAGCTTCTACACGCAAAGCATCAAGTTGTGCGCGCAAATCGCCAACCTTATTATGCCCACTCTTTTCTGCCTCCCATCGCGCATTGAGACCTGCCAAGCGTTCACGAGTATCAGCAAGTTCAGCTTGCAACTTCTCTAAACGCTCTTGAGATGCAATATCCTCAGACTTCTTAAGCTGCATTTCCTCCATCTCAAGACGCGTTACTCGACGAGTTAATTCATCAATTTCTTCTGGTGACGAATCAAGTTCCATACGCAAATGAGACGCAGCCTCATCTACCAAATCAATTGCCTTATCCGGCAATTGTCGGCCGGAAATATAGCGATTGGACAGTGTTGCCGCTGCCACGAGAGCATCATCACCGATAGTTACCTTGTGATGTGCTTCATAACGTTCCTTAAGTCCGCGCAAGATAGCAACTGTATCTTCGACGCTTGGCTCTCCTACGAATACCTGCTGGAAGCGGCGTTCGAGTGCCGGATCCTTTTCAATGTTTTCGCGGTACTCATCCAAAGTAGTAGCACCGATAAGTCGTAGTTCACCTCGCGCAAGCATTGGCTTAAGCATATTTCCAGCATCCATGGATCCTTCTGTCGCACCAGCGCCAACTATCGTATGGATTTCATCAATGAACGTAATAATATTTCCATCAGAACGTTCAATTTCTTCGAGAACAGCTTTCAATCTTTCCTCGAATTCGCCACGATATTTTGAACCCGCAACCATAGAAGACATATCCAATGTCACAACGCGTTTATTTTGCAAGGTAGTAGGCACATCGCCTGCTACTACTCGTTGTGCAAGTCCTTCAACAACTGCCGTCTTTCCTACACCTGGCTCGCCAATAAGAACTGGGTTATTCTTGGTACGACGGCTCAGAATCTGTATTACGCGACGAATTTCTTTGTCACGACCAATTACAGGATCGAGCTTTCCTTCGCGAGCGCGTGCCGTCAAATCAGTAGAATATTTCTCCAATGCCTTATATGAACTTTCCGCATCAGGACTAGTCACATGTGCCCCACCGCGTACACTTTCAACGGCCCCCTTTAGAGCCTCGGCAGTTGCGCCGAAGCGTGTCAGAATATGCGCTGCTTCAGAATTTCCTTGAGCTATAGCAATGAGCAAATGCTCTGTCGAGATATAATCATCGCCCATTTCACTCATTACTTTTTGCGCATCAGTAAGCGCTGTTTCCAAAGAACGAGCTGCAGTAGCTTGTCCAGCCGAGCTACCTGAAACTCTTGGAAGAGACACAAGAGCTTGGCGGATCGATGCCCCGATAGACTGTACATCTGCACCAGCAGCTTCTATAAGATCTCGAACTACTCCCTGCTCTTGAGTCAAAAGAGCATCTACGAGATGCAAGGTCTCAACCCGAGGATTGCCAGCCGCCGATGCGCTTTGCACAGCTGACGATATGGCTTCTTGAGCCAATGTTGTAAATTTCTGTTCCATATCACAAACCTTCTTTTCCTAAGCCTTATCACTTGTATGTATAAGGCTTTACCACGTTTCTGATATATACAACATCGGCTTCAATACGATTATTCCCAAAACTTGAGTGAGTTCGACTCAAGTTTTGGAAATGGATGAAAATTCGCAAATAATCTTGTGAGATTTAGTCTCACTATCTAGGCTTTTAATACCCTAGCTGCACGTATTAATAACAGAATTCATCATTGCTATGGCACGCTGTACCCGCTCATACCATTGATTAACAAAACGTTCACTATCGACTGTCAGCGCCATACGAACATTGCGAGCTGGTTCATTAATAAGAGTTGGATCTCCTACCGTTCGTCCACGCTGCGGACCCTGTAAATCAACCATGAGGTTAATCGGGAAATACCCCACTAAGCTTGGATCAAGCGCTGCCGCTACAGCCAGTGGATCATGCAGAGGCGAGCCAGCAAGGAACACGGGATCAGCCTGTTCGTTTGCATTGACATAGTACCGTAATGCATCAGCAAGGAACTGTCCGATTTGTCCACCATCCGTAGCGAATCCATCTACATGAGCACGGGTCATCAAAGTGCGATGAGTAACATCTATACCGATAACACTGATAT
This sequence comes from Alloscardovia theropitheci, assembly GCF_004332295.1. GTDB lineage: Bacteria > Actinomycetota > Actinomycetes > Actinomycetales > Bifidobacteriaceae > Alloscardovia > Alloscardovia theropitheci. Next base: position 208,510 of record NZ_RXLP01000026.1, read on the forward strand.
CCGCACTGCTATGGAATACGCGATTAGCCGCTTCCGGGTCATTGACCATATTTGTTTCACTGATAAGGTTATAGCAATTTCCCGGCTGAGTGAGAGCTCCACCCATGATAACGAGTCGCAATCGTCCCGCAAGATCTGGGTATCGTGTAAGCATTGCATCAATATTTGTCAAAGGTCCGGTAGCAATAACGATTACATCGTGACCATAACGTCGCACTGCATCCGCTTCGAATTCAACACCACCAGTAAGAATCTCTCCTCGCTGGAGTGATGAAGGCAATGTAAGCTGAGCACCACCCCATCCATTTTTTCCATGGAAACGTTCGCACCCTTCATCGACTATATAATCACCGTCAGTTTCATCAAAGGACGGTTTGAATACACCACGATAAGAGGGAATTCGCGAGAACCCTGCTGCATCAAGAAGAGTACGGTTATTGTTACACGCTTGCTCCTCCGTCACATTACCGAACGTTCCTACCACACCCAGAATCTCGACATCTGGAGAGCCAAAAAGATACATCAAAGCAATAGTGTCATCAATGCCTGTATCGCAATCTAGAATTACGCGTTGAACCATACTTACTTACCTCGTCTTATTTCTTTTTTCATTTCTATCTGTGTTGTGCAAACGCACTGCACATTACTGCACGGTTTCATCTCACACCCGTGCAGAACAGTCCTACTTTATAGCCTTCACAATGTCAGCCCCTGAGGTAAGGAACTGCGCATCCATTTGTTCAGAAGCAACCGGCGCCTTTGTTACCTTTTGATTATTTGCATCAGTATACGCGCCAGCGTCAGCTATAAAGTCAAAGTACTGCTGTGCAGCTTGTTCATTCATCGTTCCGATAGCAAATTGCCCAGAACGAACTTCATCCACATTTCCCCAGTACTGTCCATCGACAATTGTCTGCATAGATTTTTTCACTAATGCTGCATCAAGATTGGAATCCTTTGCCGCATTCACTAGAATCTGTGCAGCTTCTTGTGGATGCAGATATGCCCACGTATATCCTTTTTGAATTGCACGAGTAAAACCTTGTACGGTTTCTTTATCTTGAGCAATCTTCTTATCGGATGTGATGATACCAATTTCATCAGCATTTCCTGGGACACCATAATCGGGCTCATTCCAACAATTGAGCTTTGGCCCGTACAGATCAGCTTGCACACCTTCCCACGTGGAATAAAAACCACCAAAATCAGCCTTTCCAGATGTAAGGGTCTGGAAAGTGGACGTGCCTACAGTGACTTTATCAAAGTTTCCTTTTCCACCATCTGCCTGTATCATTCGCCGTATAACTGCATCCGATTCATTTGCACCAAATGTTGCAAATGTCTTACCATCAAAATCTTTCGGAGATTTAATGCTTGTATTTGATGCTAATGAACACCAAATCGCTGAAGTGCGTTGCTGTACCTGCACAATGAGTTTAATTCCAGCATCTTTAATATTCGCGACGCCTACATTAAAAGCATTAGATAATGCAAAATCAGCCGCCCCTGTAGACACTGCCTGTTCCGCACCTGCCTGGGATGCCGCTAGGATATCAACCTGAA
>NZ_RXLP01000026.1:210154-242656 GCF_004332295.1 Alloscardovia theropitheci
TGAAGACCTTCATCCTTAAAATATCCACGTTCGGCAGCAATGTACGCGCCGATATGATTCGTATCCGGTATCCAGCTAAGCATGAAGGTGACATTTTTTAATCCTTCTGCATTGCGTGAGGAATTAGTTTGACCACATGCCGCAAGAGAAATCGCTAATAGAGAAGCAATAACGGCACTAGTGGCGGATAAAAGAAGTTTTCTTAATGACTGCTTTCGCATTCTACGTGTTCGTGGCATCATGAACCTATTCTTTCGCTATATTTCTTGCCATTTTTAGAGAAAAGTACGCCAGAAATACCAAGGGTCGTACTCTTCGCTCTACTGATAATAGTAGGAATGAAAAGTATACAATTAAACATGCCCATTCTCAATAAGGAATGGGCATGCAGTACGTGCATAAATCACGCGAATAAGTCCCGTTATTCGCTCACATCAAGCGATAGTAAATCGTCGACAGTTTCACGTCGTATCATGACGTGAGTACCGTTGTTATCTACAGCTACTACCGCCGGACGCAATAATTGATTGTAATTACTTGCCATAGTGCGCCCGTATGCTCCAGTAACTGGAACAGCAAGAAGATCGCCACGCTTCACATCTGACGGCAATGCAATATCATGAACTACAATGTCACCTGACTCACAGTGCGAACCCACAATTCTTGCAGAAATAGTATCGTGTGATCCTTGGCGATTTACAATACGCGCTGTATATTGCGCTCCGTAAAGTGCCGGGCGAATATTATCGCTCATGCCGCCATCTACACTGACGTATACTCTTTGCTTACCTTCGCCTAAATCTACTGTTTTTACCGTTCCAACTCGATACAAGGTATAGCCAGCAGGGGCTACAATCCAACGCCCTGGTTCGAAACTGACAATTGGCAATGGCAATCCTGCGCGCGTAGAGTCTAATTTAATCGCTTGAGCAATGCGTTCCATAGTCTCACGAATATCCATTGAAGCATCACCCTCTACGTATGCCACGGAATATCCACCGCCTAAATCAATTTCTGGAACCACGTAGCCATCGGTGGCATAGAACGCACGGCGTAACACCATGACACGCTGTGCTGCCTCGATAAAAGCATCCGCATCATGAATCTGCGATCCAATGTGAGAATGAATGCCTACTAATTCCAAATCGTGTGAAAGTTCAAGGCATGAATGTAACGCATGAACCGCAGGCCCATGTGCTACGTCATCGAAGAACTGAGCAGACTGAATATCAGAGACATCGCTGTGATCCGCCGGAAGTAACGATATTCCAAATTTTTGATCTTCATGAGCGGTGGAAATATATTCATGTCCACCAGCATGAACGCCTACGGTCACTCGAACCATAACGCGGGCGCGTTTACCAAGTTCATGCGCTATGCGTGCAATTCGTTCTGGTTCATGTGGCTCATCAATAACGATTTTGTCGAAATCATTTTCAATAGCTAAACGAATCTCGTCATCGGTCTTATTGTTTCCGTGAAGCACAAGCTTTCTTCCAGGAATTCCTGCTGCAAGAGCAATTTTCATCTCTCCCCATGTGCATGTATCGACATACATGCCCTGCTCGGTAACAATTCGCGCAATTTCTTTAGACAGGAATGCTTTTCCGGCAAAGCTAACATGAGTTGTTGCATTCACGAATGCTTCTTGCACAGTACGAACAAAGTAATTTGCACGCTCTGCCACATCCACAGTATCCATAACATACAGTGGAGTACCATACTGCTGTGCCAATTGCTCGCACGAGTATCCGCGATCAGACGCAATACCAGAATTCGTATCGAATTGAACTCCCTGTGGCCAAATACGTGTGATATCCGGCATATACGTTTCTTGTGTAACTTTATCCGTTTCGTATGTACCAGCTGCCATCATAAAAATCCTTTTGTCTACAAATAATCAAATAATGTTGTGCGCCAATTATTCTCATATTCTCATTCTCATTCATGAGAAATTAGAGAAATACTATTAAATATTTATGCGAAAGCGTTGGTCCGCAGAAATAATATCAAGCTAACCAACGCTTCACATCTCATATACTTCCCTTAGATTAGAAGTTTCTCCTCATCCACCTTTTCTAAGAGGAAATACTATACGTATGAGTTACATCTTTTCTGGAGCACCCACACCAAGAAGTCCCAGAGCATTCTTGAGAATCTGACCTGCAGCATCGTTGAGCTTGAGTCGTGCTGCTGCACGAGCAGGCTGCGGATTCTTCGCAATTTCAATTGCACCAGCATCATCGCGAGAAGCCTCTGCATCTGTGAGTGCCATAGGAACCACACGCTCAGCCGCATACCACTTGTGATACTTACCTGCAAGCTCTTCTGCGTAGTGAGCCAAACGATGAGGCTCACGCAAATCACCAGCTGTCATTACTACAGCTGGATAGAGAGCCAACTGTGCAAGAAGCTCAGAATCAGCTGGAGTATCAAGCAGACTCAAGTCTGCACCTTCATAACTAATTCCTGCAGCAGCTGCATTGCGATCTACGTTCTGAGAACGAGCGTATGCATACTGTACGTAGTACACAGGATTATCATTTGTGTGGGAAGCCAGCAAACCTAAATCAATATCAAGGTTCTGATTATAGGAAGTGCGTGCAAGTGAGTAACGAGCAGCATCCACGCCAATTGCATCAATCAAATCATCGATGATAACAACATTTCCAGCACGCTTACTCATACGAACAGGAGTGCCATCCTTGAGTACGTTAACCATCTGTCCAATAAGAATCTGCATATTCTTACCGGGCTCATCACCGAATGCTGCGCACAAAGCCATCATACGACCAATATAACCATGGTGGTCTGCTCCAAGCATGTAGATTGCTACATCAGCCGGATCTACTGGACGACGACGCTTATTCAAATAATATGCAAGATCAGCAGCAATATATGCAGCTTCTCCATCGGACTTGATGACTACACGATCCTTGTCATCGCCATACTTTGTGGACGCAAACCATGTAGCACCATCATGCTCATAAATATCACCTTGAGCACGCAGTTCTTTGATAGCACGATCTACATCGCCTGACTCATAGAGAGAGTTTTCGTGGAAATAGACATCGAAATCAACACGGAAGTCCTTCATAGACTTCTTAATTTCATCGAACATCATTGGGACTGCACGCTTGCGGAATTCTTCACGTTGCTGCGAGTCACCTTCGGAACCATCTTCATCAGTAACACGTGGAAGAGAAAGGATATCAACACCATCCGCTTTAGCCTCTTCGATTACTCGTGCAGCAATATCGTCGATATAAGCTCCCTTGTAGCCATCTTCAGGAGTTTCTTCTCCGTGTGCAGCTGCTACAAGTGACTTAGCGAAACGATCAATCTGAATACCGTGATCGTTGAAGTAGTATTCACGTACAACCTTGGAGCCGTTTGCTTCCAAAACGCGAGCCATCGAATCGCCTACGGCTGCCCAACGTGTACCACCAATATGGATAGGACCAGTAGGGTTTGCGGATACGAATTCAAGATTCAAGGTCTGCCCAGCAAGGTGATCGTTAGTACCAAACGCATCATTTTGTTCAAGTACGGTATCAACAATTGCCGCAGCAGAAGCCGTATCAAGAACGATATTAATAAATCCAGGACCTGCAATATCTACGCTCTTAATACCGTCAGCCTTCTCAAGCTCTTGAGCAAAAAGAGTTGCGAAATCGCGAGGTGCCATTCCAGCTTTCTTTGCTAACTGCATAGCGATATTTGTGGACCAGTCGCCATGTGCGCGGTCCTTTGGTCGCATAACAGCAAGCTTTTCAACTGGTGGAATCTGTTCAAGGGTCAATTCGCCTGCTTTTCCGGCATTAACGAGCTCGGTGGCGATATCAAAAATTAACTGTGCAAGTGCTTCTGGACTCATAGGCTTTATTTTACTGGTTACTCTATACAGCAAAATGGCGATTTCGCGTATTTTTCCATGCGTGTCGGGTTTTATTTTCGATACTTTGTGGAAGTGAATCTATCCATGGCTTATCTCAGCATAAAACCTTGCATGTGGACATGCCTTTGACTCTCAAAGGCAAGTATGACCTTTAGCAACTTTATAACAAATTCGTAACGATAGCAGAAATATAGTGAAACTGCAGTAGGAATACCGAATTGAAAGGGCTCTGCATTTGAAAATCCTACGAATATAGATTCGGATATCTTTTGTGCAAAACGGAGCGGTTTTATCTTTGTAAAGATGATTTCTTGACTTAAAAGTGACCTATTATGCACAAAACACAAAAGGGCCGGCCCGCAATTAATAGCAGACCAGCCCCCCCCTAGCCGACAATGCTTAGGTAAGTGATTTACCTGATGCAATCATACGAAACTAGTTATCATTATCGAAGGTAACAGTCACCTTATCTCCGTCAATGTGATACTTTCCAAAGACGTAGTACGACGTAGTAGTATCGCTAGTTCGCCATTCGTCAAGCAATCTCCATTCATAAGTAATCTTCATGCTTCCATCAACATTTGTCATGAACGAAGACCCCGTCGTATTGATACGGCTTATAGTTGGATACTTCTCCACGCTCCACTGGAAGTTACGATAATCATCTTCACTACCAAAGGTATACGCACGGAATGGACACCCCTCTGGGCGAAGATCAGTTGACTTTGCGCATTCATCGATCTTGTCATGAATAGCATCGTTAATTGCATCTTCCAAAGCGTCCGTTGCATCTACGTCTAGCGAAGCATAACCACGATATTCTGTTGTAACAGTTACAGAAACGGCTTCAGCTTCCAAATACTTTGATTCAGGAATTGCTACCTTATACTTACCTGGATACACCTTAAAGGTCATGTCATAATCAGTAGTTTTTGAAGCGTTCTTCTTGGTAACTTTCACACCATTAACTGTGATAGAGTCTGAAGCTTCAGATCCACTGACTCGCAAATCTTGCACAAGAGCATCAGATATTGTCCAATTCTTGAAGACCAAGAATCGATTACCAGAAGAAGCGAGCTTCAAAGAACCTTCATAGGAATCGCCGTCAAGTGTATAGCTATATGACACCGAAGCACTTCCATCAGAATTATTAACAACGTTGCCAGTATGAACATTGGAGATAGTAGTGTTATCGCCCTTTGCAGCAGCATTTGTGAGAAGTGCTTTCTTTGCAGAATCAACTCGTGGGTCAGCGATTGAGTTTGCCCTATCAAAGTCACCAGAAGAAATTGCTGAAAGATAGCTATCAGCCACACTCTTTGGACTAAATACAGTGGAATTCAATACGCCATAAAGAACACCAAGAAGAGCTACTACACCAGCAATTGCGCAGACGATAATAACCGTGCGCTTAGTCTTAGGATTCATAGGCTGCTTTGTCATATATGCAGCTTGTGCATTGTTTGGCATACCTTGCATAACGCTCTGTTGTGCTGTTGCGTTAGGCACTTGTGCGGTTTGGGCAGATTGCGCAGCAAATCCTTGTGCAGTTTGCATCTGTACAGTCTGATCTAGATTTTGAGCCTGTGACTGAACTTGTGACTGAACCTGAGACGACTGAACTTGTGGCTGAACCTCGTCAGATACATTTTGCGATGCTGATTGTGCGACATTTGGTTGCGATGCCTGCACTAGCGGAGTCGACGGCATTGCATCCGATGACGCTGAAGTCGATGATTGCGGCTGCATCTCTCCAAATGCTGATGTAGAAGCAGGAACAGCTGTTGCAGACATCGCGGCTTCGGCAGTAGCCGCTGCTACAGGAACTACAAGTACCGTACCGCCTACAATCAGACGCCACAATGCTGGCGCTGCTGTAATAATCTGTGTACCTACAGTTCGCGCAAGCGCCTCAATGATAAATACCCACACACCAATAATCAGGAATTGCCATGGAGCTGCCGAAATTGTCATTGTAGTCGATATACCCATCTGGGTTGCATTCATCTGAACATTAACAATAAAGAATGCATAAGAAACGACAAACCAAATTCCAGCTGCACAGGCCGGCGCCTTCCATGAATGCTGCCATCCCGCGTAGGCAGGATCATACATATTTCTTGCTGCAAGACGCAATGCAAGGTATAGCACCATAAGGATAAAGAGGACAATGATAATCCACAAAATCCATCCGCCAGTTTGATTCATCATGCTAAATACATTTAGTGAGCTATCACTAGTGGATGCACCACCCGCATTCGTCGCAATTGTACCAAAAGAAGCGACTGTTATGATAAATCCAGCAAGCATCGGAACGAGCATCGTAATTGCTGTAAGGATATTAATATTTGATCCAGAAATTCCTGTGAGAATTGCAAACACTAATGCGACAACAAATGCGAATACCGTGAAATATACAGTAACTTCTACGACTGTTCGCACAAAACCACGACTACGTCGCATCCAATCCCAGAAAGCAGTAAATACATTATTTTTCTGAGTTGGTACATTCGCCAATGCATATCCTGTTAATGATCCAAGAAGGGCGATAAGTGCAGGCATAAAGAAAGTACGAGCCGTTGAACCTGTTAATTGCGCAACTCCGGCGATATTTGCATTTAAAGTAAACCCGAAGATAAGGTAAATGATACCTGTTATTACACCTGAGATAACTGAGCTGAGAACACCAGTCCAGCGAAGTTTTATAGCATTCTTACGACCAAACCAAAATGCTCCATATGCACTACCAATCACAAGTGCCACGCCGGAGAGCATGATTGGGGTCCATATCTCAATTCCCATTCCCGTTCCAGAGAATGAAATTGAACCCGAAGCACCAAAGATTAAGGACACTACAAAAGCTTGGAAGAAGTCAATTCCATTAGCTTCAAGACTTTGCAATGAACTTGATAATCCAGGAAGTGAAGAAGTGCCAGGCAAAGATTGGAGAGTCATAAGACCTACTGCAGCAATCATTGCAATAATTGCGGAAGCGACAAATCCTATAGCTACAGACACACCGATTGAAACCCATGTAGATACCTGAGTCATCTGCTGAACGATAGGATTGACCGGCTTTTGTTGCATAGCAGGCGCTCCAGCGAAGGTTTGATTTGGCTGAATAGCATTAAACTGCTGTGCAGAATTCATCTGCACTGGATTCACTTGTGCTTGGCCCACCTGTGGAACAAATTGAGGTGCTGCTTGAACATTATTTACTTCAGGCTGTTGATCAGTTTGTGATGTCTGTGCTGCTTGTGGCGCCTGTGCTGCTTGTGGCGTTCCGGATGGATTATAACCACTCAAATCCTGTGGTAGCACGTTATTACATACAGGGCAGTAAGTTGCTGTTGGAGCAACTTGCGCGCCGCAGTGAGGACAACGCATGATTCTCTCTTTCTTCTTTCGGATTCTCTCAATTTTTTATAGAAATAAAAATCTTCCCTTTAAAAGGGTACAGCAATACCACTAAAAACTAAATTTTTTGTAATAAAATACATACCTCTGTAAACAGGGACTCATAATTTTAACGGTTTAATACAACCATGCACCCCACCGCTCTTGCGCACACTCCTTTGTATGTGAGCAAAACCTGTTACAAAACGTGTGGGGCAAGAAATAATTTCCTTGCCCCACAAGCACAATCACACAATCGTTAATCAACTACCGCAATTGCGTCAATTTCTACGACTGCTCCTGGTTTCGGAATCACGTTAGAACCAAATGCCACACGAGCAGGCTTGACAGTATCTTCACCAGAGAAATACTGTGCATATACTTCATTAATCTCTGCAAAATCATTAGCATTTTGCATGTAAATGGTAGCACGCACAACTTTATCCATAGAGCTTCCTGCTGCTTCTAGAATCGCTGCGATGTTTTTCATCGCTTGATGAGTCTGCAATGCAGGAGTCGTTCCAGCAAGCTCACCTGTTTGTGGATCAATACCCAGCTGACCAGAAACGAAAACTAAACCATTCGCCTTGACAGCTTGGCTATAAGCCCCAAGAGCTTGTGGAGCTTGAGATGTGGACACTTCTTCAATCGCCATAATTTCTCCTTAACAAATCTTTCTTATGACAATACAATGAGGACAACCTGATGCTAACCAGATTGCCCTCATTTTCACATATCATGCTACTTCTACACAGATAGATAACTCTTGAAGTGCCTACTTCAAGCGACGACCATCCCTAGACGCAGCTCAAAATTCTGCGCCATGCGCTACGAGCGGAACATAATCTCCTTCAGAGCGGACTCTATTTCCGCAGGGATACGATCAGTAACACTATGTTCCTCCGTATCCCCATGAAGACTATATTCATAATCAAACTTCTGTGCGCCCAAAGAAGCAAGTTCAGATACATCGCCACTCAAAGCTACACGATATACTGCCTCTTTCATATTGTACGCAATTTGAGTATCCAGAAGCATCTTACGAGTATCTTCTGCCACAGGATTTTGTGCTGGGACTACTCCATCAATGCGAACACGAAGCTCATCAGCTGTCAATGCTGATTCAAGAGTATATGAAGCACTCATATTTTCAACATCGTAGACATAAGCTACAACGCGCGCTCCTGTTAACGCTTCCATACCCAAATCTTCAACACCGCGAACTGTCAGAGTCCATGTACGCTTTTCTGGAACAGCAGCTACGTCTCCTTCAACTGGATGAACAACAAATTCAGAGCCATTCCATGTCAAACGAGTCTGAGCATTCTTGCCCTGACGAGCATCATTGAAGTGACCATTATCTTCAATTACAGTGAACTCATGATCGCTGCCGTCGACGCTTGGGAACACAACGACTTCAAAGGACGATGGATTTGCAACAGAGTTAATCTTGTCCCCTTGTTCAAGCTGTGCAAGAGGAACAATTGCACAGCTTGGAGCAAAGATTGGCTGACGATTAAGAGCACGCCAAGCTTCAAACTTTCGCCCATCGCCCTTTGCTACGTAATGGCGACCAGAGAAGAAATCGAACCATTCGCCTGCTGGCAGCCACACGTCCGCTTTTGCCTTTGCGACATTCTTATCCGAAGGAGAGGTAATAGGTGCCACAACGAGCTCAGTGCCGAACCAGAACTCATTTGGAACGCTGTACGCATCCCAACTTTCTGGAGCATTCCAATACATCGGCTGAACTAATGGTTCACCTTCTTCATATGCACGATAATTCATCGTATACAAATAAGGAATCAAACGATGACGAAGCTGCAAGGTTTCAACCATTGCACTGCGAACCTCTGGACGGAAGTTCCATGGTTCCTTACTCGTAAATGCGGAATTACTTGAATGCAAACGATTAATTGGGCTGAAGGTACCATACTGATACCAGCGAGCTTCCAACTCATCGTCGCGATAGCCCATCATATGACCACCGATATCATGACTCCACCAACCGAAACCGATATTTGATGCGGTTGCAGTGAATTCAGGCTGGAACCTAAGAGATTCCCACGATACGATTGTGTCACCCGAGAAACCAACTGGGTAACGGTGTGAGCCAGGTCCTGCGTAACGGGAGAATGTCAATGGCCACTTCCCATCTCGAGCAGAATCAATGTAATGTACATGATTGAGCATCCACAATGGATCGAGGCCTGGCTGACGAGTTACACCACCCTGCTGCCAATCAACCCACCAGAAATCAACACCTTCATCTTCTAGATCGTGATGCATATCGAAGTAACCGTCCATAAACTTTGGATTAGTTAAATCGAATTCAACAGCCTCATCAGTAGATGGGTCAATTCCAACCTTCTGAGCCAGCTCTTTATATGGCTTCTCATAACCGCGCACACCATCGCGAGGATGAATGTTGAGGGTTGTCTTCAAACCATCATCCGCCAGTTCGGAAAGCATCGCGACATGATCTGGATACAGTTCTTTGTTCCACGTATATCCGGTCCATCCGTACCCATACTTTGGATCGATATCAGTGATATGCCAGTCCATATCAATAACAGCTGTAGTAAATGGAATCTCTTCTTCCTTAAAGCGCTTATGAAGCTTTAAGTAGTCTTCCTGCGTATATGCAAAATAACGGCTCCACCAGTTACCCATAGCCCAACGAGGTAAGAGAGGCTGCGGGCCAGTAAGCTTATAAAAATCACGCAAAGCTTGCTTATAGTCATGCGCATAACCGAAGAAATAAAAATCTATTTCTTCATGATCGCGCGAAGAAATACGCCAACCACCAGCGTTAATATTCGCTTCCCCAAATGCTGCCTTTGGAGAAGCCCCCTCATAACCAACCGTGTTCGAACGAGAGTCATCAAGAATAGCCCAACCATCTCGAGAAAGAATTCCCTCTTCCATTTCAGTACGGCCATTAATCGTGTCAAGAGTTCGTGTAGTTCCGCGCAAATTGCCAGGAGCAGCATCGCCATAATGCCATGTATTGAACTGAGAGGTCGTCAGATGCTTGACCACGACACTTAAGCCTTCTTTAGTAAAAGGCTTCTTGTCATACGTTACATATAATTCACCAGTATCAATAATGAGATAGCCATCGCGTTCTGTCACGTTAACAGTGACATCGTCATCCCAGTTACGATTGAAGACAACCTGAGTTGGTTTATCCTCAAACACACCTGTATCTGACCATTCGAAACGCAATAATGAGTTGGTAATAACACCAATTCGCCAGTTATCGCCAGAAATTATACGTTTAGCATCCATTACCGGGTCAAGCATTCGCTCGTACTCAGCAAAAGCGCCGTTTCCTTGTGCTGCCATTGCAAGCTCCTTCGCTTTGTGTAAAAACTTTTCTTATCATGCCATAATGCGGGTACGTATAACACGTAACTTTATTATGACATCGTTTTCATATTGATAATTTTAAGTATATCGTATTTTTTAAAAAATCCAATGTTTACACAGAGAATTTTTTATTTTATTCAATTGACATCGTTTGCATATTATTAACTTCAATCCAACACACCATGATCAAAGCTAATGCATACCCATTTACATAAAGAGGGGCCGTCCTATGACAGCCCCTCATCACACCATGAATTCTCTTACTTCGAACTACCAGTTGCAATACCTGCAATGAATTGCTTTTGGAAGATGACATAAACAATAATCACTGGAACAATAGCCAACGAGGTAGCTGCGAACAACCCACCATAGTCAGTTCCATATTGACCATTAAAAGCCTTCAATCCAACTGCAAGCAACTGCTTGGATTCATCAGTAATCATCAAGAATGGCCACAGGTAATCTTCCCAATTCCATAGGAAGGTAAAGATTGCCAACGCTGCAATGGTATTATGGCTCAGCGGCAAAATCAGGCTATGGAAGATACGCGTATCGCTAGCACCATCCAAACGTGCCGCTTCAATTAGCTCATCAGAAATACCGGAAATAGATTGACGGAATAAGAAGATACCAAATCCAGAAATCATCCCTGGAATAATCAATGCCTTATAACTATCAAGCCATCCAAACTGAACCATCATTTCATACTGAGGAATAATAGTTACAGCCCAAGGAATCATCATTGTACTCATAACGATTCCGAAGAGGAAATCGCGGCCAAAGAAGCGCATCTTCGAGAATACAAATCCCATCAAAGCTGACGTGTAGATAATGATAATCGTCTTTACAGATGCCACAAACAAAGAGTTAGCAAACAAGCGGAAGAAATTGAAGTTCTCCTGAATGCTCACATAATTATCCAAAGTTGTTGGAGCTGGGAAGAGACCACCATTAATCTTGACAATCTCACTGTTAGGAGCAAACGATGAGATAAACATCCACAAGAATGGAACAATCGTTATCGCTGCTACAACAAAAAGGAATACTGTAAGAACAATTGAGCCGATACGGCTTCCTGCTGTTTTCTTATTCATTGTTATGCCAGTCCTTCCGTATCTCCAGAAATCTTGAACATAATCAGGGTAAGAATAGCTGTGAAGATAAACAGTACTACTGCCTGAGCTGAAGCAACACCAAAGTTATTCTTATTAAATGCCTGATCGAAAATTAAGTAGCTAATAGTATACGTAGAAGTACCTGGTCCACCTTCTGTCATAACGAGGAACTGTACGTATGCCTGAAGATAGCTAATCATTGACGTGATAACGATAAATAGTGTCGTCGATTTGAGCAATGGCAACGTAATGCGGAAGAAAATTTGTACGGAATTTGCGCCATCAATTTCCGCAGCTTCATACACATCACGAGGTAAATTCATCAAACCAGCCAGATAGAGAACGGTTGCGTAACCAAAATCTTTCCAAATAGTCATGATGATTACTGCAGGCATTGCCCACTTAGAGTCATGAAGCCAGTTGATATTCAAACCGGTTACCTTGTCAATCATGCCAAACTGCGGATCGAACATCCACAACCATACGAAGCTAACAGCAACTAATGGTGTAATTGTTGGCATATAGAACAAACCACGCAATGTATCTTTTGCATACACTAAGCGAGAGCTCAAGAGCAACGCAAGTCCCAAACCGATAACCACTCGGAAGACTGTAGACCATCCCAAAAATACCGCAGTATTCCCCATTGAGGTCCAGAAAAGCTTATCAGTTAAGATATCTTTATAATTTTCAAAACCAACCCAATCGTATGTCTCATTGAGTGGATTCCAATTATGCAAGCTTCCAGCGAATGCTTTATAAATTGGATATGCCAAGAAGATGGCAAAGTAAACGACAAGGAAGGTAACTGCCATATTCCTTAATGTGAAAATACGCGACAGCAGCGACCTACCAGTGCGTGCAGATACATCTTTGTTTTTCATCATAATCTCTCTAATTAAGCGGCGTATATCCGTAATCTCGGATTCCGTTTGAGCTTTGTCTGAACTCTACAAGCTCTATGAGTTCTACAGGAGTATAAAACTCCTTTTATACTCTTCACATGTATGCAGCGTCTGAAAATGAATGTCAACAGCTGATTGCATCTGAAGAATCTTAATCATCACATTGGGGTGAGAACTTGACGTCCATCACCCCAATGCAACTTTTTATGCACTTATGGGCAACTTGGTTTACTTGTGCTCGCTGAAGAACTCATACTTACTCTCAGCAGAGACGAAGTCTGACCCCTTCATATCCTTATCCATTGCCTTTTGACCTTCAGCTACAGCTTCATCGATAGACTTACCGTTCTGAGTTGCATCTTCGAATGCAACCTTACCGGAAGACTCTACTGTTGCAGGTGTAGCACCTGGCCAGATAAGGCGGGAAACACGTGGCTGAATTGCCTTCATAACTGGGCTCTTCAAGATGTCAGCATCGTTTTGCAGGTTTGCCTTAGCTGGGAAGGAGTTCAAGCCCTTTACAGCCTGACGGATATAGTCATCGTTTGCGAGAAGGTACTTAACGAAGTCTTGAGCTACTGCCTGCTGTTCCTTAGACTGATTCTTGTTAACACCTGGTGTTGATTCGCCGTTATAACGATCATATGCAAATGGAGTATCAGTTGAGAAGGTTGGAGTAGCAAATACTCCATAGTCAACGTTTGGATACTTATCCTTCATAGTTCCTTCGAGCCAACCCCATGCATAGACCATTGCGGTTTGTCCCTGACCGAATGACTCAGAATAATCGTTTCCGAAGTTTACAGAACCAATCTTATCCTTCTCATACATGTCCTTGAGGAACTGCATGTTTTCCTTAGTGGTGTCATTGTCATAGTTTGCCTGCTTGCCATCATCCTTGAAGAGCAATGTACCCTTCTGATAGTTCAAGCCCTGGTAAATTGCGGAATATGCACCATTAAAGTTAAAGCCTGCCTGAGTCATCTTGTCGCCATCGAACTTAGTAAGCTTCTTAGCAACATCGATGAACTGATCCCATGTTGTAGGAATATCAGCATCAGTCAAGCCAGCTTCTTTCCACATGGTCTTGTTGTAATAGATGTTACCGGTATTGATTACAGAATCAATGTACTTCACCTTGCCGTTAGCATCTTCGTGAGCAGCTGATGATGGGTAATCGGCTTCAAGCTGAGCTTGATCAATATCATAATCTGCTGCATATGGACGAATCAATGAATCATAGGAGTTGTGAATATTGAACACAGCTGGGCCATTCTTACCCTTAAGCTGCAATGGAAGCTTTGTCCAATAATCATCCCACGTCTGCTTCTTAATCTTGATAGTGACGTTTGGATAAATCTTGTGATAATCCTCAGACAGCTGATATACAGGATCTACGCCCTTATCAGACCATGTCCAGTAGTCAATAGTAATTGGCTTACCCTCGTTTACAAGATGGTTTGGATCATACTTAACGTTTGTACCGATAACATCAAGTCCCTTATCCTTCTTGGTATCGGTTACGCCTTGACTTCCACTTCCGCATGCTCCCAGCATTGCTAAAATGCCAGCGGTTGCAATTGTTGCGGTTGCAATCTTCTTGAATTGCATCTTCTCTCCTTACTCCAATGTAAGTAATATTGGTTGTTGCAGTAACTACTATACCGCTTATTCCGCGGGTTTTCAATGTTCGCGAAAACTTTCTGAAAACTTTTCGATTTTTTAATGTAAACGGTTACATTTTATGCCGTTTTCGTGATACTATTTTCTTGTGACACGGCGTGTCGTTGAAGCACCACTGTGTCGCACACAAGAGATTTTGGAATAGACGAATAACCAAGCTCGACGAAGAGGCACACATGAAGACGAGTATCAATGACGTTGCGCAAGCAGCTGGCGTATCAACTGCTACGGTATCGCGCGTATTTTCACACCCAGATAGAGTAGCTGAACGCACCCGTGAAAAAGTACTTAAAGTTGCAAGTGAGCTTGATTTTTACATCTCTCGTTCTGCTGGAGTTTTGAAATCGGGTCAAGCAAAGCGAATTGCTTTTCTTATGGGCTCGAGCAAACTCGATTGGTTCACAAGCCGCATCATCGAGGGACTCAACACCGTCTTCCGTGCAGCCCATTACGATTTAGTGATCTTCCCGATAACAAATATTGAAGAACGCAAGCAATTCTTCGACGATCTACCGTTACGCGGAAATGTCGATGCAGTTGTAGTTTCCTCTTTCGACATCGGACCAGACGAAGTTGTTCGTTTACAAAAAGCACGTGTACCAATCGTTGGAATAAATGTCGCAGACACCACCGGTTTTACCGCAACTGTCAGCATTGACGATTATGAGGGCACATCCATCGCAGTACGTTATCTCAAGCAATTAGGGCATCAACACATCGCATATTGCTACACAGAATTCGCGCGCGGACTTCACTTCAGTTCATGGTCGCGTATTAACGGCTTCAAGAAAGCCTGCGAAGAGGAAAACATCAATTACTCATACATTTTGAGCGAAACTACTGAAGACGTTTTTAGCAATATTTACTCTGCGCTCATGACTCCTGAGCATAAAGACGCCACCGCTTTACTCTTCCACCAAGATTCTCTGGCAATACCATTTATCTTTGCATACCGCGAGATGGGAATGGATATCCCAGCTACAATCTCTGTGATGGGATATGACAATTCTAATTTTGCTGGTGAAATTGGCTTAACAACGATTAAGCAAAAGCCTCTCGATATGGCTATCCTCGCTGCGCACAAAACGCTTCGTCTTATTGAAGATGATTATAGTGCAGCGACTCATGATGTTATCCCAGTAAAATTGGTAGTACGCAAAACTACAGCACAGCCTGCACAGCCTGCACAGCCTGCACAGTCACTAAATTAGAATCTTGTAGACATATGGATAATGCTTCACATGTCTACAAACTATTTTCTGTTTGTTATAGCTTCTTTATCGTAAACGATTATTTTTTCGCATTTCCTATTGCATAAATAATAATTCGTCCTATAATACATGGTTAGGAGTAACCCCTTGTAATTCCACAAGTGAACTCCTTAAAGAAAGAAATTTCAATGAGTAAATCAAAAAGATTACCTCTTATTTTCTTAGTTATCTGCCTATTTTGCATTTCGATCATATATAGCACTACAGCTATGGCCTCTGAAGAAGTTACCCCATCTTACACTATCTCTCAATTAGATAATGGAGCTGTAATAACGTTACAAGGTGCCCATTTTTCTCAAGAGACTACCGGTGATGTTTCCGTTTTTTCATCGCAGGGGGAAAGATTAGATACTTTGTACCAGCATTACAATGGGCACGAGATAGAATATCGCCAAATCAACTCTCATACAGTTGTCGCACTGCCACGTACTAGTAATTATTATATGATGTCATATGCAAAAAGAACTTTTAATTCTGCACACTATGTACGCTGCGTTGCTAAGACAGCTCTGGGAATGGGCGCATCTGGCGCTATTCGCGGAATATTCGGTGGTCCCGCAGGAGCAGCAGCTGGTGGCTTAACAGGTCTGGCCGCCGGGGTGATATGGAGTCCTATCTCATGCGCAATCCATTAAATATTTTGCAAACCCTTCCGCGAATAATAAGCTACATATGCTCCATCATTGCAATGCTTATCTTCCAGGTTATTTACACATGGTTGTCGGATGGTTTACCAGTACTGCTTTCGTTAAAAGGCATTCTTCATATCATCATATCTACTGCACTCATTACATTCTGTCTTTGGATATTTGATCCACTCAGAGTAAGTGATAGTAATATGTCAGATAATGATTAAAAATGAAAATAGATTGGTCTCCTTGTATTTTCGATAAACACAAGGAGACCAATCTATTCCACTTCTACTGTATCTAGTTTTGTCATCTTTTTATGCACACAAGTCCACCTAGATAAAATGCACTCATTGCGATAGATTATCGATGTCATCATCTTCACTCATCGGTAATTCAAGCAGTAGCGCTGCCGATGCGCCCCTTGGCAAGAATCGTCCTCGTGCGGGATGCACAGTTACCTCGGAATGTTCAGAATTTTCACTAGTTTCGCCGGACTCGTTCTCATCATAAATTCCAGCAGCACGAGCCATGGCGCGAGCGCGTTCATGATTTGATCGCAAAATTTCAACAACTTCACCATCCATCGCAGCAGTAAAGATACTAGCTCCTTCTGGTTGACGCAATCGTCTCACTTGTCTACGTAGCTGACGATTTTCTTCCATGAGCTGCAAAATGCGGATAACTCCCGATAAATTAATGGATTCATCTTGAATAAGATGTTGTGCAAGCATTAATCTATCAATATCACGCAGTGAGTATCGACGAGAACCACCATCAGTTCTTTGTGGCACAACCAATCCGAGACGGTCATACTGACGAAGAGTTTGAGGGTGAATTATGACAAGCTGTGCTGCTTGCGAGACATTGAAAATTGGCTGATCAACTCCAAAACCAGAAGCATCTGCACCATCAAGGTCGATTCGCCCCTCCACAATTGCCTGGGCGCATGCGATATACGCTTGTTTCGTCTGAGTATCTAACCTTGCCATACATCCATCCTATATAATGCTTACAACGTATATATCGCATACATATATACACTGCACTATACATCCACTGTTTTACTGTGCTAGGGACAAATTGTTACGTGAGGTATTCAGCTATTCACGCAGTCTTTGCACCTAGCACATTTTCTCTGCATGCCAGTAAGAGAGCTCCTAGGACTGGCGCTCTTGCGCTACTTGCTTTGCCAAGCTTTCACTCGCCTCATCAAATGCCTTAAGAGCTTCCTTTTGTTTAGCATTAAGTCTCTTAGGCATCACGATTGAGATACGAGCTATCATATCTCCCGATGCTTTAGCAGTCTTAATACCATGATTCTTTACGGTTATCTCAGTTCCAGAAGATGATCCTGCTGGAATCTTGATATCTACATCTTCGCCAAAATAATCCTTGACGGTTATCTTAGCGCCCGTAGCTGCTTCATACGCCGTAACTGGGACGATGCGAACGAGATTCTTCCCTTGAATTCTAAAGTTCTCGTCTGTACCAACGTGAACAGTAAGGAAAAGATCTCCTTGTGCTCCTCCAAAACGTCCCGGCTTTCCTTTTCCAGCTAAGCGAATTTTTTGGCCATCATTAATTCCTGCTGGAATCTTGGTTTTGAATGACTCTCCATTCACCTTGAGGGAAACCGTCGCACCTTTTACAGCCTTATCAAAGCTCAAGTTTACTGACGATTTTCTATCTTCGCCTTTAATCGGTTCAGGCTCAGGCTCATATGGGTTATTCGCCCCAAACCCAGAACGACGAGGCTGCTGGCTAAATCCGGCAGTTGCCCCATTCGCTCCATACCCTGCTTGAGCAAAGATATCATCGAGGTTGATTCCTCCAAAATTCATGGAGCTATATCCCCCACGACCACCAGCTGAGCCAAACATGGAACTGAAGATATCTTCATATGCTCCACCTCCGGCTGATGACCCTCCAGCAAATCGAGCGCCACCCGCTCCAAATGAACGAATAGCATCATATTTTTGACGCTGTTCTTTGTTACTGAGCACTTCATATGCTTCGGAAATATCCTTAAATTTCTTCTCAGCCTCAGCGTTACCCTGATTGGTATCAGGATGATATTTGCGAGCTAATTTTCTAAATGCCTTTGATATCTCTTTATCATCAGCATCTTTTGAGACTCCCAGCACCGCGTAGAAGTCTTTTCCAAGCCAATCTTGTTCAGCCATGACTCCTCCTCACTGGCTTTATATAAAGCTTTCTATGTACAATAATGGCGGCCGACTGAGCCGACCGCCATCCATGTATGAATTTATTATTCCTGTGGAACAGCTACTACAACACGGGCTGCGCGTATAACGCGATCGCCAATCTTATAGCCTGCCTCTACAACGGTGTCTACAGTTTCCTCGCTCACATCAGCATCAGGCTTTCGCAAGATACCTTCATGATGAGTTGGGTCAAATGCTTCTCCAGGAGTGCCGAATTTCTCTACTCCAAACTTTTCGAAAGTTTTATCAATCTTCGTGGCTACAGCAGCAAAGGAGTCATCCATCTCACTATTAGCTCGAATGCGATCAATATCATCTAAAGCTGGGAGCAATGCTGTAAGCACATCAACTATACCGTGTTCACGGTAGCGATCTTGCTCTTTTGCTGCACGATTTCTGAAGTTAACGAATGCTGCTCGTTCTCGTTGCAAAGCATCGAGATATTCCGCAGCTTCTGCTTTTGCTTTACCCAGTGGAGTTAAGCTATCTTCAGCGGCGTCAGAAGTTGATTCAGAAGCCTGCGAATCACTTTCTTGTACCTGCTCAGTTGCACGTTCCTCAGATTTATTCTGGTCGGATTCTTGAGTGGTAGAGTTTGCGGACTGCTCAGCTGCTTCAGTTTGCTCTGACTGAGCACTCTGGTCAGCAAGCTTATCCGCATCCTCCATGCCATTCAAGTAGTCTTCGGTATTGAATTCAGACATATTATTCCTTGTCGTCGTCCACTACTTCGGCATCAACTACATCATCATTGCCATCATTAGATCCTGCTGCCTGAGCACCTGCAGCACCAGCAGCATTCTGATCGCCCTGCTGTGAGTAGAGAGCTTCACCAATCTTCTGAGCAGATGTCATCAATTCGGACTGTGCAGTCTTAACAGCTTCGATGTCATCACCCTTCAAAGCTTCCTTCAAAGCATTTACCTTAGTTGTTACTTCGGAAGCAACTTCCTCAGAAAGCTTATCCTTATTATCAGAGACGAGCTTTTCAGTCTGATAAGCAAAAGCCTCAGCTTGGTTTCGAGTATCAACCTCTTCACGACGCTTCTTATCTTCAGCTTCGTGAGACTGTGCTTCCTTAACCATACGATCGATCTCATCTTGATCAAGACCAGAACCACCAGAGAGAGTTACAGACTGTTCTTTACCAGTTCCCTTATCCTTTGCGGATACGTGCACGATACCGTTAGCATCGATATCGAAAGTAACTTCAATCTGTGGTACTCCATGAGGAGCAGGAGCGATACCGCTGAGCTCGAAAGTACCCAAAGGCTTGTTATCACGTGCAAATTCACGCTCACCCTGGTATACCTGAATCAAAACGGAAGGCTGGTTATCCTCAGCAGTTGAGAATACTTCACTACGCTTTGTTGGGATAGCAGTGTTACGCTCGATGAGCTTTGTCATAATACCGCCTTTGGTCTCGATACCGAGGCTCAATGGGGTAACATCAATCAAGAGAACATCCTTACGGTCTCCCTTGATAACACCAGACTGAACTGCTGCACCGACTGCTACTACCTCATCTGGATTTACAGACTTGTTTGGTTCCTTACCACCTGTAAGCTCCTTTACAAGCTCCTGAACGGCTGGCATACGGGTAGAACCACCTACGAGCACAACGTGGTCAATCTGGGATACAGAGATACCCGAGTCAGCAAGCACTGCATTAAATGGCTTGCGGCAGCGATCAAGCAAGCCAGAAGTCATTTCCTCAAACTTTGCGCGAGTCAAAGTTTCATCGAGGTGTACAGGAGTTCCATCTGGTGCCATAGCCAAGTACTGCTGGGAAATCGTTGTAGACATAGAGGAGCTCAATTCCTTCTTTGCCTGCTCTGCAGCTTCCTTCAAACGACGCATCGCAATCTTATCCTTGGATACATCTACGCCGTAATTATTCTTTACTTCTCCGACAATCCAATCGATAATTGCCTGATCCCAATCATCACCACCAAGGCGATTATCACCATTTGTAGCCTGAACTTGAATGGTTGCGAAGCCATCCTCATCATCCTTACCGATTTCAAGGAGGGATACATCGAAAGTACCGCCACCCAAATCGAAGACGAGGATGCGTTCATCTTCCTTGCCCTTTTCCAAACCATAGGCTAGAGCTGCTGCTGTTGGTTCGTTGATGATACGAAGTACGTTCAAACCAGCAATAGTACCTGCATCCTTAGTTGCCTGACGCTGTGCATCGTTAAAGTATGCAGGGCAAGTGATTACTGCATCGGTTACTGGTTCGCCCAAGTATGCTTCTGCATCACGCTTGAGCTTCATCAAGATCTGTGCAGAAATCTCCTGTGGAGTCCATTCCTTACCATCGATATCTACTGTCCAATCGGTTCCCATATGACGCTTAACCGATGAGATAGTACGATCAACGTTTGTTACTGCCTGGCGCTTTGCTACTTCACCAACGATGATTTCGCCAGACTTGCTGAAAGCTACAACAGATGGAGTTGTACGTGAGCCTTCTGCATTCACGATAACGGTTGGCTGTCCGCCTTCCAAAGTTGCAATACAAGAATTTGTTGTACCTAAATCAATTCCTACTGCGCGACCCATAATATGTGTCCTTTCCAATTTTTCTTATCTACGTTCTTTTCAAGTTCTTAAAGTTGAGTACTTATTTATCAACTTTCTAAACTTGAGTCTACATCACTCAACTTTTATTTTGCAAATTTATTCCCGTTTTCTTCAAAAATTTTTAGAAAATAAAAAATTTCCGTTATTTCATCAGTGGAAACAACGGAAATTTTCTGGGTATTCAGCTGGTACATCGCATTCGAAACGTTACATATTCCAGTTTTCAATAACATGATCGCTGTGATGCCAGCCCAATACGCAGAATTTTGCAGTATCCAATTGGAAGCATCGCGCTTGATTAGGCTCTAATCCTAGCCATTGAGTTGTTAATATTCGCAAAATGTGCGCATGCGCTACGCACAGAACGTTCTTCCCTGATTCAAGACGAGGAAGAACATCCTCGATTACAGAACGAACTCTTTGTGCAGCCTGTTCACTCGATTCTCCCACTCCGGAATTAATTTCCACATCACCAAAGTCATCGATATGTTCTGACCGTTTACCTTGCAGCGATGATGGCAATTGCAACGGGCCAATATCCCAAATATTCCACGCATCAATACCAAGCGCTTCAGCCACTTCGAAGCGAGTTCTACCTTCCGCAGGACCGTAATCAAACTCACTGAGATTAAATTCTGTATTATAGCCTTCAAACCCTGCTAACTGCGCTGTCTTTTGAGCACGCATCAAAGGCGAAACGAACACATTCTCATTTTCTATTGCCAAACCACTACTCGCTAGTCTTTCTCCAGCTAATCGCGCTTGATTTTCACCTTCATGAGTAAGTGGGATATTTGTACGACCAGTATATTGGCCAGTTTCGCTCCACATCGTTTGCCCATGCCTAAGCAAAATAAGATGCCCTGGTCGCTGAATCGAATGAGACTTTACCTGTGCATCAAGGTTTTGAGAGGATGATGAGCTGTTAGCAGTGACATGTTCATTCATGCACTCAATACTAACAAAATTTTTCAATTTACATGAAATATGGTTGAAGTATGGATAGCATGCGATAATAATTCCATGACACATGAGTTATATTCAGATGAAATACATGAAGGTTTCTCCCACGACGAGACGCCCACAAGTGCTTCAGTAGCAAGAACTCGTGAACAGTTACGCTCAATCGACAGCAAGGTTAATTCTATGCGATCTCGAATTAAGAACGATCCCGATGATGCTTTTGACAAGCTCATCAAATTTGCCTTACCAACCATCGCAGGACTTATCATTGGAAAACTCACGGAATTCGCATGGAAAAGCGGAAAGAAACGTATCCTTGGAGATAAAGCTGTCGATGACGAAGGAAATGACCTAACTGATGGCATCATTGCTTCCATGATTTTTGCTGCACTATCAGCAGCCATCGGCTCGCTCGTTTCCAATCTAGCCGACCGCAGCTCAGCCGGCATAGTTAATTTGCGACATAAACGAGCCGCACGAAAAAGTGGAAAACACGCTCGTTAATTTATAGCGTTAATTCTTCTACTGAAATATTTATTCTTTAGCCATGCCTCATTACTATAGAGGTATGGCTATTATTCATAATCCGACTATTGACACACTGCTTAATCGACGAACCATCAGACAGTGGACTGATCAAGCTCTGAGCGCTGATGAAATTGAAACTATCGAAACAGCTGCACAACGCGCGGCAACCAGCCAATTTCTTAACGCATGGTCAGCAATTCGTATTACAGACAAGGATATCGCTCTTAAACTTGCATCCATCGGAAATCAACCATATGTAGCTCAAGCTGGCGCGCTCTATATATTTATCATCGACAACCATCGCAATGTTCGTATCGCACGCGAAGCAGGAATTGACGACGCAGATATGACTTTTGATTCCGACTACACATTTACTCAGGGGCAAAACGATGCTGTTCTCGCGCTTCACGCCATGGAGACAGCAGCAGAGTCCTTAGGCCTCGGGACTGTTATTTTAGGATGCATCCTCAATGACTCCCGGGCGGTCATCGACACGCTTCACTTACCGGAATATACTGTCCCTGTACTGGGCCTAGCAATTGGTCACCCGGCTCAAGAGCCAACTTTAAAACCTCGTATGCCTCGCGAATTACAATTCTTTAACAATGTGTATCCGGATGATTCAACCACACCAAATATTACCGAAGCCTTAGCAGATTTTGATAATGCAGTTAGCCACTATTACGATTTGCGTTTCCCTGATCAACCTGTTCATGCTTTTACCGAGCAAGTAGTAGCTCAATCAACAGACACTGCACGCTTAAAGAAATCCTTCGGCAAACCAGCACGAGCACAAGGATTTACTGGACGAAGTTTCTAAATCCGACGAACATATAAACGCACGTGATGTCCTGATTCTATGACGATCCAGGACATCACTTTTAAACCATATGCAGAAACGAAGCCGAACCTACCCATTTAGTGCTTACGCGGCTTAAAACCCTTCTTTCGAGAAAGAATTGGTTTGCCACCCCACGAAGAACGTCCAGACGAGCGATTCTCCCGCCCATTTCGAGGCTCTAATCCTAATGATTGATGAATCGGAGGCGTGCTCGTTAAATGCCACGTTTGACAGTATTCACACACATACACCCATAATTGCACGCCTCGTTCAGCATAACTATTTCGAGCAGCTGTTTGAGCTTGCTCTTTAGTCTTATACATTATTTTATGCGTAGAAGTGCATCGTCTAGGCGTGAAATTATACATGTCCTCTATGGTAATGAGTTATGGCAACATATTTCCTGCGGCTGCATACAACTGATACCACTCATCATGTGTGAGAACGACATCCGCCCCACTCGCAAACTCTGCAATACGCCCAGAATTCATAGTACCGATAATAACTTGCATTGTGCTAGGATGACGCAAAAGCCATGCCGCAGCAACCGCATTTTTACTAACACCGTACTTACTGCCGAGCTCATCAAGTACGCGATTAAGTTCAGCATATTCGGGATCATCTATAAAAACTCCGCCAAAGAAGCCTTTTTGTACTGGACTCCACGCCTGAATCGTCATATGACGCAAACGAGAATAATCCATTAATCCCCCGTCGTAGTCTAATGAACGAGAATCTTTCATATTAGTAAAGAGTGTTTGATCAACCATTCCCGTATGAGCTAAACTCATCTGTAGCTGATTAATATGCAGCTTTTCGTCGATATTATTTTGCAAAAATTCGACTTGCCATGATGACATATTGCTCACGCCAAAATAACGTACTTTCCCAGATTCTTTCAGCAATGCAAATGCCTCGTTAACCTCATCAGGTTCCATCAAAGTATCGGGACGATGTAAGAGAAGAAAGTCAACGTAATCTGTCTGAAGATTTTGCAATTCAAAATCAACTCTGTCAAGAATACGCTTTTTAGAAAAATCGTACCGAGTGATTTTCCCAGTTTCTTTGCTCGTCACAATTCCAACCTTTGTTTGAACATAAATTGACGAACGATCTACAGACAAGTCTTGCAAAGATTGTCCTAATTTTCGTGAGCTTTCTCCGTCCGTATATACATCAGCAGTATCAAAGAAGTTAATTCCTGATTCAAGAGCAGCGCTTACTACTTGAGCAGATTCTTCTCTGGTCTTATCCGCCATGCGCATGACGCCTTGTGCAATTGCCGAGGCTTTAATATCTGTTGTTCCTACTGGTATATATTTCATAGCATTATCCTCTCTGATGAGCTTGTATCTCTACTATACATAATTTCTAGGCTGGTTGTGAACGTTCGCGCACTCTCATTTTCAGGAAATTCTCATTCTTAATCCAGAAATTTTTGCATCAATTACGAGTTAATCCGAACTTCATCCGAGGGTTATTTCAAGCTCGCACGTGTGAAATGTAATTATCACGAAAGGAGCGAACATGATATCTACGCGAGTCATCAGTGACTACACATCACATATCAGCGATGTGATAGGAACTGTCGATAACGTCGATGTGGAATTCGTTATCCCCGTTTATAACGAGGAAAAGGATTTAGCACGAGCAGTGACGACACTCAGCAATTATTTGTTAGGTCTTCGCGATGAATTTGGAACAACTCTATCCTCTATTCAGAAAGCAGATTTTTCATGGCGTATCGTCATCGCCGATAATGCAAGCACTGATCCGACATGGGATATTGCATGCGAGCTAGTTCAATCTCATGCTCAGCATGTACGAGCAATTCGAATCGACAGAAAAGGTCGCGGTTTTGCACTCAAAACAGCGTGGCTCACTTCACACGCACGTGTTCTATCCTATATGGATGTTGACTTGTCAACTGGACTAGAGCATATCAATGATTTAGTCATTCCATTACGTGATGGATATAGTGACATTGCCATTGGTTCACGTCTCATGAAGAACTCGCAGACTACCAGATCAGCGAAGCGCGAATTCATCTCGAGAACATATAATAAGCTTCTCAAACTGTATTCTGGAGCACTCTTTAGTGATGCTCAATGCGGTTTTAAAGCTATACGCGCTGACGTATTCATGTCCATGTATGAGCAGCTACAAGATGACGAGTGGTTCTTTGACACTGAGATGTTGCTAGTAGCGCAATATAGAGGTTATAGACTCAATCAAATACCTGTTCGCTGGATTGAAGATGAGCATACCTCAGTCCATATCGTAGACACGATTATTAAAGATTTACGTGGAATGATCCGTGTCAAACATTGCCTAGGTCGCGGCTTCACGGGAATGCTTAAAACGCGAGCGCGCTCCATCGAAAAAAATCGTGAACCAATCTTTAGAGGCAGCCTTATGCCAATCCATCTTCTTACTATCGCAGCGTAAAGGATAATTATGGTTTCCCTTACTTCAGCGCACACGACTAGCGCTACAGGCATATCTCATGTCTTTCGAAAACGTTCGTCTACTCAATCAAAGAGGCAGTACACAAATCGTTATGTACTCCCAGCTAGAAAACGTAACGATATCATTGCCGTGAGCTTACTCATGATTACTGCATGTGCTGTTTTCTTCATCAATCTGACAGCATCGGGATATGCAAACGAATTTTATTCCGCAGCAGCACAAGCTGGATCAAAAAATTGGTGGGCTTTCCTATGGGGATCATCTGATTCCGGAAATGCAATTACTGTAGATAAGCCACCTGCATCTATCTGGCTCATGGCGTTATCCGTACGTATTTTTGGTTTGAATTCTTTTGCAATTCTGTTTCCACAGGCTTTGCTTGGAGTAGCAACTACATATCTTATTTACACGATAACACGTCGTTATTGGGGAAATTGGACAGGAATTATCGCAGGAATTTTCTTCATAACAACTCCTGTTGCAGCTCTTATGTTCCGCTTCAATAACCCTGATGCGCTACTTGTTTTCCTCGAAGTCGCTGCTGTAGGCGCAGCTCTACGCGCTCTTGAACATGATACAAGTCGTTTAGGCAATCTTCGCAGGACAGGTTGGATGGCTCTTGCTGGAGTGGCAGTAGGTTTTGGTTTCTTAACTAAACAGCTGCAGGTGATGCTCATTCTCCCTGGAATTGCACTCGCTTTCCTTATTGCTTCACCGACTAAATTCCGGCGTCGTATAGTTGATGGTCTCGTAGCCATCATTGCTATGACTATCAGTGCTGGCTGGTGGGTTCTTCTCACAGTCATCGTTCCTGAAGATATGCGCCCATATATCGGAGGATCTCAAAACAACTCGTTTATCGAACTCACCTTTGGATACAACGGGTTGGGACGAATTACCGGCGACGAAACAGGCTCGGTAGTTCCTGGAGCAAGTTCATCTAAATCCCAAGGCGGAATGTGGGGAGAAACCGGTTGGAACCGCTTATTTACAAGCGAGTTTAATAGTCAAATTACTTGGCTTTTCTTTGCTGCAATAATCGGTCTCATTGTTGCTCTCACTGTGGCAGGTTTAAAGAACCGAGAAGACATACGCCGCGCATCGGCAATTATGTTTGGCGGATGGCTCATAGTGACATGGCTTATTTTCAGCTTCATGTCTGGAATCTTCCACGCATACTACACTGTCGCTCTTTCACCAGCACTCGCTATTCTTGCCGCTGTCGGAATTGCTCTTCTATGGTCAAAACGAAATACTGCATGGGCACCAGCTATCGCAGCCATATCGACACTGAGCACTGGATTATGGTCATTCTTTATGATCAATCAGACAAGTGGATATACAGCATTAGGGTACGCAGTTCTTATTAGTGCAGTACTTGCAGCCGGAATCTTTGTATGGAATTCCATACAGCATCTTGATAGTGTTCCACGTGAAACCTCTACGACGCAGATTCTACGAATTGGAGCAATCGTTTGTGCTTCTTTCGCCTTGCTAGCAGGACCAGTTGCATGGACTGTAGCTACCATCTCCACCGGTCATCAAGGATCCATCGTAACTGCTGGACCAAATTCTATGGGCGGCCCAGGCGGTCAGGGCGGCCCTGGTGGTCAGGGTGGTCCTGGTGGTGGAGCTGGCGGACCGGGAGGCGCCCCTGGTAGCTCAGGAGGCAGTACGAACAATACTTCTTCCTCACAAGATTCAGCTGATACCACAACAGGATCTACTAATAATACTGGGACGAGCAATTCAAATTCTCAACAAACTGACTCATCCACAAATACCAACAATTAATCAATAATCACTCATTAAGGAGTTATCATGACAAACACTAACGAAACTAATCCAACAAATGCATACAACGATTTTGCGCAGGATATGCACACTACTGCTATTCCTGCTGTAGAGCAACCGTCTCCTACTACACCAAATCCAGCAGGAAGTTCGAATCTCGCGGATACTGCTGCTTCTGTTAATCGTAAAAAGACGATTCTGCATGTAGCTTCCGGTTTCATCGCAGCAGCTATTCTTATTACGCCAACTACATGGATGATTGCTTCTCAAGCAGCACAAAACTCTACACCTGGAATGTCTCAGATGGGTCAACCAGGTCAGGGTGGCGCCCCTGGTGGTCCAGGAAATTCGAACGGACAGATGAGCCAAAACATGCCAAACGGTCAAAATGATACTGCAGATAGTAACTCTCAGTCCCCGAATGATACTAACCAGACCGCTCCAGAGACAAGTGGAACGAATTCCGATAATGGGCAATCTGACAATACGCAATCCGACAATGCACAATCTGCAACAAACTAATGTGTGAGGAAAAAATGACAGCACAAACAACAACAAACCATATCGTACGCGATTTGGCTATAGGTGTAGCATCAGCTGCCCTACTAATCACACCTACTGTGTGGACGGTTGCGTATGCATCTCAAAGCAACTCTTCGTCGCAGAATTCCTCACAGTTCGCAGGACAACAACCGGGTCAGCAGGGCGGATCAATGAATGGGAATCAGCAAGGATCTGGAAACGGTTCTATGCAAGCTGGCCCTAATTCACAGTCAGCCCCTGGAGGTAAATCTTCACCTGATATGCAAGGAATGCCTGGCATACAGGGCAATAATGGCCCAGGAAACAGCGGAAACGGTGCTCCAGGAAATCAGCAAGGCAACTCCCCTAACAACAATTTCACAATGCCGAGCGCCCCTAACCAGCAGGGACAGGGAGCACAAAATTTCCAATCATCTGATGCAGGACAATCTAATGGACAAACATCCGATAACTCATCAGGCTCGAACGATTCTTCCAATTCGTCATCCTCTCAACAAAACACTATGCAAGCCCCTCCATCCGGAGGTATGGGAAGTGGACTAACCGGCGGTGGTGGAGCTTCATCGAATACAGAGCTCATCGCTCTCTTGCAAAAGAATGCATCATCCTATCGCTGGGTTGCTGCAACCACAGGTTCTCAAAATGCAGCTTCGTATCAGCTCGCAAGTGATGAACCAATAATGGCAATTGGTGGATTTAACGGAACCGATGATTATCCTACTCTGGCGCAATTCAAGGAATACGTCAAGAAAAGACTCATCCACTATTACATTTCTGGCGGAAATATGGGTGGCGGTCAGATGGGCGGCTCATCAGCAGCAACTGAAATTGCACAGTGGATAGCAAGTAACTTCACTGCTAAAACAGTTGGTAATACAACCATTTATGATCTAACTGAAAGTACTTCTACTACCACAAATAACTAAATCATTTATAATACAAAGATGGGTGGAGAACTCCTCAACGAGTCCTCCACCCATCTTTGTCGTGTTTCTACCTGGAATATTGCATTATTATAAGTACCATGTCCTCACATTCTCACACAGCAAGCGCATTATCACTAGCGTTGAATCCCTTTCTCCCTCAAGGTGAATACATCCCAGACGCTGAACCCTATGTTTTCGATAATCGTGTCTATATTTACGGCTCGCACGATCGTTTTGGCGCGCCAATTTTCTGTGTAGATGATTATGTCACGTGGTCTGCGCCCATAGATGACCTAGGAAAATGGAGATATGAAGGTATCATCTATCGGAAGAATCAAGATCCGAAAAATAAGTTAGGTTTGCGTTTACTTTTTGCTCCTGATGTATGCATAGGACCTGACGGTCGTTACTATCTCTATTATGCTTTCGATTTTATGGGAATAATGGGAGTTGCTGTAGCTGATACCCCTCGCGGCCCATTTGAATTTTATGGACATGTTCATCATCCAGACGGCACACTATGGGGTCGAAAGGAGGGAGATTCTTTCCCTTTTGACCCAGCCATTTTTGTCGACGATGACGAACGTGTCTATCTTTATTCTGGCTTTTATACTTCTGTACCATCAATTTCGACCGGCGGTAAGAAGCTGAGTAATGATGGTGGCATAGTACTCGAGCTTGAAAAAGATATGCTCACAATTAAAACTCCCGAGAAGCTCCTATTCCCAAAGCAAGGTCCGGGCTCATTTGAAGGTCACGAATTCTTTGAAGCAAGTTCAATGAGAAAAATTGATGATACATATTATTTCATATATTCTTCCCGACACAATCATGAACTTTGCTACGCAACGAGCTCCTCACCGACGGGAAAATTTACTTTCCAAGGGACATTAATAAGCATTGCAGATATCGGCATCAATGGAATTGATGATGAGCAGCGTGCAAATAATTTTGTTGGTAATACACACGGCAGCTTGCTTGAGGTTGACGACAAATTCTATATTTTCTATCATCGGCAAACAAATACAAGCTCATACGCACGTCAAGCATGTGCCCAAAGAATTAAATATTCGCATGGAAAATTCGAACAAGCAGAACTCACTAGCTGCGGTTTGAGTCCTATCCCTTTGCCCGCTACTGGTACTTATCCTGCGTATATCGCCTGCAATTTGTGGGGTAAAAATCATCGAACTGGACGCTATGATACTTCTGAGAAGAAAGAATTACGTCGGCTTTGTCCCTTCATTACGCAAGAAAGAAATACTGATCATCAATATATTGCTAATATGCGCGATGGGTCAGTTATGGGATTCAAATATTTCGATGCTGATTCTTTTGCCAATATTGAGTCTATTGGTGTAACAATACGTCAAAATGGTCGTCATCACACTGAATCTCAAGGGAAAATTATTCTGGCGGTATCTCAATCATTTAAAGTAGATAGCATCATAGGAACTATCGAGTTGTCTGAATTATCGACAGATTGGCACACATATGATATCGCATCTGATAAGTTACGACTCAATAAGCCAATCTCGCAATATAAGCAACCATACAATAATACAAGTGTTGGATGCGTGCCGCTGTACGTAATGTATACAGGTGAAGGAGCGATTGATTGTGACAGCGTATGCTTTGATTAAATACATTCAACGATATTTGACCGAAGCTCACCTCTAGCTCTTCACATTCATCATGTTAATTTTTACTGTATACGTCGGTTTTGTATAACTATTCGCGAAGCAGTACAATATAAGAAATTAACTATTAAAGTCGATGGTTAATTAATCAAAGAGGATTGAGGGAAAATGCTGTACTCACGTATTAATAAAGGTAAAGCATACTTATTATGCATTACGTATCGTATGGCCGTGGGATTTACGCAATTCCAGCAAAGCCACTACATATAAAACACTCTGGGGATCAACTCTGCAACCAGGTGAGTGAATTCAATACTGGAGTAAATCATGCTAGAGCATACTAATCACAAGCATACTCATCATGCGAAATTGAGGAATCCCCTATATCAAAATATAGTTTCTATTCTTTTGATACCATTTATCATTTTGAATGTAGGCGCTTGCTCATCATCAATTTCATCCCCTGCTGATGTGAGTATAGATAAGTATGTTCTAGCAATATCTCTATACCCTACCATGCAGGAGCTTGATGCCAAAGATAGCTATGTTCTTTTACTTGCTGAAGATGGCACATATCAAAAAGTTAGTGTCGGACCGGTTTTTTCCCACATGACTCTATGGGGAGACGATGGTCTCTATGTTCCTGGTTTTGATAAAAACCTTTATTTCTCACGAGGTTCAAGTTCAGCAATAGCTAGCAGTAGTATGCACGATAATAAGCACGAATATGTACTTTCGCATGTTCTGTTTAATTATAAAGGTAACCCTCTTTATATTGAAGACTTAGGTTTTAGTGCTACTCAACACAATTCTATCGTTATGGAAGATCCTGTCCTTCACCATTCACGTCAATATGAGGGAGAAGTTCCATATATTGTTTCAAGCTGTCCAAGCGGATTATACGGCATTTGGGAAAACACGGCATATCAAGAAAATGACGACGGTGAAGTTATTTCAAGACTATACGACTATGTTAATTTCCAGAAATCAGAAGTGGATGTACAAATATCAAAGAAGAGATTTACGACTACGGACGATCCTAAATATTTATCTATAGAAGGCAATTCAAATGGCGTACCATGTGTTAATAACGTAATAACTTTCTTAGAAAGCGACCGCCTTGATTATCATATTACACTTCGAATAGTTAAGTGGGATACGCAAGGAAAAACTCTAGAATACACTAATGTGAAAGATGTTCATGGAAATTCCATGAACGAGCAGTCAGAGATGCGAGTATTCTATGACAATAAATCCTTACGAGGAGATACCTTTACGTATTTCAATCCAACTATAGGCATTATTCATCAAATAGATACTACGACAGGAAATGAACAAAGACGAGTTGAAGTAGGAAACTCTGACTGTATACATAATAGCAAGTGCGGAACTTATTTATTTGGTCAAAATAATGAACGAATCATTATCATTACATATGGGATGAATCTCGGGACAAAGGCTAAGATACACATTTACGATGCAGAAACTTTAAAGAAGATAAAGGAAGTACCAGTTTCGATGAAACTTGCAAGAGAGTTATCTGGTGGAAGTGACGTGGGACCGACATCACAAATATCTGTAGACCCACAGTTCAGATAAATTTAGGCGTAAATCAACAATAAAAAAATGGGTGGTCACTGTTGTGACCACCCTTGAAGTGTTAGTGTGGCGGCGTGTTACTCTCCCACACCCTATCGAGTGCAGTACCATCA
>NZ_RXLP01000026.1:242696-243240 GCF_004332295.1 Alloscardovia theropitheci
TAGACGCGAAAAAATCGTTAAGGACACTTAGTGTTCAATGTTACCTTAGGAAGAGTATCAGCCCACACACACTAGTGTGTGGAGTGTTAATTGCCTTCGACTCTTAGTACCAGTCAGCTCCACACGTTACCATGCTTCCACACCTGGCCTATCAACCTCATCATCTATAAGGAGTCTCACACACTCACAAGGAGTGTCAGGAATTCTCATCTTGGAGAGGGCTTCCCGCTTAGATGCTTTCAGCGGTTATCCCTTCCGAACGTAGCTAACCAGCCATGCCACTGGCGTGACAACTGGCATACCAGAGGTTCGTCCACCCAGGTCCTCTCGTACTATGGGCAGGACTCCTCAAAATTCCAACGAGCGCAGAGGATAGAGACCAAACTGTCTCACGACGTTCTGAACCCAGCTCGCGTGCCGCTTTAATCGGCGAACAGCCGAACCCTTGGGACCTGCTCCAGCCCCAGGATGCGACGAGCCGACATCGAGGTGCCAAACCATCCCGTCGATATGGACTCTTGGGAATGATCAGCCTGTTATCCCC
>NZ_RXLP01000019.1 GCF_004332295.1 Alloscardovia theropitheci
CTCTCAGCAAGACGAGAAACCTCACCCTTCTTAGCACTAAAAGCCTGATAAAACTGACCATTCAACTTCACATACGTACCCGACGTCGAACGCAAAGCCTGAACCGTAGTGAGTAAAGTCGACGACGCGCGCGAAAACTCAGCTGCAAGCTGTGCAATTTCCTCCGGTTTACCAGGAGTAGGGTCATTTGCAACCCCTAAAATTGACCAGTCATCATTCGCGCTATACGAAGCCATAACAAAAACCTAACCTATCTCTAACCTATTTTCTATTTTTCCGAACCAGCAGAACGCCCCAACACATCATCTAAATTCGTCGTCTCCACACCCGCAGCATCAATCAACTTCACACACGCCTCAATACCCAGGGCAAGCTTCTTTTGAGCCTCAACCATACCCGTATCAATACTTTCCATACACGATTTTGTAAGCTTGCCACCCACACAACCAGTCGCCTGATGAGTATACGGCTGCGCACTCCCACTAGCCGTAGTTAAAGAACTCTTCAACTCACCCAACGATTGCTCACAAACAACAAAATCACCCATAACCACGACACTAACCCCGCTGACAGACAACACAAACAAAAAAGCATGCCAAAAATGCGTTATCCCACAATCATCAGAACACTAATATCACTCATCCCCATCACCGAATACATACAGATGCTCCCTCACTATCAGAAAGCAGAAAATAAAACCATGTAGTCTTACTTTCCGCTTTCATCCTGCACGTAGATACGATTATTTCTTTCTTTTCCCGAAAGTAATAATCGACACGATTCCTGCCACCACCGCAGCCACACTAGCAATTACGCGCGGCTTACGCAAAAGATTAATAGCTTCACCCGTATTATTTGGCAAATACGTACTCGCGAGCGCGTATGCCTTGCTTCCCGATGGTTTGCCAACGATTTCTCCAAATTCCAGAAGTTGCGTACGCGGCTCATATGGATGACGTATATCAAACTCGAATAATCGCGCAGCTCTACGTTCTGGGTTTGGACCATACGTACTAAAACCAGCAGTTGGAGCAGTCGATAACAAAATTCCATCCACTACGCCTGCGATTGCATTTCGATGATCGTGTCCTGCCGTCACAGCGAAATAGTTATTCTCTTGTAAAAGACGGAATTCTCCGCTGTCCTTATCTGGGCAGCTAATTCCCTCGCCGAGATAACTACCTGCAAAAGTTTTCGTTTCATCAAGGACATAACTGTACGCTTCAAAAGCACGGTAGCCCTGAATAGCGTTTGCCGTAGCCATAGGAACTGCGGTGAGCAAATCATAGTACTTTTGAAGTGGCATATGCTGGAAGACCATAGAACGAGTATCCATTTCGCGAGCGCTTGCGCGCAGGAATCGCATTGCGGTTGCGCTCGGCTGAGCATAGCCGCCTTCTTGTGCGTAATCGCCCGAATTCATAATTGTCAAGCCAATAACATTCTTCTCGCCGTATTGATCCTTGACGGAAAGTGCAAACGTACCAGGTTCAGACGAATCATAAATTTTTTGCAATGCGAGCAAATTTTGCGTACTTTCATGAGTAGCATTATCTGAACCGTCCTCAAAGCTTGAGACCGAGCCTGAATTTCTCGGATTTACACACCCTGGAAATTCGCGATAAATCTCTGTCAGCTCGTCAAGATCTAGCCCACACTGAAAATCATGATTGCCGAACGTCACAGCAAACGGGATTTGTCTATTGACCAACGGCGCTAAGAACTGCGCCAAAGTCTGACGTACCAACTGCTTCGTTCGCTCTTTTTCTTCGAGCGTAGGCTGCACTCGTCGATCTAACCACGACCTTTTAATAAAAGTTTGCTCATACGCACTGTCATATCCAGCAATTTGATTCCCCGTAAAAATAACAATATCCGGACGCGAGGCATCACATGCAGCTTCAATGAGACGAACTGTATCTTTGGAAACTTTTGGCGCTTCCTGAATATCACTTATTTGCAGTACTCGGAATTTCCCAGAAGCATGGAATTGTAGTCTTCCTAAACGAGCAGAGACAGAAACGGAAGCGCGCTCATGAGTGTTCTCTTCCGCAAGTGGAGTATTACTGCTTTTCAGATTTTCGTTACGCTTGGATTCATAATGCGTTAGCTCTGTATCGTTTTTCACAGCGACTTCTGTAACATCCGTCATCTCACCCACATTATTCTCATTAATCTCGTTCTTCTCGCGACCCGAATTAGTTGAGTGTAAACGAACTTGCATCTCAGTCTTGCCTTGCTTCATGATACGCGCTACATCTTTCTTCGTAGCTTCAAACTTTCCCTGAGCATCCAGCTTAGACTCGTACATCTGCTTATTTTGCTCTGTTATTGAGTCACGATCATTGTTCATAATCTAAGCATACGGCAGTTGTTGTGCGATGGAAATAAGAATCGCTTAGAACTTTACAGGATTTTGTAATTAACCATAGTCAGTGGCAAATAGACGACGAGCTATCAGGTTAGTCAGTCTATCTGTATTTTTTGCAAGTTGGTTCATACACGTCGTAAATTCTTCAACGAATAAGCCCTAAAATAGTCAGAGTTGCAAAAAATAGTTTCTAAATTAAAAATAAAGCTGTAAACAACGGTCTAACTTTTGACGTATTGGCAGGAACGTGTCGTAAGTCGACGTGGAAGATACGCCAAACGGTCGTAAATGAGCCATGGCATGTTAACTCTGGTACTATCACAAAACAAAAAACCTCCTGAGTTTCCTCAAGAGGTAAAATCGCTGGGATACCTGGACTCGAACCAAGAACGGCTGAACCAGAATCAGCTGTGTTGCCAATTACACCATATCCCAATATGGCGTGGCTCGCGATGCTCGGCAAATTCCAAGCACTGAAGTCACTTCGTACCCCCAATGGGATTTGAACCCATGTTGCCGCCGTGAGAGGGCGATGTCCTAGACCGCTAGACGATGGGGGCATTTAATTATTCATCACATTAAACTCGAATTCGAGCCTAACGCAACGAATAACTAACATACACTAGTCAAGATGCTTTCGCAACTCGGCGAGTCGCGCAATACTCAAATCTTTTCCAAGAATTTCCATGGATTCGAAGAGTGGCGGTGAAACACGTCGACCAGAAACAGCAACTCGCACTGGGCCAAATGCCAGACGTGGCTTGATTCCAGCCTTTTCCACGAGTTCAGCAGTAAGGACCTCATGAACATGCTCAGCCTTAAATTCTTCAGCAGGAATTTCCGCCATCGTTGCAACTGCCATATCCAGCACTTCAGCAGCAGAATCTTTAAGCTGCTTGCGAGCATCAGCTTCAGGCTCAATATACTCTTCTTCAGAGAGCAAGCTTGCGACCATGCCCGAAACTTCACCGAGCAAACGCACACGTGGTTGTACTAATCCTACAGAATCAGTCAAAATCTGACGTTCGCGATCCGTTAATTCATCCCAATTCTCAGCGCTTACTGCACCATCTTTAAACAAGTATGGAATCGAACGGCGTAAGAAATCATCAGGTTCAAGCATACGAATATGCTCAGCATTGATTGCGATTGCCTTATCCAAATCGAAGTGCGCTGGATTAGCCTTAACGTCACGCACGTCAAAGTTTTCAATCATTTCTTCCATTGTGAATACATCGCGGTCAGCCGAAATAGACCAGCCAAGACCTGCGAGATAATTCAACAAACCTTCGCGAATGAAACCGTTCTCACGATGAAGGAAAAGATTTGATTCTGGATCGCGCTTCGAAAGCTTCTTCTTTCCTTCTCCCATAACATATGGCATATGTCCAAAGAGAGGAACCTGCTTCGCAATGCCCAATTCCATCAGATAACGGTACAAAACGATTTGACGTGGAGTAGAGCTGAGCAAATCTTCTCCGCGCAGCACAACGTTAATATCCATCATGGCGTCATCAACTGGATTAGTCAGAGTATAGAGAGGATCGCCATTTGGGCGAACAATAACATAATCTGGGACACTTCCCGCTTTGAATTCAATTTCGCCACGAATTAAATCATTAAAACTGATATTTTCATCTGGCATCTTGATACGAATTGCAGGTTTGCGGCCCTCAGCACGGAACGCTTCCTTTTGTTCCTCGCTCAAGTTGCGATCGAAACCGTCATAACCAAAAGCCTTTGGACGACCTGCTGCCGCGTTTCGCGCTTCAATTTCTTCAGGTGTCGAGAAGGATTCATATGCAAATCCAGCGTCAAGAAGTTTAGCAGCGACATCCTTATAAATCTCTGTACGCTCACTCTGGCGATATGGACCATGAGGACCACCTACATCGATACCCTCATCCCAGGTCAACCCCAGCCAGCGAAGTGCTTCAAGAATCTGATCATACGATTCTTGAGAATCACGCTGAGCATCGGTATCTTCAATTCTAAATACGAACGTTCCCTTAGTATGACGAGCCTCAGCCCAGTTAAAAAGCGCGGTACGTACCATTCCAACGTGAGGCGTACCTGTAGGCGATGGGCAGAAACGAACGCGAACGTTCTCAGGCAATTCTGGCTTTACATCTGCCTTTGATGAAACTTCAGAATCTAATTCTTGTGTGGTGTCTTGTGTCATACGGACTATTGTAGATAGGAGGCTGTATGAACGAGACACAGCGCTAGAGTTAGAACTAGATTCGCACTAAGATAACACTAAGCAAACACTAAGCTTAAGAACATGCCAGAGGAAAATCGTAGGGAATTTATAGAAAATAGGTAAGAGCGATGAGCAATTTTTCACAATCACCAGCACAAGCATCAGCACCATCAGCACCATCGTTAGACGAACCTACGATGTCGAGGTTTTCAGAATCAAAATCTTCAAAATCTATATCACCAAAATTGAAATCTTCAAAATCTATATCACCAAAATTGAGATCTTCAAAATCCGCGCAATCACGAACGGGGCTGCGCGGCTCAATGTCCAAGCTCTTTTTTCACACTCTCCCAACACTCACCGTCATACTGATAGTCGCAGCCGTGTGGGAAATTTCCGCAAATTCAAATCCAGAGACTGCACGCATTTGGGCATCCCCTAGCAGGATTTGGACAGCAACACAACTAAACTGGCCTTCTTTATATTCAAATCTTGTCGTCACAACTTCTGAAGCTTTATGGGGCTTTGCCTTAGCCATCGTCATCGGCATAGCACTAGGCGCAATTCTCTATCTTTCCTCGCTAGCAAATGCGGCGCTCATGCCAATCCTTACAGCGGCTCAAACGCTTCCACTTATTTCTGTAACACCGTTTTTCCTCTGGTGGTTCGGCTTCGATGATTCTGGAAAAATAGCCTTAGTTACTCTATTCTCAATATTTCCAATTGCCATTCAAACCTCACGCGGGTTACGAGCTGTTCCTCGATATTTTGCAGATGTGGCACTCACCTGCGGCGCCTCACGCACATGGACGTTGTGGCATGTGCAAATGCGTGTTGCTGCGCGTCAGATATTTAGCGGAATTCGTATTGCTGGAACGTATATTTTTGCAACTGCGGCTACCGCCGAATACATGGGTAGTCGCCACGGAATTGGACTATTCCTTCAGTCGGCATATAACGCAACTCAAGCTCCGCTCGTTTGGGCAGCGACAATCTCAATCGTCATACTCACAGGTATAGTTATGCTCGCCGTTATTTGCGTTGAACGCTTATTACTGGGTAACCCTGCCGATGACAATATAAATTAATGTGACAGTTATTCTCGCTCGCACTCTCTTACGGTCGACCCTCCACACCCGCGGACGCTTGCACCATCCTGCTCACTCTCACAGCCTCTTAATTATCCTGCTTACGAGCTAATCAAAGATTACCGCAAGAAGCGCAAACGCAACAGATTTAATGCCGTATTAATGAAACGGGTGAATTTATCTATATCAGGCGCAATTCTCCTTCGCATTCCCATCTTACTCAGATACTTCATAGAAGTAAGCTCACCAGCTTCGCACATATAGTGACGCATATTTACGTATAGTTACACATATTCTATGAATATTTTTTGCATATCAGTATGCCGCAGATAAAATATAGATTGTATAGCGAATGAGTTAATAGTCCACACCGCCCGTTCCCGTAACTATACTTGCGATAACGTAAAGGAGCTTATCGTGGATATTGAAACACCTCATCAAGAGGATTCTGTTCCGTCGAACATTCCCCATAAAGCATATTTCCCCGTGCCTCTTCTGCCAAAAATTAGAAACGAATCAAAGAGGAACCTCAATATTCCATTTTCTTTACCTCTCTACAATGCAAATCCAATCCAAGCCATCACACGATTTTTTAAAAAATATTTCGTTTTCTCAGGTAGAGCATCCCGCAGTGAATTCTGGTGGCCAATTTCCTTGCTCTTCCTTGTGCAAAACGTTGTTTCATTTTTTTCGTACATTTTTGAACAGTATGTATCCGAACAGTATGTATCCAAACAGTTTCAGACACTCACCTCGATCATTTCTATTGTCGTTTTAGTCCTTTATATAGCGGTATTTATCCCCGCAATTTCTTGCGCATGCCGGCGCTTTCATGATTGTAATAAATCTGGAAAATGGCTTTGTGTCCTATTACCATGCAGTTTTATTATTCTGCCACTTTCCGCAATCTACGGCTTTATTCTTTTCCTGCGCTTTGTTAAGATGTCGCATAGCCTGCCTATCTATTTCTATTATCATGTCGTTGCCGCTGCCGCTTCTCTGTGCATAGGGGTATCCGCCTTAATCGTTCTTATTGTTTTGCTCGTGCATGAGAGTGATCCCAGAGGGAGTCGTTTTGACGCACAACTTCTTTGATCTTGATTCACGTCCGAAGGTTTCTTAGCTTTTATACCCCTACGAGCTTACTCGAACGAACCATTAGTTAAAGTAGGCTCCGCGTTAGTCTTTCAAAGTTTAGTGAATAATGCGGCGACCGCTAACGCACTTTTCGTTTATTCTTTTCCTTGCTACCCGATATCTACATTGCGCCGATATTTTTTGCAAGTTTGGCTGCGCAAATTTTATCTATTCATACATGGCCTTTCTAGCGCTCTCATTGTCTTGCATCACAATGCATTTTCCCTGAATTTCCAACGGTTTAAAACTACTCTTCTTGCAAAATTCTCCTAGGAATATTCCTAAAAACATTCCTCGTCTACGCAGTGAATAAACTTTAGTTCAACTTGCAAAAAATTCCGAAAAATTAGAGTCCTTATAAGAAAGATTCTCGAATTTATCTAGCAGCTCCCGCATCCGCACACACATGCCCATACTCACACGCATACGCCACAGATATCTTGTCAGAGATATTATTGCGCCCTCGCTGTATAATATCATTCATTCGCATGCCCGCAATTTTTATTAGTACTCTTAAGAATCCACTAAAGATTGCGCTGTACAAGGGAGACATCATGGTAACCATCACGTATACGAAAACTATGGGCACCCCACCGATTGATCAACCATTTTATGGCGCAAATCCGATACAAGCAATTGCTCGTTTCTTCCGTAAATACGCGGTCTTTTCTGGACGCGCATCTCGTAGTGAATTTTGGTGGGCGTATCTGATTACATCGATTGTCAATTTTTTGCTGATTGGTCTAGAGTATCTTGTTCCACATCCAGCTTTGCAAATAGCATCAGGCATTTTCTCGTATGCCGTTCTGGTACCTACTCTTTCCGTAGCCTGTCGCAGATTACATGACGTCAATAAGAGCGGAAAATGGCTTTACATATTATGCGGAGGTTCTTTCTTCTGCGTATTCTTGGCACTCGTACTGTTTATTGCAGCTAACCAAGGAACCCAAACTCAGCAAAACGAAAGCATAGGGAAATTATCCATTTCCGTTTTTATGTTTGGCGTCGCCGTATTAGGAACTATTCTGTTCTCATTAATAGTTACACTAATCGCCTTACTTACACGCGAAAGTGATCCAGCAGGTATCAGATTCGATAAAATCGTTCGGATGACCGGTCCTTCTTATGGAAATCAATTCGTGACAAGCCCCGGCACAGTTACGAATAACACGAGTTATTTCAATCTTCCACCTGAACGCACTAACGCAGCCTCTCCAGTCATTCCTCCGTTAACGACTTCTTACACAAAATAGTGGGTACGGCAATTCTCTCGGATAATTACTAAATAATACAGCGATGCGCCAATCGCTACTAAGAGTAACTGGCGCATAAGATACCCCGTGCATCTGATTACAGTTCTTGTTTACATTTTCTGTTTACATTTTCTGTTTACATTTTCTGGAACGGGTTACAAGTACTGCTCACACAGAGGATAAGGCTATTTATAGTTCAACTTCAGGCTTATTTGGGTCGTCTTGAACGCGCGCAAATTTCGCAGCCAAGGCAGCTTTACTTTTTGCCTCATCTTCTTCTTTTGCCTTGCGTTTAGCTTCGTTCTTATCCCACAAAATTTCATCATGATGATAGTCCCATTGCTTAGCTGAAGATTCAAGGATGCGTTCCACGCTGCTATCAATACCATCACTATAAATCTTTAGCAGTTCAGAAGCGTTCATAAAGGTACGCGGAGAACCGACGAAATCAAGATAGCCATTCGCGACAAGAATCATCAACGCTGCTGCGGCAAATGCTCCCTCAGATTGTTTCTCAATCAATGCGGCAATTTCACGTGCAATTGCAAACGCGCATACGACGTTTTCTACATCGCCACTCCCCGAATCATCCTCCGAGGTAGCCGCCGAATCAATGCCTGCATTATTGCCAAGTCGATTAATAATTTCCTCAATATCCTTTAAATCTGCAGATACGGATTCACCTCCAGCAACGCATGCCGCAACTTGCAAAATCTGCAACGCGTCAAAATCGTCAGCGAGCTCATACGCTTGCTCATATGCATCATTGGCAATTAATAACGCATCCACCAATGCCTGATTTCTTCCAGGGATATCTTCAGCACCTTCAAACACATACTCCGCATCTGCAATTGTTAAGTCATGAGCTTGTTGAGTTTCGGTTCCAAGCAAAATTTTTGCAATTTGGAATGTTTGACGTACTTGAAGGTTGTCACCATAATGGACGTCATTATCGAGCTGCTTTGCATCAGTGAGTGGCCATAATGCCTCTAATCGTTCAGCAGCTTTACGAGCGCGACTTACTACTTCTTGTGGTACATTATGCAAAAAAGTATTCATACTGCTCCCCAATGAGATTGAGAATTCTTATCTTTCCTTATTATCCCACACTTTTTTGCATATTGTTCCTTAAATGCTTTCGGGGTTATGTGGCATCAGTCACATAACCCCGAAAGTCAGAAAATAAGTATAAAAGCATGAAACCCTCAGATGCTTTATGCACTTTATGCACTTTATGTCTTGCACAATTAGACCGCCGGATTGTCCTTAACCTGATAAAGACTTGTGCTGCTTCTCCTGCTCGGAAAGCCCGATGTATATGTCTCGTTATGCAAAAATATTGCGTGTCTGCCCTGCTACCTTCTAAAAAATATTAAATTATTCCACATTCGCCGCAGGATCCGCATATTCGATACTTACCAACTTATGAGTTCCTACTTCAAACGTAAAAGATGTAACCGACGCAAGCGCGGTTTTGCGTAAAAGCATGTTATGCTCAGGATGTCCGGTTTCGAGCATATGCCTAAATGACCAAATTGGTGATTCATGACTTACAACAATTATCGATTTTCCGGCGAATTCATCAACCTTCTCAAATACAAAGTCTTGAACTCTCGCTGCGATTTCTTTATAAGATTCACCCCAGCTTGGACGCCATAAATTCAGAACTAATCTCCAATTACCGTTCTTCCAGAGAGCGCCTTCGCCATGACCAATGCGCTTGCCACGAAATTCATTTCGCGCTTCGATGATACGTTCATCTGTCTTGATTGCTAGATTCGTCGAGTCATGCTCAGTAGAGGTATCCGAGTTAGATTTTCTAGTGATTTCCTCGATAATCGCGGTTGCGGTATCAATCGTGCGATCAAGTGGCGAAGAGAAAACTGCTGCTGGATTCTTCATGGATTTATTTCGAGCCATATAACGTCCAGTTTCGTGTGCCATACGAAAGCCTCGCTCGGACAAATGAAAGCCTGGTAAACGTTCGTAAAGTACGTGATCGGGGTTAAAA
Source organism: Alloscardovia theropitheci (assembly GCF_004332295.1). Taxonomy (GTDB): domain Bacteria; phylum Actinomycetota; class Actinomycetes; order Actinomycetales; family Bifidobacteriaceae; genus Alloscardovia; species Alloscardovia theropitheci. The sequence goes on from NZ_RXLP01000019.1 coordinate 10,064, forward strand.
ACTTCTCCGTGTCGCACGAGATGTACAGTTGTATATTGCGAGTTCTGTGCTTTCTGCGTATTCTGCGTATTTTGTGCAGGTTGTTCCACAAGCCACTGTGTTTCTTCAGAATTTGTTGTGCTGTTTCGAGGCTCAGGAGATTTACTCATTTCCATAAAAGTCCAATCTACAAAAAATATGCTGAAAGCAAGCTATACATAACTTGAACTAGCCTTATTTTCTGTTTTAATAACTCGATTCGCTTGTAAGATACCGAATATTAGAAATTAGCGCCGTTCCAGCCCCAATCTTCAGTCATAGTATAACGAACGTATACGCGATTTTGTGGAATCCCTAACACAGATTCGAGAGCTGGAATAATCTGCGCGCTCAATTCCTCCCACGCTTCACGTGGTGCAGATGAATGCCCGAATGCATTGACCTCAACGTAAGCGGCAGGCTTCGAATCATCACCAGCGAAGTAAATTGGCATGTTATCCTCAAAAGGACACATTAGCCACCCCTCGGATTTTCCTGGCAAAGCTGTTATTGCTTGACCGTAAATACTCTTCAGTTCTTCACGTTGCTGCCGAGTTGTTTCGACACTAACATGGGTATGAATCACTGGCATGATGAGACCTTTCCTATTGAGAATTGACGATTTTAAGAATTTCTTTTAATTTTACGCGATTTTAATACTTTTATTTGCTTCGTATTATTTGAACGGTCATTTTGCAAAAAATACATTGCTACTTACCAAATTTTAACGACCATTCCCCAATTTTATGAGCTATAGAGTTTGGGTCAATCTGTCCATCTTCAGGAGCGTCCAAAAGCCACTTTCGTATAACAAAATTCCACACAGCAACAACCACTGTAGCTACAATCTTCCCACCATTCGTATAAATGGTATATAACGTATCGCCTGGTTGAACTCCTGCTGGCAGAAGGACATCAGTGGAAACCCACAAGATCAATACATTAATGAACAAACCTATATTTGCCGAAACGATGAATATCACAATTTCCATCCATCGTGCCATATCCGGACGATGTACAAAAACGTATTTCATGCTCGCTGCATAGTTAAAGATTAAAGATAAAATAAACGAAATCGTACCTGCAAGTGTAGCGTTCATATGAAAGAGAGCTACGAGAATATTAAGAATGCCGAAATCAAGTACTGCAGCAATAATACCCACTACGCCGAATTTTGCAATTTGAGTTATAAGATTCTTCATTCTTCCTATTTAACTCCCTCTTTTTTTGCAATGTGGTTTTCTACTCACACCTGCACAATTTTTAGACGATTTATACTTCATTGAGATGAGACCTGTTGATAGCAACGACTCAATATATTTTTTGCAGATTGTACGATTTTCACCTCGTTATTGGGAATTCTCGATGTCCTTTCACGTACAACGTGCAAAAAATCTTTCTCACTTGCATCTGTTCCAATATCCACCCGAACTTATCCGTCATATGCCGCAGTTATCCACATTCGTTCACATTGTTTTTTAAATTAGGAGTTTGATTCATATTTGATTCAGACTAATTGTATGAGTGTCTCAATCAATATTCCTCAAATTCTTATGCGGCCATCGTTACGCAATGAACGTCGTGTACTAACTAGGCGATGCCATACTAATTGCGTGTCGCAGCCATTATCCGGTTACTTTATCAATACTCAGTCATGGGAATCAATGTCAAGCGCCCACCAAATTCTGTCAAAAATCTATGCAGTTGCACGAGAGCACCCATTCTGGCCAGTCTCTGTGGTTTCTGCTGCAGCGCTTTTTGGAGTAAACCTACCGAAAAGTTTCCACAGGCATATTCATTTTGCGACAGATATGCACACTTCCACTTCACCGCGTAAGCGTATTCCCATTCGTTTCCATTACGTTAAAGAATCGTGCCCAAAACGCAAGATAACACGCGCATTTAGACGCTTATACCAAACTAAGAGATCTGATGGCATCGTTGCCCATCCATACTTTCCAATAAATGATAGGATTGGCATACTGAATGGCGTGGTGGTCACATCTCCTTTGCAAACAATTTTCGATTGCATGCGTACATTACCATTCGAATATGCTCTTATCGTTGGCGACCAGATAGCTCGAAAATTCAATGTATCGCGTCAGAAGATTTTACGTTTTGCATGCAAACGTCGTCATTGTTGGAAATTATCCGCAACCCTTTTCAAACTGGGGTTTATTGATGCTAAATCCGAAAATGGTGGTGAATCATTTTGCCGAGGACGAATCATTCGCGCGGGATTTGTCACACCTACATTACAGAAGGAGATTGAAAATCCATTATTTGCACTTCATCGGCATAGTTCACCTACGCTACAATCGACGCGCATTATCCGGCCAGATTATGTATGGACGATTAATCATCCTAAAAAATCTAGCTCAACTACTCGCACGCGACAATTTCAGCATATTGCTGCTGAGTTGGATGGAAAAGGAAAGTACTTCGACCGCTCAGTTCTCGCCAGCTCTCACACGGATACAGCTGCCGTCATAATGCGCGAGAAGGATCGGGAAACTGCATTATCTTTAAAGAATTTTAAGCTTGTTCGTTTTCAATTCAGTGAAGCGTACGAATTACAGGGAGACGCACTAATCGAAAAATTACGTCTCGCCGGAGTACCAATAGTTAACCGATGGGAAGCCCGAAGAAGAGAACGGTTGCTCGCAAGATATACTGGGCACAAAACGTTATTGAGATTGGATTGATGGGGGCTCAATCTTTTGATTCCTTTGTTTCTTATATATCAATAGGGATCAGTTGATTCGTCATTGACAAGAATCAAACACATGAGATTATCAAATCTGCCATCACAAAGTGACTAACGTCTAAGATTAAGAGGATATGCTTCCTCTTGTGCAACTGCCTATGCCGAATCATTACTTCGCGCCTTTCGTCGCCCGTCCTGATGCATTTCTTTTGGCTGATTACCATCTTAGATACGCCCCGACAAGGCGAAATAAAAAGAAAGACTAGCGAAGCTAAACAAAACAAGCGTTTTACAATAATGCTATGCTCGTCCCCTTTGAGTGCAGGCTTCTTCCTTGATTTTTTGCAGAACGTACCATGATACAGCTGATAAACAAGTATTTTATTACTATCGCAGCCGCCACATCGGGCAAAGTTGCAAAAAAATCACGGGGGTTGAGAAATGATACGGCAATAAACAGCGAAAATCTCACGCTGGTTTGTGCATATCGTAATTGCGCTTATTGCACCGTCCATCGTGCAAAAACTAGAAGGTGGCATTAGCCACATATAGCCAATGCCACCTTCGTAAAATTTACCGATTACAAGTCACAAATCACTTTGCATCAAGTAATCACAAAAGACTACTCTGCTACTACCTTAACGGTAAATTGTGCAGAGATTTCAGGATGCAACTGTACGGTTGCAGTGAAATCACCAGTAGTCTTAATGTTTTCTACAGTAACTGCCTTTGCGGAAACTGCATTGCCCTTAGCAGTAAGAGCTTCAGCTACTTCAGCTGCTGCAATAGCACCGAAGAGCTTTCCAGATTCGGAAACCTTAGCAGAAATTTCTACTACAGAGCCTTCGATATCATTCTTAGCAGCAACTGCATCTTCACGAGAAGCAAGAGCAAGTGCACGACGTGCACGCTGCATCTGCTCAATCTGAGCTGCAGCACCCTTAGTCCAAGCAAATGCGAGTCCCTGAGGAACAAGGAAGTTACGTGCATAACCAGCAGAAACTTCTACAACATCTCCAGCCTGACCAAGACCGTTTACAGAATCGCGGAGAATAACCTTAGTGTTCTTTGCCATGGTAATTTCCTTCTTCCTTTAGCGACCGTTGGTTGCGTATGGGAGCAAAGCCATTTCACGTGCATTCTTAATAGCACGTGCAATCTTGCGCTGTTCCTGTACGGTTACGCCGGTGATACGACGGGAACGAATCTTGCCGCGGTCCGAAATGAACTTGCGAAGCAGAGCAACGTCCTTGTAATCGATTTCAGTAATCTTTGCAGCCTTCAATGGATTTGGCTTCTTCTTGAAAGGCTTTACTGGTGGCTGAGGCCTTTTGCGTGACATGTCACACTCCTTAAAAATTAAACTCCAGATTTACCGAATTCATGAAATTCACGAATTTCGCATCCGTATTCGTTATCTCTTTTGTTATCTTTCTTTCGGTTCGCTCGACTTAGCATTCAATATGCAAAGTTATTCAGCTTTCTCAACTGTAAGTATAGTTAGAAAGGAATTTCTTCAGAACCGAAGTCAGCAGAGCTTCCAAAATCAGAGCTTCCGCCAAACGCAGAGCTATCATCGGATGCACTCCATGGATCTGTCGATGGCGCAGCTGCAGCATTATAATTAGCGTTTGCAGCATTTGCGCCTGCACCATTTGCATAATTTGGCGCAGCATTAGCACCTTGGAAACCACCACGATTAGAGGAATAGTTTCCATTACTACCGGAATTTCCAGACGAAATACGGTTCACGGATGCTGTTGCTCGGCTCAAAGACGGGCCAATTTCAGTAATTCGCAGCTCAACAACAGTGCGCGATTCGCCCTGTTGTGTTTGATATGAGCGCTGGACCAAGTTACCCTGAGCAATAACACGCATACCCTTTGTAAGTGACTGCGCTATATTGCTTGCCATGGTGGTGTACTGGGAATCCCAGCAAGAGCAACGCATGAAAAGCGCGTCTCCATCTTCAAACTGTCCCGTATTACGATTGTATGTACGAGGAGTTGAGGCGATAGTAAAGTTCACTACCTTGCCACCGTTGCTCGTTGTTCGTAGTTCAGGATCTGCGGTGAGGTTTCCCACAACAGTAATGACAGTTTCTCCAGCCATGACTACTCCGTTTATGAATGTAAATCTATGAGTTTTACGTTTACTATGTAATTTAATTGTGTGCTACAAATCCGTGAGTTTCGATATCCCATTTATGGATACCAAGAAAAATTCAGTGGATTTCTAGCTTTTACGACTATTCAGCGTCAGTACGAAGAATCTTTGTACGAACGATGGATTCGTTAAGGTTAAGCAAACGATCAAGTTCGTCGCTAGTTGCTGGTTCTGCAGTGTAGTTAACTACAGCGTAGTTACCTTCAGTCTTTCCAGCGATTTCATAAGCCAACTTGCGACGACCCCAGATATCGACGTTGTCAATAGTGCCCTTTTCGTTGGTGACGGTTTCCAGATAGGTGTCGACCAACTTCTTCAATGCGCGTTCGTCCATTTCTGGATCAGCGATGAGCATGAGTTCATACTTGTGAGCAGACATCACCCACCTCCTTCGGACTAATCGGCCACAGACCTTCTGTGGCAGGAGAATGTGTATACTCTGTTGCCCGATAACCAGTAACATGCCATTCTGTAAGCCATACTGGTGAAGGAGAGCCGCGAATTGACCGCATTTTTAACCCTACTTCATATCGAGCCAACTTAATAAAGAATACTCGTTCGGCTAGACGATAGCAAGCTGGTGAAGAATGCCCAAAAACGACCTACTTCTTTGTGATGTTTTCTATCAATTCGTGCAAGATTTTAGCAGATTTAACCGTTTTACAAGCAATGACTAATCGATTACATCATTACTTTCTAAATAATTCCCGGTTAGTCTCTTAGAATTCGTCTACTTTGCAACAATTTTTTGCAGTTCTGCCCGCTTTAGACATCATATTGCTTTAATGCCGCGTACATAAGCAGTCCGACTTGCAAAAAATTAGCGACGCCCGTAATAACAAGCCCAACTCATCATCGTTTCTCAGTCTAAGTCTGCTCGAACGTACCCTCCGCGTATCGACCGTCTAGCCCACCGTCCTCACGCATGACTCTTACTCATCGCGGGTTGGCGACCCGAAATACCCATTATAAATTATTGCAAAGTTTCGGTTTCCATATGAGGAGCATTCGTCGCCTTCACCAGTGCCTGCTTCTAAAGCAGCCGCATTGGGTTGATACGGCGTATAAATATATAACAATGCCGTCGCAGTGTTATAGATATACACATCGCTAGCGCCACAACTCACTGTCGGAGAGTATCTCATGGAGTTCAACGTACCCGCATGGAAGTTGTAGTCTGATTCGTGATTGAGATAGTACTTAAACCGGTGCGCAGCGCCATAAACCTGATTAAAGAAACCAGCATAACGCGTATCGCACGGCGCATCATCGGGGCACGATAATCCTACTGCTTTATCGAGTTGTTCTTTCGATACACTTGAGCGACCGACAAGATTTTGCTCTTTCTGCAAAATAGTCAGAAGAACTTTCTGGCTAATTCCACACGCCCTTGCCGAACTATCAATAATTTCCGCGGCTGTCGCATTTCCCGATTCGGGTGCAGTGTACGCGTTGCATTCGTTATCCGCATCTCGTGAATTAACATCTATCCGCAGATTTTTGAGGCAGAATTCTCCAGAACAAGCCTGGCCTTGTTGTTCAAGAAATACTTGGATTTCCGCAGCCGTCATCGAATTCGAATCAAAGAAATTATGATCAGAAATGATATATCCAGGGTCGAAATCATACGAACGAACCAATTGATTTTGAGATGACTGAGCTTCCTGAACGGCTCGCTGCCATTGCACCAACCGTGTAACCGCAGCAGTAAGAGCTACCGTAAGCACAGCAGCGAGAATCCATAACGCAATTGTTCTCACATGTTGCATGCCTGTTGCATGCTGCGACTTCGACCCCACACCTGACTTAGGAGGCTGCATCAGCGTCGGACGGCGTGAAGAGCGTAAAGGATGAGACGTCCGAGGAGGGCGTGGTGGCAGAGAGCTTTTGGACATAATAATCCATGCTAGCAGTTTTAACCGTTCTTAACCACCACAAGCACGAAGCCTCAGCCGTTAGCAAATTCGAAGCCTTCATGTGACATGTCCAACGGCCCTATACCTCTACCAAACCGGCCAGCTACATTCCAAGTCGTTCCTCGATAATGTAACGAGGTCGATGCTTCACCTCAAGATAAATTTTCCCCACGTATTCGCCAACGATCCCTAATGCCATTAAGATTGCTCCGCCTAGAAGCCACATGGATGCCATAATCGATCCCCAGCCTGAAACCGCATGTCCTCGCAAGACCGAAACGAAGATATACACAAGCATTAACATCGAGATGACAAACGCTGCCGCTCCAACAAGCATGATGAATCTGATTGGTTTCACGGAAAACGAGGTGATGCCTTCTAAAGCAAATTTAATCATCTTGCCAAGTGGATACTTTGATTCACCAGCCTGCCGTTCAGCACGTTTATAGTAAACTCGCTCAGTTTTGAAGCCTAAATCAGGCACAATTCCGCGAAGGAATAAATTTGATTCGTGATACTGGCTCAGCGCTTCTAATGCGCCACGTCCCATAAGCCGGAAATCGGCATGATTCGCAATAGTATTTGTCCCGAGCCATGTCATCGTCGCATAAAATGCACGGGCAGTTTCACGTTTAAAGACTGTGTCGGTATCGCGATTATTACGCACACCGTATACGATTTGTGCGCCTTCACAATATTTTTCTATCATTTCGTCAATTGCCTGAGGATCATCTTGTAAATCCGCATCCATCGAGACGATGCAATCGCACCCATTTTCGTACGCTTCCATCATTCCCGCATAGACAGCATTTTGATGTCCCCGATTATGCGCAAATTTTACCCCATTGATGACGTCACCGTATATGCCTCTTAAAGCGCCAACCTTTTCCCAGGTATCGTCCCTCGATCCATCATCAACATAAAGAATCGCACTGTGTTCGCTAACCTTTCGGGAAGAAATGAGCTCATGAATTTTATGAACCAGAACGTGAGTCGTACCTTCTATAACTGCGGATTCGTTATAACAAGGAACAACAATAACGAGGTACGGTACTTGCAGATGCCCGCTTGCACTAGAGAGTTGCTGCACTTCATGCGATGATTCATGTGTTGATTCATGCGATGCTTTCGACGATTCGAGCGACAATCCGAGCGACGATTCTCCTAATGCTTCCTGTAACGATTCAACAGACATACGGTTCCCTCGATTTTCTTTCAATACTGTTCAGCGCTGTTCTGCCCGATTTGTCGGGTTCTACTCTTAGCGGTTCGGTCGATTGCGCAAAATCTAATCGCAATCTAGTCGTAATGCGGATGTGATTCAGGCTCTCTCAAACTGCAGGTAAGTCACGCGCTATAAGTCACGAGCTAGAGGTACGGCGTAGGCTAGATACTCCCCCATAAGAGAGCAAGTATGTGCCCGTCGAACTAGTTCGGTCGCATTACGTTCACTCGAGCCATGCTAAGCTTCGCCATACTGAGCTTCACCATGCTAAATCCTCCAAACTAAATCTCACTGACCTAGAATTTGGTATTGCTCCTCGACTCTGCTTTTTTCTGACTTCCACCAGTCTTCATTACTCGAATACCATCGTACAACGCTTTCCAACTCACGTGAAAATTGCGTATGTTCTGGTTTCCATCCTAACTCTTGACGAATTTTTTGCGGATTGAGCGCATACCGTCTATCAGCTCCCGCTCTATCGCGAACGTATTGGATGCAAGGATCACAATCAAATTGAGTACGCATAATATCGCACAGGATATCAATTACCGTTTTATTGTTCACTACACATTGTGCGCTAACGAGATAAGTTTGCCCGATACGCCCATTGTGCAAAATTTCCCAGATAGCTCGACACTGATCCTCGACGTGAATCCAATCTCGCATTGCTAAACCGTCACCGTATAATTTAATAGGAATACCGCATAAAGCGTTGGTGATGGCACGAGGAATAAACTTTTCAATATGCTGGTATGCACCGAAATTATTGGAACAATTCGAAATTGTCGCCTTTAAACCATATGTTCGAGTCCATGCGCGAACCATATGATCCGAAGCGGCTTTCGATGCGGCATAAGGCGATGATGGTTTGTACGGTGAATCCTCGGTAAAGAGTTCTTGGGAATTGATATCGGTATCCCCATATACCTCATCAGTAGAAATATGATGAAACCGTACATCATACCGTTGGGCAGCTTTGAGCAGAGTCAAAGTCCCCATAACGTTGGTTTCGAAGAAGATATCTGGAGATACTATAGCTTTGTCGTTATGCGATTCAGCAGCAAAATGTACGACAGCATCAACTTTTTGTACGATAGAGTCAACAAGTTCTACATCATTAATTGAACCGTGAATAAATTCAACACGCTTGTCAGATGAACTATACGCAGGGCGTAACAAACTAGCTATATTAGAAAGATTTCCTGCATAAGTGAGCGCATCTAAAACCACTAACTTTGTGTCAGGATGATGATTACGAACAAAATGCACAAAATTCGAACCGATAAAACCAGCTCCGCCCGTGACAAGCAATGTTTCCATGTAAGCAAGTGTAGCGACCAGGCTAGAGTGCATTATGCGATTTAAACGTCACATTTTAACGCCATAATAGGGGGCTCATACATCGTTCGCTATACCGGATTATCTTCCAATCCCAGTCCTATTTGATTAGGAGCATACACCCTGCACGATAAAATGAGCTTCAGCATAAAATTTTTGACATATTTTGCACGAATCTGCAATTATCTGCAAGAATTTGAAAATGTTTGGGAAAGGAACGTGTCTATGGCAATTATTCGTACTGCGCAACAATTAGCTCAAAACCCAGAAACTGAGCCAGTATCCGCTGACGTCGTCATCGTCGGTGCTGGTCTATTTGGCCTGGTCACAGCGCAGCAAATTATTGAGCATACTGATAAGACTGTTCATATTATCGACATTCGAAATCATATCGGCGGAAATGCATACTCGTATTTTGACGAGGAAACAGGCGCAGAAATCCACAAGTATGGCGCTCATCTTTTCCATACATCTAACGAACGCGTATGGGAATATGTAAATCGTTTCACAGAGTTTACGAATTACGTACACCGTGTTTACACCACGCATAAGGGCGAAGTTTTCCCTATGCCTGTCAATTTGGGAACGATTAATCAATTCTTCCATGCTTCTTACACCCCGGTCGAGGCTCAGAAGTTGATTGAAGAACAAGCCGGCGAATTTGCCCACGTTGATCCTCAAAACCTTGACGAACAAGGCAAGAAGCTCATCGGCGAACCTCTTTATAATGCATTTATCCGCAATTACACTGGTAAGCAGTGGCAAACTGATCCTAGCGAATTGCCAGCAAGCATCATTCGCCGTCTTCCTGTGCGTTTCAATTATGATAATCGCTACTTCAAGGACACCTGGGAAGGTCTTCCAAAAGACGGTTATACTGCATGGTTTGAACGTATGATTGACGATTCTCGCATTACCGTAACTTTAGGTGTTGATTTCTTCGATGAGTCTCAGCCTTACAATAAGAAGGCACTCGTAGGCAAGGTTCCGGTCATCTACACTGGACCTGTTGACAAGTATTTTGGTTACGAACTTGGCGAGCTCAAGTGGCGAACCGTTGATTTCACGGAAAAGCGTTACGATGAGGCAGATCATTTCGGTGTTCCTGTGATGAACTATGCTGATTCTGACGTTCCATACACTCGTGCAATTGAATTCAAGAATTTCAATCCTGAACGTCGCGATCAGCAAAATCCTCACAAGACAGTTGTGTGGGAAGAATACTCCCGTTTTGCAAACCGTGATGACGAGCCTTATTACCCAATTAACACGGAAGAAGACAAAGCATTGTACGCACAGTACAAAGCTAAGGCTGAGGCTGAACCATCAGTAGTATTTGGCGGACGCTTGGGAACTTACGCATACTACGATATGCATCAGATTATTAATACCGCGCTCATTGCTTTTGAAAAGGAAGTTGAGCCGTTGCTGAAATAGCAATCATATTATTATGTTGCTGTCTTATATTGGAGTAGTCATGTACTACTAAATATAAGACAGCAATTTTTATTACAGTTTTATTCTCGCGCACACCTTCTCGTTGCAAGATTCTCGATATACTAAGTTTATGCTCACAAACTCAACTTCTCATGACACATGTGCAACAACTTCGTTGGGACCACAATCAACTATTAGTTCAGGAATTCGAATCAGCAATCTTGATTCAACCGAGCAACAACTTATGTGGGCTAGTATTGCTTCTGAGTACGATATAGATTTAGCAAAGTTCTGGGACAGCTCCTCCCATTCGGCTTCACAAATCTTGCACGCGTATCCTCGATTTTATCAATATCTTGCTGGAGTTCTACGCACAGCTTATCTTAAAGATACCGTTATCGTGTGCACATGGCCCGAAATAATTGACGGATTCTTCATGCTCGCCATAGGTCCAACAGATATTCTTAAAATTCTTGGAATCTCATATAAAGATCCATCCCCTCTTGTCATTCGCGGTAATGCCCCTACGTTTGTGCAAACTATTCTCAACTTTTTTGTCGCTCCCGCAAAAAATGATAAACCGCGTTATTTTAAAACTCCAAATGAACTCCAGAGAGCAGCGATTCAACCGATATTGCCTTTCCTTCTATCAAGCTCCGATAGCAAACAAACGATGAAAGATGAGATGAATCCCTCAACATATATGGAAAGCAATAGCGATGCCTCCAATTTTTCTTTACCAACCGAGGTTGATCTTCCATCCACAATCTTTCGGAAAATCCGTATACTTCATGAACAAGCATATCGTCTTCCGCAAAACTCATTAAGCCTTATTGAACAACGATGGAATGAATGGAATCAAGCTATCGAAGATGGTCTTATTCGTTATGAATTTTTCCCTCTTGACAAGCATCCGTTATCGCTTAAACAAACCTTATCTGAATACCAGCCTATATGCGAGCATCATATTGATGAATTGCTTGATTTCTTTAAGGGATCACACAGTGGCGATAACTCGAATAACCCGCTTTTTTCTGGGGATAAAGATTACCTTCGTTCGTATACTGAGAATATTTTTACCCTCAACAGAAGTGAGACCTTTACAAAAATTACGGAAAAATTTCCACCCACGCATTCGCTTATTGGTCGAGCGCTCAATGACGCGTACACTGATTTTTATCAGTTTGTCTATCAATTATCTATTGCGCAGCAGCATGGAACAGAATGGATCAGTGTCAAGCTCGAGAATAATGACGATAACACAAATTCTGGCACAGCTTCCCCAGAACATCCTCATGAATCGACTAATTCAGCAATTACAACCGATACTCAGAACTCATTCATTGAGTACATGAGTAGTCATCCGGAGCTCTCACAAAAATACCTGCGTACCGGCATGAAGAGTAACACAGCTCACGCAGACAAAAACAACATCGAAAAAGATACTACACGTATAACAACACTTCAATTCCTTGCAGGGTCTTCAAGTAAAATCCTCAGCGAAATGCCCGCAGCAAGTTTTACAGAATTTTGTTATACATCACGTGAATCCATCAAGCAATGGCGTCAGGGGACTCTTAAGCACGTTGAAGATATTGATTATGCTATTTCGCGTGCAAGCAGCACGCATACACGTTCTGACGATTTCGCCGATCTAAAGCGTGGAGGTATCTTGGCTTTTATACTAGCTGTAATAAGCTGGATAGTTGACCAAAGTAAGGACATCGTTGATGCTGGTCTGGGCATATGGATGGCTCCGTTAATTGCTCTGGTTGTCACTGTACTACCGGAAGCTATCAATTTGATTCATGAATGGCGAACTCTAAAATCTGATACCCATACTCTGGTCATTACTCCTGATGGACGTTAACATCTCAGGTTATCATCGTGCAATTTTTCCAGTTAGTTAGATAACGAATTTGACTTTCAGTTCAGCTTAGCTGGTACTGAGAACGGCTACATATAATCCAATGCGCTGCGCAAGGCGCAGTACATTTATACGTCACACGAAATATCGAACCATTACTATTTCTGATTATTGGCTTTCCAAACCGCATAAGCAGCTAAAGTCATACCATCGGCTAATTGCCCTGAACGAATCATGGAATCAAGTTCATCGCAACCGACCCAGCGTTTACCTCCACTTAATTCCCAATCACCAGAATATTGTGCAAAATGTTCGGTGGGGTAGCTACTGGAACGATTGCTAGAGTTGTCTCCTAATCCCCTTTCATTTTTTAATCCCTGCGCTTCATCAGGAATGCTGCCGATAAGTCTGCCTTGAGAACTTTGAGTAAGCTCTTGCGTTGTTTTGTTGAGAACGATTTCGACGATGGCGACTTTAATACTTTGTAGACCTGTATCTGGATAGAAGTATTGCAATACTCGAATGTCTTGTGAAACGTCCTTATCAGATTTGCTTAATACATCACTTGAATCAGACATCACAGTTTTATTCGCTATATCTGCCCGGGTAAACCCAGTTTCTTCTTCGAGCTCTCGGATAGCGGTCTGCTCAATAGTTTCACCTTCTTCTCCCATCCCGCGCGGAAATTCCCATTCAAATTGGGAAACAGATACGCGCCAATGATTTCCAAGAAGGAATTTGCCGTCCTGAGACCTAACTACACAGATAGTTCCTATCGCACCGTTTTTCACATTAACAACATTGAACTGTGCATACTCACCCGTAGCTTTCACACGAGTTCTTATTTCTGTAACAGCAAAGTCAGCTCCCCCAACTTCTCGATACACTTCGCTACGGGAAATTTCCTCAAGAGGGATGCTTCCTCTAGTATTCCTACCAATAGCAGTACTCTCAACAGTTGAGTTCTCATTTGAGTTTCCAACATCACAATTATCGTCACGAGAAATATTATTATGTGAAATATCATATGGTGAGTTCATCGATAGTTCTCGTTTCTCAAGTTGGTTTTACAGCAAATAGGAATCTCTTTGGAATTAGTTCTGTACGAGCCTATTACACATTCCACAATCCATTGTATGTAGATTTTATTGTATTTAACTACATGAATTAATCTTATACAATTTCATACCATCACGCTCAGTTACCAATGTAAATCCAGGCGTCTGATTGGTTATGGAATTAATTCCCACCCATTCTGATGAACTGTATCCCGCATAAATGGATTGCAGCCTATCTGTGTTACCTTCAACTTCCCAGTAATCTTTTTGATCGAGCTGAATTACATATTGAGCTTTAATGTTGTTTACTGCAGCACATACGTGCTCATTCGTTGCGATATCGTTCAAATGGGACATAATTTCACGACTGTCATCGGTTGGCTTGCCCATCCAATTACCTTGCCACGCCTTGTAAAACACATTAAGACCATCTTCGCCCCATGCATATGCGCTTCCATCATATGGATTGTTCAAAACGACAGCATCAGCAGGAATCTCACGTTGAATTGCCTTCACAAAATTAGATTCTGCTGCTGTATAGCTCTTTGGCTGATTGGATGCATTCCAATAATTAATATCTCGAGCCACAGCGCCAAAAGCATTATATGACTCTTTAGCAGTATCGCGCGGAGTATATGGCATAAAGACAGATACGACCAAGACAAGAACTACAACAACCGCAAGAACGCGTTCATTTACTTCATTATGTTTAGTATCAATCAGCTTATATCCCGATACCACGATACTGACCACACAGGCCAAACCTAATGCAGCTAGTGGAAGAGCGACTAAGACGGCAGATGAAGCAAGACGATGATAATCGGTATACCAGAAACCTGTTAAGAGATGCTTAATGCGTCCTTCAGTACCTGCACTAGCCATGTAGAATACGCAGAAAATCGTGTAGCTCAGAGTCATCCATAAATAGCGTCGGCGTATAAATGTGACGATAATTCCCACAGCCACAAGCACAGCAAGAATCGGCTGGCCCTCAGCTGCAGAGAATCCTAGCAGATACACATCGCGAGCCACTTGATACAGATTACCAATCTTGTCCCAATTCCACGTCACAGTCCTCTGCATGAAACTCGCATGGTAAAGGAACAACCACGCTGCAGCGATAAATACTACAAATCCTGCATAGATACTATTAACGACTATACGCCGTGTACGCTTATCCGAAATCGGAACGCAGTACGCACTAATTTGGGAGAACACAAATGGGACAATGAGCACAGCCAAAGTGAAAATCGTATTCGGTTGCGTAACTGCGGCAAATATAAATGCAAAGAGGCTATAAATACCCGCAACAATTCGTTCATACAAGCTTGTACGAGCATCAAAAAGAATAATTAGTACGGCAAAAATAGCTGGAGCGACTGACGTCGCTAAAAGATTGGACCACAACGGACCAAATGTAATGAATAACCATGGGAATGTCTGGAACATGAGTGGAACTACTGCACCGACATACATGAGAAGTGGATTGTTCTTAAAGACGATGGAGAATAGTAGATACACTGATAGCGGCAAGATGACGACTATTTCAACGAACACGACAGCGTTAGATGCCACGGTGATAGAAATATGACTTACCGAAGAAACCAGCGCGACGATTGTGTGGTAGCCGGTTGGGTAGAATGCGGAACCTTGAGTCGCGATGATACTGCCCGAATGCATCGGAGAAAAGTCGCCATGCGCCAGAAAATCACGAATAATTCCTAAATGCCACGCGTTGTCATAGAGCTGCATGTACGATGCGGCGGTATCGAGGTTTTTGAGGAACAACAAGACAGAAACAACAACCGCAAAAGCCAAGTATAGGAGCGCAACCTTGTAATTACCTTTAGCTAATAATGAACCTACTTGATTGCATTCTTTTCCATCGATTCCAGTGCTCTTGGAACGAGCTATGTGTAGTGCCACCGCGAATACAAGGATACTAAGAAGAATAATTGGTAGCGCTATCGTTGCCCAATTTCCACGTATATGAAGAGCGGAAAGAATAATTCCAAGAGCAACATAGGCAGCTACACTCACTGCAGGCGCAAGTACTATAGCGAAGAGCCATGATACCTTCAACGAGCGCATAATAAGTGTACCTGGCAAGTACACTAGAATGAGAGTAATAGCTACGCTCATCAAAAATTGTATCCACATATCCTCTACCTATTCCTTGATTCTCTTCCTATACTTTTCGCACGTGGGCAAAGTATCCTACGATATTCGCCCACGATATATATACTGTCAGTTGCAAATTTTCTTAGGCATACCTATACAGTTGCATTATTCAACTTCTTTTGCCGCTTGCTGGGGATAATCAACTGATGGGTTAAAGCGTAAAGCTTCCCACATCTTTGAATACATCTGTCTGCGAAGTTTACGCGCTACACCGCCACGACGCATTTGAATCGCCACGTTTGCACAGAAGAGAAGGAATTTTGCTTTTCCTTCATGGTGCAAGCGATATGATCCCTGGTTACGTACGCCGTATGCAAATTTCCATGCATTCTTTTCGTCAATCATGGAGAAGTTCACGCCCTTATTGACACCCATATCATGCATGACAACTGAGTCGAGCACTTCTACGCCTGGGCATACTTTAGTAATTCGCAAAGTATATTCTGCATCATCAAACCAAATGAAGTATTCCTTATATGGCAAGCCGTAAGCCTCCATAATCCAACGCGGTATGAGAACAGAAACAAAAGATGCGGATGTAACCATCACAAGATTACTATGTCCAAGTGCTTGCAAACGTCCCCAATCCCATGTAGGAACCGGGTTATTCATTTCACAAATCGTCCCGTCAATGTACTTCACCATTGAGCACGCAAATGGAACATCCGGGCCAAGCTCATCTACTGCAGTATTAAAACCGTCAACGAGTTTAGCCAGCGCATCCGGCTGTGGATAACCATCGTCATCAAAAATCCACACGAAGTCAGCACCGAGCTCATATCCACGACGCATACCCGCAGAGAACCCACCAGCGCCACCAACGTTTTCAGGAAGATGAATAACTTCTAATTGAACACCTTCCAGAGAAAAATTGCTCTTATATTTCTCAAGGAACTGATCAGTGCCATCAGTTGACGCATTATTGACGATAATAAACTGCTCTGGGAGTTTTGTCTGTGCTTCCAAAGATTGTAGAACGGTTTTGAGCTTTTCAAGTCGGTTAAATGTGACGACAACTGCCGCTACCGTTTGTTCTGTATTATTCTTAGTCATTCTTCTTCCAATCTTCGAGTACTCGGGAAACGAATGCAGTTGCCGTTTCTAACTGCGCGAACTGGTTGAGCCTTGCGTTTTCGGCGTTCCATAAATTCTTACGATTTGTTTCATCTGTTAGAAGATGCTCCAGCGAGCGCGATGTATCGCGCACAAACTGACGAGTTGAACGGCCACTCAGCCCTTGTGGTGGAATCAGCGTATATTGCGAACCAACGTTTGCTGACAATACAGGAATACCCGCGTTCAACGCTTCAATTGTCGTCAAGGTTATTCCTTCATTAATAGAGGAAATAACCAGTACGTCAGAGTCCTCGTACGTCTTGGAAACTTTTGTTTCATTCCCACGGAACTCGATAATATCCGCTACGCCAAGTCTCTCAGCTATCTCATCTCGCACGAGCCCCATAGAACCACTACCATGCATAATGAATCTATACGCTCCGGGATGCATCTTTTCCATTTTTGCTGCTAGGAGTATGAACGCTTCCAAACGCTTTTGTCTAGCTAAACGGCCCACAAAGGCAACTGTCAACTTATCATCACTATGACGCTTTTGGTAAGTCCTATCCTCCCCATTCACGGTTAAATCTACGAGAGGTGCATCAACAACTTTATCCTTATTAATTCCATGAATTTCAGTCATCCATGTCTCGAGTTGCGGCGAAATAACGTGATGGATATCAATCCAGTTATCACGCAGTACTGACTCGCGTGGATATCCTCCGCCAAACTTATATTCAACGATGTGGAGAGAATCCATCACAGGTGTGCGTGGGAAATACTTCTTGACCCACCAAATATTGTCATAAACCCACTGACAGTGATGAATAAGTAGGCCACACACATTGAACTGCTCAAATAGTGCTCGTAAAATTGTGGGATCTCCCACCCGTTCTTGCAGTGGCATAGTGAGATTGATAATGAGCGTATCATCAAACTCCGGACGAGTGATCCACGGCTGATGGCTATCACGATCAGTAATAATTACTGGTAAGAAGCCGGCCTTCTTTACAAGATCTACTGTTTCAAGAGCCCAACGTTCCGCGCCACCTCCTTGCAACCAATGCATAGCAATTATGACTGCCTTCGTGGCGTCTGGCGCAGGAGTACCAGGAATAACTTCTACCCAAGGATGTTGCACATCGCCTTGTGCATTGACATGCTCAACTGTTTGAGCTTCCATGTGTTTTTCATGCTTACGACCGTCTGCTTCACCTTGTTTGCGACGCAGCTCGCGCATATCATCCAAAAGAACAGGAGCATGCACTTCTAGCTTGCTATAAATACGACTGAGCTTACGGCGAGGGCTATTCGCTTCAACGTCTATATCTGTGGCTTCATCTGGTGTGAGCAAAATGTATCGGATATTTCTGTCAAGAATTTGTTCATCCCCTGAGAAGTAATGAGGAGAGAATACCGAATGAGGTTGCACAGTTGAAGTTGCATCGAATTCAAGAACGGGAGTTAAATCCGCGGATTCAGTAAGCACACCATTGAGAGTCGAAGTATCGGTTAAACGCGGATACTGCCAACTTTCGCCCATATAAATCTTATAGTGCAAAGTACGTCCCGGCTGAATAAGTGAATGATAATTCACAGCCGATTCAATTAAACGTTGCTGACGAATACTCAAAGAGTTAATCTTCTCTCGATTTTCTAGCGAATCAAGCTCATAAAAATGCATAATTTCATGTTAGCAATGCATATCTATCTCTTGCCTAGATATAACCTATATATCTACAAATTCCATAAAACATTAGGACATGAAGATTTCAAAACGTATCAACCCAAACCAAAATCCAGCTACACACATGAAAAGGGCTCAACCAATCGGTTAAGCCCTTTCATTGCCAAAAGCCTCTAGACTATCAATACATGTAGTAGATTACTTTCGCTTCATATACTCGAGAAGATTCATAGTCGATATAAATTCTTTACGCCCATTCTTAGCAATAACGTCCAAAATAATACCAGTGATTCCCAAAAGTAGTCCAGCCAGAATAATGAAGAAGCATCCGAATAATGTCGGGAACTGCAAAACTTGCCCAGTCT
Organism: Alloscardovia theropitheci; assembly: GCF_004332295.1. Taxonomy (GTDB): domain Bacteria; phylum Actinomycetota; class Actinomycetes; order Actinomycetales; family Bifidobacteriaceae; genus Alloscardovia; species Alloscardovia theropitheci. Next base: position 29,085 of record NZ_RXLP01000019.1, read on the forward strand.
GCCAGAACTTAATGAAAATCGGAATCATTAAACCAATTCCTATAAGAGCAAATAATCCACCTAATGCGCTAAAAAATGGCAATGGCTTATATTCACGAATCATACGGAAAATTGTGGAAAGTACACGAATACCATCGCCCACAGTATTGAGCTTAGATACAGAACCCTCAGGACGATCGCGATACTGAATTGGCATTTCATAAAGCTTCATATTCTTATCTAAGCTATGAATTGTCATTTCTGTCTCAACCTCAAAACCCTTAGACAGAATTGGGTAGCTCTTTACGAAGGCAAATGAGAACGCACGATACCCAGTCATAATGTCTTTAATATCCGATTGGAAAAGAATATTAATAGAATCACGTACAAGCGAATTACCAAAATTGTGGAATGGTCGCTTATTTTCCTGGAAATATGTCGAGCTCAAACGGTCACCGATAATCATATCGTAGCCTTCAAGAACTTTCTCGACCATTGCCGGAGCATCCTCGGCAGGATATGTGTCGTCACCATCAACCATAACATAGGCATCCGCATCAATTTCATTAAACATCGCGCGAATAACGTTCCCTTTGCCTTGACGAGGCTCATGTCTAACAACAGCTCCCAGTGAACCTGCAATCTCAGCAGTGCGATCGGATGAATTATTGTCATACACGTAAATGGTTGCCTCAGGAAGTGACTTTTGGAAATCTTGAACGACCTTTCCAATAGTCACTTCCTCGTTATAGCAAGGAATAAGAACAGCAATCGTTGGCTTCTGTATTTCGCTCATAGTTGCTAGTATAACCTACCTCGTTACTTTCCACTGCTGACCTTGTGAACCATTCTCATTCCACAGCTGCACATTCGTTCCGTTTGCTGTACCATTTCCAGACACATCAAGCACATATGTGAAGTTAAGTGCGGAATGGAATGTATACGTTCCGTTGGAATTAAGAACCGCCACCCACTGCTGGGCTTTACTCCAGTTCAAATCCCACTGTTGCACATTTTGTCCAAGTCGAGGATCAGCTCCACTCACATCAAGAACTTTACCAGTTGCAGCATTGTAAATAACCACGTATCCCTCTGCCCCAGGCACGTGACGAACACGCCACTGCTGTGCAGCTGTACCGTTACTTGCCCACACTCGTACATTTGCGCCACGAGCTTGTGAGGCACCCGCAAGATCCATAACTACACGTGAATTTTGTGGACGCTCAAACTTATAAGTACCATCCTCAATGTCATATTCATGCATACTGACGAAATCAGTATCGTTGATCAACCACTTTTGTCCAGTGGATTGATTCGACTTATACAATCTCACATTTGTAGAGTTTCCAGTTCCGTTACCTGCTACATCAAGCGCGTAAGAATTATCCACCTTTGAATAGAAAGTAACCGTGTTATCACTATTTCGTACTGCTACCCACTTTTGAGCATCCGTTCCATTGGAATCATATTGATCAACGTTCTGACCATTTCTTGCAGCACCGCCACTAAGGTTAAGCACCTTACCCGAAGCTTTATTAGTAAGGGTAACGTAGCCTTTAGCATCATGCGATACCACCCAATGCTGAGCTGCTGAATGGTTTGCATCGTAAATTTGAACGTTAGCACCATTTGAGCGTGAAGCACCTGCTAGATCAAGAACCTTCAGCTTGGCATTAGGACGTAAGAATTCGAACTCGCCGTTTGGTAAATCATTGCGATGTTTGCCCACGAAACTAGTTGGAATGAGTGACCACTTCTGAAGAACAGTAGAGTTTTTCTGCCACACGTGTACGTTTGCATAAGCAACGGATTTATCCCCGCTAACATTAAGACTGAAGTTTGGATTTGCCTTTGAGAATAAGGTATATGTTTTATCAGAGTTAAGTACGGCTATCCACTTTTGCGCATCCGAATCGTTAAACTCATACTGCTGCACATTTTGGCCATTAGCAGCATGCGCCCCGGCAAGGTCTAGAACCTTACCAGATTCGACATTACGAACGATAACGTAACCAGCTCCATCATGGGAAATTGTCCATTGCTGAGCTTTTGTATTGTTGGAATTGTACAGCTGCACATTCGCTGAATTAGCATGTGATGCAGCACCTACTTCCATAGCAATATTGTCCGCATCTGGACGCTCAAACGTATACGTATCGTCTGGCAAATCTCCAATATGCTGACGCACGTATGCAATGTCTCGAAGATCTCCATCGGAAACAGTGCGGACGTTCCAGCGTTGTGCAGGAGAGCCATTACCGGAGTAAATCTTTAGTGGCGTTCCGGAATTAGTATTACCTCCTGGAAGTTCGCCAAACTTTCCCGATCCTCGACCTTGGAATGAATACGTTCCATCAGAATTCTTCAAAGCAATCCATTGTTGGGCTGCTGAATTATTCCAATCGTATTGGTCTACACGAGCACCATTCTCGCTCGCATTTCCAGCGACGTCCAGAACCTTTCCAGAATTATTATTGACGATGGAATACGTTCCATTGCCAACCTCTCGGAATGTGAAGAGCTGTGCAGGTCCACCTAACCAATCCCACACATGCACCTGGGCAGAATTATCTTTAGATGTACGATCAATATCGAGAACTTTAGAAGAATTAATCGTAGAAGAAATCTTAACTCGTGTATTTGCTGCAGGACCATCAACAGAAGCTAGGAAGAACTTTTGTGCATCACTACCGTTTGGTGTATACAGTTGAATAGGATTACCGTTTGCGGTCGATGCGCCATTGAGATCAATAGCCCAGTTTCCCAAAGCAGACTGTAAAGCATAACCATTACCCAAATTGCGAATGTACCAGCGTTGTGCAGCAGAACCGTTTGAATCCCATTGCTGAATGCGGGCATTATTGCGGGCTACCCCTGCACTGATGTCAAGGACTTTACCTGAGTTAACATTGGTTATAGTGTAACTTCCGTCACTGTTGCGTGTAAAACGGAATCTCTGTGCATTTGATTTGTTGTATCCATATACATGCATTTGTACGCCGTTATCTCGTGATGCACCAGACACATCCACAGAAACTTTCTCGCTCAAACGCGGGTTAATATAGTATTCTCCATTTGCGAGATTAACCAATGGATAGTTACGAACGTCGAAGACCTGAGGATCACTCACTGCTTCATAATTACCAAAAGCGTTAATATCTACATTTCCGGAAATACCATTAACCTTTCCAGAGGATGAGTACTGCCAGCCACGGAAATTCGTATTCCAAGCAGTGAAGCCCATAGAAGCGCCATATTGAGCAACCCATGTTGTGCGCTTCCAAATATCACTGTGGCGCAAATTCGAATTCAAATAGCTTGTATATGAATAAACTGCTGTCTTGCTATATCCCTGCGATGCCAGAGTATTGAAATAGGCATGCATAGCTGCAGCATTGACATTTGGGTCTGTGGACGGAGCATGTCCTGCCCATGTCCAATGCTCCAAATCATAGTAAATTGGATAGCTCAAATCATTATTCGTAATACCAAGTTTGCGCAATGCATCAGCCGTACTTCGAGCTTCTTCTGTAGATTGCGATGCATTTTCAGAGTAGGAATACCAATACACTCCAAAAGGAATTCCTAACCGCTTAAGCTCGGAAATATTGCGAGCAGCCTTACGGTCTAATGCGTTACCTGAGCCATAACCGATACGTACAATAGCTGCTTGGACATTACCTGTTGCCTTTACAGCGTTCCAGTCGATATCACCCTGCCATTGCGATACGTCAATAACTCCTTTAGCCTGCTGCACAAAAAGTCGTCCATCATTTTGGAAAAAGGCTGGAGTGCCGTTATACGTGCCCCAATGAGCACCATAATTATTGTTTGGTAAGAAAACATTCTGAATAGCTGCAGTATCCTGCGTTATATCAGTTTTTGCATTCTGTTCAGTTTTCTTTTGTCCTGAGTCTACCTTCTGGTCGTTTTGCCCGGAATTATTACCGATAACTGCTTTATCTGCTACGGCTCTATTCGCTGACATTATACGCAATGCACTATACCCCGATTGCGCAGTTCTTGTAGTAGCTTGCGATTGCTCATCTTGGGCTTGATTCTGTTCTTGTGGAACAGACTGAGCGAGGCTATCCTCATGAGAACTTTCTTCATCAATCTTGTCTTTGACATCAGAAAGATCTACTGGGATAAAGCTCTTACCATTAGTCTTAGCTAGAGGATCTGCTGGGGTATCCTTTGTACCAACGAGTTGAGGATCTGTAACTTTCTCACCAGTTTCCACATCGTAGATACTTCCCTGTCCATCCGATGCAAGCTTTTGTGATACCAAGGTCGAGTCATCTGGGACCTTATCGGAGATAGTGTCAGGAAGTTTTTGATCGGGGTTGCTTGGAATATCATTTTGATTAACGGACTGTCCTGAGCCCAAATCAGTTGACGCATTAAGCGTATCTCCATAAGTCTGATGACTACTAACTGACATATTTTCTGATGCAATAGCCATACTCGGCACATTAAATGCAACAACTAGCGCTGTAATACCAGCAAGAATAGCTGAGCTCTTCACTCTCTTCTTCATTTTGCCTTCCACATATACGAATGACCTTACTCTACATCGCATTTTATTGAGAACTGTGTGAAAGAATTGAAAACTCATATTTACCTGAGCATATTCATTACGATTCTCTTACGGTTTTCAAGAAATCTTCACATCATATGCCTCTGATACTTCTTAAACATACGAAAATCATTTTCTACCCATGATTTGAGGTAGTCATTCGTATATCGTAGTAGCTGTATGAAGGAGGAATATGGCACGCGTCCGTAATTGGCATATTGAGTTACTACGTATCTTTTCTATGTTCTGCATAGTTGCTACACATTATTTTGCAGGAAGTAATTTCCCAATTCATAGCGACCCAAGCCGTTCTCATACCCTTATGGCAAACGCTTACACTGCTTTGACGATGAGCGGACAAGTTGGTGTTACTATTTTTGTGCTTATTTCAGCGTATTTTTTATCGGCAAGTAAAAGCAATTTCGCATTTAGCTCGGTCTGGCGAATTATTAAGCTATGGTCTCAAGTATTTACATACTCCGTACTTATTTTTATTGTTTTTGCCCTGCTCGAATATACACATGTCTATCCAACTGGTTGGATTTCCAAGCATAATGCGCTTATGGCAGTATTGCCAATCACTTTTAATGAATATTGGTTTGCTACTGGTTTCGTTGTCGTTCTTGCACTATCGCCTGTACTTAATCTCATCGTCGATCACACCACTCAACGTCAATTATGTGTTGTTTTGTGCGTACTGATATATATCACTTTTATATGGAAATTTATTAATCCCGCGTTCGGATATTTCAACGATGGTCTGTACTTGGGAACTATTTATCTCATCGGTGCATATATCAGGCGATATCAGGATTCACTTCCCCGTATCAATTTCTGGGTATCAATAATTATTACTATCGCCATGTATGTCCTTATCTCTCTTGGTACATGGGCATTAACTAATAATTTAGCCGGTCTACCTCAGTGGGGTGGATATCCTGGGAATCTCTTTACTGCAGGCCCAGGAGCATCGCCAATTCTTTCTGTTATCGCCGGTGTAGCGATTTTCATCAGCGCTATTCAATGGAGTAACCAACATCCTATTTCCCACATGAGTTGGATAGGAAAAGCTACTTTGGCTCTTACTCCGGGAGTTTTCGGTATATACCTCATCCACGAGAATCCGTTCGTTAAAGAAATCTTGTGGACTCACGTCTTTTCGTTACCTTCTCCACAAGGAGTTCTTCTTGCACCATACATGCTTGTAAGTATCCTCATTATCTTTATCTTATTACTACTTACGAGTAATATTGCGTATAGAATTATTATTCGCCCTGTTGAGCAAGCAATCGCATGGATATCTGACAAATTATCTCCATCTTTGTAATCAACAGAACCTTTTGGAGTAAAAAACTATCTGATTTACATAGTTAATGCGCATTAATGTTCCATGCACTACTGCGTATATTGAGAGGGAATGCAGAATCATGAATGAAATATCGCATCCACGTGTGCGCTCAATTATTTTTAGCGCAACGATGCTTTTTGCTGTAATAGCTATGGTATTTGGCACAATTTTTGTATCCATTGCACCACCATTTTGGGGAAATGACGGCATGAGCCAATTCGCCCGTGCTTATCAGATTTCACGTGGCCACTTTGCTCCTGTTGAAATTAATTGGGGCGATACCGGAAAGTCTTGGGGTGGAAGAATTCCAACTGACGTGTGGAATCTCTATGTGCATACTTCTGATGATTTAGGCAAGAATCCAGCTGAACCTGCTGCCGAAATTAATGATATCGCCAAGTATCATGAACTTGGTTCGAAGAAATTCTCCTCATCAGAGCAAACAATTGTATGGTTTACAAATACCGCATCGTATTCCCCAGCTGCCTATATCCCTATTTCGCTCACGGCTCTAGTCGCGGAATATGTATTCCATGCCACTATTACACAAACTTTATGGTCAATGGCATTCGTGTCTCTGCTATGCTATGTCATACCAGTAGCCCTGGGTATTTTTGCACTACGCAAGAGCCGACTTCAGTGGGTTATCTTTGCTCTTGGACTCGTCCCGCCAATGATGGCACAAATCTCTAGTATTACAGCAGATTCTCTCACTAACGGAATAGCTTTTCTTTTCTTAGCGCTCATCATGAAGAGCTTGATTGCTAAGCAAGATTTAACTAAATTTGAATATGCAGAGCTCGCATTTTCCACCCTCTTCCTCCCAGTTTCAAAACCTACGTATATCGGTCTTATTTTCTTAGCATGTGCAGTACCACTCAAGAAGTTTTCACCACTAATTGCACGTTTAGCTAAAGCTGTAACTCTTAGCGTATCGTGCGCATTATTTGCATGGTGGTCTGTTCTTTCAGCAGATACCGCTACATATAGCGCTTTTTACCGCGCAGACTATAGCACCAGCACATTCGGGCTTAAACCATCCTTCAACTGGATTCTGACCCACCCATTTGGTTTTATTAAGCAGCTTTTCTACGCATACGTCTACCGCGAGAATTTCATTTTTATGAATCTTATCGGCTCATCTGGTATCCGCGTTCCAGACACAGCTATGATTGTTAGCTGGATAGCAGTTATCGTTGCATTAATAGCAGTCCCTTACACATTTGTGACTGTGCGACAACGCTGGGGACTTATTTTATCTACACTTGCCACCTTTGCACTCATCTTCGGTAGCCTTTATATCAGCTTTACTCCTGTCGGATTCTACTTGCTTGATGGTGTTCAAGGACGCTACTTCTTCCCTCTATATCCACTATTTGCTATACTTGTGCTCGCTTTCACATCAACTCGCATCGTTCCTCAATCACTAAAAATGAAGAACGATCTTGTCGGCGATATTACTGACGATAAAAGTTCTATGCTTGCATTGCGAGAACAGGCATTTAATAAGTTTGGGCTGAAAACAATCGTTACACTCAGCACGCTTGCTCTCATCGCTACACTGGCAAAATATATTACGGTAGTGTATTAAAGAACATCGTTCCACGCTCCAGTATGTATTACAATATCGTACATACCTGCCCTTGAGTGATAACTCGAATAAATGAGGAAAGATAATGAACTTCACTGTGCTCATGTGCGTATATGCAGAAGATTCTCTCGAATTCTTCAAGCGAGCGCTGGAATCATGTACAGCAGATCAGACAGTAAAGCCAACTGAAGTTCTCATAATTCGAAACGGTAAAGTATCAGATGAGATTGAGCAGTATCTAGATAATGTTCAATCTCATGATTCCACTATCCACGTTATTCGCCTAGCTCACAATGTCGGTCTCGCAGCCGCCCTGAACCGTGGTCTCAAGCACGTTACTACCGACTGGATAGCACGCATGGATGCTGATGACATATCACTGCCAAATCGTTTCGAACTCCAAACCTCTTTTTTGCGCAACCACCCTGATTCTGCAGACATCACGGTTCTTGGCACCTCATTGCAAGAATTCACCGAGACGTCACCAGACAAGCTTGAGTGGCACGAGAAACGCATGCTTCCTACAAGCCACGATGAACTCGCTAAGTATGCGCGATTCCAGTCTCCAGTACATCACCCCACAGTAATGATTCGTACAAGTGCACTGCGCGAAGTTGGAGGATACCCACAGGATGCAGGGCGCTTCGAAGATTACCTTTTGTGGGAGCGATTGCTCCTTCACGGCGCATTTTTCGCAAATCTGTCCGAGGTGCTCCTAGGATATCGAGTTGATTCTGGCGCGTATACTCGCCGTGGTGGCTGGGCGATGCTACGTGATGAGGTCAAGTTGCAAAAAACTTTCTATAAAGACGGGTTTACGACTCTTCCTCTATTCATTCGCAATATTCTTGTTCGCGGAGTCTACCGACTTATACCTACAGGTATAAAAAAACCGCTGTATCGTTTGCGCACAGCGGTTAAAAATACGTCTTTGGGCAGAAGCTAACTTTTCATACCATTCTTCCGTGTTTCCATGAATACGAGTCTCTACTAGAACCTTATATTCACTCCACAGATTCAGCATTGACTACTCGTTCTGTGCTCGCACCGCCATTAGCACTCTCAAATTGTTCGATAAGCGCTGCCACATCAGGGGTAGCTGACAAAATATAGTCATTTGATGCTGGGGGTTGTGCCCCAGCTTCTTTCCATCCCTGTCGAGCGAATGAAATCAGAGCCTTTTTGTTTGACGAGCGTATTAGTGTTCCTACCCAACGTTTCGCCGTACCCAAAAGATAATAAACTCTCTCAAGAGCTGTAAAATTCGAGCGCGAATACTTAAAAAGCCATCGCTTATTTCGTACTTCAAAGCGGAATCGTGCACCAGGATCTGCATTCGATGACCCGAAAACTTTAGTACGGTGCTCGACGATACTTTCAGGAATATAATATCCAATTCGATTTTTTAACAAACGAGTGCTGTATTCAAAATCGTCATTCCACAAAAAATATGCGCTAATAGGCAAGGCTTTACGTGCACGAATTTCTTCAGCATCGATGCAACATGATACGAAGGAGAATGTTCGAGCCTGATACGATCCTGCAGAGTGCGCAAGAGTCTTCGGTCCTCGCTGAATCCACTGGCGTAAACGAGGTTTATTCATCAGATGCTCACGCCCATCAACCCATATCGCTTTCGAACCGACAATTACCGGACGTTCATCATTAATCTTTACACAATCATCAATAGCATCAACGAGCTTTTCCAATGCAGTAGGCGTAGGAATCGTATCGTCATCCATAATCCACACGTAATCGATATCGCAATCGTGAACCGCCATAGCGATACCAGCAGCAAATCCTCCTGCGCCGCCGACATTCTCATTCAACTGCACAAGCTGTGGCTTTGAAAAATGATTCTTTATTACGTCGACGGAATTATCCGTACTCGCATTATCTACCACAATTGTTCGGGCTAACGGATACGTTTGTGCACTTAACCCATCGAGGCATTCTTTCAAGAGAAGCTCGCGGTTAAAAGACACAACGACAGCAGCTACACGTAATTGAGAGGATTCCATAAGTTTCATCGTATCAGGGAAAGCAGAGTATAAGTGCGTTCAACGGCTTCCCGAGCGTTGAACTGCGGTGACCACCCTAGTGATCGGAGTTTCGTATTATCTAATTGAGCTACACGCCTGAGACTTGGTGAATTATCACTAGCGCCAGAGCGCGCAACGGGAATAGTAACCTGAACGTTTCCAACGTCCCCCACGTATCGTGCAAAATCAGCAAAACTTGTAGGACTATCGGAATTTGTCACATTGTAAGCATTGCCCTTTTCTCCAACAGACAAAATGGACAGTAGCCCTGACACACAATCGCTTATATATGCGAAAGTACGTATCTGTTCTCCGGTTGACATGAGCGTGATTGAATGTCCTGCTAAAGTATCCCGGAAGAATTGAGCACTCGCTCGACTGTCTGATGTCGAGAATTCAGGCCCCAATATATGCGATGGTCGTGCAATTCTTACGTCAAGTCCGTATTGCTCCACATAGCTAGCGCATAATGTTTCTGCAGCACGTTTAGACTGGGGATAGCATGAGCGTGAAGCAAGGATATTCAGGAAGCCCTGTTCCGTTTCTTTGACTGGGTGGTCATGGGTGAAATATCCGTATACTTCACCGCTTGAAATATACAAGACCTGTTCCACAGCATGATCTCTCGCATAATTTAGCACATTATCGACACCAGAAATATTAGTTAGCATCGTTTGAACCGGCTCATTCGCGAATGATGCTGGATCAGCTGGTGAGGCAGCATCAATAATAATGTCTACCCGTTCATAATCGATTAACGCATCGTTGTCCTGTGAGAAATCAAGAGGTTCTTGTAAATTCAACGCTTTAATTACGATTCCCGGTACTCCACCGAATAACAATCTAAGACGATTCGTATTACGTCCACACGCTACAACTCGTGCGCCTAATTCTTGTAAAGCATATGCAGTTACGCTTCCTATAAAACCCGACGCACCGAGAACAGCAACTGTCTTATTATCAAAAAAATGTGGATTAACAACGTGCGACGCTGCTAGCTTAGCATCTGCAGTCCACATGGAATGTGTACCATCAGTTCCAAAAACTTTCGATTGATTCTGATTATGCTGGTTCGCCAATTTATTCAGCCCCTGTTAATCTAGTCATCGTTATCTTGTAGTTTATCCACACTATTCAGTCTTCTTAGACCTTGGAAAGCTCTACTTATCCATGTAGGCATTGCAAGTCTAATTCTTCAGCCATGATGATCGTTTTGCTGTGAGAAGTGCCTTAAAGATATCGATATCGTCGACTGTCGTCAGTTTGATATTCTTCTCTGAACCAGGAGTAAAATGCACACTTCGACCGAGTTCGATAGCTAATGTACATGATGCAACAGAGTCAGTTATACCGCGCTGTGATGCTTCCTCATGCATATCTAACAATGTTTCTAGAGAGAACCCTTGTGGCGTTTGTGTACGCTTCAAGCTGTCACGATTGACGAGGTTATGCGAATTCTCACCTGTCTCATCTATTTCAAGCATTGCTTCCGCACAAGGAATAGAGACGATAGATGAACCATAACGTTTAGTATCAGCAATACAGCGCGAAATAATATCCGCCGATACCATTGGACGAATTGCATCATGCACGAGGACAATGTCATCTTTGTTAAATTGTTCATCAATAGCATGAATACCGTTACGAATAGAGCCTTGTCCATTCTCGCCACCCGGGATAATCGCACGAAGCTTCGTAATATTGAATTGATGAGCATACGCTTCTAAAGCTGTCTGCCACCCATCGATACATACAATCACGATAGCATCAATCTCTGGATGATTCTCGAAAGCTTCACACGTATACATAATGATTGGCTTATCATCAACACTGAGGAATTGTTTTGGCAAATCCTGCCCCATGCGATTACCACGTCCTCCAGCGATGAGCAATGCTATATTCGCCACTATTATTCTCCTTTATCGCTCTGCTAATCCGAGAGATCTTTATTGCTGAATATACGCTGCAATAGCCTGAGCAACAGATTCATTCTGTATATCGTCTCGTGAAACGTGCTCATAATGCTGTCCGATATCGTTAGGTAAGTCATAAGGATTACGATATGACTTCTTATTAAGGAACACATAGTCTCGAGGAACAGGATATTCCTTGCCTTCGAACGGTAGATACACACAAGGAAATATACGATCAATTGGCACATTCCAATGAAAGTCGCGTGGAGCATCAAGATTATCAATAGAGCGAATAATCGCTTGTGCATTATCGCGTTCGCAGATAACTCCCTCCTCACGAAGGAGATTCAATTCATAAGAAAACACCTGAGAAATAACTCGTCCAGCAGCAGAATCATCGGGCGTATAACCGGCTTCTCCTTCCGGCTTCCACTCAGATAAGCGCGAATCGGAAATCTCTAATTCGCGTAGCTTAGCGCGTACACGAGCTCGTGCAGCATTATTCTTCTTGACGATAGCCTCATCAGCTGATGGACACCAATCAAAAATAAAAAGATCAATAAAGCCGGGCACATTATGCGCAGTACTGAAGAGACGAACCTGCCGTGAATCTACATATCGATCCCAGACAACGGTAATATGGAACTTCTCGCTTCCTGGAACATGCTGAACCTCAATAAGTTCATAAAGCTTTTCTAAACTGTCACGCATAATTCCCGCATCTAAGTCGTCATCCCAAGGGATAAATCCAGCGTGCCTGTCTGCGCCAAGAAGAGTACCGCCGATAAGCCACCAATTATCAATATCGTATTTCATGCAGAAATCAGAGAATTCGGAAAGCAACTTGCTTAGAGCCAGCTGCAATAAACGCATACCACCTTGGGCTGGAGGAAGGGATTTAAAGAATTGCTTTCTCTGCTCTTCAGACCCTGAGCCATCGCCATAAAGCCCCCAGAATCGGATATCATCCTTGGCAGCAACAGCACGAGCTTCACTAATCGCATACCGATTCTGTTCCTCAATCGGATTTGCACGATCATCTATATGTTGATGAATTTCAGAGGCGACAACGTCTATATGTTCTGTCAAATAATCAATTTTTTCGCGTAATTGAAGGATTTCTTGTTCTTGTCGAATTCGATGAGAATGGAAAGAGCGCGAGGATACTGGAAATATTGACTTGATGTTACTGAGAATGCCCATTATCTTATTGCCCTTCCGCAGATAGATGACTTCTTTATCTTATCAAACGTCTATACGAGAGACCTTAATATTCCTAGAATTATACGCGATATATACTCAATTGCTTTGCCGCTCCAGCCCCTACACGGGACGAGAATTGCGTTCTCCCCACATTCATCACTATAAATGCGCTAAACTTACACTATGATGCAATATGAACATGCATTGTGTTCACATCGGAGGTATTCATGGCAGACGGTTTAAATGCATGCATCGAACGAATGCAAGAAGAGGGAATGAGCGACATCTCAATCGCACAGTTCCGACGTATGTACGAAGTCTGGCAAGCGGATGAGGTCGGTTGGATGCACGAATCGGATATCACGCCGTTAACCGATATCGTATCTGTAGCTGATTTTCATGATACTATGCCAACTCGCACGGCTCGAGCTGCCCTATCAAAGACAGCTATTTTGAAGCTAAATGGCGGATTGGGTACTTCTATGGGCCTTGATGGTCCAAAGTCACTGTTACCTGTACGTCGGCATAAAGCTCGCCAAATGCGCTTCTTGGACATTATTCTTGGTCAAGTAGTCAGCATGCGCAACCAGCACAAGGTTGATTTGCCATTAATATTGATGAATTCTTTCCGAACATCGAAAGACTCATTAAATGCGGTACGCCATAACCGCAGATTCCACCAGGATGGTATCCCGTTGGAAATTATTCAGCATCACGAACCAAAAATTACCCAGCATAGCGGGAAGCCGGTTCGTTTTGAAGCAGAGCCTGGTCTAGAATGGTGCCCTCCTGGCCACGGTGACGTGTACTCCACATTATGGGAATCTGGCATCTTAGATGACTTACAACATCACGGGATTGAATATATCTTCATCTCTAATTCTGATAATTTAGGTGCGCGTCCTTCGAGTATCATCGCTGGCTACTTTGCACAATCTGGCAGTGACTTTATGGTTGAAGTTTCTCGTAAGACTCCCGCAGATCGCAAGGGAGGGCATTTCGTTATCGATAATGCAACTGGACGATTAACGTTGCGTGAGATGAGCCAAGTTCATCCTGATGACAAAGCAGCAGCAATGAACGAGCGTATTCACCCATATTTTAATACAAATAATATTTGGATTCGTATTAGCGCATTAAAGAAGATTCTTAAGGAACACAATGGTATTTTGCCGCTGCCTGTAATTCGCAATAACAAGACGGTTGATCCAACAGATTCTTCAACAACTCGTGTCGTTCAGCTCGAAACTGCGATGGGAGCGGCAATCTCATTGTTTGATAATGCTTGCTGTATTGAAGTAACACGCTCACGCTTCTTACCGGTGAAGACTACGGAAGATTTGTTTATCCTACGTTCTGACCGATTCCATTTGACAGATTCGTACGAAATGGAAGATGGTAACTATATTTTTCCTAGCATTTCGCTTGATCAGCGTTATTACAAGAACATTCAAGATTTCAACGAACGTTTCCCGTATGGAGTTCCATCTTTGGCCGCTGCAGCGAGCGTAACTATCGAAGGCGACTGGACTTTTGGTCGTGATACTCATTGCTTTGGCGATGCGCATCTTGAAGATAACGATCAGCCATCATACGTGCCAAACGGTGAATACATCGGCTCTCAAGGTATCGAGCCTGATACATGGCAGTAAATGGTAAGGATGTTGTTTTGACAAACGCATAGCATTGTCAAAACAACACGTAGGTGGTTTACAAGCTCTCATCATTGTGTTACACTATGAAAGTTGTCTTTGACAACGAAAATGGAGAATTCGCCTAGTGGTCTATGGCGCACGCTTGGAAAGCGTGTTGGGTGCAAGCCCTCACGAGTTCGAATCTCGTATTCTCCGCCGGTAAGAGGTCTCGAAAGAGACCTCTTCTCATATGTGCATGGGTATGTGCGGGTTTATCTCTTGCCCTTATGAGACTCGAAAAATACCTGAAAATCACACAAAATAAACAAAGAGTATACGTAATGAGCAACGAGGCATTACAATGAACCGATACCACTCACTATTGAGAATAACAGAGTCAACGAGAGCATCAAAGGTAAGCGCCACTCACGGCTCAAAAGCACGTTTACTCCCGAATATTATTATACTCATTGCAGCAATTGTGTCCGCTTGGGCTACATCCGCAGCATATACGACAGCCGTACGCCCATTCTCCGCTTTTGCGCTTGCCTTGTGTGCTATATTCTTTTTCTTTTACATAGGACTTTTTTACGGAGCTGAAGCACTTATTCATCGCTTCAGTTCTATCTCACTGGACGATACGTTCTCTACGCCAGTCGTCAAAAAGTTAAATCAGTTTTATACATTTACATTAAACACACGAAGTATTATCGTAAGTTCTGCAACAATTTCCATTTTCTGGATTCCCTGGTTTATCTTGCTTGCACCAGGTGTCATGTCGTGGGACACAGGAGATCAAGTAGCCCAATGGTTCGGGATTTCCGCTTTTGGAATGCAACCTGGTCAAATCAATGCTCATCATCCTGTTATGAGCACGGTCATCTTTGGAAGCGTTCTTAAAATAAGTAAATCGCTACTAGGAACATATATTCCTGGGCTGTTTGTATATACTCTGGCTAAACTTCTTGTATTTTCAACTATTTTCGGTTTCGCACTTAATTACGCACACAGTCGCTGGAATATCTCACGCCGCTTCTCACTTCTTGGTCTTGCATTTTTTGCATTGCTACCAGTTATCCCCGTGTATCTGTGCATTATGGTTAAGGATGTACTTCACCTGCTCTTCCTCGCCCCATGGATTATCATGTTTTTCGAGGGCCTTCGTACTCACTGGGAATCACTTAAATCTGTGGGCTTCACGATAGCCTTCCTCGGATTATCCGTCATGAGCTGTTTGACACGGCAAACTGGGGCGGTTATCGTCATTGCTTGTCTCTTTTTTGCAATTTTTACCCGATACGCGACAGTCATAGCACGCTTACTCCTTGGAATACTAGCAATACTCACCTGCGCTATCTCTATGTGGATTTTCCCGCATTATGCATACCCAGCACTTCAGGTTGTTCCTACTGATTCACAGCAAATATTTGTTGTCCCTCTTCAAATTACTGCTCGCGCTGCGAAAGACCATCGTGCCGAGATTAGCGATGCGGATAAGAATGTAATTTCGAAACTCAATATTTATTCTTTCGACCAAATGGCAGACCAGTACACGCCTTATAGCGCCGATGCTGTGGCAATGGGTCGATTCAACGATCGTAGCCAATTAAAAAATTACATTCCATTATGGATCCGCCAGGGACTCCGATACCCAGGTTCGTATCTCAACGCGTTTATGAGCGTGAACAGCAGTTGGTTTGCATTTACCCGCGCGAGTGATGTCAAAGCTACCGATGTTCCTCATACTATGGAATCCAATTACATTGCTGATACATATATTCGCACGAACACTAATCCTGATACATTCGGTCAAATTGCGGAGCAAACGAATAGCTCAAGAAATGATTTAGCGGACAAACTCTATAATTCTATCCGTATGATTCCGGGAATTAATATATTCTTTTACGAATCCTTATACACATGGATTATCCCGATGTTCGTTTTGTTTACACTTGCGCGACAACGCAAGACTCGCAAATCATTGCTTTATTTAGCGCCTTATGTGCTGTTCCTACTGTCGTTACTTGCTATGGCGAATTCTGTTTTTGCACGTTTTATGCTCGCGGCCGTATTGCTCACTCCAATTATGCTGATGTTGCCTTATCGCTCAGCAGATGAATGAGTTATAGAAATTTATCCTAAAAGCTCTCCTATAGCATGCGCTTCTTCTGAATCAGTCTTTCCGCACAATGAACGGTAGAACTCGCTAATGTCCGGATCTGAAAGAATAAGATTGACTTGTGAATTCGTAGAGGCGACACGGATTAGAGCAGCAACCTGATCTGTGGTCCACGAATCCGAATTGCTTTGTCGAGAACGCGCATATTCAGTAAGCTGAGCAATGATAGCATGAGTATCCTTGAAGCTATTACTATCCTCAAGTCTGTCGATAAGCTCTTCCACACGCTTGGCCTGTTCGTCTTGAGAATGAACAAAGTCATTCTTTTCTTTAAGGTTGCTGTAATGGGCTTTTTCTAGTTCCTCATTTGCGCGTGTACGCTCGATAATATTCTTAACAAGTCGTTCTAAATCGGAGCCTTCGCGATAATCAGCTGCTTCGAAGTACTTGATGCGGTTCTCATCAAGCATGCGGTAGACCTTGCTTTTATCTTCCGTTTGTGGATCATAGACGCCGATCGCATGGCCACCATTCGTATTGACAAGTTTCATACACGGGATATCCGTATCGCTATCGCCGATATATACCATATTCCTAAATGGAACACGATATTCTTGCGCTGGGAAATAATTATTCACATCCTTATCGTTAACATCAAGGACACCTTTTTCGATGCGGAAAAGGAACTGCGTTTTATTCGTGTAATTTACTGCCTGAGCTGGCCAAATTGCCACGCCTTGCTTATCAAACAAGAATGAACTTGCAAAAATTTTTGTAAACTCTTTCGCTATTGGTGTTCCCTCAATCATTTCCTTTAATCCCGAAGAAATGATGTAATGCTCGACCTGAACTCCATGCTCTTTCCCGAATTCATTAATGCGTTTAAACCACGTTTCTACGCCTTCGAAAAGATGAACCTTCTTGCCAAAATCTTGAAGATTCTTCTTTGTAAGTATCACTTTTCCATGCGAATACTTCTGCATGAGATACATCCATGCGAGGTTTTGTTCCATCTCATTGTCATGAGAAAGTCTGTCAGTTTCGTCCCAGAACTTACGAATACTGTCCGCATCATTGCCATACGTCTTTTGAATATAACCCTGGGCCTGCATATCATCAGGAGATAAAGTCTTATCGAAGTCATAGCAGATGGCGAGGATGGGGAGGGTATTAGCTTCTGTTATATGGACCATCGTTCTATCTCCTCGATGAATTAGATAATACTCATATATTAATCTATGAAAATAAAATGTGAGACTAAATATCAGTTTAGTCTCACATGTATCTATTCTATTCACTCAGTTTTACTACTTCTTCTCGCGCTTGTCCTTCACCCACTTACGCACGTAGTAATATGCATAGCACAGCGCCGTGAATGGAATCATGTACAGCAAGGTTTCGCGTTGAGATGCATCAAACAAAACGAGTACCACGACGACGATAGTCAAAACGATTGCGAGGATTGGTACAAACGGATACCAAGGCACCGTGTAAGCTAGATCCTTTTCGCTCTTCCCTTCACGTGCAAGTGAGCGCCTGAAGAGGATTTGGCAGACGACTACTGATCCCCAGACAACGAGAGTTGCCAGGCCTGAAATCGACACCAACGCCAAGTACACCGTATCTGCAGCAAATACTGACGACAGCAAGCACACCATACTGCCCGCCATGGAGACGAGCACTGCGTAGACCGGTACGCCCTTCTTCGTTGTGCGAGCAAGTACACGAGGGAGCATATCATCTTTGCCAAGTGACCACACCATTCGAGCGCACACATACATACCCGAGTTTGCGGCAGATACTACCGCAGTCAAGACTACGAAGTTCATAATATCTGCAGCATAAGGGATACCGATGGATTGGAATACCATAACGAACGGTGACGTGCTTACACCTGACTTGTGCCATGGGATAAGAGCTGCCATCACTCCAATTGAGCCGATGAAGAAAATGACCAAACGGAAGACAGTTGTACGCACAGCTTTTGGAATCGCAGTGTGTGGGTCCTTCGTTTCACCAGCAGCTACTCCTACGACCTCGGTTCCTGAGAATGCGAAGATAACAGTCAAGAGCGTAGAGAAGATTGGGATGATGCCAGTTGGGAACCATCCGTCAGCGTAGAAGTTTGTAAACCATGGAGCTCCTTGAGCACCTGTTACTTCAGAAGACATAGGAATAATTCCTGAGATAGCCAAAGCACCGATAACGATAAACGCGACGATTGCCACAACCTTAATGCTTGAGAACCAGAATTCTGATTCGCCATACATGCGCACACTCATCAAATTCAGAGCAAGGATAGCCACCATAAAGATTGCAGACCACACCCATTCTGGCGAATTTGGGAACCAGAATTTCATCAGCATTCCCGCCGCAGTAAATTCAGATGCGAGCGCGACAGCCCAATTGAGCCAATACAAAATCGCTACAGCAAAACCTGTACCCGGCCCGATAAATTTACGCGCATACATGTGGAAACTGCCCGCATACGGCATAGCCACCGACAGCTCGCCTAGGCACAGCATGACACAGTATACGAGTAATGAGCCAACCGCGTACGCGATGATTGCACCGAGTGGGCCTGCTGTGTGAACAGTTTCGCCGGAACTGACGAATAGACCCGTTCCAATAACACCGCCAAGGGAAATCATCGTTAAGTGTCGAGCTGACATGCGTCGTTTCAATCCACCATAGCGAGAGTCTAAATCCGGATCAAACTTTGGATTTCCCGCTTGCGCGCTTTGTACTTGGGCTTGCACTTTCGAATCGCCTGACACATCGTTAACGCCAACACCGACACCAACACCGCCAGAGCCCGTGTTTTCGATAGCATTCACGCCGGTGTTCACGCTCACGCTATCGCCAGGACTCGCATTAGCAGCATCGTTTTCAGTTGTAATTGTATTTTTTGCAGAAGAGCCGTTTCCCATTTTTCCTCATTCTTCATCTATTTCATCCGCGCATTCATGAATTACGGAGATTCCTCTATTGTCAATAGTTCTACCGCATAATTATTAACGCTTTCAGATAACGCACTCAGTACGAATGATTGTCTATCGCCCAGTACATATATCCGTATGATGAAATATCTATTTATATTTATTTCTCTTTATAAAGTGCTAAATATTGCGAATTATCCTTCTTAGCACTGCGAATCAGCATTGTTATAAGATCTATATTTTATTTCAAGAAATTAATGCTGATGATGAAGATGATGATGGTTAAAGGCCTCGTGATTCATAGAAACCTGAGTTTCTGCGCGGCGAATGCTGACAAGCATCTGTGTTACTGCCATGAGACCTCCTTCGAAGTAGTAGTGAACTATGTTGTGATTAGTTTACCGAAGCCCTAGATAAATGACACGCATTTTATGCAAAAATGTCCACAATGTAATACTCCGAGACTCATTCTCTTCGACTCGGCGATGTCATATCCGGCGATTTTTCCCTTGTATTTTCAAGCGAGACGAATGATTCCACTTTATTTTTTGCACGTTTGGCAATTACAACTTATAGACGAATCGCCATAGCCCGATATACCGACTTAACCGACAGTCGAAGTTGCAAAAATATCCAGAATTCACGATTCGCACGGCTAATTAATCCGCTTTCCTTCCCTATTCGTTACCCTTCTCTATCCGTCCCACTTCACACCATTGCGCATCCAGTCGCTCACTTATGTAAGCGTTCGCGCAAGTGTTCATGCATTCTCGCATAATTGGATTCTCGCGTAATCGCACACGTGCACACCCGCTCGTTCTTCCACCCCACTCTCACACTCACACTCAGCCCATGCACACATACGCGAAAGCGGCATCTACAAAGGAATCCCCCAGTAGACACCGCTTATCGTCTTTATGATTTCTTATTAAACTTCTTGCACCTTACATGCAAGCTTACACGCAAGCTTACACGCAAGCTTACTTACCCAGACGTTCGCGCTCTGCTGCATAATCATCAAGAAGGAATTGAGTCAATCGCTTTCCATCCTTGCCAAAGAGCACTGGCATAGAGTTGATTGGCATAGTTTCCAAGAAGAGTTGCACACCCAAATTGTCTTCTGGGATAGCAGGTAATTCACCTGTACGTCCCTTCTCAAGCATGTGTTCAACTGCCAATGCGCCGTATGGGTCCTTCTTAAATTCGCCATAATTCGACCACTCGTTGAGCTCTTCATAGAAGCCGTCACCAATCAAGGTCACGGTTTCACGTGAAACAATATCACGAGATGAGGTAGCAACTTCTACGCCATATTCGCCAGGGACTACGCGCCAGCCGCCGTCCTTTTCTGACCAGTATGCGAAGGCACGATCGTCCAAATCAACACGTACATCAACAGATTCGCCAGCAGGAACGAACACCTTGACAAATCCTTTAAGCTCGTGAATAGGGCGTTCTACCGGAGTCTCAGATGCAGGATTGACATACACCTGAACGACTTCAGCTCCATCCACATCCGAGGTATTCGTTACTCGTGCGGTTACGCGAGCAGAGGTATCACCAGTTGCTTCTACACGAACATCAGACACCTTAAACGTGGAATAGCTCAAACCAAATCCAAATGGATAAGCCACATCAACATCGAAAGTATCGTAGTAACGATATCCTACGAAAACTCCCTCACCATAGTCAACGATTCTGTCGCCACCAGGCCAGTTGACCATGGATGGATCGTCCTTAATATCAAGCGGGAAGGATTGCGCAAGCTTGCCCGATGGATTTGCATCGCCAAAGAGAATATCTGCTACTGCAGATCCACCTGCTTGGCCAAGTAGCCACGTCTCAAGGATTGCACGCGTATCATCTTGCCATGGATTCATTTGAACTGCTGAACCGTTGGACAGTACAGCTACAACGTTTGGATTGACCTCAGCTACGCGTGAGAGCAACTCTAACTGCTTTGCTGGCATATCCAAATGAGTACGATCAAAGCCTTCGGATTCTTCCTCTTCAGGAAGACCCATAGTAAACACGACCACGTCAGCATTACGCGCCGCTTCTACCGCAGCATCAGTGAGTTCAGAAGTTTGTTCAGAACGATCCAAAGTAAACCCAGGTGCAAAGACGAAGTCTGTACCGCGTTCTTCTAGCGCGTCAAGCAAGGATGTCATCTTTGTTGGGTGGATATGCGAAGAACCGCCACCCTGATAACGTGGAGTACGCGCGAATTCACCGATTACAGCCACTTTAGTCGTTCCAGCAAAAGGAAGTAATCCATTCTCATTCTTGAGCATTACGATTGATTCCTGAGCAGCACGACGAGCAATCGCATGGTGAGTCTCTTTATCAAAGACAAAGCCTTCGCGTTCCATAGCTTCACGTGCTTTTTCAGCCAAATCAAGCATGCCCTGAGCCATCTTATCCAGCTGCTTTTCGTCCAAGCGACCATCTTTAACAGCGACGACCACCTCATCATCGGTATAGCTTGGAGGCATTTCAAGATTCAATCCGCCATTAAGTGAAGCTACGCGGTCATGAACGGCACCCCAGTCACTCATGACGATACCTTCGAAGCCCCATTCATCGCGCAAAATTTCAGTCAACAAGTGGTGATTTTCAGAACCGAAAGCGCCATTAAGCTGATTGTATGCGCACATAATCGTCCATGGCTGAGCTGTTTTGACGATGTGCTCAAACGCTGGCAAATAAATCTCTCGCAGTGCACGTTCGGAAATTCGCGCATTGATACGCAAGCGGTCAGTTTCCTGGTTATTTGCTGCGTAATGCTTGAGTGATGTACCAATTCCTTGCGACTGCACACCTTCTACGATGCCAATTGCTTCATGTCCAGCAAGATATGGGTCTTCTGACCAGTATTCGAAAGATCGTCCGCCCAGTGGATTGCGCTTAATATTAACGCCAGGACCCAAGATAACAGCTACATCTTCCTGAATGCACTCTTCACCCATAGCAACGCCAACTTCGCGTACAAGCTGTGGATTCCATGAGCTAGACATACCTGCAGCTGGCGGGAAGCACGTCGCTGGTACAGTATTCTTCATATCGAGAGCTGCAACCTCAGAATTTTCCTTACGCAAACCGTGAGGACCATCCGTAAGCATGTATCCCGGTACGCCCAAGCGCTCAATAGGCTGGAAATGCCAAGCATCGCCACCTGATGTTAGGGAAGCCTTTTCTTCAAGTGTTAAATCGTGTACATCGACCATAAGATCTCTCCATTATGTGAAAATGCGTGAGCGTTCGTAAAAAAATACGCCCGCTCACTCTTACTGCTTATTTTATTCGATTATCAGAATAAATACTTCTACTATTTATCCAATTACCCAAGAATTACTGCCACATTCCAGCGACCGATAGTAATCTCATCTCCTTGTACGATAACGCTTCCCTTTGCAAGAGGAGCTTTTTCTCCAGCAAGTTTTCCGTCCTGCCCGATAATTTCTGGCGCAACGAGAACTTCACCGGATACTGGAGAAGTAAAAGTAACCGACTCAGCAGAGTAATTAAACAGATATGTTGCAGTCTTTCCCTCTGGAGTAACAGTTTGACGCACACTCACCTGTCCTGACAAAGGCAAACCTACAGAAGTAATTCCAGCGTGTTCAATTGCTTCTCGAAGAATTTCGCGAGTTGCCTGAGCACTTGGAAGAGTTGCAATGTATTGTGCATCACCCTTGCCAAATGAATGACGTGTCACTGCTGCGTATGAATCCCATGCGTAATGATCATACGATCCGAGAACCTCAACATCGTCATCTGTAGCCTTCAATAATTCAATAAGTGCTTCTGCATTGAAAGTTTCAGCCACAGACCCTGATACTGTCACAACACCATCAGGTCTGGTGAACTGATTATAGGTAACGCCAAACACATCAGTTAAATCATGAGGCGCACGGTCTTGCCATACCTTGGTATTCTCATCCGTAACGAACGAACGCAATGTAGAGACCAAATGACCACCTTGTGCCACATATTCACGCAAGTTATCAATAGTGTTCTGAGGAGCAACGTAAAGCGCTGGAGTAAGAACCATATCGTAGCGAGCAATACGTTCAAGTTCAGCATTAACAGGAATAATATCTGTTTCTACATTCAGCTCGAAGAGCGCATCGTAGAATCGACGAACAACATCGTTATACTGTGTATTTCCGCCAAATGGGAAGCCTGATTCGATATTGAACCAATTAAGCGCACTCAAGGCTTCATTAGAAACCATAATCGCAACACGATTGTTCTTCTTACCATGAAGCAAACGTCCGCCAATCTCATCAGACTGCATTTCGCGGCCGAAAATCCCTGCTTCTTCATATGTAGGGTTCTTCTCGAAATCGTGGGAAAGAACGCCCTTCCAATATGTTTCAAACGAATTATGGATCGAATGCCAATGCCAATACATAACACCATCAGCACCATTTGCTACATGAGAATATGCCTGCAAACGAAGCTGACCAGCGTATGGAAGCCAGCCATGCTGTCCTTGAGCTTCAGTTTCAAGAACGATGAAGTTACGTCCATCCTTCACACTTCGAGCAACGTCGCCACCAAAGCCGATTTCCTTGCCCGTGAGATGTTCCTCAGTTGGGTGATAAATATCCACACCAGAGATATCGAGAGCCTTACCCGCCTCAAAATGATTGACGGCAGGCTGCACGCCATACGAATAGCCACGCCACTCATAATCAAAGTTTTGAGTAATGAACTGATCATCTCGCATGTATTCACGCACGATAGATGCTTGCCATGCGAGGAACTCAGTGACGACACCACGACGGAATTCGTCGAAAGCACCGCGTAGCGATTGATTAATAGAGCCGGATACGTCTGGGAAATTATCCCACGCATCCACTCGGTTTGACCAATAGTCTAAGCCAAATGCACGATTGAGTTCATCAGTCGAATTATGGAAACGCTTGCGCAGCGACTGGACGAACAGCTTTTGCATATCAGGGCTGCATGAATCGTAATATTTCGTTTCGTTATCCACTTGGAAACCAATGACCTGTGGATGCGATGCTGTATGAGAAATAAGCTTTCGAATAATGCGTTCAGCATAGAAACGATATGTGCCGTTAACGATATCCATATTCTGGCGAGCGCCATACTTTGCCTGACCTGAACCATCCTGTACAGCTAAAACGTGTGGGTCGAGCTCTACAAGCCAGCTTGGCACAGCAGCTGTAGGAGTACCGATAATTACCTTAATGTTATACTTCTGAGCCGCTTCAAGAGCACGATCTACATGAGCAAAATTAAAGACACCTGGTTCTGGCTCCTCCGTGCTCCATGTAAATTCAGCGATACGGATAACGTTCATTCCTGCTTCACGCATCATCTCAAAATCTTTGTCGATACGTTCAAGGTTATGAGGAAGAATATATTCATCGTAATATGCTGCACCAAAGAGGAACTTATCTACTTGAGTCTGTGCCATGTCAGTGTCCTTACTTTTTAAATTTCTTGATTTTCCGTATATTTTTTGTAACTCATCCCATTGATACGCAGGGAGAAATCGTTGCACTCGAGTCACATCGCATCGCCCAAAACTCTTGGAGAGGGGTAGCTTGCATGTTTACTTTGAGCTCTCATGCCAGGCTTTCCAAGTGTTTTAGGCGAGCGACATTCTTCTCATGTGTCGCATAAGTTTCAGTTTCACAACGAGAACTTAGTGTTTAATGAGTTCTCCACCCATGGAACGAATTGCAAAAAACTTTGCGAAATCGTAGAACTTATGCGTTTCATTGTTAAATTTTAGACTTTAGACTCCAGCCTTTAAACTTCAATCTTTAAGGAGCTAGTCCAAGATGAAGGTATTGAACGAGCGAGCCTTGAGTACTACGTCTATACCCTGCTGTGGCTTATCCGGATTCGCGAACGTAAACGGCATATCCTTGTTCAACGCATTTTGCGCAACAACGACCACTGTGCCATCTACATTCTCAAAAGCGATTGCCATAGAGTTAAAATGACCACTTGTGCCCAAAACTCGTGCACCTGGCTTGACATACTTTGCAAAATGCTTCATAACATAGTATTCAGGATTTCGCGTAATTTCACCCGTCTTGGAATCGACAGAGAAGAGCGAATTTTGCATCCATCCCCATGTAGAGACAACTTCTGTCAAAACCATATTCCAATACGTATAAGTCGTTGCACCATTTCGCAAGTAATGGTTAATCAAGTGGAAAATGTATTCCGCATAATCCCATGCATTTTCGCCATTACCACATTCGGATTCAGTTTGGAAAATCTCAAGTTCAGGCCACGATTCATGCGTACGCTGTACAGCATCACGCCCCGCCCACTGGTAGCCGATACCCTTGATATACTTACGAGCCTCATCGTCAAAGAGGATGTCATCTACCCAACGGTTGTAGTTATCCATGCGCATGCCATAACCCACACCAGTAAACGCCATTTCCTCTGGACCATTGAGAGTTCCAAGGCAGATTTGGGTATCCAAACCTTCACGCTCGAAAGTTGGTCCAAGATAATCACGGACAAAGACTTTCATATCTTCGCTGCTATACAGGCAACTAGGGAATTTTTGATCAGCAAATACTTCATTTTGTGGGAAGAGATGCGTTACCTTAATTCCATGTTCTGCGTACGCACGTACATACTTCACGAAATAATTCGCGTATGCCTGCAAATTTTCTGGCTCCATCACCAAACGCCCAAAGTTATAGACCTTTGGGAACTTCATCCACGTTGGCGGTGACCACGGGCTTGAGAAGAGCTTCAAATCAGGCTGATATTTCTGAGCTCGCTGAATGTACGGGATCAATGTCTTTTCATCGCGTTCGATGCTGAAGTCCTCGAGTTCAAGATCGCCATCTGTTTCGTCATAGCTATACCAATTAAGCGAAAAATCGTTTGCACCCACTGGAGCACGATTAAACACAAAATTCATCTCAGAAGGATCGAAGAGCTCTTTAAAGACCTGTTCTGCATCTTCTTCACTAGCGATCTCTGTTAATGCTTGGTAACCAAGTTCATTGAAGCAACCGCCAAATCCTCGTAACGCTTGGAATTTTTCACCTGTTAATTGTAAATCTTCAGAATTTGTGCGATTAGTCGCTTCAACTTCTTGCTCAATGAACTTTTCATCTTGAGTTGTTGAAATCCATGTAGTCATTGCATGCACCTTTGCAAATACGTTTATTCATGAGGGTACGACCCGAAAGTTGGGCCGTACCCAATAATTACAATGCTTTTACTTAGTAGAGCGAATCATATAGAAGAATACGACTGCTACTACGGAGAAAGCAATTGCCACTGGGAATACCATGTTGTATCCCACGCGAAGTACGAGAATACCCGTGATGATTGGTCCGACCATCTGACCGAGAGTTGTAGCAATGTTGAGGATACCCAAATCCTTACCTGCTTCCTCTGGGTTTGGAAGAACGTCAATATTAAGAGCTTGGTCAACTGCACCATAAATTGCGTAACCAAATGCAGCGAGAATCGCAAATCCATACATAGACCACTCGGTCTTAAATACCCATGGAAGTACGTAACCGATAGCCATGCAGATGGATGCCGCTGCTACTGGAAGCTTGCGACGGCCAATCTTATCGGAAATGAATCCAGAACCAAGAGAGCCGACAAGACCTGCCACCATCATAAGAGTGGACATGAATGCCATAGTTGTTGCTGCATGATCCTTGTCGAAGCCCATATAATCCTGAAGGATATAAAGCTGATAGTTAAGAATCATGTAGTAGCCGAAGATAAGGAAGGTACGGCCAAGGAATGCAAGCCAGAAATCGCGAGAGTTCTTAATAGGTGGGATGAATGATTTAAGAAGCTCAGAGAAGCCAGCTTCTACCTTAGGAAGATTTTCTGCAGATTCTTCGCGTGGCCATACAAGAACAGCTACCACACCAGAGATACCCATCAAAATACCTGCAATAAGGAATCCTGGGAAGGTATTTCCGATGAAGAACTTTGCGATAATAACACCGAGAGACTGACCAACAGTAGTACCTAATGCCATGAATGCGGACATTGAAGCGCGCATATTATCTGGGACACGATCGGAAAGCGCAGCGATAATTGGCGCAATCATTGCATTCAAGCCGAACATGCAGACGCAGTACCAGAAACCGATAACCCATGGATTATCGAAAGCACCTGTCAGGAAGAGCGATACACCACCAACGATGCTTCCGCCCACAATCCACGGCGTACGACGACCAAAACGGGAGCGTGTACGATCTGAGAAATTACCGAAGAGAAGGTTAGAAATTAAAGATGCGAATGCAGTCACGGAATTCAATGCAGTGAATGCTGCTGTAGCCGCCTTCGGATCGCCAAGAACATCGCGCAAGTGCTGAGGGAGCAGGGATGCAGAATAATAGCCAGACCACCCATCCATAGCAATGCAAAAAGCAAGAATGCGATGTAGTAGCGCCAGCGATCAACAGACTTTAGACTTTCCTGTGGGGTAGTCCCCTGAGAAACTACTGTAGTTTCGTCACTCATGTATATCTCCTTTGACGGGTCTCCATTAACAAACTATGAGTGTGTTGTTAAATGTGAACGTTCACATTCCTCAATATACTGTAACACAGAAATTCAAGATTGAAAACTCTATTTAACAAAAACTAGTGTAGCACAGTTTGTTAAATCGTTTAACTAACGTGTCTAAGATGCGGAAATCACTGGATTTATAGGCGTGTCACGTACACATCATCTTCAATTATTCTCGTTAAAATTTGCTGGACACATTACTCCCCAATTATTTTTTGCATGTTGAACTCTTTATATCGTTTCTACCTCGCTGTTGCCCGCTTATATCAAGTACAAGCTGCAAAAAATTCGGAAAATTCTAATCGCCACTAGCCATATCAATGGGAATTTCATATCAGCCTTTACAGGTCCTCTTCCAACTAACGCCATCCGCACCAATACACTTACTCACTCGCCGCTTTATCAACTCGTCATCAACTAGCATTTCCCACTCAAGCAATAAAAAAGATCGCGTATCCTACATAATGCAGTTACGCGATCTTTAATAGTTTACAGTTCGTCAGTCTAGCGACGAGTCATACTATGAGTATTCGTGTATTCGTCAACTAAACTTACTTCTGCCAACCAACGTTCTGAGGAGGCTGAGTCTTGAAACCTGCAGGACCCCAGTTTGCCAAACCTGTCTTTACAGCTACGAAGTTTGGTGGAAGATCCAGAGGAATAGTGCCGAAGAGAGCAAGTGCTGCCTTTTCAGCCTTATTAGCTGCCTTCACAGCTTCAAGCTGATCTTCGATAGTTCCTGGTACGTGAGTTAGCTCATCAATCTCAGAATTTCCAACGAAGGTGTAGTTAGACTCTGAATCGGAACCATAAAGCTGATACATATTGTTCTGACCATATGGCGAGGTTTGAGACCAAGCCATTGGCAGAATCTCATAATCGTGACTATTTACAGTGTCAGCGAACTTGGAGGAGTCGCGGTTATCGAGGTTGATCTTGATACCAGCATCCTTCCACATCTGTGCAAGAGCCTTTGCCATATTGGTGCTGATAGAAGCATCACCGAAGTATGTGTAGCGAACTTCGAGAGTCTTTCCATCCTTTGCATAGTAGCCATCAGAGCCCATCTTGTAGCCAGCATCTTCAAGGGTCTTCTTTGCTCCATCAACATCAAGCTTGTTGCCCTCTTCTGGAAGATTGTTCTCATAACCTTCCTGGTATACAGGGAATACTTCGGAGCCTGGTGTTTCTGGCTTCCAATTGAGACCCTGGAAGTGAACCTTCATGAAGGTATCGCGATCGAATGCCTGTACGAGAGCCTTACGTACAGCTTCATCCTTCAATGCATCGCTCTGGCCGTTGAAGGTAAGAACGTTGGTCTGAGAGCCATAGCCAAGACGAATTTGGATATCCTTACGGGACTTGATTGTCTGCAAAGAATTATTGGAAGCAAACTTCACCTGATCAAGTTCACCGTTCTTAAAAGCATTGAGCTCAGCTGTTGGCTCCATGTACTTGTATACAATCTTGTCGAGCTTCGCTGTGTCGCCCCACCAGTTTTCGTTGCGTACGAAGGTTACAGAATCCTTATCTGCCGACTGTACCTTGAATGGACCTGCACCCCACTCAGAGTGAGGATTATCAGTCCAGCCGGAGGTATAAACGTCGTGATCAAGAGCCTGAGGAGGATAGAAACCAGTGAAGACGCTCTGCCATGGATAGAATGGCTTAGAATATGTCACCACTGCTTGCTTAGCATTGGCACCCTGAGTTACAGATGCTACAGAATCATAACCTTCAGTGCTTGCAGGAGTATATGCGGAGTCCTGTCCGTTCATAACCTTCCATGTAGACTCGAAAGCGGTCCAGTCGATATCAGTACCGTCGTTCCACTTTGCCTTGTCATTAATGGTGTAGGTAACAGTCAGTGGGTCTTGGTTGGTTACTTCAGCATTTGTGATGTAATCCTTGTTCCACGTCAAGTTGCCCTTGAGGTCGAAGGATACGAGGCTTGGCATATACCAGCCCCACAATTCGCCCATGTAACCGGTGTTACCATCTACAGACATGTAGTTCCAGTTTGGGGTGTACGTGGTAGCGAGTGTGAAGGTACCGCCATCCTTGATATTGTCACGGGACTGCTCATTGTCATATGCCTTTGCCTTGCTTGGCATTGGATAAGCACCCTGGTAATCAGATTCGAAACCTGATGCTGGTTCTTCGCTACCTACAGCTTGATTAGCGCTATTAGCGCCGCAACCTGCGAGAGCGAGAGCCAAAGCAGCAACTGCAGCGGTTGCAGAAGCGAGCTTCTTCATTCCCTGAATTTTCATTTCTCTCCTTATGAATTGAGATAAATCCATAATAACCAACGGACGCAACAGTTTCGCTATTGCGTCCATCATTGGATAAAAGTAAAGATTACTCTATTAAGCCATAGTAGCCCAATGGCATGCCACAGTGTGGTCAGTGTTCCGCTTTTCGGACACTGGGCGAACAGTTTCACATTTCTTTTGCTGTTCTGGACTCAATTGCTTATACAGAGGACACCTTGACACGAATGCGCATCCCTTAATCTCTTCAGTTGGGCTAGGCAAGTCGCCATCAAGGATAATGCGTTCGCGTCCACGCTCATACTGTGGATCCGGTACAGGAACAGCACTGAGAAGCGCCTTCGTATACGGGTGCATTGGGTTGTCGAAAACCTCGCTAATTTCACCAGATTCGACGATATGACCCAAATACATAACTGCTACACGTGATGCCAAATGACGTACAACCGACAGATTGTGAGCGACAAAGAGGTACGCGACGCCCAAATTGTTCTGCAAGTCCTCAAGCAGATTCAAAACACCCGCCTGAATAGACACGTCGAGAGCAGACACTGGCTCATCTAGCAAAATCAAACGTGGGTTCACTGCAAGCGCACGCGCAATAGCAATACGCTGACGCTGTCCACCAGAGAACTGGTTAGGGAATCGGTCCACTTGGTCAGGCTTGAGACCAACGAGTTCCATCAGTTCAGCAATACGCTTGTTAATTTGCTCGCGATTCATGCCGATAACCTTCAACGGTTCAGCAAGAATGTCGTAAATAGGTAAACGCGGATCAAGCGAGCTCATAGGATCTTGGAATACGTACTGTACCTTCTCATGAAGGAGTTGACGCTCCTTGCGACTGAGTTTTCCAGCTACATCCTCTCCAAAAAGCTCAATCTTTCCAGTTTCTGGAGCTTGCAAATTCATAATCTGCAGCAAAGTCGTGGACTTTCCAGAACCGGACTCACCTACCAAAGCAATGGTCTCTCCTTCGCGAATGTGAATCGTCACATCGTTAACTGCATAAACCTTACCGATATTTCGACGGAAGAATCCACCACCATTTACTGTGAAGGTCTTAGTAATATTTTCAGCAGACAAGACCATTTGACGATCTTCACGTGCAATACCTTCAAAGATGGATGGGACTGACTCTTCAACACCATAGACTTCACGGAAAGTCAGGTTCTGAGCAATGATTTCATCGCTTCTATGGCATGCTACTCGCTGATCCGTACGACCTGCCAGATCAAGCAAGTCTGGTTCAGTTTCACGACAAATATCAGTAGCAATCGGGCATCTTTCAGCAAACGAACATCCCTTTGGTAGATTCACCAAATTTGTTGGAGAACCTGGAATCGGTACCAAGCGTGATGACTTTGCCTGATCTGGTCGAGGCACTGCGCCAAGAAGACCCATAGTATATGGCATCACTGGACGATAGAAGATATCATCAACATGTGCCTGCTCTACAGGACGTCCAGCATACATAACGATGATGTCATCAGCGATGGAAGCTACTACACCCAAATCGTGGGTAATAAAGATAAGTGCAGCACCAGTTTCTTTCTGAGCTTTACGCAATACATCCAAAATTTGCGCCTGAATTGTTACATCAAGTGCTGTTGTAGGCTCATCAGCAATGATGACGTCTGGATCATTAGCAATTGCCATAGCAATGACCACTCGCTGACGCATACCACCTGAGAAGTGATGAGGGAATGACTGCAAACGCTGCTCAGCATTAGGGATGCCAACCATTTCAAGCAATTCGATCGAACGCTTGTGGACTTGCTCATTCGTCATATCTGGGTTATGAGTAACCAAAGCCTCGCGAATCTGATCACCAATGGTGTACACAGGAGTTAACGCCGATAATGGATCTTGGAAAATCATCGCAATGCGCTTACCACGTAACTTACTCATCTGCGCATCGCTCTTCTCGAGCAGATTCTCGCCATCAAATTCGATAGTACCTTCGACCGCAGCATTCTTATCAAGAAGCCCCATAATTGCCATTGAGGTTACTGATTTACCCGAACCAGACTCGCCTACAATGCCAAGAATTTTACCCTTCTTGAGATCGAAGTTAATGCCTCGTACTGCGTGTACAGTTCCAGCTTCCGATGCAAAGTTTACGGTTAAATCGCGAACCTTGAGCACGGTTTCATTGGTATCAACTGTTTTTCTAAAGCCGTCCATGTTTATATTTCCTTTATCAGATTCGCTCTAGTTAAGCGGCCTTACCGCCGGAACGTGAATATGGATCAATTGCATCACGCAAGCCATCGCCGATGAGCTGTACAGAGAATGCAAGAATAATTAAGACAAGAGCTGGGATTGCGAGAACCCAAGGCTGTGTCACGATAACGCTTTGGCCTTCGTTCAAAATAGTACCCAAGGAAACATCTGGTGCCTTAATACCAAGTCCGAGGAAGGACAACGTAGTCTCAGAAGACACAGTGGATACCACACCAAGAACGGTATTAATTACCAATACAGATCCTAAGTTCGGAATAAGGTGACGCACGATAACAGTTAAAGGCTTTACGCCCATGAACTTAGCAGCACGAACGTAGTCACGTTCGCGAATACTCATCGTTACTGTGCGCAATACACGGGCCAAACCAACCCATCCAAAAATGGTCAAGCCGAAGACAAGCCACGCCCATCCAGACGTACCGCCTGCAGAACGCACCAAAATTGCAATAAGCAATGTAGAAGGAACAACCAAAAGCATGTCAAGAAGCCACATACCTGCCTTCTCAACGAATCCTTCAAAGTAAGCAATTCCCACACCATAGATTGCGGCGATAATAGTACTCAGAATCGAGCTAATAAAAGCGATTGTCAAAGAACGACCCAGACCATGAACTACCATGGCGTAAACATCGCCACCGCCATCAGTTGTACCGAAATAATGTTCTGCATTAGGTGGTACGCCCAATGCTGCAAAGTCGAGATTAGAGTAATCGTATGGAGTCAAGAATCTTCCGAACATTGCCCACAAAATGAGCAATCCTAAAATGACCAAGCCGACAACCGCTGAAGGTCGACGCATAAAGCGTCGAATATACAACGTCATACGTCCAGTACGGTGAATTTCTGTCGACCCCGCACTCTTGCTCGTGTCATCGACGCTCATGTCATCTACATTTCCTAGGCGCTGCGCACGATTTTCATCGTCGGAAAGAGTCTTATCTGTAGCGAGTTCAAGCTCGTTTTCATTCAAAGTTTCTGCCATCGTAATACTTCTTCCGAGCTTAGTTCAAACGGATACGAGGATCGAGCCACGCTGCAAAGATATCAGCAAGAAGCGCGCCGACCAAAGTACATACACCGGAGAAAGCAGCAATTGCTACAGTTCCGTTAATGTCATTTTGACTTATGGTTGTCACAAAGTAACGACCCAAGCCATTAATTGCGAAGACGGATTCAGTAATCGTTGCGCCTGTGAAGACACCAGCTATAGAGAACGCAACTGACTGTGCCGTCGGGATAAGCGAATTACGAAGCGCATGACGGCGAATTGCTTTATTCAAAGTCAAGCCCTTAGCACGTGCTGTACGTACATAATCCGCATTCATTTCATCAAGCAAATACGTACGCTGAGTCAGATGATATCCAACTGTTCCACCCAAAGTCATAGAAATCGTAGGCAGGATGAGATGCTGCAAGAAGTCTACGAACCATTCTCCGAAATTATCGCCTTGGTACGCGTGTAATCCCGTTACGAAGAATAATCTCTCTCCAGCTACAGTGTTGATTTCAATCGCGAAGAATACGACACCCACTGCCAATACTGCAGCAGGAATAACGTACAGGAATGTCGCTATCGAATTAAGCACACGGTCTTGCCACTTGTACTGACGAATTGCTGTGTATACACCAATTGATACACCGATAACGATACTGAGAATCGTTGCCAAAGTAACCAGCTGTAACGATGCTCCCATTCGCGAAACGATTGCATCTGAAACAGAAGACTGATCTGGAGCCTTGCCCCAATCCCAGCGAGTTACGATACCTGTCAGCCAACGCCAGTACCGAATAAGTATAGGTGTCTGATCATTAATATTTGCATTGTCAAGGGCTCGATTAATCGATGCCATAGGTGGTCGCGGGTTGCGAGTCATATAGTTCGATCGTGGGTCCATAAACGCACTGGCAAGAAAATACGTTAAGGAGATAGCAACAAACAGCATAACGCAGTAGTTTGCTACTCGCTTCGCCAAGTACTTAACCATCACACCTCCCTTTGGCATGAGCTCTTTTCACACATATGTTTAATAAATATAGACCTATTCATGGAATTCAGGCGAAACATCGCTTGTTTTAAGCTCTCACCACGATTACTTTGTCTGTATTTATTATATCCTTTATGCGTTTCATGCAATTGCTCGTACATATATTAGTCGATTGTTGTAAATCCTGTGTTACATGCGATTTGGTAGACATGGCATACGTACGATACGCTAAACTATCTGACAGAATACATAATGAGAGTATCCGCGCATAAATACAGCGATACTAGAGGACAGGGAAGTTAGACTTATGACTGACGACAACTCAATTCCATCCTTAGGGAATTTTAACCCAAACTCGCATTCTGCAAGCCATGAAGATAGTGAGGACGTGCTTAATGAAAAGCGCTGGGATATTCCTAATCTCAATGGATTTGATTTCGAGCTCACCGATGAGCAAACCATCGCCAATACTCAATCTTTAACTCAATTATCAGAAAGTACGTCTACTGCTTTGCGTGCTATTAATGCTCGTGAACAGGAAGAGGCCGCTCGCGCGTTACAAGCGCGCAGAGAGTACAACGATAATCGCGATTCTCAAGATCCAGAGGCGACATCTTCTTTCGACCCACTTGCAGACGATGCAGATATGCTTCCTTCACACGAGGATTCACACAGTAACACTGATAACGCATCTGCGACAAACGACGATTCAGCTCAAACCATCATAATTTCTGGGAAACCAGTATTAAATCCTCAAACTAATACGCAAGATGCGAATGCACAGGTAGAAGCCCAATCAGCTGAATCTACACGCACAATCGATACCAGCGATGAAACATCGGTTGTTTTGCCAGACACTGCTGTCACACATTCAGAAGATGGTGAGGAAACATTAGTTTCTGGATTTGAAGGTCTTGATGATTTCACAGAAACGGATGATTCGGATAATAGCGCTGATACGCAATCACATGATTATTTAGGTGATCAACCAATTGCTCCATCAGCATCGCGAGCTGGCCACGGAACTCATGCGCACAAGGTTTCAGATGAGGAAGCCTCCGCACGTAACACCCGACGCATGCTCATCTGGGGAATCGCAGGCGTCCTCGTTATTGCACTCGTCGTGGGCCTCACTATTTTCTTCAGAAATATGGCAAACGCTCAAACTCATGAGCAACTTCTCGCAACATGCACTTCAAGTCGCGAATCTGCTCAGACGTCATCTGCGAATTTGCAAAAATTGGTCAATGATACAAATAGCGTGGCGTCTACTCAATCAGTCGATGTTGAAGATACATCCACACTGACACGTATAAAGAATGCTATTAATCAGGCAAATGCATCGATTAATAGTGAAAAAGATTTAGACGCATGCACCGCATCATTATCCGATATTCAGCTACGAAATATTGCTCAGCAAGCAGATACGATTGTTAATAATCAGACGGAATACACTACAGCAATTAATAAGGCAAAAACCGCTGTGGAAAATTCAAAGGCTACAAAGACCCAGTCGAACGCGAAAAATGATTTAACGTCGAAGCGTCAGGAAGCTCAAACTTTGTACGATCAATCAAATGGTAAAGTTACCGACGAGACAACTCGTACTAATTTAAAGAAGGCAATTGATGCCGCTGATCAGCTTATTGCGCAAAATATTAAAAATGTCACATCAAGCCAATATTCCTCGGCAATTGACACGCTCAATAACACGATGACTGCTGTGCAAAATTCCATGAAGGCTTATGATGATGCTCAAAAGGAAAAGGACGCGAATATCGCGGGGGTTTGCGCACCATTTGCTGGCACATATTCTAACGGCTCTACTCGTGTAACATTGCGCGGTGATTGCTCGGTGCGCTATAGCGATGATTCGGTAGGTAACCCATCAACATGTACCTTCCCTGATGGGTCTACCGGCTCATGTGCAACTGTCGATAATGCGGAAAATCCAAATGAAATTAATTGGTCGATGGAATGCTTACAAAATGGTTCATGCTCAAATGCGGACGTCAGCGTTTCTGGAAAGAACGGCCAGACGACACTGAATATCGGCGGGCAAACGTATAGAAAACAGTAGCGCTACTCACAGTGTTGAACTCGCTGTACTGAGTCACAGCACCTCTCACAAAGCTGCAACACGGCATGATTATGGCTCGATTTGGCATTTACGACCAAACCGAGCCATTTTTATGCAGCTATATATAACTCTACATTTGTGAACGCTCAAACTATTAGTTATAACCAAGATGAGCGCCACGCACACTGCGATAACACACCCAGCGTAATATATGAATACACATGTATCTGAGCAGAGTTTCTGTATCGCTCCGTATCCATACGAAATCGCGAATACCACGAGTACCGCGAAATACGGCAGTTACCGCGCACAATACATGTATACTAATCAAACACATTAACGAATCACGATATGAGAGATAAGTGAGACCTCTATGACTGAGAACTCTACAGAGCCAGCAGAAGTATCTGCCGCAGCGCAGTCTGCCGCGGATACCCAAGCTCCACAAGAGAAACTCACCAAAGGTCTGCAAAACCGACATATTCAGCTGATTGCTCTTGGTGGAGCAATTGGTACTGGACTTTTCTATGGTTCTGCTGAATCTATTAAGCTCGCGGGTCCGTCTATTTTATTGACGTATCTTTTGGGCGGCGCGATTATCTTTTTGATTGTCCGCGCACTTGGTGAGATGAGTACATATGATCCTAAGGCTGGCGCATTTAGCTATTATGCAAGCCATTATTGGAGCAAGCGTGCTGGCTTTGTAAGCGGATGGAATTACTGGGCAAATTACGTATTGGTATCCATGGTTGAGCTAGCCGTGGTAGGCCAGTTTGTACAGTATTGGTTCCCAACGATTCCTGCTTGGTTGAGCGCTATTGTATTTATGGTTCTTATTACTGCAGCGAATATGCTAGGTGTTAAAGCATTTGGTGAGTTTGAATTCTGGTTCGCAATTATCAAGATTGTGGCAGTGATAGCTATGATCGTGCTTGGTCTAGTTGTTATCGTTATGGCAATTCCTGGAGCTGATGGCATCGTCCCTGGAATTCATAATCTCGCTAATTTCGCACCTCACGGTTTCTTCTCATCAACCGCTCAATCGGATGCAACGGCTTCTGCAGGAGTCACCGGAGGCGTTACATACTCTGGGATCCTCATGGCTCTTGTCGTAGTTATGTTTAGCTTTGGCGGTACTGAACTCATCGGTATCACCGCTGGAGAAGCTGAAGACCCGAAGACGTCGATTCCAAAGGCAACGAATGAAGTAGTATGGCGTATCTTAATCTTCTACGTTGCTGCTCTGGCTGTAATCATGTGCGTTGTCCCATGGGATAAGATTGGTGTGCCAAATGCTCAAGGCGTAGTCGTTAGCCCATTCGTTCAGATATTCGATTCTGTAGGCATTCATTTTGCTGCAGGTCTTCTTAACTTCGTTTGCCTAACAGCAGTGATTAGCGTCTATAATTCAGCACTGTATTCAAATTCACGAATGCTGTATTCCTTGTCAATTCAAGGTAATGCTCCACGATATTTGAGCAAAACAAATAAACGTGGTGTTCCTGCTTGGGGTGTGCTCACATCAGCAGCCATTACGGTGATTGCTGTCGTCGTTGTCTTCCTCTGGCCAGAATTCGCATTCAATTATTTGATGTCTATTGCTACCTTCTCAGGAATCTTCAATTGGTCGATGATCGCTATTACTCAAATGAAATTCCGTAAAAATATCGGAGCTGAAGGCGAAAAGGAGTTAACTTTTAAGTTACCGTTCGCCAAGATTACTCCATGGATAATTTTGGCGGCAATGCTTCTCATCTATGCCCTCATGTGGCTATCGCCAAGCTATCGAATCGCTACATGGCTTGGACCTTTGTGGGTAGTTGTGCTTGTAGCCGCGTATGAGATTACTCAACGGGTAAAGAAGAAGTAGCCACCTATAATACAGTTAATCGGTGAGATTACTATTTTAGTGGTGCTAGCCTGAGATAATCATTAAGGTGTCTCACACCGCCAGATGGCTTATCTCAGGCATAATACTGTCCAGATTCCAAGTTAACGTATAAATAACAGTAGCCCCCTAAGCCTCTTAACAATGCTCAACCCTGGGGGTTCTTTCATATGCTGCATCGCTATTCACTCTGGCGCATATGGTTGATTGTATTGAAGGTAATAACCAGCACTCACAAAAAATAATCACATTTTTAACGTCTCATAACGAGTATGCACAGGGAATTATTAAGTCAGAGCATTGGATCTAACATGTTCAGGCAAGTAGAGTAAGAATTTTCGCGTTCGACGTCTCCAAGCTGACACTATGCCCCACTTTACAGTGCTCCTACTTTTTATTGCGCACTTTCACTCGCAACGGCCTGAGAAGCTTCACCTCGCACATTGGTCAACGCAGTATTGAAAGCTTCGGTCGTCCAGCTTGCTCCAGCAACGATGTCAACCTTCAGATCTTTCAAATCTTTACCTACGACCTGACCATCAATACTCTTGACAAAGGCACCGGCATATTTCTTGGAGATAGCATTTGATGTCGTTGGTTTTACAGAAATTGCAGCAATCTTTCCTTGCTGTACATCAACTGACAGAGACAACTTACTTGCCCCATGTTCCCCGTACGAGCCTTCAGTAGTATATGTTCCATCAGCATAATTACCCGTATCGGTTTGTGCTTGAGGAAAACTCATCTCGTTACGCAAATTATCTTGCTGATCAGAATCGGTTTTGGTATTCGTAGACTGGCTTTGTGTATCAGCATTATCTCCTGCTGCTGGAGCATTAGAACCACAACCAGCGAGCGCGACAGACGTGGCGAGTACACCAAGAGCTGCAA
The DNA here is from genome assembly GCF_004332295.1 of Alloscardovia theropitheci. Taxonomy (GTDB): domain Bacteria; phylum Actinomycetota; class Actinomycetes; order Actinomycetales; family Bifidobacteriaceae; genus Alloscardovia; species Alloscardovia theropitheci. Next base: position 68,352 of record NZ_RXLP01000019.1, read on the forward strand.
CTACTACTGTTTTCTGCGTGACTTCTTTTGCAGTAAATTCCTGTGCCATGTTTTAAGAATACCTCTTACCTATAATTCATTTATTTATTGATGCTGCGTATATTTTATCTCTCGGATACGTAGGAAATTTAAGATTACCCGTCTTACGCTTGCTCAAAGTTACTCGAGTCAATTGTATCTTTTGCAGATTTTGTAGGGTCTGCAAATTCAGCTTCATGAACTGGAGCAATACTATCATCCGATTGAACTAACTCTTCAAAACGTTCTCGCGCTTCCTGGTCATTCCACTTTTCCCCCACGAGCTTGCCATGGTTGAGCATGATCTCGCGCTGAGCCTGTCCTGCCACAGTCGAATCGTGAGTCACCACGATGATGGTCGTTCCTTGCTCATGCAAATTCTTGAACAAATCAAGCACTATTTGCTCATTCGCTTCATCAAGGTTGCCGGTCGGCTCATCAGCCAATATGATTTCTGGGCAGTTAATAAGTGCGCGAGCAATGCATACGCGCTGCTGCTCTCCACCAGAGAGCTGACTTGGCAAGTGATGTGCTCTATCTTCAAGACCTACCTGACGCAGCGCTTCCATCGCCTGTTTCTCATCAACGACCGAATGGTAATACTGTGCGGCCATTACATTCTCTACAGCCGTCAAGTGCTGCACGAGATAAAACTTCTGGAACACCAGACCTACCACATTTTTACGCACATCAGCGAGTTCACGTTCACGCAAATGCTCTACGTTTCTACCTTGAAGTGCTACCTCACCTTGACTTGGCGAATCCAAGCACCCGATGATGTTCATCAAAGTGGTCTTACCCGAACCTGATGATCCCACAATAGAAAGCCACTGACCACGTGGCACGCTCAAACTCACATCGTCTAGTGCGTGCAAATCTCCATAAATTTTCGATACATGATCGAGATGCAAAAGAATTTCGTTCGTTGCCATCTCAGCTCACCTTACTTTCATTATTAAAATCATTCGTTCATGTATTGCTATTGCTGTCGTTGAAAGTGTTGCTGCAATATATGTCCTCGCAGTTATCACTCAGCCATCAGTCAGCACTCAACCATCGCTCAGCACCCATCACTCATATCCATCGCTCAACATCCCCAGTCGCTGTATAAGCTGTATAAACTAGCAACTTGATTTCTCGCAACGCCTGTTATCACTAAAATTTACTGAGTTCTCGAAGGACATCACGTTCCTACTCCTCTCTCAGTACCACAGCAGGATTAATCTGCGATGCTTTATGTACTGGGATAATGGAAGCCACTACCGCGATAAGCGAGGCAGCTGCGACGCATACAAGCATAATCCAAACGTTTAGTTCTACTGCCCTATCGAAGACTGTGGTAATCAGTATTTCCGATACCCCTACGCCTGCAAGAACACCTAGGATACCTCCAACGACACCATAAAGAGCCGATTCCACATAGAATTCAACCGCAATTGATCTATTAGACGCACCCAGGGCTTTGCGAAGACCAATTTCATTACGGCGCTGAGAGACAATGGATGTCATTGTGGTTGATACTCCTACAAGCGTCAAAGCAACGATAACGATTGAAATAATCCAGAAGAGTGTGGTAAGCATTGTGATAATGCTGGCGTTAGCGGTAGAAATCTTGCTGACTGCTTGAGCGGTCACGTTCATGGAACGCATATCGTTGATATTGTTAACCAGTTTTGTTAAGTCATCACCGGTTGCCTGCGACGAATACTCAATAGCATCCACGCCACGTTCTTTGCCTGTAAGTTTATTCAGCGTATCGGTGGTCACGTACAGCATCGAATCTTCATTTCCGCCCGTGCTGACGGTTCCAACGATTTGCATACGGGTACCATCTGTGTCGAGAATTGTCCCTGTAGAGTTATCGTCAACATAACCGACAGTTATACTCTGACCAATTTTTACGCTTAACCGCTCAGCAACATCTGTGCCAATAAGTACTTGGTTCGTCTTTGTAGGCCATTGACCCGTAACGTCCCAGAATTGATTCATGGATTTAACTTCTGAAGAATCAATTCCAGCCATCTGATATGAAGCAGAATTCACGCGAACTGTTTCATAACGATAGGTAGCATGAGTTTGACTAAAACCAGTCGCAGTCATCATTTCAGTCGTATGCTCAACCATATCCTTTTGGATACCATTTTCCGTTACACCTGTTTGATTACTAGTAACCACAAGATTTGCACCATAAGCGCGCATTTCTTCAGTCATTTGTGCTGGAACGACTAGGCATACCATAATCAAAACGAATAATGTTGCTGCACCTACCAGCGATGCAATAATTGCCATGGCTGCACGAGAACGCCTACGAATTACTGCACCACGAATCATTGTCCAGAACATTGCTCGATTAGCACGCTCTTGCTTTTTAATATCCTCAAGCGTAAACACTCGCTTCTCGCTATTAGTGTTTACGCCATCAGTATTTGTACTATGAGTATTCTCGCTATAGCCGTTTCCGCCTGCAGCGCTCACCGAAGATAGTGAATCATCTGGTACGTATTGAGTAGTTTCCTGTTTATCTGCCATGAAGTACCTCTGCTGGTTTCAAATTCAAAATTGCACGCAAAGCTGAGATAGATGCAACAAGAACTGTAAGAGCAAGTAACACTGCGACAAGAACGAAGACCATTGGTCGCATGACGATTCCTGCATTAAATACAATCTGCCCGATTCCTTGTGCAACCGCCGTACCAAGAGCAGCACCGATGATAGCTCCGACTGCACAAATAGAAGCTGTTTCAGCTAATACGAAGCGCATAACCTCACTATTCTTTGCACCGATAGCCTTGCGCAAAGCTATTTCACTAGAACGTTCTGCCGTAGCTGCAGCCATGAGATTAGCAACTGCAATAGCTGCCGCTATCAATGTAAGCACAGTCATCACAATCATTACAGCCTGAGTCTTACGCAGTACGTTCCCCTGCAAAGCCGCAACCTGTCGAACTTGCTTAGCTACAGCGCCCGGGATTACTTCCTCAATCTGATAAGCAATTGAGCTCACGTAGGCTGTACAGTACCATGTCTCCCATTCGGTTTGGGACACCGCTTCTGGGGATTTCTCAACTTTGCGAGCCAAGTCATTCTCAGGAGTTGTCAAAGCACGAACCTCTACATAATTTACAGAATCCGGAAGTTGTGTGACGTCTTGTACAGTCTGTGTCGATGTGAAAATAGCTTTATCATCATCGTCGCTGGAAGTAAAAATTGCCGAGACAGTAACGATATGATTTCTGCCGTCCCGACTAAGCGTTAGCGTATCGCCTACTGAGACATTATGTTCCGAAGCGAAAGTAGACCCGACCATAGCTTCGTTACCATCATCTTTTGCCCACTTACCATCAATTTTCCACCATGAACGCATCGTTTGAAGTCCCACGATGGTTTCTTCTCCTGTGCTTATCTTCAGCGTCTTGTTGAACCACGTACCAACTACTGGAACGTTATCAACCTTTTTGTCGCTCGCTGTAGCGACCTCAAGATGCTCGTTCAATTGTGGCGCAAAATTGAGGATGTTATATGCCCAGAAGATTGTTTTCATTTTTTGCAGATCCGACTCTTTAATAAACTGAGTTGGATCTGTACGCGATGAGCTCGGAGTGGATGTCGAGCTTGATGAATATAAATCTGAAATCACTGCATCAGACTTTGGACGCACGGTAATATTTGCACCGTATGCTGATAACTCATCGGTTAATTTATCACCTACATCGAAAACAACGCCTAGCATCGCTGTTGACACAGTAGCAGCAAGGAGCACCGTGAGCCCCATAAGCAAACGCTTACGGAACTCATGTGTTAGAGACCGCCTAATCATGCGAATAAAGAACATTTACACGCCTGCCGATCGTCTGAAATAATGTGCATTTGCATCAAGAACTGACGTTTGCACTGTGATAGTAGTACCGTCGTTATCGAATTCAATAGGTATAGGATTACAGCCGCCCTTGAAACCGATGGTTGCGATATTCATCGCTACATCGCATTTCTTGCAGATGACTTTGCCGTCTTTTTCATAATAGCCAGCGTCACCACAGTTTTCGCACGCATCGAGTACGACTACGACAGTGCCGCCGCCCTTCTTAATTGCGAGGAATCGCATCACTGTGCCGTCCGTAGCCGTGTATTCGAAGCGATGCAAATGACCATCATCAACCTGGGAAACTTTAATTTGTGCGACAGAATCCTTTAACGAATATTTTTCCGGATCGCTAAGCTTAATCTCTACATGCATAGCAGCATCGCCATAAGTGAGGCTTGCTCCTACCGCGAAAACTGCCAGAAGACTAAATGCGACGGCTGCAAATGCATGTCGTTTAATCTTGCGTTGAGATCTCACTACAGCAATTGTTTCACCTTCAATACGCGTATTCCAGCCCACAACGATAGTTGCAATGATAGGGATAACGAAAATTACTGCTTGGGATATGACGATAGATAACCCATTGTTGAGTCCCCATGCGAGAACCGTGAAAAGAGTTCGATTCAATCTAATTGCACGCGTGCTGAACAAAATTTGCAATAAATCGATACTATGCTGAGCTGCTATAAGTACGACAAGGATAATACCTGTCACAGCGAAAATTCGTGAAGAGATACTGCTCTTCATCGATGAGAATATAGCAGCAACGACAATGCTTGCAGTAATTCCTAACACAAAGCCAAGGGCTCGTAGAAGCATATCTGATGTGAAGAATGATTCGCCCGTTTCAACGAAATTCGTAACACGTAAGATAACATCTGGGAACGCACGGAAATATGTTAATGCAAGCGCGAATGCGAAAACGATATTAATAACATCTACCTGAAGAATTTGACTTCGTGAAGAATTCTGGGTAGAAGCCTTTCGAATTACGCATACAATCAACGCGATAATTGCGAGCGCGTCGGCAATAACGCATGCTATCAATGTCGGAAAATTAACGATTGTGCGCTGAGTAATAGTTCCCGTACCGCGTAAAGTAGCAAAAATTATCGCAGCGATAATTCCTACGACGATACCGCCAAGGCGAGCAAAACGACTCCCTCGACGATATTGCGCGTCCATAGGTTTGCACACAGCACCGATAACCATAGTGAGCAGTATCGGTGCTAGTGAGCCTAGTAACGAATTGACAAATTGTTCAAGCATAAAAAATTACCACTGCATTGGAGTGTAGTCCCAGTCAAAGTTTGCTTCGAGTGGGGTGGTCCAGAACTTACCCTTAACGCCAGTTTCCTTATCGACGTGAAGCGCCCAACCACGTTCAGCTGGAGAAGCAATGGTGAGCTTAACTGTATAAGAACCAGCCTGGTCAAGCTTTACATTTCCACCGTAGTGAGGACCATCGTCTGCATTCATCTGCATGAATGTACCGGAGGCAGCAGTTTCTCCAGTGGACTTATTGATGATTTCGTAAGTTACAGTCAAATCAGGAACGAATTCACCCTTTGAATAACCAAGGTTGTTATCTTTCAATGCGTGAATATCAGCTTCAAGGTGGAAGCTTGACTCTGCAGCCGAAAGACCCATGCCCTGTGGCTCCATATCAACTGGCTGGAAGTGTACCATTCCTACGTTGAGAGGACCTACTTCCTGATCATCGCCAATAGGGAACTCTTCAAAGCCGTTGCCGTCGCTCGTGGATTCTGACTTATTATCAGACTTCTTGTCAGTCTGTGAAGTCGAGCTATCCTTCGTAGCTGAGCTGGAAGAGTTATTTCCGCACGCAGCAAGAGTCAAAGAACCTGCGAGGACTACTGCGAGAGCAGCTGCAAGAGTTGTTTTCTTCATAATTGTCCTTTACTGTTTGTGAATTATTTTTTATAAAAATTCTTGATTTTGACTCCATTTCAGACTTCAGTTGAAGCTGACGTGTGAGTTTCATCTGTTATTTCGTTGGTAAAAGTGTCCTCTACGCCGTCACGAGCAGCCGTGGTAGCTTTATCGTTCACCGTATTGCGCGCACTAAGTTGCTTACGACGAACTGCTGATACCACATACAGGGCAACAACGATAATCGCCATAATAATTTGGAACACGATGGTTTGGACGTATGGATATATTCCTAAGAAGTCATTAGTCGGCCATCCTGATAGATAAATTCCATCAAAGACATCCGCTTCGATCAGCTCATGCAAGCCAGAACCTGCGAAGATAACGACCATAATCGACAAGATAACTGACATAACAGCGAAGAATTGCTTATATGGAATCTTAACAGAGGTGAATCTAAAGAGCAGGAAGATAGCGACAAGAGCAACCGCTGCAGCTACTGCGCCCCACGCGATTGGAGAATAATCCCCATCGGAGTTCATAGCCATCAACGCTTGGTAGAAGATAACCGTTTCAGCACCTTCTCTAAAGACTGCAAGGAAGGCCAACAAAGCCAGAGAGAAAACGCTTCCATTGGAAATGCTCTTTCGAGTTTTCTCATCGACAAATGCACTCCACGATTCATTCGAAGATTTGCTGAGCATCCAGTTGCTCGTATAGAGCAACATAACCATAGCGATAAGAGCTGTCACGCCTTCAAATACCTCTTGATGCGATCCAGCGGCCTGGAATACCAAGATAAGCAGTGCAGCCATGATTGCTGATGCAACGATGCCAAGCGCAGAGCCTACATAAATAAACTTAATTGATTTACGCTGTCCTGCTTTGACAAGATAAGCGATAATTGCTGCGATAACGAGAATTGCTTCTAAGCCCTCACGGAGAAGAATAACAAATGCTTGACCAAATGACGATGTTACAAATGATACGAATGGATTGATTTTTGCAGCAGCGCCATCATCCAACTTTTTTGCATCGTCGACAAGCATTTTCTTCAAGACTGCAACATTTTGCTCAACGACGGCATCAGACTTGCCGCCAATCATGGATTTACGAGTCTCTTTAAATTGGTTCTCAACTTCCGATACTCGAGCACCAGAAATTGCACTCATCACAGTCTTTTCAAAACCGAGCTTTTCGTAATACTGATAATAAGCGTTATTTACTAAGTCCGATCCTTCGCGATCATTATTACCAGTTGTTGCTGCGGTTTGAGCACGGTCAAGGATTCCTGACATTTCGAGCGCCACATCAGACCATGTGCGATTTCCACGTCCTTCGTTCTTACGAACTTTCGCAGCATCAAGTTTTTTACGTTCCTGAGCGGTTTTCTCAGCTCGAGCCTGAGCAAAGTCACGAGGATTTTGGATACTCGATGAGTTATCGAGTTGTGTTGCTACATCGTTTAACGCTGGTTCTATTGATTCAACACGACTTGGAATAGTAGAGACCTTGGAACTTACAAATACATCCGTAGTAAATGCTTGAAGTTCTGCTTGAACCGTACGCACTTGCTCGCCTGCTTGTGCAGAGGTCTGTGCATATTGTCCAGCTACGACGATCATATTTGAGGCAACATACTCGACATTGTACGCGCGCTGGAAATATGATGATGCAGACGTGGTATCAGAATTATTCAAAGCATTGACACCATTTTGCAAATCTTCCACGATATTCGATGCCACAACTGACCAAGAGTCAACATCTGCCGATTGCGCAATAGAAGAGGAAGAAGTGGCTGCATTATCTGAGCCATTCGTATCAGCGATACTCAGAGGAGCAAATTGAGAGAATAGGGCAATTACTACTACCGCTAAAAGCATAAAGCTCATAACAAGTTTTGATACCCATGAACGCATGACATGTCGTGAAGACGCACAGTATGAGATCACGATTTACCTCAATCTATTCTTTCTGATTACTACCCTCAAGACTCAAGATTAAAGGAATTTCCCTAAAAGTAAAGAGTTTTGCATAAATATCTTGAGAAATTCTTATTATTGTGTATTAATGCATGCCATTTAAACGACGATGTTTCACGTGTAACACTATAAACACAAGCTCTTTTTGTATATTCGCCCAAACCCCACTCGGAGGCATAAACCGCACATAAGTTGCCTTGCCCATGTACTCTTGAATCATGACGCTTCTGTTCGAATTTCCGAAAGCCCTCGGGACAGGGATAATAATTTCAAGCTCGAGCGAATCTGATGAAGCCAATCCCTCTAGAGCAACCGAGCTGCGTACTCGATTAAAACATATTATCGACGATTTTGATACATCTTTCTCACGTTTTCGCGCTGACAGTCTCATATCACGCATTGCTCGTGGCGATTTCGATGGATTCAGTGAAAACGAGGAATGTGGCGAATACGATACTGCACGACATGAGAAGCATTTGGCTCACACTTCTCATGCCTTTTTTGTTGATTTCCCTCCATACGCTTCCCATCTTTTCGATATTTATGATGCTTTATTCTCGATAACCAATGGGCGCTTCACACCAGCAGTCGCTGATGACCTTATTCGTTTAGGATATGGAATCGACTGGGCGGACTGCGCCAGTTTCAGCAATACCGATAATGCTCATGTGGATGCGGAGCGCACACGTTTAGCGCCAGCGCCTTTCGAACATGCACCCTCATTAAGAGCGCCCTCATTGAGAGCACAGTGGGGAAAGGCACAGTGGGGAAGAACACAGTGGGGAACAAACGTTTTTCGTTTGCAGGATTGCGCAAATCGTCTCTATTTTTTGCAACCTGTACATCTTGATTTTGGCGCGGCTGGCAAAGGCTTCCTAATTGACTTACTTGCTCAGGAGCTTTCTGCGTCCAATCTGCAAAAATTTACGATAAATGCCGGCGGAGATCTCTACACAACGGAACATCTTCATGTAGCTATGGAAAATCCTTGGAATCTCAATCAAGCGGTTGGAGTAATTGATCTTCCAGCGCATAGCTCTTTATGCGCTTCGGCACCCTCTCGCAGACATTGGACAGTTATGAATACTGCTCAAGAGGTTCATCATCTCATTGATGCTACAACGGGACGACCTACACAAAATGTGAAGGCAACGTGGGTAAGCGTTGCTAATTCTTCTGCGCATATACAATTTCCGACAGCATGGGCAGATGCATTATCCACTGCTCTTTTCCTGTGTGAACCACAAGACTTAATTAACGTCGACATTGCCTCAACGCCTCATCAAGCACACTTTGGCTCTGTCTGGCAATACGCACGACTTATGAGCAATAAAGAAGCCCAGCAATCAATCGATTGGCCAGGCAACTTTTTCATACAGTGAAAATGTAATACTATCAGCGTGCAGTATTAGATACCATTAGATACCATTAGGTACACCGTCACCAGCTGACATCCGCTTCTCCTTAATATGGCAGTAGATTCCAAAACCTATCAGCCAGCAGATACCTGCAATTGCTGGGATAACTCGCGTTGGCGATGCAAATAATGAGGCATAAATAACGATAAAGAACACGATACCGATGACGTCAAAGAACTGATAACCGCGTAGGAGGAATCCATCACGCGTAAAGTTCGGACTCTTACGGTAGTTGTAATGCGCGATAATCGTAAGAACGTAAATGAAGATAATAACTGCGCTCGAAGCCGAGGAGAACAGTGTAAATGCTGATTGAACCGCAGGAATTAAGCTTACGATTGGCGATAAGATGATAAGTACAGCTGATGCAATAATTGCTCGAGCAGGGACTTTATTCTTAGAGATTTCGTCAAGCTTAAGCTTTGACAGTACACTGGAATCCGATGAATCCTGAGCCAACTGGTACAAGTGACGTCCTGCTGAATATAGTAACGAATTGAGCGCAGAGCTTGCTGCCGTGATAACAACGAAGAATACAAGACCTGCTGCCCAATCAATACCCGCATACCTAAACACCATGATGAATGGGGATGCGATATTTCCCTGAGCATCTGGTATGAAACTTCTCCATGGGACGATGCACATGATAGCGATGAGCGCACCAACGTAGAAAATAAGTATTCGGTAAATCAATTGATTAACTGCTTTTGGCAAAATTGCGCGAGGATTTTCTGTCTCGGAAACGGTTACGCCTACGAATTCAATCAATTCATACGCAAAGAACACCATAGGGAACGCCATAAAGAAATTCAGCCACCCGTTTGGCGCTAACTGGAAATTGTCAGTGATATTGCTGATGGCTGTTTGCCCAGCAGGCACTTGAGTACCGCTAATATTTTGCGCTGGATAGTGGAAATGAATGATAACCATCACTGCGGCAGTAAGAATTAACCCGATAATAAGTGCAATTTTAATCATCGAGAACCAGAATTCGGCTTCGCCAAAAACTTTGACAGCAATGAGATTAACAGTGGTCAAAATTACCAAAAAGACTAATTCTATAATCCATTTGTATGCAGAGATATCAATGCCGAAAGTGCCGAAGAAGCTCACACAATACGTGGAAACTGCAGTGATTTCGGTCATTCCGATGAGAATAAGCACGATCCAATAAGACCAGCCGGCAAATCTTCCCCACGCAGGGCTGACGTATTTACCGATGAAATTGATGAATGTATGCTGGCTTGGATCGCGATACATGAGTTCGCCAATTGCACGCATAAGAATGAACATAAACAAACCGACAGCAATGTACACGAAAATAATCGAAGGTCCGGTAAGAGCAATCGATTCTCCTGATCCAAGGAATAATCCCGTACCGATGGTTCCACCGATGGCAATGAATTGGATATGTCGGTTTTTTAAACCGCGTTCCATCTGATTATTCTTATCGAGGTGATCCACCGTTTTCAATGTACTGTGAAATGATGCGCTCGAAGATTGCGAATTCGTGGTATCAGTATTGTCAGTCATAAACTCTTCTTATCTTAATTCTCAGTCGAGCTTTATTCTAACTCAGCCATATAACCAATGCGTGATGTATTAATCGATTTTCTTAGTTTTCAGTATGTTCTGTGTGCTCTTTGCACTCTTTGTATACTCTATGATGTCAGTTTCAGCTCCCCCGCATACGCGTCTTCTATTAGCCAACTCACTTTTGCAAAGCGTTATTTTCTAACACGCGTCCAATCCATTTATCGAGACGAGCTTTAGCTTCTTTTAACTCAGCATCACTGAGAGAATTACTCTCATCATTCATTTCTTCCCAAGGAACCCACCATACTGGGCCTCGCCCACGATATCCGTGACCATGAAGATCGCCGTGACGACGCGGGAATATATGCCAATGCATATGCACATCGCCGTTGCCTAACATTTCGATATTCATTTTTTCTGAATGGAATGCAAAAGCCACGGCTTCTTGTACTAAACTCATTTCCTCAAGAAACTTCAGCTTAGTCTCACGATCGAATTGGTGTAATTCTTGGATATGCTCTTTCGCCAAGAAAAGCGTATACCCATAGAAGTATTGGCTATCACCCAGCACTACATACCCAGTTTCAAGTTCTCGGACGAAAAATGGGTTGTTTGACTGCTTAATAAGCTCAATACGCTTGCAAATATTGCACGTCATGAAAATTCCCCTGCTTCTCTTCATAGTATTTTATGGCGCGTAATGCTCAGGATTGTAATTTATCCATAATTCTGAATATTTATCAATTCAAATTGCTCAATCAATAGTTACATAACTCGTCGATTTTAAGCGACACGACATGCGGCACTATCTCTATATGTGGGATAGCAATGCAATATTGCGCAAAAATTACACTTCACCGTAATCATCTTGACGTTTCTGCGTTATGGTGGAGTATATGAATACAGTAAAATTCCGTCGCGCGCGTCACAGCGATATACCCGCTCTTCTTGAACTTTTACGCCAAGTTAATCTCGTCCATTATGAAGGGCGCCCTGATTTATTTAACAAGGTCACTAAATACAGTGAAAGCGAATTATTCGAACGCATCGATAATGTAGATAACCCTGTTTTCGTTGCCGTCTCATCTGAGGATGATACGAAAATTTATGGGCACTGCTTCTGCATAAGCCAGGATCACAGAGTGCCAGCTGATAGGCTGTTTACTGATATTAAAACGCTTTATATTGAGGATTTATGCGTGGATGAAAATGCGCGAGGTCTCGGCGTAGGGCGCAAGTTGCTGGAATTCGTACGAAACTGGGCTCGCGAGCGCGAATACTACAACCTCACGCTCGGTGTATGGGAATGCAATCCTAATGCGCGCGCATTTTATGAGGCAATGGGTATGAAGCCACAAGAAACCGTTATGGAAACGATTTTGTAGGTCGAGTCGTTTCCTCTTTCTCGGGGCCTCAGCTTCTTGTCGATCATCAACTTGCGCAATATCTCGTGATGCAACGCCATACGACGTGCATGCACGAGATATTTTTTGCAGGTTGTACTTCAGTGAACGCATTTAATTCTGATGCATCACCATGCATTACCGTATTATGCCGTCAAACGTGCAAAAAATTGTTTCGAATTCCCTATCCGAAAGAATTGATCTTGATAAATAATTGTGGCGGTAAAGTTCTAGACTCTACCGCCACAATTCGCTAATTGCGTAGTTACCGTTTAAACGCTATAAGCGCGAAAGCTTACTCCTGTACCTGAGTACGAGCAATCTTACCGTTGAAGGACTGACCTTCATCAGCGTCTGCTACGCCGTCATTGTTCCAAGAGAACATTGCGCGAAGCTTTGGACCAACGGTTTCGATACGTACGTTAGAGTACTTCTCCTGAAGTTCCTTGAAGTGTGGAGCGCCAGCGTCCTGATCGTCGATGAACTCCTTAGCGAAGGAACCATCCTGGATGCGCTTCAAGTGGTACTGCATGCGTTCGCGGCAGGACTCGTCTACTACAGTGTTGGTGTAATCACCGTACTGTGCAGTATCGGAGCAAGACCAACGAGCCTTGTTCAAGCCGCCTTCGTTCATGAGGTCTACGAGCATCTTGAGCTCGTGGCATACCTCGAAGTAAGCGATTTCTGGCTGGTAGCCAGCGTCGGTAAGTACTTCAAAGCCCATTTCTACGAGCTTGTTTACACCACCCATGAGAACGTTCTGCTCACCGAAGAGATCGGTTTCAGTCTCTTCCTTGAAGGTAGTCTTGATAGCGCCAGCGCGAAGAGCACCGATACCCTTTGCATAAGCAAGAGCGATATCCCATGCGTCACCGCGAGGATCCTGCTCAACTGCTACTACAACTGGTACGCCACGGCCTTCGGTGTACTGACGACGTACGATGTGGCCTGGGCCCTTTGGAGCAACCATGAATACAGGATGATCCTCAGATGGCTTGATGTAACCATAATGAATGTTGAAACCGTGTGCGAAAGCGATTGCTGCGCCTGGCTTCAAGTTTGGCTCGATATCATTTGCCCAGATAGTGCGCTGATACTGATCTGGAGCCAAAATCATAACGATATCTGCTTCAGCAGTTGCTTCGCCAACGGACTTTACTTCAAGACCCTGTTCCTTAGCGAATTCTACAGACTTAGAAGTTGGGCGAAGACCTACAACTACGTCTACACCAGAATCACGCAAGTTCAATGCGTGTGCGTGGCCCTGAGAACCGTAACCAATGATTGCAACCTTCTTGCCGTCGAGTACAGCGAGATCTGCATCATTTTCATACCAAATTTGTGCTGCCATGTGGCGCTCCTTAGATTTATCGCGTTGTATAACGCGGAAAAATTTCGATATGTAGTGCAGGATTTTGTCCTTAACTCTAATGCTCTATAGTACTGAGGGCACTTGATTTTCGTGTGAGGTATACCACTATTTGAAAAGGCCTAGGTAAAAATTTTTATTATTCGAAAATTCGTAGCGAACGTATGGATCATTGACTAACGAATATTTGACAAGTGAAGAGAGAGAGTGTTGCTGTCATACTAAAATCACCAAGGAGCCCCCAAAGATGGTATCCTGTGAATCTTTAGAGGATGTATTACACATGCACAATCTATCTAATAGGAAAAAGTCAAGCTAACCATGAATTATCTTGATCCTCACTCTCACAAACTGCGCGTCCTATGCAGGAATATTTAAAAGACCGATCTATAATGCATGATTGGCTTTTATGGCAACCTAAAAACCAAGACTCTCAAGTTGGAGATTAGTTATCGGATTATTACGTATTTCCCCAAGTAATCGCGATTATTGGCTCTTGACTTCAGTTGAGGAGATAACTGAATTAGGTGACGGGTACGGTCACTTTTATAAGTCAAAATCTCTCACTAATTATGATAAGTTTTTAGGAAAAATAATTATCGATTATCATAATTCAGGTTCTCAGATTCGTCGTAACTATGATGGGTTAGCTCCTGAATTGCTAGCCCATGAAAAACTAGACCATTGCTTCAACATCGAAGACTATCAGAAATATAATAATTAATTGGATTAGTTATGGTGTTGGGGTGAGCCTACACGGATGCAGACTCACCACAACGCCATCTAAGCATGATAATCGTCGCTTACTCCACGCCCTTAATCTGCATAATAATAAATGCAGCCAGAAGCACGACGACGATGCACACTGGGAACACGAGCGCGTAGCTGTGGAAGATCATGAAGATTCCTGCAGTAAAGACAGAGCCGAGAACCGTACAAATAGTATTTGCAAGGTTCAAAATGCCCAAGTCCTTACCAGCCTCATCTGGATTTGGCAAGATAGCAACGTTCAGCGCCTGATCAATTGCGTTATATACACCGTATCCAAAGCCCGCAATGACCGAGAACGCATACATACCCCATTGATTTGGGAAAATCCATGGCATCGCTGCACCCGCAGCGAAGAGGCAGCTTGCTAACGCCACTGGAAGCTTACGTTTACCGATATAGTCAGCAATCGGACCAGATACAAATGCAGCCACGAGGGAGACAACCAAGGTAATCGTTGACATTACAGCAATTACGCGGCGAGCGGAGGAATTCGAACCTTCGCTACCTCCGAAGATGTAATACTGCACGATGTACAACTGATAGCTTGAAATCATGAAGTATCCAGCCATCATCAATGTGCGACCGACAAGCGCGAGATAGAAATCTGGCGCATTACGTGGAGGGCGGAAAGCCTTAGCAATCATGGATGGGCTGAACTCTTCACGAGGCTGATTCTTATTATCCTTCTCACGAGGCCAGATTGCGATAGTAATGAAACCAAGTAATGCGAATACTGCGCCGCCAAGGGCAAAACCGAGCGAAGTGTTTGTAATAACAGATCCGACCAAAGTACCCATAGTCTGACCGGTGGTAATTCCCGCACCGTAGAAAGCAGAAACTGTTCCTCGATACTTGTCTGGCACACGATCTGACATAGTTGCCACAAATGGAGCAAGCATCATGTTATAGCCGAGCTGTGCAAGACACATCAGAATTACTACAGCCCAAGCATTGGTAGCCAGAGAAATTAATGCTACCGAAGCACCTGCGATGAGACCACCAGAAATAATCCACGGTGTACGGCGACCGAATCGAGAACGCGTTAGATCGGAGAACGTTCCGAAGATAACGTTCGAGAGCAATGCCACAATAGCGCCAGCTGAGCTAATCAAAGAAATCATGGCATCTTTACTTGAAAAGTCAATGCGCTGCAACAAATCTGGCAGGAGCACAGAATTCATCGCAAGCCATGGAATAGCTCCAAGGAAAGCTGTTAAAGTGAATCCGATTCCTAATCGAATCACTTCCATCTTCGAGGGGCGATGTCCGTCAGGGCTGACCATTGGGTCACGCAAATCTAAGAACGCAGAATCAGTTCCCGGAACTTCAGTTGCAACCGCTGCGACCGCAGCTGTGCCTGATTCAGCACTCATGCGAGCCACCTGCAAATCAGCATTCTCGATAGTATGCTCTTCTTCAATATGCTCGGTTTTCATCGGCATAGCCAAACGATTGATAGCGTTCATCTGATCATCGTCAAATGCCTCATCAAGATCTGGACGGTCGTCGATGCCTGGTCGCTGGAACTTACCCGATCCGGGAAGGGGGAAATTATTCTGTGCCATGTTTGCCCTCGATATATACCCTCGATATAAAAAGAGGCGCCAATATGTGGCGCCTATTACCTCGAACAATTATAAACAATGAAAAGGACTGCAATAGCATTATTTTTAGCAGATTGAGATATCTCACATTTTCCGTCTTACATCGGCTTGTTATATACCAAGACTGAACTACTGAAAACGTTAGCATTCGTTCAGTTCGTTTCCCATTCTTCTCGGTCCTCGCTGAGCGAGCCCCCGCCCATATCTCATTCGGACCAATATACAAAAAACTCCTGAATTTAGGTCTTACTTCAGCAATCTATGATCTGAATACTCATCCACAGATTCTTCAGTAATTCCCACCTTCAGGAGGTTGTGAGAGAAACTTCGCTGAGTATCGTCTCAGCGAGTTATGTAAGTATGGAACATTATGCAAAAACTATCAAAGCTTTTGCCGCTATTCCAAACTTACATAACGATTTATTTTTTACCCTCTTTGATTGTGCGCTGATGATATCAACGCGTAAGCTAAATTAAGCTTTTTACTTCTACTTAGCCCTTTACAGCACCAGCGGTTACACCTGCCACGATGAAGCGCTGCAATGCCAAGTACAGGATCAAGATTGGAAGCATTGCAAGCAAGAGCGCTGCCATGACCAAGCCGATATCTGTGGAGTAGGTTCCGTAGAATACCTGGGTTGCAATAGGGATGGTGTAAATCTTCTTGTCTGTAAGTACAAGGGATGGCAAGAGGTAGTCATTCCAGAATGCCATTGCATCAATAATTGCTACAGTTGCAGCAGTTGGCTTAAGCAACGGGAATACAACTGTCCAGAATGTACGCCACTTCGATGCGCCGTCAATCTCTGCCGCTTCTTCGAGCTCGATTGGCACATTAGTCTTGATTGCGCCATGGAACATAAATACTGCCAAAGAAACTGAGAAGCCCACGTGCATGAGAATCAAAGTAAGGCGGGAGTTCAATACTCCAAGGTAGCCGCCATATACAGATACCAATGGAACCATGATGACCTGGAATGGAATAACCATGGAAGCAACCATTGCTGCGAAAGTAAGCTTTGATGCAGTCCAACGAGGATTACGAACAATCACATAAGCTGCCATTGCGGATACAAGCACGGTCAAAACTGTTGCAGAAACGGTAATCAATGCAGAATTACCGAATACACGCCAGAAGTGCATCTTTCGCATAGCAGAAGTGAAGTTATTTAGAGTAAAGCCATGCGAACCGACGATGCTTAATGGCTCACCGGTGATGTCACTCATGGACTTGAATGCGTTGGTCAAAACCATGAAGAATGGCCAAATGAAGATGACCAAAAGAATGGCCAATACAGCGATCATAAGACCGTGACCGATACGTTGACGAATAATTGCCTTATCGTTATCAGATTTACGAGTTGTAGACTGAGTAGCCATTATGCTTCCACCTCACCCTTCTTACCGACATAAACCTGAATCATGCCGATGACAGCGCAGATAATGAAGAGGATCAATGCTTCTGCCTGACCTACGCCATAGTTCTTATAAACGAATGCTTTATTGTACACGTGCATAGCCGCCATAACTGAGGTATTGAATGGTTCACCCTTAGTCAAGGACAGGTTCAAATCGTAAACCATAAAGCAGCGAGTTGTAGAAAGGAAGATGCACTGTACGAAAGAAGAACGCATCAATGGGATAACAACATTACGCATTGCCTGACCGTTGGTGCAGCCATCAATCAATGCTGCTTCTTTGAGGGAATCATCTACACCCATGAAGCCAGCGACGTAAATCAACATCATGTAGCCTGCGTATTGCCAGACAGATACAAGAATCAATGCGAAGAGCGCACCATTAGTTGTACCTAGCAGCGATGCTCCTTCATGACCGGTAAGAGCAGTTCCGATTGCGACGAATGCACGGTTGAAAACGAACTTCCATACATAACCGAGAACGATACCACCGATAAGATTTGGGATGAAGAATCCCGCGCGGAAGAAGTTCTGGCCCTTAATACCGGAAGTTACCAAGTAAGCAAGGAAGAATGCTACGACGTTCACGAGAACGACGGAAATTACGGAATAAATAGCTGTACGACCAAGAGCAGACCAGTAAGCGGTATCTGCAAAAGCATCGCGATAATTTTGCAAGCCTACGAATGGCTTATTGTTGGCGATACCATCCCAGCTAGTGAGGGTCAAATACAGACCGTAGATGAATGGCACAACGACTACTGCGCAAAAGAGAATCGTTGCTGGGCCAGCGAACATCATGAACTGGCCAATCTTGTACGATAATTTGTTTTGTTTCATTTCTCTCACCATTAGATATGTGTAATGGGTTGTGCTAATGCACGTGACTTGTCATCAAGTCGAGGTTTTGTTTCGCACGAATGCTTTCATTCTGAAGTTTCATACGATAACTTCTCGAATAAAAACTTTTATACGAAACATAAGAGGTGACTCACTCGTTTTATGAATGCGCCACCTCTCATGTAGTTATATATTTTATGATTTCAGCGCTTCAATAATTTCGCTCAATTGAACACAGGGATTAAGCGATAACTACTGAATCGTCTTCATATCATTGCTCTTCCAGTAGTCAACTACCTGACCTGCGAGAGCAGCACGATCTTCTTGACCTGCGAGGTACTTCTGGAAGTTTGCGCCGAGTACAGAGTAGTGATCATCTGGGAGGTAGTTGTAGTTGTTGATGAGCATGTTCTTGTCAGCGAATTCCTTGACAGACTTACCCAAAGGATCTGCAACTTCAAGAGTGTTGTTCTTGAATGGGGATACGAGGTGAGCAGTGTTTACAATCCACTCCTGACCTTCCTTATCCATTGAAAGCCAGTTGAGGAAGTCCTTAGCAGCCTTCTGCTGTGCTTCGGAAGTGTTCTTCGAATTGTCAATGAAGAAGTACTTAGAACCGCCACCTACGAGCTTGTTCTGTACATCCATATCGTTGTCATTCTGTGGAACAGGCATCATACCCATGTTCTTAGTTGGCTCATACTGGTTGAGTACTGCCCAATCCCAGTTACCACCGAACATGAAAGCAATTTCGCCCTTTGCAAGCTTCTGCTCTGTAACTTCACGCTCTGCAGAGATTGCCTTGTCGCCCTTTGCGTAGTTGTTCTCTACGAGTACATCGAAGGTATCCATCAAAGAAGTCCAACGAGCATTAGAGTTGAGGTCTGCACCATCGTGAAGAGACTTGATGAATGCTGCTGGATCTTCCTGCTCTTCGTATACCTGTGGGAGGTAGTGAGCTGCGAGAGACCAGTCTTCCTTCATAACGCCGACTGGACTTTCCATGCCGCCAGCCTTCAAATCAGAAATGAGGTTCTTGAAGTCATCTGTTGTCTTGATGGATTCTGGCTTGAAGTCCTTACCAGTTGCCTTCTTAATTGCATCTGCATTGTAGATGAGACCACGAGCTTCTACAGAAACTGGGAAGCCGAGTACCTTGCCATCGACAGAGATAGCCTGATCGGTTTCGCTTACCCACTTTTCACCGCTCAAATCGATTGCATGCTCAGCACCGAGGCTGTAAACATCCTTTGCATCAACCATGGAAATGGTGTATGGCTGATTTGCTGCATACTTTGTAGCCATGTGAGCTGCAACAGTATCGCTTGAGTAATAAACCTCTACATCAACACCGTGGCTTTCACCGTAGCTCTCAGCAAGCTCTTCAAGTTGCTGCTGAATTTCTGACTTTGAATTGAAGATAGTGATCTTGGTGCCATCACCAGAACCAGAGTTTGAACCACATGCCCCGAGCATGCCGACTGCCAAAACGGTAGCTGCAGCTGCTGCAGTCCAACGCTTCCAATCTTTCAACATTTTCTCTCCTTAGCGAGCCTTTTACCTTTAAAAAGCAAGCATGTCAACTGCTTCTTTGCGGGTTGTCTCTATTTATCCAACCGGTTCGATATTACACCATTATGAAACACGTGTCAAACGGGTTCGATAAGTGTTTTGAGAAATGTTTTTCTTTTAAATTGCTCGTACAGTGAAACCTTTTATTCCCCTTGAAATTACAAGCATTTTACTCTGTTATTTCTTCGACCCGGCGCTGCTTTCTTCTCCATCAAGCTTCTTAAAAACAGGTTCATAGACGAGAGCACAGCAATATTGCGGTAAAGAAATTCCCAAAATCAACACAAATGGCACGGCATACCCATAAAAAATAACGCATCCAATTGCTGTACCCAATACGAGGATGAGCATGGTTAGCGTTCTAGGGAAGAATCCAAGTGAAGCGAGTGCGGCGTTCTTTAAATGGATAGCATTAGAATTCTTATACCGCGAAACCAACACTGTATACCATTGAACGAGTGCAGTAATTACGACGGCCATGATACTAAAAGCAACAATGAGGACCATTCGTCCAGAATTGCCAAGGCCTGGAGCTAACTGCTGAATATGCGCAATGAAGTACACATCAGCAGCACCTATCAGCGCACATACAAGCACCACTAACCACACTGGCGTTACTTGTTTGAAATTCTCTCGAAAGACCGTGAAATACATTTTGAGAATAGAGCCTTCTTCGTTTCTTACCATTCGCCACAAGCAATAATGTAACGCAGTGAGCGCCGACCCCGCAGTAAAAAGTGGAATGCTAACGACAAGCGTAATAACATTGAGTATTACCAAATCAAAGAGCAAACCCATAAGTTTGTAGAACCAATTATTTTGATTAAAGAAGCCTTCCATACGTTTAAGAGTACATGATGCGGTTACTTTTTATACTCTCAGATCGCATCAAGTATTCACTCTTCACGAATCCGCACTCTCATAAAGCTTTATATTACTGCAACTCTAAAGTTTTTAACCGCATTATGCAGAAGCTTCCAGGTCTCAGCCAACGCTATGAACCAAAATATACAGGGGAGCTAGCCATTTTTAGGCTAGCTCCCCTTATCACCCGATTTTCACTAAACGAATGTGTTATGCACCCGGATTATGCAACTGTCGGTGGATTTGCAATCAAATCATTAGTTTCATGCTCACCTGCTGCATCTTTCCATGCGAGCTTCGCAACGGGAACGCCTGTCACACCAGCTTGTGGTGCAAATGTCAATGTTGCATTTGTTTCGCCATCATCCCATGTCATGGTCAGAACACCATCAGCGTCGTGATAACTAAACTCACCATCGAATGCAGACAAGGTATTGCGGAAACGACCAAGAGCATTGAGCGCCTTCACGACAGGACGTTCAACTTCCTGAGCAACTTCTGCAGCGCTATAGTAATGACGATTAATATCGCGACCTACATTTGTACGCTTGAGAAGCTCCATATCGTTGGCACCAGCAAGAGCGCCGACATAGTATACCTGTGGCACACCTGGCATGAAGAACTGTACTGCACGTGCTGCAATATACTTCTGATCATCAGAGCCCAAAGCTGCAAAGTATGTGCAGTTTACTTGATACAAATCAAGATTCGATGCTGCAGCACCTGTTGCTTCCTGAGATTCGCCATGAGAATTACGATGAATAGACTCTACAAGAGCATCAACTTCTTCATCTGGTACAAGACCAATCAAAGAGCGATCCATCTGATCGGAACCAATATCGATGACACCAATTCCATCGTGAGTATCAAGAACGTTCACTGCATTATTTGGACGTACATCAATCCATTTTGCCAATGAATCAGTCTTTCCAAATTCAAGAGCATGCAAAAGCAACCCTGGGATAGCGAAGTCATATACGCGGTCTACCTTAGAAGCAATTTCGACCTGCTTCTTGTAGTAAGAATGAACCTCGATAAGAGTTTCCAGACCACGCTTTTCGCCTTCAGCCTTGATACGTTCGATAAGCTTAAATGTCTTTGGGGTCATGAAGCATGAAGAATTCTTTTCCTTGGCTCCATAACCTACAGCATCCAAACGAATCTGGGATACGTGAGACTTAGCAAGCTGGTCCAAAATAGTAAGCAGATAGTTCCACCCCATTTCAGAGTCTGTATCAATATCTACCTGCTGCGGGGTAAATGTAGTCCATACGAGACGAGTCTTTCCACCCCAGTTGTAATGGGTAAATGGCAGACCTGGACGTGGACGGTAAATAGCAGTCAAGTCCTCTTCAGTAACACCATCAGGGAAGATAGAAGACATCGTAAGGAACATTGGGTAATACTCAGAGTCTTCACCCTTAGCCATAACATCCTGGAACTGCTCAGATTCCCAGGACATGTGATTAACAATGGTATCTACCATAATGTCGTGAGTTGTAGAGAGCTCAGCAACGTCATCCCATGTGCCCAAACGAGGATCAACCTTAGTATGATCTACCGGATCAAAACCAGCATCTGCTCCATCAAACGGAGTGAAGAATGGAAGTATATGAACACCTTCATACACTCCATCAAAATATTCACGCAAAGTCTTTGTCATAGACTGCAAAGTGCCGTCACCTAGACGGTCTGCATAAGTAATCAACTGTACTTTATTCTTCATCAGGCCTCCATGACTGATACCTATCAGGCTGATATCTAATTCGTAACTCTTCCATTATATCGAACCCGTTTGATAAATTCAACACTCTTATAAAGTCCGCTTCATCCCGAGTGATATCGCAAGCAACGCTAAGGGCACTGTTATCGCCAATATTTTCCTAATATCCGTTACCTTTTCGCGTCGTTTCGCGAGCAATATACTGCACCTTTACCGCATCAAATCGATATGGCACGCCTTCAACACTGTCTTGCACGGAAACATAACGCTTATGCTCACTAGAAATCATCGATTCAGCCTTGCCTGAGGAAACTTGCTCACCGGCTTGCTCAGCACGCGCATATCTTTCGATTTCTTGCATAGCATGCACGACAAGGCGTCTAGCGGTTTCATCAACATTTTGCGTAATGGACGATATTTGCTTTCCTGCAAAAAGGTTGACGTACGTACCATCATAAGCAATTACCTGCAAATCATCAGGAATACTAATTCCACGCGACTGAGCTTCTTGAACAACAGCTGCAGCAGCCAGATCAGGAGCCACAATAGCATCAACATCTTCAAAATCATCTAAAGCATGCTCGGCCGCTTTTAGGAACAAAGACAAATCTGACAGGTCTTCCACAGACACATATTCGGTCGTAATTCCAGAGGCATTAAGCTCATCTTCCAACACTAATTGATAACGAACCGTCGGGAAGGAACTATCTGGTCTCGAACTCATTTCACGCGCATTTAGCAGCTCCACACCACGATCTCTATCATGAAATCGTGTACGAGGACCACCAATATTTACCACATGCTGAGCGCCCGAGGCAATAAGTTCTTGAGCAACCATACGTCCACCAGCGATATGATCAGCACCAACTGTCGGAATTGAATCACACAAATACCGGTCGAATGCTACGACAGGACGATTAATCGTTTCCCAATACTCCTGGCTGAGCTGTGAGTGAGACCCCATAATAAGCGCATCAAGCGTGTGTCGCTGAAGCATATCGACATATTGCGTTTCTGTTGCCTGCTGATCAGCTGTCGAACACAGCAGTGCGCGCATACCTTGCACATCAAGATAATGCTGAATTCGAGCGACTAAAGATGCAAAGAACGGATGCTGAATCGTAGGCATGATAACTCCCACGGTATCAGTACGCCCCTTGTATAAATTCTTTGCTAAATCATTCGGAATATAGTTAAGCTCAGCCATCGCCGCAGATACGCGTTCACGCATTTTTTGCGACACATATCCGCTGTTATTAATAACGAGCGAGACCGTACTCGTTGATACCCCTGCCTTTTTTGCAACGTCTCTAATTCCTACCATTTTCTGTCTTCTTTACTATCTTTAAGCTACCGTGCACTATCATTGACTTTTTACGATAGCGAGCGCTCGGTGCGAATTATCTCTCATTCTTCACACCGAGCGTTTTGTTTTATGAATCTATATTCAGCTCGAACTTATTTACAGCGCTTCTACTGAGAAGACAACTGCCTGCTGAGGATTCAGTTGAGGCATGCGCAAACCGAAGTTCACAAGCGCAGCACCTGAAATAACAATCCCCTCATTGTTCCACCACAACAGCTCAGACTGACCATTGGTTTCTTCGTGCGTGAGTTCTTTCTGAACTTCTACCGGGCGAACGCGATACATAGTATCCGAGGAAACTCCTGGTAACCGGACCGGAAGAGTTGGATAATGAACAGAGGTGCGAACCTGCGCAAATCGGTACAACGCGCGTGTGCGATCTGCAGAAATTACTCCATCCAAACGCACGGACTCATCTGTCACATCGCCATGAACAGTAAGCCCACTTCCCGCCCATGGACGAGATTTCTTATACAAATCCACCCAATGAGAAAGCGCGTCTAGCTCTTCTTGCGGCTGGATGTTGAGGTTCCACTCAATACCCAAATGTCCAAAGAGCGCAGTCGCAGCGCGCATGGATAGCGATGTCGCGCGAAGTGTGGAATGCGCCGGAGAAGCTCCCACATGCTCGCCCATCATAATTTCTGGCACGAGCAAGGACGTGTAGCGCTGAATATCAGCACGCTCTACAGGGTCGACACAATCTGATGTCCATACACGATCTGCGCGTTCAAGTATGCCAAGGTCAATGCGTCCACCGCCAGAAGAGCAGGACTCAATTTCAAGACCATTATGCTTTATCTTTAGCGCATCAAAAATAGCATAGACCGCTTCAACTTGCTTTCGTTGCGTTGCCGCATAACCATGAACAGCTGAGCCTGGCTCAGTTACAAGCTTGTTGTGATCCCACTTGATGTAATCAATGCCGATTTCGCCAACAAGTGCATCCATCGAATTGAAAATGTACGCCAGCGCATCTGGATTTGATAAATCAACTACTTGCTGTGACCGCCCTTGCATAGGCAAACGCTCTGCTGATGGCGCAAGAATCCATTCTGGATGCTTTTCATTCAGTTCGGATACGATATTCGCCATTTCTGGTTCGAACCACAAACCGAATTCCATACCCAGACCATGAACATATTCTGCCAAAGCCTTCAAACTACGTGAACCGTCCGGCCATACATCTTGAGAGATGTACCAGTCGCCAAGTCCTGATGTATCATCACGACGACTTCCAAACCATCCGTCATCCACTACGAAACGTTCTACACCGCAACGAGCTGCATTATCAGCAAGCTGCTTAAGCGTTTCGATATTGTGCTCAAAGTAGACCGCTTCCCATGTATTCAAAATGACCGGACGAGGCTTAGTAGCAAAGTTTGGATGCATCTGACGAACAAATGCATGGAAACGCTGCGCCACTTCATTAAGCCCTACTCCATAAGAGCCATAAACCCACGGAGATGCATATTCTTCATCCGTTCCTGCAGTAAGCTGCACTTCACCTGCGTAGAGATGCTCACCGCCACCAATAAGAGGAAGTGTATACACAGTTTGTTCTACCGAGGTAATCGAGTTTCCAGACCAGCCTACATGTGTCGAGAAAACCTCACCTTGCTCAAAATCAAATCCACGAGTACCGACGTTCAGAAGAAGCGTTGCATCAAAATCTGGTCGTCCAATTTCTACCACGCGTTCAAAACGCCCAATGGTTACATCTTGACGTTGTGGATGGCGTTCACGTAAATGATGACCAGCAGTCGTCAAAATTTCTCGAGCATTTGCTGGAACTGGATATGAAAGCTCAAGAGTATTGACAGCTAATACGGAATTTTCTGGAGCAGATTCAGTATTAGACACAGTTGCACGTTGACGAACTAGACCATCATCCAAAATTTGCATGGTCCATACCAAACGTACGCCTTGAACTGCATCTTCTGCTTCAACTGTCACCTGTGGAACAGCTGACACATACGTTGGATATGTCGTACTTTCTTCCTGTGCTTGTTCAAGTTCCTCGTCGCTCATTCCTGATAACGAACGGGCAAGATCCGAAAACTTTTCTACAACGCGACCTTCTTCATTTGCTTCCACACTTGTAACCGAGAAGTGGCAGAAAATTTCTCGCCCGTCACGTGTAACTACAAAACGTGGAGCGCCCGTCCAGCCTTCTGCTTGAACAGGAAGAATTGTTGGGAAATTAGTATCATCAAGACCACCAGAGACACGTTGTGGCTTTAGCGCCTCATATGCGTGGCTAACACCCGCATTACCATCAACACTAAGATTTTCATATGCACGCCCCCAGTAGACAATACGAGGAAGTTCATTATCTACTACAGATAGCGTGACTGCTATACCACCGTTTTCCAATGTGTATACTTCATGTGTTTTACCGTCACGTACTTCACCGTTATACGCATAGACATGTGCTTGCACATCACTAGCACGAGTAGGCTCGCAAGTAGAAACTACCATCTTTGGTCCTTATCTCCCGTAGTTGCTTTCTCTTTGAGATCTTTGTTTGGCTGTTTTGTGTGATTGCTTTGATGTCCTGCACGCCTTCGTATATGCAAAACATCAATCTTTTTCGTTTTTATTTATCCTATGAAAAGTATATCGAACGCGTTTTATAAAACGCCCATATGTTCGCAAAAATGTGTGAAAATGTGCGTTAATGTGCAAAAACTTTACAGATGCGGTATAGAACGAATGTTCTTATATCCAGCACGCTCTCGATTAAACTGCCGATTCTGCTTGTTCTAACGCTTCTTAGCAAAAAATCTACTCAGAATCTCAGCACATTCCTCAGCTCGAACACCACCGAACACTTCAGGATGGAAACCCACGTGAGGATCTCTCGCAATATCCCATACAGATCCAAGCGCCCCCATCTTCTCATCCCACGCCCCGAAAACAACGCGCCCCATATGCGCACTTACTAGTGCGCCTGCGCACATCGGGCATGGCTCAAGCGTTACAACGAGAGTACATTTCTCAAAATTCCACTGCCCGCGAGCCTGTGCAGCTTCACGCATGGCTTCAATTTCCGCATGCGAAAAAGGATCTGCCTTTTCCTCTCTGCGATTTCTTGCGACACAAACGAGAGCACCATTCTCATCAAGAATGAGCGCCCCCACTGGAATGTCGCCATCGAGGGCAGCCTCATGTGCGGCTTTCAATGCCACGCCCATAGCATCATCTAATGGCGAGTTCATACCCTTAAGACTATGCTGAAAGTATGACTATGCATTTGACTGTTTTGGATCACCCATTGGTTGATCACAAGCTCACCGTTTTGCGTGACAAGAACACACCTTCAAACACTTTCCGCGAACTCGTTTCTGAGCTCGTCATGCTTGAAGCATACGAGGCTACGCGCGATATCGCTGTGGAGGATGCTCCTATTGAAACTCCTATCGCCCCAATGGTTGGTAAGAAGCTTTCAAAGCCACGTCCAATGGTTGTACCAATTTTGCGCGCAGGTCTTGGCATGCTCGACGGCATGACCCGCCTTATCCCAACAGCAGAAGTTGGATTCCTCGGCATGAAGCGCGATGAGAACACGCTTGACATCGTCACTTACGCAAATCGTCTTCCAGATGATTTGACTGGTCGTCAGGTATTCGTTATTGATCCAATGCTTGCCACTGGTGGCACTCTTGTAGCTGCGATTGAGTACCTCAAGGAATTGGGTGCTAAGGATGTTACCGCTATTTGTATCCTTGCAGCTCCAGAAGGACTTGAGCGTCTTGAGAAGGAAGTAGATCCTTCTATTGACTTCAAGCTCGTAGTATGCGCTCAGGACGAAAAACTTAACGAAAAGGCATATATCGTTCCTGGTTTGGGCGATGCAGGTGACCGTTTGTACGGCCTTGTTGACTAATCGTTCAATAATTGCATAATTTAATAGCTCTAGGTCAGTATGCGCTACGGAATGATTCGTTCGCACACTGACCTTTCTCTTGCTTTATTTTGTACCGGTATATCTTTCTATAGCACGCTTAGATTCACGAGGTTGTTATGCTTAGCGTTTTTGATATGTTCTCCATCGGCATCGGGCCATCTTCATCTCACACGGTCGGACCTATGCGCGCTGCCCACGACTTTATTTCACAACTTCGTGACCTCAATGTACTCGATAAGGTGGCACGCATACATGTCACACTCTATGGGTCTTTATCCCAAACAGGTTTGGGGCATGGCACAGACCGCGCTGTTGCAGCTGGATTATTAGGATACGAACCAGAAACTGTTGACCCCTCATTCGTTTTACATGCCCTGGATGATTGCGCTCGTGCCGGAAATATGATGCTGGCGGGTGAGAAAGAAATTTTCTTTGCGCGAGAAGATATCGAATTTGAACGTTGGGAAACGTTAGACTATCACCCTAACGGTATGCGTTTTTGGGCATTTGATGCCAATGATGATGAACTTGCTAGCGATACTTCATACTCTGTAGGAGGAGGTTTTGTCGTCCACGAGGATGAGATTGATTTTATAGAAGCGCCAACTCCTTCTGATCCTAGCGAGAGCAGTGATATCCCTTATCCTTTTACCACCGGCAAAGAGCTTGTCGCTATGTGCGAGGCTAATAATTTAAGCGTTTCTGAACTCATGTGGGCAAATGAAACAGCGATGCATTCCGAAGAAGAACTTCGTACATATCTGCTTCAAATTTGGCATACCATGCGACGTTGCATTTTTGCCGGTTGCACATCTACCGAGATGATTCTTCCTGGTGGTCTTAACGTTCGACGTCGTGCACCAAAGCTTTATAGTGAATTCGCACGTTCCGATTTTGATATCTTTGCCAAGAATGCCGATAGCAAGCGACCTCTTACAAACCCATTCCATGATAAGAGTTCGTGGGTTGATTTATTCGCACTAGCTGTCAATGAAGAGAATGCCGGAGGCGGCCGTATAGTAACCGCACCTACAAATGGCGCTGCAGGAATCGTCCCAGCCGTTCTCAATTACTACTGGTGGTTCATTGATGGCGCAGATGAAGAAGGCGTTATGAAATTCCTTCTTGCAGCCAGCGCTATCGGTTATCTCTTCAAACGAAACGGTTCGATTTCTGGCGCTGAAGTTGGTTGCCAAGGCGAAGTTGGTTCAGCAAGTTCCATGGCATCAGCTGGTTTATGTGAAGTTCTAGGCGGGACGCCTGCACAGGTCGAAAATGCTGCCGAAATTGGCATTGAACATCATTTAGGTCTGACGTGCGATCCTATTGGCGGTCTTGTGCAGATACCATGTATTGAACGCAACGCTCTAGCTTCAAATACAGCTATCAATGCAGCGCGCATGGCAATGCTCTCAGACGGTTCACACATCGTTTCTCTCGATAGTGCAATTCGCACAATGAAAGAAACAGGCAACGATATGATGAGCAAATATAAAGAAACGTCCCAAGGGGGTCTAGCTGTCAACGTTGTGGAGTGTTAGCTGTTTAGGCAACGAAAATTATCTGTACTTGTTCGAGCAAGCAACAGCGAAGATCGTTTAAATGCACAATTGTTAATGTTGCTTTTCATACAAACTAGACTCTACGAGAATGTGTATATATCCGCATTCTCGTGGAAATTGAGATCTCTTTAACGCTTGATATGCTTCCTCTCATACAATGCATAGAACGCAAAGAGTAAAGCAGCCGCTACGAGCGTGAAAGGCACACCTGCAAGCGACGATAAATGATAATTCATCCCAGTTCCATCGAGAACGGCGCCACCCACTATTGAGCCGACAGAATTACCCGCGTTGAACGCGATTTGTACGAGAGCTCCTGCCAGCATTTCTCCACCGCCTTCCCCAAGCTGAACCATGAGAAGCTGCTGCGGAGACGAGATAAAGAACATTCCGACAGCGCAGATAAACGTGAGCATCGCCGACGTCGGACGTGAACCAGGATCAAGGAAGATAGCAATCATCGCGATTACCGAGATGAGCTGTCCAAAGCCTGCTACAGCGCCCGGCACGTACTTGTCCGTAAATCGTCCGCCCACGAGACCACCGATAACCATGCCAAGCCCAGCAAGTACCATCAAAATTGGAACAGCTTTTTCGCTCCATCCGCCAACTTTTTGCAACCATGGAGACACATAACTCCACCAGCAGAAAATTCCCGAATTGCCCAAAAAGACAGCAAAAATAACAAACCATGGCTTAGGATTTTTCAAGAAAGTAAATTGACCTGCCATTCCTGCATCTTTAATCGCATCAATTTGCGGAACGAATGCGAGTACAAGAACGATAGTCATCGCTGCCCACAAACTCAAAAAGACAAAAGCAAATCGCCAAGTCAATGCGCTGCCAAGCCACGTGCCAAATGGCACACCTACCATGTTCGCGACTGTTTGCCCCACGACCATTTGAGATACAGCGGTTCCCTCTTGACCCTCATCAGCCAGAGCTTTCGCCATAATCGTCGCAGTACCGAAGAAAGCCCCATGCGGTAGCCCAGAAATAAATCGAGCTGTAAGAAGCATGGCAAAGTTTGGCGAAATAGCAGCAAGGAAATTACCAATAATGGTGATTATCATAAACGCGATAATAAGGTTACGTGGTTTAATTTTCCTACCAAAGATGAGGATAAGCGCTCCGAAGCACACTCCAATCGCATACGCTGATACATAGTGGCCAGCTGTAGGGATACTTACATTCGTATCAGCAGCCGAATTTGGGAGTACTCCCATCATGACGAATTCTGATGCGCCAAGTGCAAATGCGCCCGATGCGAGCGCGAGAATGCTTCTCTTCATATATTTCTCTTATCTTTTCTACTCTCGTCTTTTCTTCAATTCTGACTAGTTTGTTTATCGCGCAAACTTACCGTCCGCACTATCTACACGGTATTCAATCGTAGTTATCATGGCCTATCCGTATGAGTCGCGCACAACTTCACAATTTCACAGTTTCACAATGCTAGATAACGCTCATTTCGTATTCTTGAGCAAGTTCTTCCAAAACATCATGTGAAGGCAAAACAAAACGAGATTCTAGTTTATCCCAACGGGCTCGATTTTCAGCACCGAATTTTTCGCAACGACGTGCGGCTGTAGAGGCGCTGACAAACTTCGCAGGGAGCGACTTGGTATGGAATTTATCCGCAAGCATCACAATTTCTTGCAAAACTGTTTGCGCTACATAATCGTCAACGGGAAGATTGAGATTTTGCTTGATACAATCATCACGAGTAATCCCCACTCCTGTATGGTTACGAGCAAAATACGCAATATCCGTTTTAAAGCCATTGTCGATTAAGATATCGTATCCACGCAGACCATGCTGGATATAGTCCTTTTTGCAAAAAATTGGTTCTTTCTCTCTCGAAAGATTCGCGGGGTCGAGGACACTATACGTCCCAATGTCATGAGCAAGAGCACCCTCGATAAGAAGATTTCTATTGCTATCGCTATCACTTGGGGCGTTTATATCGTTGACGTTACGGGATGGGGGTGCAATTGGTATGAGGTCTGCCAAATCGACTGTGGATGAACTGTCCACTGCATTCATACGAGCGGTTGCTACTGCAATCTTTAAAGCTATACGCGCTACGATTTCGCAATGCGTAGCAATAAGATTAAAAGCCTGTTCAGGATTGCCCGTTTCCGTCGCAAGCTTTACATGAAGCTCACGCAGTCTGCGCGTGTTATCTGTTAATTCCCAACCATCCCACATCATACGTTTTATTGTAATAAGTATGCTACTCAATTATTAATTACACAATGGCATTAATTACACAATGGCTTATTTTTATCGTTTTTTGTTTCACTTCTTTAACGACGCATAGCTTAAGCAGTGAAACCATAATAATACTTTTATTTCGCGCTACGCCTTGTGAATAAACTTGTAAAATAAATTATTATGACAGCATCAGCAAGCACAGAAGATTACGTCAAAGCCATCTGGAAACTTCACGAATGGCACACGAGCGAGAATTCTGGATCGCAAAGCACTAGCAACGAGGGTTCTAGCTCTACCGATGAGGTAAATTCGTATCGCCCACGTTCAGAGCAATTCGTTATCTCACCAACGGCTCTCGCTCGAGAAACCGGTATGCGAGCTTCAACAGTTTCAGGCGCTCTTGCCCGCATGAATGAGCAGGGATTCGTTATGCACGCCCCTTATGGGGGAATTCAACTGACTGAAAAAGGCGAAGCTCTTGCCATCCGCATGCTTCGCCGTCATCGAATTATCGAGACGTATCTTGTGCGCGCATTGGGCTACACATGGGATCAGGTACATGAGGAAGCAGAGTCATTAGAGCATGCTGCCAGCGACATGATGATAGAACGAATGGAAGAGAGACTCGGATTCCCCGATAGAGATCCTCATGGCGACCCCATTCCAGATCGCTCAGGCATTATCCCCAATTTTGATACTGTCAATCTTAATCTCGTCCCGATAGGTATCCCTGTGAGCATCAGCCGCGTTAATGATGATGACGTTGATTTACTACAAACCTTGCAGAAACACCTTGTTTTTGTTGACAGCGTTATCACCGTTCAATCGACTCAGGAGAAAAATATTACTATCTTGACCGATAGCGGGGATACTTTTTCTATGGAGAAATCACACGCGGACTATGTACGAGTTTCACGCATCGCGTAGTTTGAACTACTTAGATTTTTACGCTACCTCTCAGTCTAGAATAGATATAGATCAATTATGAGGAGATTTCTATGACCAATCTTTCCGCTACTTCAACGTCTTCTTCAGACGAAAAATGGACAAACCCATTACGCGACCCACGCGATTTACGACTTCCTCGTATCGCCGGCCCGTGCTCGCTGGTAATTTTTGGCGTTACCGGTGATTTGAGCAAGAAAAAACTTATTCCTGCTGTATATGACTTAGCCAATCGTGGCCTTCTTCCTGCAGGCTTCGGTCTTGTCGGCTTTGGACGACGTGGGTGGAGCAACGAAGAGTTTGCTGAATTCATTAAGCAAAATATTATCGATCATGCTCGTACCCCATTCAACGAGTCAACGTGGGAATACCTCAAGGGAGGAATTCGTTTCGTTCAAGGTACCTTCGATGACGCCGACTCGTTCAAGCGTTTATCCGATACAGTTTCTGAACTCGACGAAGTTCGCGGGACGCAAGGAAATCATGCTTTCTACATGTCCATTCCTCCACGCGACTTCCCTACGGTTTCGCGCCAGCTCGCTGATTCTGGTTTAGCTAAATCAACAGAAGGCGCATGGCGTCGAGTCATTATTGAAAAACCGTTTGGACATGATTTAGAAAGCGCTCAAGAACTCGATCGCGTTGTGTCCGAAGTATTTGATCCAGAATCTGTCTTCCGTATCGACCACTATCTTGGCAAGGAAACAGTACAGAACCTGCTCGCTTTGCGCTTTGCAAATATGATGTTCGAGCCAGTATGGAATTCGAATTACGTCGATCACGTACAAATTACCATGGCGGAAGACATCGGCATTGGTACACGTGCTGGTTATTTCTCAGGCATCGGAATCGCTCGCGATGTCATCCAAAACCACTTACTCCAACTAATGGCTCTCACTGCTATGGAAGAACCAGTAAGCTTCTCAGCAAAAGACTTGGTTGCAGAAAAGATTAAGGTTCTCTCCGCGGTACGTTTGCCTGAGGATTTGGGAGCACACACTGCTCGCGGCCAGTATGCAGAAGGATGGCAAGGAGCCGAGAAAGTTAATGGCTTCCTTGATGAGCAGGGCATCGAAAAGGACGATAAGACTGAAACGTATGCGGCTGTTCGTCTTGATATCGATACACGTCGCTGGGCAGGCGTTCCATTCTACCTACGCTCTGGAAAGCGTTTAGGAAAGCGCGTTACTGAGATTGCAGTCGTATTCAAGCATGCACCACATCTGCCATTCGAAGACACTGCTACTTCGGAGCTAGGAAATAACGCTATCGTTATTCGCGTACAGCCAGATGAGGGAATCACCATGCGTTTCGGTTCTAAGGTGCCAGGAACTGCAATGGAAGTACGCGACGTAAACATGGACTTCAACTACGGAAATGCTTTTACAGAACAATCTCCAGAAGCATACGAACGCCTTATCTTAGACGTGCTACTCGGCGAACCGCCTCTGTTCCCGACAACTCGTGAAGTGGAGCTTAGCTGGAAGATTTTGGATCCAATTGAGAAGTTCTGGGCAACTCAGCCTCAACCTCAGCCATACCGATCTGGCACCTGGGGTCCTCAAGAAGCTGACGATATGCTGGCTCGTGATGGTCGAGTCTGGCGATTGCCATAACGCAAGAATTAATCACTGAATACACGTCACTGTCTTTAAGAAAGAACATATCATGATTAAAACTCTCCCATCGAGTACGACATCACAGATCTCATCTGAGCTCGCCAAGGCGCACACCGAACGTGGCGAAGCATCGCAAGGGCGTGTCTTGACGTTACTTGTCAAGACAACTGAAAAAGAACTCGAAGAGGTGCTCGCCAACGCCATCTACGCCAGCCAGGAACACCCAAGCCGCATTATCGCAATAGTCACTGATCGAGCCGAAGCTCCAGATATGGAGACTCTGCCTTCTGTAGCGGTCGGAACTGTGGCTCCACTTGACGCCGAAATCCGCCTTGGCTCCGACGGCGGGGCTGGCGAAGTCATCGTCTTGCGACCTTCCGAGGGGTTGTTGAGGCATTTGGATACGTTGGTTATTCCTCTGCTTGTGCCTGATGCGCCTGTAGTCGCATGGTGGAGCAACCTCGTACCTGCTTCCCCATCGACATCGCTATTAGGCCGTATGGCTCGAAGCCGCATCACCGATGCACAGAATACCGATAGCCCAATGGATACTTTCTTAGCATTGCGCGAGCATCATACTATCGAAGAAACCGATTTGTCATGGACACGTTTGACCGTATGGCGCGGACTGCTCGCAGCTCTTATCGACGAGCCACCACACAGTGCTATTAAGTCAGTTACTGTACGAGGAAGCAATCACGCTTTGTCCGTAGATTTGCTCGCCGCATGGCTTGCCTGGGCATTGAACGTACCAGTTGAAATTGAAATTGATGAAAACGTATCTGCTGTACGCGGAGTGGTTTTCCATCGTGAAGATGGCGATTCAATTATTGAGCGCCCAAGTGATGCATCTTCTGACTTATTCATCACTAAGCCAGGTCAGCACAAGCAGACAATTTCCGTCCCTCACCGCACATTGGGCGATTGCATGACTGAAGAATTGCGCCGTTTGGATCCTGATGAGATCTATAATGCAGTTCTTACTGAAGGTTGGGATATGATTAGCCACAACCATTGGAATAAGTAACGAGGTTTTACGATGACTACTCAGTTTGATGACCCACGTACAGTTCTTCTCTATCCTGATGAGAAGATGCTCGTCAATGTTGTGGCTACACGAATGCTTCTTCGCATTTCCGATTTACTACAGTTGCAAGATCGCGTTGATATCGCGCTCACGGGCGGCACCGATGGCATCGCCGTTCTTGAAGCCGCATCGCATAATCCGCTACAGGACGCAATTGATTTCTCACGCGTGCATTTCTGGTGGGGCGATGAACGATTCGTTCAAGCAGATGATGCCGATCGAAATGCGCTTCAAGCTCGTCAGGCATGGCTTGATACTTTAGTGAAAAATGGCAAACTGCCAGAAAGCAATATTCACGAAATGCCAGCTGATACACGCACTCGTGATGATGCCGATAATGCTAGCGATGCTACAAATGATGATATTCTCGCTGAAGCTGCTCGCAGCTATCAAAGTGAATTAGAGTACGAAATCGGCACTGAGGGTTCTCTTGATATCGCGCTTTTCGGTGTGGGCCCTGATGGTCATTTCGCTTCGCTCTTCCCAGGCCGCGATGAAGTGCTTATCTCTGATGACTCCATTAAAGCTGTTGGCGTTTCTCATTCGCCGAAGATGCCACCATTGCGTGTCAGCTTGACTGTTCCATTTATTCAGCAGAGCGAATCCGTATGGGTATTTGCTGCAGGAGAGCGAAAAGCCGATGCTGTTTCTCGCGCTCTTGGCTCAGCAGATAACCACCATGTACCAAGCTCATATGCACGAGGCACTCAAGAATCATTATGGATGATTGATGAAGCTGCAGCTAGCAATATTGATGATACTGAAGAAGCTGCATAGCGGAAATTAGTATTTCGTTCACGACATTCATACATCGCATAAGTCGCTTTCTCAATACTCGTACCACCACAAGTACGAAGTTGAGGAAGCGACTTTTGTATATACCATCAAACTTGTTATCTTCTCATAAGAGAAATATACAAACTTTAGTACAATGCAATCGTTCGCAATAACATATATCCATTGATTTCAGTAATTATTTCGCCATATCCTGAAATTATACATTAGTAATTGCAAACGCTAGCATAAAGTGGTATTGTAAATACGTTAAGCGAGAGAACTCGTGTAAGTCTCCTACCTAAGTCTTAAAATTGAGAGTGAGACGGAGAGAAAGGAATCAACGATGATTGCTCAGTGGAAAAAAGCCACTGCAACCATTTCGGCATGCGTTATGCTCGTTGCCGGCCTTGCCGCATGCGGGTCAAGTAACGCAAATTCCGAAAATATGACGTTGACAGTATGGGCATCTCAGGAAGACCAAGCAAATAGTGATTCCTGGTTGCAAAAAATGGAACAGGAATTCCAGAAAAAGCATCCTGAATATAATATTACGTGGAATAATCAGGTCGTTGCATCAGCAGATGCAGCAACCATCGCTAAACAGGATCCAACAGTTGCTGCGGATGTATACACATTCGCGAGCGATCAGCTTGGCACACTTGTTCAAGCCGATGCAGTAGGTCAGTTGAGCGATGATGCAATGGCTCAGCTCGATAAGCAAACTGCCGGGAATAAAACGATGAAGGATAGCGTTACCGCTACTGACGGCAATGTTTATGGCATGCCACTGGCTGGTAACACATGGTTCATGTACTACCGTAAGAGCAAGTTCACCGAGCAAGATCTCACATCACTCGACGCTATGCTTGCTAAAGGCAAAGTATCCTTCCCTATGACCAATTCATGGTATCTTGCATCCTTCTACCTCGGCGCTGGTGGAACACTCTTTGGGCCTAACGGCACTGACGCGAAGTCTGGCGTACAGTTTGGCGGAGAAACCGGTGCTGCAGTTACCAATTATCTTGTCGATTTGCGTGCAAATAAGAACTTCGTTAATGATGTCAATGGTTCTGGTCTAGCCGGTTTGAAGTCTGGCAAGACGGACGTCGTCTTTACCGGAAACTGGGATGCGGCAACAGTTCGCGAGAATCTCGGAGATGACTGGGGAGTTGCACAACTTCCAAGCTTTAATCTCAATGGAAAGCAAGTTCAGATGCGTGCTTTTGCAGGTTCTACCGTCTACGGATGGAATCCATACACTAAGCATCCAGTCGCAGCTGACCAATTTGCTGCATTCTTAACGAGCACATATTCCCAGCGACAGCATTACATCATGCGTTCAGTTATCCCATCTGATGTAGAACTCGCTACAGATAAAGAAGTCAGCAAGGATCCTGTAGCTCAAGCTCAGATGGACACCATCGCTCAAACTTCTGTAGTTCAGCCATCAATCCCAGAAATGAATAACTTCTGGTCGCCATGCGAGAACTTCGGTAAGTCTATCTACAACAAAGAAGTCAATCATTCCAATGCAGCTGATCTTACCGAGCGTTGGATGGCCACATACAAGAGCTTAATGTAGGAAGGGTGAGGAGAATTTAATATGGAAGCTAAAGTTTCTCGCCGTTCACGCGGCATCCGCCGTAAAGCGGATTATATTCCACCATCTCGCTACACATTACGTGCGGCAGCAGCTCAAGGCGATATCTTTACTCGTCTGTCATTCCTTATCCTCGGATTAGGGAACATGGCTCGCAAACAAATCGTTAAGGGTCTAATTTTCCTTGCGGTTGAGATTGCATATATCGTATATATGGTTCTAGCTGGCGGCCCGGCTTTGAACATGCTGATGTTACTTGGTTGGCGTACACAAACACGTCAAAAGATTGACGGGTATTGGCATTATGATGCGGGCGATAATTCTGTGCTTCTGATGGTTGCTGGGATTAGCGCAGTGTTCCTCACTATCATATTCATTATCTTCTGGTCTTATGCCGTACGCAGTGCGTACAAGGCTCAAGTTCTAGAGCAGGAGGAAGGACGCGCACCGCACTTTGCTCAAGACGTGCGCATGCTGACAAACGATAATGCTCAGGTAGCTCTTATGGCTTTGCCAGTAGCAGGTATTCTAGCATTTACCGTTTTGCCAACGGTTATCATGATGTGCATCGCATTTACGAATTACGATTCTGATCATGTCCTTCTGTTTGACTGGGTTGGTTTCCAAAATTTCGGACAGCTTTTTGCTGATACAGGCGCTGTAACTGCGAACCAATTCGTTAGCGTTCTTATCTGGACATTGGTCTGGGCATTCTTTGCTACATTCCTGAACTTCTTCTTCGGTATGTTCATTGCAATGGTTATCAACCGCCGCACGACTCGCCTGAAGAACTTCTGGCGTGCAGTATTCTCTTTGTCTATTGCAGTTCCACAGTTCGTATCATTGCTAGTAATTAATCAGATGCTTCAGCCAGATGGAGCGGTCAATCGTCTCTTGGAATCATGGGGTTGGATTAGCGGACCGCTGCCATTCTTCACTGATGCCACATGGGCTCGCGTAACCGTTATTATCGTCAATTTGTGGGTCGGTATTCCATTTACGATTATGCAAATTACTGGTATCTTGCAAAATCTTCCGGCTGAACAGTACGAAGCTGCACGCCTCGACGGCGCAAACTGGTGGCAGACATTTACGCAAATTACCATGCCATACCTCATCTTCGTATTAACGCCATATCTCATTACAACCTTCACAGGAAACGTTAATAACTTCAACGTTATCTACCTCTTGTCGGGCGGAAACCCAACTCCAGTAGGTGACACAGCAGGCCAGACTGATTTGCTCATTACCTGGCTCTATAAGTTCACTGTTGATCGTGGAGATTACAACCTCGGTGCTGTGATTGGTATTTTCACCTTTATCACACTCGCTATCGTGTCGTTAATCACTTACCGTAACAGTGCTTCATATAAGGACGAAGGAGGATTCAGATGAGCAACAATCAGACCACAACTGCAGAGGCAATGCAAGCTATGGAAATCGCTGAAGGCGGCCACATTCCATTTTGGCACAACCAGCGCGCTCGCCGTATACTCGGCGATGTATTGAGCTATGTACTCCTTGGCGTGCTTGCGATTATTTGGATTATTCCAATTGTGTGGGTATTCCTTGAAAGCTTTAATAAGAACACTGGTCCTTATAATGAGACTTTCTTCCCAACCGAATACACCTTCGATAATTATGTCAAGTTGTTTACGGATACCCATATCCTCAACTTCCCAAGCATGTTCATGCGTACATTGGTAATTTCCATTATCGTATGCATTATTAGTACTTTCTTCGTACTATGCGTAGCTTTCTGCATGAGCCGTTTACGCTTCCGCTTCCGTAAGTCCTTTATGAACATCGTTCTCGTGCTTGGTATGTTCCCTGGCATCATGTCCGTTGTCGTTATCTACTTCATTTTGAAGTCATTAGGACTTACTCAGGGCATCGGAGTGACAATCGCTTTGATCCTCGTCTACTCAGCAGGTGCGGGTGCAGGCTTCTACGTTATGAAGGGATACATGGATACAATCCCTCTCTCCCTTGATGAAGCTGCTTATCTCGATGGCTGCACACGTTGGCAAGTATTTACCAAGATCATAATCCCAATTTGTAAGCCAATGCTTGTATTCCAAGCTCTAACTTCCTTCCTGGGACCATGGCTCGACTTCGTCATGGCTCGTGCAATCGCTCGTACTCAAGATAATTACACCGTGGCATTGGGCTTGTACCAGATGCTCACTCGCGAATATCTCAACGATTGGTTCGCGCGATTTGCAGCAGCTGCTGTAATTATCTCGATTCCAATTGCTGTGCTGTTCATCGTTATGCAGCGCTTCTATCAGGAATCTATGTCAGGTGCTGTTAAGGGCTAACAGGATTCTTTTCCAAGAGATCTTCTAACCGCAAATTAGGGATATGCCGAATCATCATGATTAGGCATATCCCACTTTTATGCACTTTATGCGCTTCATGCGCTTTTATAATTCGTCTTCTATAATGTGATATATTCGTTTACTTTTAAAGGACATGACATGTCAACTTCACCTAGCCATCGTGTACGCGGTCTATCTCATTTACGCCTGAAAATTATCGCAACTGTACTATTCGCGTTCTCTCTTCTCAGTGGCGTAATTATCAACTCAGGGATTAACATTCAATCTTCCTCCGCCACAGATATGACAAATCTGACGACGGCAGTTCTTTTTGAAGCGATTTCATGGACTGCGATTCCTCTGTACGCGTGGCTACTGGTTGAAGGATATAAGCATACTCACAATCGATGGCTCTACGGCATACGTTTATTTATTCTTGCTCTTGTGTGCGAACTTCCG
Source organism: Alloscardovia theropitheci (assembly GCF_004332295.1). Taxonomy (GTDB): domain Bacteria; phylum Actinomycetota; class Actinomycetes; order Actinomycetales; family Bifidobacteriaceae; genus Alloscardovia; species Alloscardovia theropitheci. The sequence continues at coordinate 108,488 of NZ_RXLP01000019.1, forward strand.
TATGACAAAGTTACGACCGGTCACTGGGTTGATTGGAATTCGCAAAATCCTGTTTTTGCTATGGTTATTGCTCTTGCTGCTCTCGCTCTCATCGATTATTACGCAGCTGAAGGTTCGCGCATGCGATGGCTCGTAATTACCATAATTGCACTCTTCGGCTTACTGTGGATGATTATCGGACATATTGGAGTGCGCCAACGCATTATGCAGAGCGGAATTTTACTGTTCCTTCTTGTCCTCATTTTCCATCTCCTCGATAAACGCGAAAATACTATGATGATGACCGCCGCAATTCTTGGTGCTTGCTTCTTCATTACACCGGCTCTCGGTGTCGCCGTACTCCATTATCACAATGACACCTTAGGATACGATGCTCACAAATCCCCATGGATACAATGGGCATTTTACGCGTTCTATCCTCTTCTCCTTCTCGTCTCTACTATAATTTAACTAAATAAGGATTTTTCAATTCAAGGGATGAATTGAAAAACTGGACTATGCAACGGACTATGCAACTGGACAATACGTAAACAGACTGAAAGCGAAGCTGCCATGAATACTTCTATGCCGCCTACGGATGAGGACTTTCCTCTCACACCTGTCCAACAATCCAAACGTAAACTGCAAAAAATTTACACAGGCTTTTGGCTAGTAGGTCTTGCATTAGAAACACCTCTTGTTTTCCCTATCTTAACTAGTCTCATCTTTATTTTTATTTCGAGACTAGCTCCCGGGATTGCACGACCAAAGATACTTGATACAATTTATCAGTTACTTTATAGCGAGTACACTCTTTTTATCCTCCCCATAGGTGGAATTCTTTGCACAATAATCAGCGCAATTCTATGGATGCATGCTTCTACGACTTATTCGCATGTTTCGTTACCACAGCCGCAAAATACGGACACAGCTATTCTCACTATGATGCGTGCTGTATTAGGAATTATATCTGTCGTATGGTTTGTTATTAGCTGCTTTGCCGTTGTTGTTATCATAATTATGTTGATAGTGATGTCCGGCACGCACGGTTAAACCCCATAATTTCTATACCGTATCAAGGATGATGCACAATGACTCAGTGGCAGATTGATTGGACGTTGAACAAGAAAAAATTCAGCATACTCGTTCTTCTTACCATTACCCTCGCTATCCTCATGACCGCGGATGCTTTACTACTCCAAGCAATTATCAGCGCGGTGCAGAACGCTCAGTGGAAAAACTTCTGGATACTCACATGCGTAATTATTATTTATCTTCCCGCACGGACGATTGTTTATTATGTACGCCAAGCGCGCGCTGAAGAATATTCGAATTTGCTGACACGGTCTCTACGTGAAAGACTTTTTGCTACGCTTAGTGACATCTCACTTTCCCAATTTTCTGCACAGAATCCTGATTCTTATCTCACAAACCTCACCGTTCACATTGATTCCATAAAAAGCAATATTATTGATGTCGTTTTACGCGGCTTTTATTTATGCTGCTTACTGATAAGTGCCGTAACTATTTCACTTTTTATTAATCCAATTCTTGGGATTGTAGCGATAGTATTATCAGTTCCGCTCGCTCTTTCGCCAATCATTTCCAAAAAGATCGTGGAATGTGCACGTGCAAAGCTCGTCCACAGCACAAACCGTCTATCAGTTTCTATTGCTGACTTACTTCATGGTCTTGTTGATTGGCGTAGTTATCACGCACAAGCATCCATCAATCGACAATTTTCATCTTTGAATGATGATTGGCTACAAGCAGCCAATCATGATGCTCGCGTACAAAAAAGTATAGAATCTATAAACAATATGCTCAGCCATACTCTCTATTTTGGCATTTGGATAGTCGGCGGCATATTAATCTTCCATTCGCAAATCTCTCTGGCGCAGATTGTAGCTTTTGCATCATTGTCGTGGAGCATATCTGAGCCACTATTCTACGCCTCAGGATTATTTGCACTCTATCACGCCGGGCAAGAAACCATAAGACAAGTCTCTTCTCTTTTTGCGTTTTCAGACGATACGCAGCATTCAACAACTAGCGAATCTTCTTCATCACACATTGTTATCGATCCTCATACCAAATATCTCATGATTGGTAAAAGCGGAGCAGGTAAATCAACGCTTGCCAAGGAACTCTTGGGCATCTCGAACCGGGGAAAGTATGACATCACGACTCTTTCTGATGGCTTACTTACTAATCAAGCTACTCATATCGGATACATCTCCCAATCGAGTCATATCTTCCACGCGTCAATTCGCGACAATATTACCTTATTCGATGATTCATTATCCGATGCAGATGTCCTTCGCGCATGTGAGAAAGCGCATATCCTTGAGTGGGTCAACGCTCGTGGAATTGACTATGAACTTGATAATGATTTAACAAAACTTTCCGGCGGGGAAAAGCAGCGCATCCTTCTCGCTCGTTTCTTCATCCACAACCCTCAATTTGGCATTCTCGACGAAATAACGGCAGGACTTGACATCGCAACCGTCACTCAAGTCGAAAGAACTCTATCCCAAGAATTAGAAGGATATATTTATATCTCTCATCGTCTCGATTCGGGAATTCTTCATTTCGTCGACCAGGTCATAGTCGTCGATAATTTACGAATTGTCGCTATCGATACGCCTGAGAAAGTTCGCCCGTATATCAGTGAGTTGAATGAGCAACAGATTTCTGCTTAACAATTATTACTTTTGCTTTTTGTTTATTGCTCTTTGCTACTTCTAGTAAGCTTCTTATCAATCCATCCCAATAGCAATTCAAGAAGCAATCCCAGTAGAACAACCACAGCTAAAGATATAAAAACTCTGCCATAGCCAAGCTCGTTGACATTAACAAATCCATATGGATAGTAGTGGGTAAAAGCTCCATAGATAAGCATCCACGCAGCCCATAAGGCCGGAATGATAAGAGTGCGTGCCATTGAGCGAGCGCGCCCATCTCCAGCATAGAACCCTCGCGGTCCCCACGCTCCCCAAATCGCCCACGTCGTCACAGGCACAACCACATGCTGCCACGGTGACGTCAGCAAAGCCAAGCCACTAAGCTGTATGTACGGCAAAATTGCAGTCAGAAATACGATGGACGTTACCGTTATCATCACCAGCGATGTATCTACCAGCGCTACACGCCATCGAGTTCTCACCAAAGAAAGCGCAAGCATGGTGAAAGCGAGGGCCACCATGATGTTAGAGATCATCGTAAAATAGCTTAATCCTTCGATAAAGCGCTGACCTGCTCCTGCCCAGCCGTGTATCGAATGCCCATATAATCCTGGCCACTTGCCCGATTCACGAGGGTAGATATCAAGCACGTTTCCGACATTTGTCACAATCACACCAAACCACGCGACTACTGCACCTATCCACATAGCATACTTCACTTCTGTATCTTGGCGGCGTGGCCCAAATTCGAAATGCTGCATTACTTCCCCCTCATTCTTGTTGTCTTTTTCTTGTTGTCTTTCTGACGACCATTCTTACTATCTCTTACTCTCGTTCTTGCTATCATTCTTTCTAGCTTTTCGTTATCCGCTCATTGCTTCGTGTCATACGATTAGCTAGCTTATCGTTTACCGTGCCTATTCCATATGAGAGTCTGCATATCTTCCGAGTCGCGCGCACATACCCTTTCACACGATTCAGGCTTTAACGCGCGCATTCGAACATGTCCTCGTATATTCAACTTTCCCGCGCATTCGTGCGTGACGTCGCAAGCTCATGCTTTACCGCGCACCCTTTGCGCATAACACCATATTTGCGTGTGCCCTCGTACATCCATACTTTCCCCATCACCCTCTTGCACATTCACCCTTTCGCTCATTCGCACATATCGTCGTACATCTGCATAGAAATCTCCGCGCATTCGCATATATCACCACCCGTAGCACCCCGTAAACTGCCTATGCCATTACACATATTCATACCGCTTATAACTAATACCTATAATGACCCTCCGTGTTTCGCGAGTAAACAGTTCTATATTGGTGTTCATTATCACACACGACGGTTCGTGGAGTACATCAGACGAAGAGACATATAAGGAGAAACTGATGGGGAATAAGAAATATGGAAGTAAGAAAATTGCTGGCGCGCTACTCGCGATAACGGCTTTAGTATCGCTTGCACTTGCAGGGTGTGGTCGTAGTTCAGCACAATCAAGTGACGATAAAACAATTACCGTGGCAGCAAGCCCGACTCCTCATGCTCAAATCTTAGAGAAAGCAGTCAAGCCATTACTCGAAAAGGAAGGCTATAAGCTTGTTGTCAAAGAGTTTACAGATTACGTACAGCCAAATACTGCTACTGAAGAAGGTGCAGTAGATGCTAATTACTTCCAGCACAAGCCATATCTCGACAACTTTAATAAGGAAAAAGGAACACATTTAGTTTCAGTAGAAGGTGTGCATTTCGAGCCTTTCGGTCTTTACCCTGGTAAGACGAAATCTCTGGATGCTTTACAGGACGGCGCTACCGTAGCAGTTCCTAATGATGCCACGAACGAAGCTCGTGCTCTTTTGCTTTTACAATCTGCAGGTCTTATCGAACTCAAGGATCCAACCGATATTAACGCTACACCAAAGGATATTACGTCCAATCCTAAGAATTTGCAATTCAAAGAGCTTGAGGCCGCAGCAGTACCACAAGCTGTTCCAGATGTTGATATTGCAGCCCTAAACGGTAACTACGCAATTCAGGCAAACTTCGACCCTACAAAAGATACTCTTGCAACTGAAAAGGCAGGAGACATCGTAGCTAAAACATATGAGAATATTCTCGTAGTTAAGGATGGCAATCAGAATTCCGCTAAAATCAAGGCTCTTGCCACCGCATTGAATTCATCTGAAGTTCGTGACTACATTAACAACAACTTCAAGGGTGCTGTAGTACCGGTATTCTAAGCTTCCAAGGCTAGCTTTGTACTGTTAAGGCTAGCCGGAGGAGATTCACACATTGCCATAGAGAAGTAGATATCTTCTCTATGGCTCGCCCTTTTATCCTTCTCCCTCCCCGTTCTCGTTCATTTTTATTCTTTTCCTTATTGAGGTTGACCATTCATGATTCAACTTGAAAATTTACACAAGAGCTATGGAACCGGCTCGACTGAGCATGAAGTGCTTCACGATATTAATTTGACTATTGAGTCAGGTGAAGTTTTTGGCATTTTGGGCTCATCCGGAGCTGGAAAATCGACACTCGTGCGATGTATTAATTTACTCGAACAACCTACATCTGGACGCGTACTTATCAATGGTTTCGATGTTACGAATGTTCAAGGTCGTCAGCTTGCCTCTCTTCGCTCTCAAGTGGGAATGATTTTCCAAAATTTTAGTCTATTCCAACAACGTACAGTACTTAAAAATGTTACTTTTGCTTTAGAAATCGCAGGAGTCGCAGCCCCCAAACGCATTGAACGCGCACGCTATCTCCTCAATCTTGTGGGACTGGAAGGATTTGAAAACCGTTATCCTTCTCAGTTATCTGGAGGACAGCAGCAGCGTGTAGCTATCGCCCGTGCTCTTGCTAATAACCCTTCCATACTGTTATGTGATGAGGCAACGAGTGCACTCGACTCCACAACAACTGCTTCAATACTTGATTTACTTCATCGTATTAATCAAGAGCTTGGCGTAACGCTCATTATCATTACGCATTCATTATCTGTAGCAAGAAATATTTGTGACCGTATCGCAATGATTGATAATGGTCGCATCGTCGAAATTGGCGATACTGAAGAACTTCTGAGCCATCCGCACAGTGATATTCTCAAAACTCTTGTGCATAATGCAACGATTGAGAATCATCGGCATAAGGATATTTCTTCCCACGATAGCGTGATTAGACAGGACAAATTGGCAATCGAGGATAGCTTGATAAGAGAGGCGCAGTAAAATGTTTGCTACATTGTCAGAATTTTTTGCAGAATACGGCGAACTGCTCTTTGATGGAACAATCGATACTCTCATCATGACTACTGTTTCTACCATTCTTGCTTATGTCATCGGTCTGCCTTTTGGCGTGCTACTCGTCATTTCTGCAAAAAATGGTATTCATCCTAACCCTGTTATCCATACAATTTTAGGCGGGATCGTCAATATCGTACGTTCTGTACCATTCATTATTCTTTTGGTTGCACTCATTCCGCTTACTCGTTTTATCGTCGGGACATCACTTGGCATTCCAGGCGCTATCGTTCCCCTTGTTATTACTGCTGCCCCGTTTGTTGCTCGTGTGGTTGAGCAGTCTCTATCGGAAGTTGACGGTAGCCTTATCGAAGCCGCCCAGAGTTTCGGCTCAAGTACTATCGATATCATTTTCAAAGTACTGCTCGTAGAAAGTTTGCCATCTCTTGTTCGTGGAGTCTCTTTAACGTTCATCACCCTATTTGGATTCTCAGCAATGGCTGGAACGGTTGCTGCAGGTGGACTTGGAGACATCGCAATTCGTTACGGCTATCAGCGTTATCAGTATGACGTTATGATCGCAGCTGTTATCTTATGCATTATCATCGTGCAAATTGCACAAGTGCTCGGGGATATAATCGCGAAAGCTATCGACCATCAAGAAAAGTAATATCATTATCTTTCGCGATTTTAGTATGCGGAAAATGGTGACAATCGCAGTAGTGGTGTGACGGTAGGACCATGTGGAGTAATGTTCGTGGTTGCGTTCAGGATTAGATATGCAGTAATACGATGCTGAGTTTGCTGTCGCATTATTTGCGGCTGTACCACATCACAATAATATTTATCCATTACCTTTTGAACACTGTCAGCAAGCTGCGTATCAGTATCCATAGCATGTTGGATGCCCTGTTGAATTTTCTCTTGGAGACGCTCACTTTTCTGGTTCACTGCTGTTGTAGCCGATTTAAATACCTCGTATGCGTGATCTAACCGAGCTAAAGCTTGCTTATTGGTAAGTCCACGTTGATAAAGCTCATGGTTAATACTATCGGGATTCAGTACATTCAGGTTTGTTGTCATCGTTGTAATGGCTAACGCAAGTTTACTTTGAAGAAGCTGAACAGCGTCATCATGAATCGTATTAATATCATTTTCTAGCGTGCTAGTATCAGAAACGAAAGCGTCCATGCAATACTGCGATTGAATATAATCTAAGACGAATCGACCTGCCCGAGTATTAGCCATTGAAGGATATGTCTTACGATAATACGCTAATACGTTTTTCATCTCATTCATATCAGGTGGGGCGAGAGGAAGACTTCCGTCCTTTTGCCATTGATATCCTCCCCACAAATGCTGCGACACTTTATCGAGACCCAAGTCTTTAGAATACACATCACGAACGTGACCGACAGCAGCCATACGGTTGGCATATCCCAAAGATACGATATCTTTGCGATCAATATAGTTATGAATCTTATTCTTCATCTTTAACGCTTGAGATCGCTCACTCTGGCTAAGCAACGAGTAGATATTTGGACCCTCATATGCGTACACACTTTTAATCTGATTCGAATGAGTCGAGGTAACAGCGGCATACTGGGCACACATCGATCCTAACGAATGCCCATACACATCAAAACTCGCATTCGGGTATTTCGCCATGGTAGTGTTCAAAGCTTTTGATGCAGCCTCCAACTGAGGAGTAGGGCCAGTACCACCAAAAATAATCTTGCTGGCTAACGATGCATCATTGCCACCCCAATCCTTCCACGCATCTGGGAGATGATTCACACTATCAGGAGCTTGAGAACCCTGAAACAGTACCGAATAATGATTCTCATCCGTCTTGACCACATACATCTTCAAGCCAGTAGACTTATCATCCACCACATCAACAAGAGTGCCTAAAACCTTATTTCTATGCGGTCCATACTTAACTACATGATTGCGTTTAGCATCGTAGACTGTATAGTCGTCATATTCAACATTTGCTATATTCATTCGATCATACTCGGTTATATTAGTACTCATATTTACTAATCTCCTAAGGCACCCAGCTCACGATACATTTCAGCGGCTTTCCCAGATATCCCTTGCTCGAAAGCGATAAGATTATCGTTACCTGGTTCTTGCTCGATAATGACATGTAATTCCATTTCTGGATCATTATTAAGCACAATTCGCACCATGATTCCGCCCATGGGATTATGCTCAATCGTATCCGACTTAATACGATATGATTTGATTCTTCCTTTATCCGTTAAAGCATTAGGATCCGCACGATGTAGCATATCCTCGATGAGTTTTCTGCCCTCGCTACCCATAACAACCGAATACATGTACTGCTTCTCAACCATCTGAGGAACCATAACAACCCCTACAACCGACACCACAACCGCAATAATAATAAAAACTATTCGATACTTTCGTATAAAAGCACCAACACGCATAAACGGCTCAAGATTAATCGTTCGCATATTCAACCCCTAACCATTGATAACCGAATCCAACTGTTTAACCCACGCATCCACATCATCGCGAATAACCTCAGAAGCCTCACCTTCTATAGCGGCATCAATACTACGTTCATGTGAACGAAGACTAGTAACTGCATCTTGCATGCGCTTTGACAAATCTTTATTCAACTGATTCACTACGCTATCAATCATTTGTTCAATATCAGTTAAATAAACCTGTTCAAGGAGCTGATGCTGCTGCTCAAAGAATTCAGCAGACTCGCCTTTATCATCCATTAAACTCGCATCAAGCACTGACCTGTTCATACGGATCATCATCAATCCTCCTGAGTATTCAAAAATTTACGATACTCGTACGAAAGCCGATCTCCTTCATCATCAAGAGATTTCAATAACTCCCGCGCATGAGCATGAACCCGATAATTAGCCTCATCAGTAATCAACGATATGGTACGTAACCCGTCACTATCCGCAGATCCAAACTGTTGGTGAAAACTCACAGCCGCCTGACCTGCCTCTAACAACAAAACCTCCACGCGCTTTTGTTCCACCATCACCCTGTCACGGGCATCATCTAACGCAGCGCACTGCCTATGAAACTCATCCGTCACCTCATCAGAAAGCATACTTATCACCCTACTCCTGTTCCGTGCAAGCATCAAATTACCATATAAGCAATAAGCCTATTAGGACATATTCTGAGCATTTCTCTCTATTTGCCACTAGGACTTATCTTTCACAAATCATGCGAATGGCCATATCAGAATTATTATTAAACTCAATTTCAAACAGCATCTCGAAACTCTTCATCTGATTCGCCCCATCTCGCATATTTATATCAGCACTATATGTGTGATTTTATTGAAAAGAAATCTCCCCCCCTATCTTTCATTGCTTTTAGGGCTAAAATTTTTAATAATCTGATTTTCCTTATTCTGATTACTTCGATGACGAAACTTATTTTTACTGATTAAGGACAATGAACAGGAGGTTTCACCCGTGTCCCGTAAAACAACATACCAGCGTGCGCTCATCGTCTTCTGCGCACTTTTCGTTCTACTTGCCATATTAGGGCTAATGCTCGCGGGCTTGGCAACAATTGAAGACGAATTTGCAAAGGAACCACGATACATGTGGATTCATACTCCTATCATGTGTCTTCTCGCCCTTTTCCCTATACCAGTCACAGTATGGACGGTTCTGACAACATACCATTTTTCATTTGGATATACCAAGCTCAGCACAGAAAGGCTACTTACGTATCTGCGAGTGAGTTTCTGGCTTGCTATAGCTCAAGCGATTATTGGTTTCTCGATTCCGTTCACCGTATCCACATTCCTTGGGGAAGGCAATCCTCCTATGCTTATCGCATGGGTTACAGTAACTATGGTTCCGTTCTTTATCGCATGCTTCATTGCATTGCTTAAACAGAAAATTATTGATGTAATGAAAGAAAGCTGACCGATATAAGAAGATTCCTACATTCCTACTGCAATGACTCTGTTAGTCATATAAACCATGATGGCTTGTAACGTATATATCGTTACAAGCCATCATCTATATTCATGCGCTTAAACTACGCAAACGAAATTTTTCGTTTTATTTACTCTTCGATCTCGCTGCGGTCACCACTCCACAAAGTGTGGAAAGTGCCTGGCATATCAACGCGACCGTAGGTATGCGCACCGAAGAAGTCACGCTGTCCTTGGATGAGAGCAGCTGGCAAGCGGTCAGAGCGCAAACCATCATAGTATGACAATGAGCTAGAGAATGCAGGAACTGGAATACCTACACGAGCAGCAGTAGATACAACTTCACGCCATGCATCCTGAGCATTTTCTACAGCAGCCTTGAAGTAAGCATCTTGGAGCAATGATTCAAACTTTTCACCGGAATCGAATGCATCAGAAATACGGTTCAAGAACTTTGCACGAATAATGCAGCCACCACGCCAAATGCGAGCCACAGCGCCGAGATCAATATTCCAATCGTACTTCGCTGCACCTGCACGAATCTCATCGAAGCCTTGTGCATAAGCGACAATCTTAGAAGCGTACAATGCTTGGCGTACAGCTTCTACAAAAGCTGCCTTATCTTCGACATTAATCTTTCCATCAGGACCTGCAAGAGGCTTAGACTTTACTTCTTCACGCTGAGCTTCCATGGAAGAAAGTCCACGAGCAAATACTGCTTCTGCGATGCCTGTTACTGGTACAGCAAGGTCAAGAGCAGTCTGAACTGTCCATGTGCCTGTGCCCTTCATGCCCGCATGATCGACGACTACGTCCACGAATGGCTTTCCTGTCTTTGCATCAACGTGGTGAAGAACTTCGGCAGTAATTTCCACGAGATAAGAGTCAAGATCGCCCTTATTCCACTCATCAAAGGTATTAGCGATTTCTTCAGCGCTCATACCAAGACCGCGACGGAGCAAATCATAAGATTCGCCAATAAGTTGCATATCTGCGTACTCGATACCATTGTGAACCATCTTCACAAAGTGACCTGCGCCATCATGACCGATATGGGTTACGCATGGTTCGCCTTCTGCTACTGCAGCAATAGATTCAAGGATAGGCCCAAGAGTCTTCCATGATTCATCAGTACCACCAGGCATCATAGAAGGACCATTCAAAGCGCCTTCTTCGCCACCGGAGATACCGCAGCCTACATAGTGCAGACCGCGAGCACGAATTTCCTTTTCACGACGAATAGTGTCTGGGAAGTAGGAGTTTCCACCGTCAACGATGATATCTCCTGGTTCCATTGCATCTGCAAGAGCTTCAATCATCGCATCTGTTGGAGCGCCAGCCTTCACCATAATAATTGCGGTACGAGGCTTTGCGAGACTGGATACAAATTCTTCAATAGTCTTAGCTGGAATGAATTTGCCTTCATCACCGTGCTCGTTCATCAAAGTTTCTGTACGACCGTAAGAGCGGTTATATACTGCTACAGTATTTCCATGGTGTGCAAGATTACGAGCCAAATTTGAGCCCATAACTGCAAGACCTACTACGCCAATATTTGCTTGTGCTTCTGCCATTTTTCTACGCTTTCTGTTTCTAAATGGGACTAATACCAAGTCTATCTATGCCACTAGATTGTTCGCTTCACGAAAAGCGCAATAATTTACGAGGAACAAAACTACTCAAAGAAATAGCAGTTCCTTTTCTCATGTCATTAGTCTTGGAAAATACTAGAATTCTCACTATCTCCTGGAATATCCTCGCCAGTATAGTCAGCATGTAGAAATTCTCGCCAAAACTCAAGCGATTTTCCATAAGGGAGAGCTTGAGCGCCACGTGATTGAATCTGCACTTTCGTTTCTTGAACGTCCAGTGCCCTTATTCCGCTGAGCTCATTAGTTAACCGACTCAGTTCATCAGGATTAGTAAAGAGATTAACTACGATATCGGTTAATAATCGCGCTCGGTCAATTGGCAAAGAATCCCAATGCCGCATTTCAATAAAGTTTTTTAAACGTACATCAGTGAAATGAGTAGAAATAATATGGTTAATTTCATACTCATTCAATTCACGATCAGGATACACATCTGCGGCATTTTCAAAGCTTGCTGTCCATACTCCTTGGCGCTGTGCATCTGGTGTATGGGTTGTATCAGCAGCCATCAGGGGAGTTGCGAGAGCATCTATAGCCGCTCTTTCAAAGCTATAATCCTCATCGTATAGTCCTGTATTAATTCCCGTACGCCCTGTGCCAATGGATTCCCACATATGCTGACGAAGAAGAGGCAATTCGTTTAGTTTTCCCTCAAAGAATGGCGTATTTCTAAAGAAATAACCTAATATCGGACCAACTGCTACTGCTAAACGCATTTTGTTAATGGCATCAGCTTCACTTGAGAAGTCGAAACTCACCTGCGTGGATGCTGATCCGCGCATCATATTCCATCCATACCCAGACAGTCGTCCAAAGAATTCATTCATTGCAGCGTATCGATGCTTTGGAATAATACGAATATCGCGCGCCGAGCTGACAGGCGTATAGCCATAATTAATTAAACGAATTGAATGCTTTGCAAGTATTGGATCTATATCAGCGCGAAATTGGGCATATAAATCATTAAGTTCTTCTGGACTTTTCATAATTCCCAAAGAACATTCCACTTGCCCACCCGGCTCAAGCGAAATCGCAATTTTTCCTCGTCCAAGGCCAAGAAGTGCGGTACCATCACGATATTCCATTGAAGAATCATATAAAGGCGCTAAATCGTTAAGAACATCGCGGATTCCATGCGGCTCATCATATGTCACAGATGCATTCGTTCCATAACGAACAGGGATGTGCTCAATTTCTACGCCTATTCCATACTTCTCACGTGGCACACAGCCGGATTCATAAAAACGAACAAGTGACTGCACATGCTTATCGTTCACGTGCTGATCTTGATGAAAGTATGAGAAATCATTATGCATGTGACTGCACCAATCTGTATAGCAACGCGCGTTTACACAATACAGTAGGTTACACGCGTTTTCCTATATATCTTTATGTATTTTATAACTAGCTAGGGAATCTCACAGCACATTATTCTCACAAACTACACGTGCTATGCAAGTGGGCGGATTTCATACTCGCCAGTCGCGCTATCTGCGATGAGTATATGATTCTTAGGAAGTTCCTTCCAGCCATCTTCAATTTTTTGATCAAACCCAGAAGAAGCTACTACAACACCACCAGAAATTTTCTTATACCGAATAACACGATAATCTTTCGCCTTATCTGCCTGACCATACTTGTCATATACAGCAGTCACACGATCAGATAAATAATCATGCCCAGTAGCATTAACGCACACGAGCTTTTCTTGAGTTTGAACGAGGCAATTATAGGATGAATCCTTATATTGTTCACGCAAAGTTGCAATAGCATTTTCAGCAGCTTGTGCGATATCCAAACCTTTATCTACGAAATGCAAGATATGCGCGAAGAAAATTGCAGAATCGGATTTTCCGCCAGTTTTAGCGACTTCATAATCTGATACAAGCACGTCGTCATCGTGAACGAGATTGACGCCATCTTGAGAAGAAATATCACCATTATGAGCAAAGCTGATGCCATCTGCGGTAAATGGCTGCTGATTTTCTGGAATTAATGGCAGATTTGATGATGCAAGACGTAAATGGAAAATCGCACTTCGTGCAGGAGTTGAAGCCAGAGATTCAAAATTGTGATCAAGAAAAGCGGGCTCAGTTGTGCGATAAATATTTTCGAATACTTCAGGGCTAGGTGCGCCACCATCATCCACATGTGCTTCACGATGGGTCGTGTTAATTCCATCAACTCCCCACCCATCGTTATGTATACGTGAGATTTCTTTAAACTCATCAAGCTGCTGTGAGCCAATTGCATCACGAAGAGTGATGTCGTTATTTGTTGAAAGGTATCCCAGTAATCTGCACATACGTATAAGTTAACCGCATAAGCATTTTTACACGCCTATGCGGTTATTACGATTACTTATAGCTCCTTATAGTGCCATAACTGAGTAGGAAATTTTGCTATAAAGTCAAATGCTTATTCGGCTTTAGCTTCAGATTCCTTTTCAGTTTTTGAATTTTCGCTGTCCGAATTTTCACTGCCCGAATTCTCATGGTCAGAATTATCATGGTCAGAATTGTCATGGTCAGAATTGTCATCTGACGTCGAACTCTTATGCACCTTTTCTAGTTTTTCGCGGTTCTCAGCATCTACAGACTGTGCTGCACTTATATCTACAGGAATGCCCGCTTGAGCTGCCTTCTTTGCGAGAACTGCTTCCAAAGTAATTGGCTTTTTCGTCTTACGCAGATTGACGCGACGAAGAGGAGCAATTGGCGATGTCGTTACGAACAATGGCTGAACTTCAATGAGCGGATTATACGTCGATAATCCAAACCATTTAATTGGTGACCCCGCAGCCTTACGAATCGCATATTTCATACGCAACGCTAAAGCACCTGAGGTCGTAATCTTCGACTCTGGCATGAGCTCCTTATGGATAAGCACATAACGAATCGAGCCGATTTCTGGATCTTCATCCACCTTAGGATAAATGCTTGTCTGAGGCTGAAGAGTGCCATCATCAATTAATTCATGCATAATTTGATGAAGATACGTAGCCACATTCTGGCTGACTTTGAATCCTAAACGAATTCGTACACGGAAGAGGAACTGTGTACCAAAATTCTCAACCGAGTATTCACGCGTATACGGATCATCTGTAACGAATACAGATACAGCCCACCATGCACGAGCACGTTTTTGATGATCGCCGAAAATTGAGTAAAAGATATCTGTATCGAGTCGGCGAAGCTCTGTATCCGATGTCAAATACACTACGTTATCGGCATATAGAGGGATATTTTTATCGTTGTGCAAAACGTTTAATGCTGGCAAGAAGTCTTCAGGAGCCATGTGGCGGCGCTGGCTACGCTCCACTTTAGTACCTGTATCCCATGTGTACATAATTGCAAAAATAGCAATCGTAATCAGCGTAGTAAACCAACCACCAGTCATAAACTTTGACATCGATGAGATGAAGAACATGATTTGGATGGCTAAGAAGATAATTGTGAAGATGACGGCAAGGAAACGCCTCTTTTTGCCCCACCAGATATAGGCAGCAAGCAGTATCGTCGTCGTAATCATCGTTACGGTAAGAGCGAGACCATAGGCTGCAGTGATGCGTTCCGAATCTTGGAAGATAAACAGTACGGCAAGTGTAGCGACCATCAATACCCAGTTCACAACTGGAATATAAAGCTGACCTCGAGTACGACTTGGATAGCGTACTTGCAGATGAGGCATCCAATTTAGACCAGTTGCTTCCGAAACCATGGTATAAGCACCAGTAATCAGAGCTTGCGATGCGATCACACCTGCAACTACGGATAGGAGAACAGCTACATAACGTACGGTTTCCGGCATCATTTGGAAGAATGGATTAAGATTTTCCACTTTTTCCATCACCGGATTGAGCTGATTTTGGATAATCCATTGTCCCTGGCCAAAATAATTCAGCATCAAGCACACTTTAATATATGGCCAAGTAGCGTAAATATTTCCACGTCCCACATGACCCATATCCGAGTACAACGCTTCCGCACCGGTAGTTGCCAAGAATACTGTACCCATGATGGCGATGCTGGCACGATTATGAGGTGAGAAAAGAAACTCAATTCCATACACTGGATTAAGTGCTTCAAAAATTGTCCAATCAGTTCCGATAGCCATCACACCTGTAACTGCAAGGAATGTAAACCAGATAAAGACTACAAGACCAAAGACTTTACCGATGCTTTCTGTACCGCGCGATTGGATAAGGAATAAAATGACAATAATAATTGTCGTAATGACAAGTGTTAATGATTGATTTTCGGTAAACAGACCTTTCAAAGGAGCGAGGGTACGCAAACCTTCTACTGCAGAAGAAATGGAGACAGCAGGAGTAAGAACAGAATCGGCCAGGAATGCAGCCCCGCCGACCATAGCTGGAATCCACAACCATTTTGCATAGCGCTTAACCAAGGAATAAAGCGCGAAGATACCACCTTCACCTTTATTATCAATGCGCATAGCAATAAATACGTATTTGACAGTTGTGATGAGCGTAACTGACCAGAACAACAAACTGAGCATACCTAGTACTGCATTGCGATCTGCATACTGGATGCCTCCTTGACCAGCCACAAATGACTGTGCCAAGTACAGTGGGGACGTACCGATATCACCGTAAACCACGCCGAGCGCGACGACCATCATCGCGATAGAAATTTTATCTTGCGATGTCTGTAGTTTTCTCCACCAGCGTCCAAGAGGCGTATGACTCTTCTTGTTCTGAAGCTCAGCGGTACGCTTAGCCTCCTCTTGGGCAAGTCGCTTCGCCTCTATTTCTTCTTCTGATACTGCTCTCTTATCAATCTTCGGAGCTTTCGTGATACCTTCAGGAGGAAGAATCGCACCTGTCTGCGCAAGGTCAAGAGCAAGCAGGTCAGTAGCTGTTGTAACCCGCTTATCGGTCTTTTGACCATCATCAGCAGTATCTTCATGCAAAGATTCAGTACTACGTCCTGCCTCGTGTTCTTGAGAATCAGCAGCATTCTCCTCGGCGCGAGCATTGTCCTCGTGCTCTTTATGCTGAGGCTCGGTTTGTGCAGCAGTATCTTGTGCGAGTGAAGCAAGACCTGAGTCTTGACCGTTTTCGCCGTTAATTTCAGACACCATATAAATCTCCACCTGTTTCCAGGATTTCTTTCTTCTCAATCTCATGTGCCATTTTAGTGGCATACCCTAACTAGTCTTAATAGCTAAGCGCATTGGCTGATCGTTTAAATCTAGATATTCATATAAAGCCCAGTAGATTATTCGGTAATCGATTATTCTACTCTTTGACCTGCTCTTTGCATACTTTCGAACGCTTAATACACATTACGAGTGCCAATAGGTTTACTCTTATCGTTAGCGTTTATACGGCAAATCATATGCAGTAACGGTGTTATCGTATGTGATTTCAGTCATCTGCTCTGTCGGCATCTCAAGAACCTCAGCCATGACTTGAAGCGTGTATGGAGTTAAGTACGATGCATTTGTTCGCCCTCGATATGGTTCAGGGGTCAAGTATGGAGCATCAGTTTCGATAAGAATATGTTGCGGGTCTATAACGCGTAAAGCTTGGCGCAGACGTTCATTTGATTTATACGTCACAGTCCCCGAAAAGCTCAAATACCAGCCCCGCTCACGTGCAATATGTGCAATATGCTCATCCGCAGAGTAGGAATGGAAAATTGTCCGCTCAGGAGCACCGTCTCGAAGTAATATCTCAATAACGTCCTCATGCGCATCACGGTCATGGATTTGCATCGCAAGACCTAGATCCTTTGCTAACTCGATATGTTTCCGGAAGGCTTCTCGCTGTGATTGTCGGGCACCTTCACCTGTACGGAAATAATCCAAACCCGTCTCACCAATTGCAACTACATCATCTGGGTTCTCATGGGCTGCTGTATACACAGCATTCAAAGCCTCATCAAGAGGTATATCATGCCATGGTTTGTACTGTATTTCTAAGCCATCTGGGCCTTGCGCGCCCCCATGTCCGTGGAGAACTGTTTCGTTAGGATGTATCGCAATAGCCGCTTTGACGGATTGCGGATATTGCTTAGCCATGTTAATTGCTTGATGCAGAGTAGGAAGTTCACACGCTACGTCTATCATATGATTCACACCAACGCTATGCGCTTTGCGAATCAACTCTTCTACAGAATACACTGGTACTTCTGGCAAATTGCGTTCAGCTGCCTGCGCGGCCATATCCATTGAATACGACACCACCGAAGCCATGTGCGTGTGGTTATCGATAATTGGACTGTTTAAAACCTGCGGTGCTTCAGCCCATGCTCTACTTCGATGCTTTTTTGCCATTGGCACACTGCTCCATACCTAAAAACTAAATTTCTGCATAAAAGTAAAAGCCCGAGGTTTGCTCGGGCTTTAAAAGAGAGAAAGAGAAGAGGGGTTCAGTTATCAGTGTTACCTGCCAGCTCTTAAGCTGATACTTATATATAACTGCACCTGCCTGAACCCGACATCCGAAAACCCTGAAGATAAGCTTGGAATCTTGTAAAGGTTTTGTAAAGCACGCTGAGACCAGCATAGCTTGGCATCAGTATTGCTCGTAAAACTTCCGCTTACTCAGATCTCCTCTTTTAACCTCTTCGAGAATTCTTACTCTTGCCCCAGCTTTGCCTTCTCAGCTTCAAGGCGAGCCTTTTCCTTAGCCTTTCGAGCATCAAGTTCAGATTGGAAACGTTCCAACTCTTCTTGAACGGCTTCTACAGGAATCTTTTGGAAAATAGGCGTTGGCTTATCGATCTTCGTACCCGAAACGATATTCTCACGCTTCCAAGGATGTACGTTCTCGCCCAACTTATACTCACCAGTAATAATCGGATACGTAAATTGTGGATTATCGAGATCGGTTACTTCCTCAATATGTGGCAATGGGGAGAAGATCCCAGTGCCACCCATAGTCTCCCACACCTTTTGAGCAGAGTGTGGCAAATATGGCGCGAGAAGAGTATTAACGTCGAGTACAGCTTGCGCTGCTGTATACAGGACAGCAGCAAGACGCTCAGGATTATCCTTAATCTTCCATGGCTCAGTAGCAGAGATGTATTTGTTTACTTCACCTGCCACGCGCATTGCCTCGTTAAGTCCGGCTTTCTGGCGATGTGTATGAATGAAATTACCCACTGTGCCGAAAGCCTTAAGCGTGGTTTCAAGTAATGCGTGATCTTCATCAGTAAATTGGGACTCGTCCACCTGTGGAATTTCACCGAAATTCTTATGGAGCAAAGTTGCTACGCGATTAACGAGATTGCCCCAACCAGATACAAGTTCATCATTATTATGGCGAACGAATTGTTCCCACGTAAAGTCTGAGTCAGAAGTTTCTGGACCAGCGACGGAAATGTAATAACGTACAGCATCCACTTGGTAACGAGCAAGAATATCTTTTACATAAATAACAATTCCACGCGAGGAGCTGAACTTACGCCCCTCCATAGAAAGAAATTCTGAAGATACTACTTCGGTCGGTAAATTAAGCTTACCCATGTCACCCGGCTCACCGCCACGAGAACCTTCTCCGTTATACCCCAGCAATTCAGAAGGCCAGATTTGTGAGTGGAAAGTAATGTTATCTTTACCCATGAAGTAGTAGCTCAATGCTTCCGGATCATTCCACCACTTACGCCATGCATCATCATCGCCTTGACGTCGAGCCCACTCAATGGACGCGCTCAAATAACCGATAACAGCATCAAACCATACATATAGCTTCTTATTTGGGTTATCAATCCAGCCATCAACAGGAACTGGGATGCCCCAATCAATATCACGGGTAATAGCGCGTGGCTTAACTTCTTTGAATAATCCGATGGAGAAGTTAATAACGTTGGTACGCCATCCCTCTCGAGTCTTAAGCCATGCAAGGTTAGCTTCTGCAAGTGCAGGCAAATCAAGGAAGAAGTGCTCAGTTTCTTCGAAGCGAGGAGTTTCACCATTAATCTTAGAAACAGGATTCTTCAAGTCAATTGGGTCAAGTTCATTACCACAGTTGTCACACTGATCGCCACGTGCTCCATCGTAACCACAAATTGGGCACGTGCCCTCGATATAACGATCAGGCAAGGTACGTCCAGTTGATGGGGAGATAGCCACCATCTGTGTACCCTTGTAAATATAGCCATTCTTCAGACACTGAGTAAACATGTCTTGAACAACGTGCTCATGATTCTTTGTCGTTGTACGAGTAAAAAGATCGTAGCTTAATCCAAGATTGCACAAATCTTGAGAAATAACACGATTATAACGATTTGACAGCTCTTGAGCCGTCACGCCTTCTGCATCCGCTTGAACCAAAATAGGGGTGCCGTGTTCGTCAGTTCCTGACACCATCAAGACATCATTGCCAATCATACGCTCATAACGCGCATACACATCTGATGGAACTCCAAAGCCTGCCACATGACCGATGTGACGAGGTCCGTTGGCATAAGGCCAAGCTACTGATACTAATACATGACTCATGCAGTTGATTATCCTCAATCGAGCCGACATTAAGACAACCAAGACAATACTCGCATTTTTTCACACTCATTCACATTGCTAGTGTGTGAATAATTGTGAATACACTCTGGGTTTATTCACAAAAAACAGTTGTCCACACGAATTATGCAAACGATTTGGTAATTAGTTCGTACTGATATACGGTGTCACGCATAACTCATATTGGCAATGGAGGCACATATGGAAACTACACCTACAACACAAGCTCTTAGTAATACCTTTGATATCAATGCAGTTTCGTGCGAATTACCGGAGCAAAACGATAGTAGCGATAGCATTGTGGGATTAAAATCCCGCATGACAGTAAGCGTATACCATAAGCAACAAGAGCTAGCAGGCGCACATAATAAAAATCTCGATAAGCCTAGTTTGAGTGAGAATACACAACTGCTCAAACGGGTAGAAGATTTTCCAGGCCCGATGTGTCTTAGACATTTATCGAAAGCACAAGTGCTCACACAGCTGGACTCACATACGTATTTCTCATCACGATATAACGCATCATGCGAGAAACGCGCCCTCATTGTAAAAAGTATTATACCTTTCGGCTCAATTGCTTCTGGACAGCTTGCAGCTTGGATTTGGCTTGGAAATGAATTCCCCCGGCGAATTGATATCACTCGTGAGAATCATTACCACTCGATACTTTTCGGACGTAACGTGAAATCAACATCTCGCCAAATTCATCGAAATGATTTGCGAGAATTTCCTCAACTCCTTGTCACCACACCCGCCCGAACAGTCTGCGATTTAGCGTGCGATGACGATTTACGATGCCATCCGTATTCTGTCACCGAAACTATCTATCGTTTAGTTCTTCAATACTGCATTTCCGAGCGAATGTGCATGGAAATAATGCGTCAAAATACTCGCAAGCCGCACTATACAGCTGGACTTAATCTGCTCTTACGTATTTTCGCCAAAATTCGTCTCACTCAAGAGAGTAAGACAGCACGGATACCTTCAATAGATTCACATTCAGGAATTACCCCTGATGTGAGCACTCATAATACGAAGGGGAATACAGCACAAGAGAGCGTTTTACAAGGAACACTAAACTCAGATCACAGACTGGTCGCGTAATGTCAGAACTTTCTCACTCATCGCGTTATCAGACCTCTTCGCGTTTCTACCCCGGCTGCACGCCACCTAAACCACCACTTACGCTTACACCACGTATCGCAACTGACCCAGATACAGATACGCGCATCTTGTGGTACATCGCCCGTCATGTACCCGCGTTGCGTTTTTGGCTCATAGCCAATCCATCCGCTACCCCTGAACTTCTAGAATACGTTTCTCAAGTAGGAGGACCACATGTAAAAGAAAGCTTTGATGTGCTATTTAGTGCTCTTGATACGGATGAATCGGACAGTTTGAAGAACTACTCAGATACCGTCGAAGAATCATAAGGAAGGAAAATCTTGACAACATATGACAATTCTTTCGCGTGGCAAATCATTACAGAAATCGCGGATTACCGCGAACGCCATGATTAGTTATGAATAAACTGCAACCACTGCTCATTGCACGCTACAAGACCACAAATAGCCGAGCTAAGTATTCGCACGTATACCGCACAGCTCGCTTAATTTGCCTTCTCTTCCCGCATTTCAAGCACGCGCGCATAAACCTCTTTACGAGACATAAACGAACCATCAGGCAAAGGGTTGTCTTCTACCACACGAGTGATTGCTTCCTTAATGCGCAAATCATCATCACGCGCAGTTGTAATAGCCATTTCAGCCATATCATCCACAGTCAAAACTCGCGATCCCATTGCTTGAATAGCCTCATCATCCGAAGCGCCCGCGATAACAAGAACTATTTCACCTCGTGGTGGATCATTGAGGACAGTCTGTCGGATTTCATGAATCGTCCCACGCCTAACTTCCTCAAAGTCTTTCGTCAATTCACGAGCAAGAGCCATCAGTCTTTCTCCACCAAAGACTTCTTCCATATCATTCATCGTCTCTTCAATACGATGAGGAGCTTCATAGAAGACTATTGTGCGCATTTCCATAGCAAGCATACGCAATTTCTTCATGCGTTCAGAATGTTTGCGTGGAACGAATCCCTCATAACAAAATCGATCCGTTGGCAATCCTGACAAGGCTAATGCATCAAGCACTGCAGAAGGTCCCGGGGCACACGTTACGGGAATGGAGCGTTCAATTGCGCGACGAACAATCGCTAAACCCGGATCATTAATAGTTGGCATACCTGCATCCGAAACGACGAGGACGGTAGAGCCACTCTCGGCCTCATCCAAAAGTGAATCTGCTTTATTGCGTTCATTATGGTCATGATATGCCACAACTCGCCCGGTGACATGAACTCCCAATCGTCGAGCCAAATCAAACAGTCGTCGCGTATCTTCCGCGGCAACGATGTCGCTCGATTCCAGCAATCCCATAAGTCGGACTGAAGCATCAGAAGTATTGCCGATAGGAGTAGCTGCAAGAACAACCATCCCCTTGCCAGAATAATCAGACTTCTGAAAGCCGTTCAAGCTCTGCCCCTGATGAGCAGCATTGCCAGAATCTGTTCCTCTATCATCAGAATTCATATGAGATAAGAAATCACGCTCATCATTAGTGCTGTTTGTCATAGTTCTAGAATAACGCACCCGAACTATACTGCTCCGTTTATTTGCACATGTGTTTATCTGCCCTGCTTTTACCGTCCATGCACCTGTTCATGTGTCCGCCCAGTGTCTATCCATATCAAAGTGCTCTCTCACCATGTTTCTACCCAACTCATTCGTACTACTTATGGGGAAAGTGTTGATATTGATCTTGCGAGCTACCACAGGCGACTATCGTCACGTACACTGTCAGTTAGAGAATATTTACTGTTAGTTTTCATAAACCCCAGGAGAATCATGGGCATTCTTAATTTCTTTATTGAACTTCTACGAAATCCACGTGCTGCAATCGCAGGCTGGATCGCAATGGGTCTAGCACCTACATATGCGTTCATTTTCCTCATTATTTTTGTGGAAACTGGCGTTGTATTTATGCCATTCTTACCGGGCGATTCTTTGCTTTTCGCCGCAGGATATTTTGCTGCTGAACCAAGCTCCGGCATGAAGCTAGCTATTTTATTGCCAATTGTATGGGCAGCTCCAATTATTGGCGATCAGTGCAATTACTTCATCGGACACTTCTTTGGACGCAAAATCGTCGAATCTGGAAAAGTTAAGGCGATGACTCCAGAACGTATCGCTAAAACTGAGCATATGATTGAAAAGTGGGGCCCTCTCGCTGTATTCCTCGGTCGTTTCTTCCCATTCATTCGTACATTCATGCCATTTATCTCAGGACTTTCAGGCATGAGCTGGAAGCGTTTTACCCCATATAGCGTTTTCGGCGGCCTCGTATGGAGTTCGTTGTTTACCTTGCTCGGATACTTCTTCGGTGGAATTCCATTCGTACAGAAGAACTTCGAACTCGTGATTGTTGCTATTTTGCTCGTATCCCTAGCACCTACGATTATCGCGGGTATTCGTGGTCTTATGAATCGTAAGAAGAATAAGGCGAGCGAACCAAATGAATCGAATACAGAAAACACAGCTGAATAGACCACGATTAATAGTGCACAGCTGAATAATTTGATGCTCATTAAAAATGATGTGATTAAAATGCCCAACGTATTCTTACAAGAAACGCTGGGCATTTTGTCGGCTTACGTGTATATATAATAGACAAGCATGCTTAAATATGAAGTTGAGCATGAATAAATTAAAAGGGGCTATAGCGCAGTTGGTAGCGCGTTTCGTTCGCATCGAAAAGGTCGGGGGTTCGACTCCCCCTAGCTCCACGTGAGGTTCGTCCATTCATTCCACCGGGCGAACCTCTTTTTTGTTGGACATATTTGGCTTAACCGCATATAAGCCTATAAGCCGCCTTTCACCCCTAATCTAACTAATCTAACCTGCACATTCCTCACAACAAACAACCTACTTGTCAGGAAAATCAGTTGCCACATACACGTGTGCCCCTGCTACGAAATTCCTTTTGTTGCAGGGGCACACATTTTTAACAGAGCTTCACTCTAGATTTTCAGTATTACAAACATCACGATACAGTTTGCAGTTTCGCATTGATACGAGTCTGAACCTGAAGATAATACTGCGTTTCCGCATCATTCATGTTCCCTTCCCATGCATCAAACGATTTTTGAGTTTCCGCATACTGCTGCATTAATTCCGAGTACTTCGCAACCATATTCATGTCCGATCCGTTATACGTTTTCATGAAGTCAACGTACTTATTCATGAAGTCTTCGTAGTTATCCATCGCCGTCTTAAATTCTGGTCGTATGCCATTCGTATCAGGGGTACTTGAACTTGATGAACTATCGCTAGAGTCGGAACTTGATGAACTATCACTGGACTCGGAACTATCACTTGATTCAGAACTCGATGAGCTATCACTAGACTTGCTGATACGAATACTCATGATGCTGTTACCTTCATAATCGATAGATGCTTCCCATCCAGCAGCATTTTTCGCTCTATAACTCTTAACATCCTTCGAATAATCTACATTCATTCCGCCATTCATCACTGCCTGAACGTACTCGTTGTAATCAGCTTTAGGCGTCTTACCTATATAGACTGATATGCTGTCATCATTATCGTATTCGATTCTCCCATAAAGTGACTTAGGAGCAGGAACCTGATTTCCAGCCTGGCCCGTTGGCCACGTGATGTCAGACATATCCATTGGCTTTTCAAGAACAATGTTGAGTTCCTTGGCAGATTCCATATAATACATATCAACCTTGTAACCCTCTTTATCGTAACCACTATAGCTAGAATCGCTGGATTCTACATCGACGGTATATCCTCTGCCGCTTACATCCTCAGCGTATTGCGCATACTGTTTCTTAGAAATGTCTTTAACATCTACGCTTAGACGTTCAGGTCCATCATCGTGAATCTCTCCGTATTTGCTCGGAGGCTCTGGAAGCCTTTTACCGAGGACCGTATCAGCCCATACAAACTGCCCTTTGCCTGCTTGAGAAATCGCATTCACAACACCAAAGACGATTGCTATAGCAGCCACAGCTGCAATCACAATGAACCATAGTTGTCGGTAAAATGGCTTCTTTTCCTTCATCACAGGCGTTTTGAATGGTTCCTCTGCCGAAGAAACTGACACAGGAGGTTGCATAAGTACTGTAGTTTTAGTTGTTGCCTCATCAGCTTGTGCTGGCGTTGCTAGCAGCGTTGGAGTTTCTGGAGCTTTCGTGCCGCAATTTGGGCAGAATTTGCCTTCGAATTGGGTTCCGCACTGATTACATATTACTGTCATATCTCTTTCTCGCATTCTTGCTAGATATCAAAACCAACCATCATAGCTTCTTCCACGTCACTAGAATCTTCGAATCCTGCGGGTTCACTCATACGTTGAGTCCTTTTGAAAAAGAAACTATAACATTCGAAACCACATTGATTTCTTAACTCCTTGATACCCCCCCCTGAGACTTTTTAATCCCTCAAAAGGAAATCACAGAAAAATATTCCTCGCAATTTTGTTTATCTCACGCATATATAAAATCTACGCGCGCATTACATACAAAATTACGAGGAAATCTTCGAGAAAAAGATATTTGCTTGAACTTACTCTTGCTTATCTTTCTTCATAATTATCGCGGTCAACGTCAGACTAACGACAGCCCACAATGCTGTAATCAGTTGGAATGCAAACATAATTTAAGTAATTACTTAGTCGTCATGATCCAACCATAACCTTTCTAAGCATACGTCATTAAATAGGTAATTTCATTGCATCATACTTTTACGAACAGTCAACCCGGAAGGCACTTACAACTTACGCAAATTACTCAATCGCTGCGCCATCATAAACACGCAACCAGCAATTACAAAGACAGCTACGACACCTACGAATGCCCACAGCGTGCTGCCAATTCGTTCAGGCATCACAAGTGCAGGAGTTATAAAAGCGAAAAGTCCGCACAAGAATCGCGAGAATCCTAAGATAAATCCCTGAACCGTTGCGCGGATACCCGCAGGAAAACTTTCTTGAATCCATACTTTGCATATAGCCTCACCAGCAAGAGGTAAACCAACATACATGCATGATGTAGTTAAAACAATTCCCCATAACGATCCGCCAAGAACAGCCATCGTCACCATAGACGCAAAAGCGATAAGTCCTCCCACTACGAAGAGAATGTTGCGCCATCTCGTATTAATTGTCACAGAAACCAGTGCATTAGCTCCAAACATAATAATGTACAATACGATTCCTAATTGCGTTGCTAACGTCTGAGAAGCTTGCGCATGCACAAGCATGAAAGTTTGGAACTGTCCCCATGTGTTAGCGACGAGATTCCAGAAAATATAAAAGATGAGAAGTGATGTAAACATGATAGCAAGTTGGGACTTGTTTCTCACACTAGCGGAGCGCGAAGTATCGCCCTTACTTCCCATGGTTGTATCTTCTGTATCCACCTGTATGATATTCGTCCCAGCTTTTTTATGAAGCATGGCAAATTCTTTCGATTTCCACCGCCATAGCCACGTAATTACCGCGATAACAGCCATCACCGCGAATACTATTCGAGCACCATCTGCTCCTCGGATACCCGAAATCATGGAAGCAACCACAGCAGTAAGGATCATACCCAGCTGCCAGCCTAGTTGAGTGATTGTAACAAGGCGAGATGATGCCGCGGTATCTGTTGATTCGAGCGACAAGATGGAGATAGAAATTGGTACATCAATACCAGTACCCAGCCCAATTATAATAACACCGCACAAAAGTACAGCAAAGTTAGACGCGACAGCACATACAAGGAATCCCAATGCAGTAAAAGCATTAATCCATGTAAATACTCGTGACATCCCTAAACGCGCACTAAGCTGTCCTGAACACATTGATGCAATGGCAATAGCAAAGTTCAAAGCTGCCGAGAGTATTCCGACATGCGTATTGGATAACGACAGACCATCTTGCCACATTGTAATTGTCATAGATAAACCGACAATTGCTGCCGACCCTAGTAAAGACCCTAATGCCGAACTATACCCCAAATGAGTAAATGCTTTCGCATATGAGTAGTCCTCGTGATGCGTCGTCATGTATATCTCCTGTATATTGTGTAACTCAGCTAATCTGCCGATACATTAAACGTTACGCCTTACGCTTTCTTGCGCCGAAGCTGTTTCCGCCAGAAAGATGTTCTGCAAAGATGTTCTGCAAAAGTGTTCTGCTTAATCCTCGTATCTGACATGCGAACGGGCAGAGAGTATTGGCTCTGCCCGCTTTTTGTATCATGCACGCAAGAACGGTTGTGATAATTCTATTGTGCGTATACTGCCCGTAAGAGATGCGTGCCACAGCACCTTAATTGATTTGAAGTTCACGTATTAGTGAGTTCGCCTCCACTTCGACTCCATAACGCATAGGCACGCCATCCCTTGATTTTCTACCTTGTCGTTTTACTCACTCGGAAGAATGATGCCACAATTGCGAGTGCACCAGATCCGAATAGAGCAGCAATTCCGATAAGCGCGCTCGACATGTCAGCGAGAGTTTGCGCATTACGGTTGAAGGTCATTACTCCTGCGAAGAGATTAATACGATCTGCAAAAAACACAGTCGCACCCCACACGAGTAGCACAGCTATAGCTACACAGCTGATATCGGTAAGCACTCCTAACCATCCATTATTTGCCTTAAATTGTCCCGCAATAAGGACGAATAATTCAAGCACAATGGCTAGCACGCCTCCGTATACTGTAACAGCATTAAGCGGAATATTTCCGAATGTAGCTGTTGCACTGTTAACGAAATAGAAGTACATCCCCACTATCGCAGCGATAATCGTAAGGATTCCCAAGTAGAATCCGAAAGATTGATTCTTGACGAACTTCATCTTAGTTCTCCTTTTCTGTCTCTACTGCGTTCTCAGACGCAACTTCAGAAGCAGTCTGAGACTGTGCTTCATCAGCATTCATATTCTCTGAATTGCTCGCCGAACCAGCTGCGACTGATTCGTCAAGACTACGGCCTTCAATGGCATACTTGCGACGATTGAGTATATACATTACTGCACCTGCAAGAGTCAGTACTGATGCTGCTACAGTCATAGCAGTGAGCACATTGTCATACCATGTGCGCACATTATGCAATCGGGATGTATCATTCAATCCATCCATAGCGTTGGAATTAGCGAATGCGTAGTACTGCCATGTCATATTACGCTTCAATGCGGCACTCAAGCGGGAATCTTGGGAGACATCGCGCTCATTCCAATATGGCCACTGCTTCTCGACAGCTTGCATAGAATCTTCACCTGTAGAAGTAGTCATCGTAATACCGTTGAATGCGGCTGCACGAAGATTCTTGTATTCGTTATCCATGATGAAGTCTTCCGAGAGCAATCCTTGGAATCCCCATTCCTTACGCAGGATATTAAGCATCAAGCCAGTATTAGCATTTGCAGCAGTGACACCGATGCGGTTGTATCCAGTCATCATACCAAGGATATGACCATCTTCTACCTCGCTTTGGTGTGCGCGAAGCTCACCTTCACGAGCTTTCTGCTCATTCATAAATACTGCGATACCGATACGATTAATTTCCGTATCATTGAATGCATAATGCTTTGCAGCCAAGATAATACCGTATTCTTGTCCGCCTTGTACTGCAGCTGTTGCTTGGAGAGCTGTGAGCATCGGGTCTTCAGAGAAGTATTCGTGATTGCGGGCATTGTATGCATTGCGATGGAGGTTAGTACCCAATCCCCATAAGATAGTGGTATTTGCCCAAATAGAGTAATTGCCTAAGAGCTTACCCCATTCTTGAGCGAGTTCCTTGCTAAATGTCTGTCCAAGGATAGATTCATTCGCAAGAATTCCCATGGAATAGTTCGCATTCTTATCGTTCGCATCAATGGCATATGGGTCTCCACTTGACTTATCCTTGTTAGCATATTGTCCCAAAGGATATGATGCAAATCCGTTAGGTCCATCATTTTGGATAACTTCAGGAGAGCTGATCGAAACCAATGGTTTCGTCGAAGTGCCACCAAAAGCTGTACGGATCATTGCCTCTGATAGCTTCATCTGATTCATGAGCTCAGTCATTTTCTTATCGTCTGGACTCTTAACACCCTTAAGGTCAGCTAATGTCAGATCACCTGAAGCACCCCATGTAGTCGCTTTCTCTTCAGAATTTGCGCTAATCTGATATGTATCGTTGGTAAGACCTGCTTTAAGCATGTCATCCGTTGCAGTTAGACCTTCATATACCTTTGGCCATGTCTTATCCCAATCGGAACGAGACAAGTATGTGACGGTACCAGGCATCCACTTATTTAAATCAGCATCAGCAAGTTGATTTTCAACCTTTGTACCATTCTTAGTGGAAGCGAAAGTCGTAGTATCCAATGCATCCAAAGACCACTGTGCAGTCTCGGATGTATTTCCACGAACACCATCAGAGGCTCCTTCACCACGTGCAGTGAGCACATTATTTGCCGCAGCATGAGCTCCATTACCGAGCGCAAAAGTATACTGTCCTGCATCAAGGATGTAGTTACCCTTAGTACCTGCCGCGTTCTTGGCGGAAGAATCCCAGCTTGCCATATATTGCGCATCTGCAGTAATAGTTAGTGTTTGCGATTCGCCTGGCTGCAACTCCTTGGTCTTTGCATAATCAAGAAGCTGGACGCCAGCCTTTTCTACGTTATTTCGCTTATCGTAATCGGTATATGGCGTGCTGACATAGAGCTGTGCTACATCTTTACCAGCATACGCGCCGGTATTAGTAACAGTTACATGTGCAGTAACTGTCTTCTCGTTGAGATTAACGGAGACATCATCCAATGTCTGGCTAAACGTTGTATAGCTCATTCCATATCCGAACGGATACGTGACTTCCTTGTAATAATCCCAACCACTACCATCAGTGCTGCCTTTGGTACTCGATGCATTCCCTGCGCCGTTTATCACATCCATATAACGAGTCTCATAGTACTTATATCCGGTATAAATACCTTCTGCTTGTACCAATTCCGAGTTGATATTATGCCGAGGATCAGCGTTCTTCCATTGATAATCGCCATAATTGACAGCTGCTGGCGTACTCTGGTTATTAGATACCCAAGTATCAGACAAATGACCTGATGGAGTAGCAGCGCCAGACAGTAAATCAGCGATGCCGTAGAAACCATATGCCCCAGGAAGTCCGATTTGCATGATTGCATCGACACCAGCATTATCCTGTACTTCTTGAAGTTGCATTGCATTTGCAGCGTTAACAAGAACGATAACCTTGCCGCCGTTTTCTTGCTTAGCCGTTACTGCAGCATTAATCAAATTGCGCTCATCATCAGACAATCCCAATGGATCGCTCTGATTAAGCTTCTGCTGAGGATCAACTCCTGCGGTTCCAGGAGTATAGTTACGGTTTTCACCAGAAGAGCGAGCAATGGTAACAATCATGACATTGTTATCCGCTAGGCTTGCTTTCCACTGTGGATCTTGCTTATCTAGTGCTTCCTGAGATGGCTCTTTGCTCGTGAAAGGAGCCCCAATCATTGGAGCCGTAATACGAGTTACCGTAGAAATATTTCCCCAATTATTAATTTCAGTAGTGAACTGATCCTTCATTGAATCATACATCTTCTCCAATGTAGGATTAATGGTAAAGCCTTTTTCTTTAAAGGCTTGAACCATATCGACAGTGTCTGCATCCGTGCCCTTGTTTATGGAAACAGATGAGCCCATATCGCCACCCTGTACTGGGTTATAGCTTGAGAAACCGAGCAAACTAATTTTGCCTGTTTCTGCCGGGGTCAAAGGAAGAGCCCCATTATTTTTAAGAAGTACTGATCCTTCTTCACTCACGCGCTCACCTAAATCGCGTGCTGCAAGAACAAGATCTTTGGTGTTCGTATAATCCGACTTATAGGTATATGTTTTTGAAGGATCGGCATTTGGATCGGAAGTCCATTCCGTACTATGTGTTCCCAAAAACCTATTAATATCTGTGCGGAAACCAGCAACTGCACTTGTCGCCGTCACTGACAATGCAAGCACTGCCGCACATGCTGTCGTAACGCCTCTAAACGCACGAACTTTTGTTCCCCTTTTCATGAGGTTTTCTCCTTTATCTTTCGTATGGGTAGCAGCCGTTGCTACCCATAACATCTTTCTTTTATTTCTTCTCGCTGAAGCTTCTCACTTAAACCAGCGAGATTTCTTTTCTTGTCGGGCTTGTAACTTTGCCTGGTACCGGGCTTCTTCCTCTTCGTAATTCAGCCCTTTCTTGACACAGCGTGCACGCAGTTCGTCTTGCCGAGCAATTTCTGCAAGACGATCTGCTTCTTCCTGCTCCAAACGTAAACGCTCTGCAGGTTCTATCCATTCACCACCCGCTGCCAAAACCGCAGCCTTCTGGTGCTCGATAATTGTTGCATGATCGTCATCAACATGCTTTTCAACGTTGAGAAAGAGCATTAAAACAGCAATAATTGCATAAGCAATAAGCTCTGAACCGAGATAACAAACAGTGAGCACAGTCTGAACTGCTCCATTTTGAGTAGCAGCAAAAGGATCATAGCCGGCTACGGTCAGGAATGCATTAATCAAGCCGTTACCAAGACCGGTCATACCAACCATAATTGCGCTGTACACAGACATGGTGAAACCATCAGATCTAAAGCCGTTGCGTGCTTCCAAATGGTCAAGAACATCTGACAATAATGCCAAAGTGACATACATTGCTGGAATAGACCCGATACCTTTGAGTACGACACCTAAGCACACCATGACAAGACTATGAACGTCTAATAAACTGACGCATCCGCCCAATACGGCGATAATCATACCGATAACGATGGCATTACGTTTTCCAAGCTTATTTGCGATTGGCCATGCTACAAGCATACCGATAGCAGTTGGGATACCTCCGATAAGGCCCAAAGTGGACATGGCTGCCCCTGCTGACGCCTCTGTAGTAACTCCGTCCAGCATCCAACGAGTGTAGTAACTCATCGAACCGTTCTTAATCATTCCTGACAATTGGAAAAGCAAGAAGTAGAGGATAATAATCCACCAATACATATTGCCCATGCACACTTTTGCTTGCTGCTTCATCGAGAGTTTTTCCTCGACAATATTCAGCTTCATATTTTCTTCAGTAATTCGTTCACGTGTGAAGTAATACTCGCACAAGATGCCAATTGCTGTCAGGATGCACAAAGCAATCATCATCACGCGCCAGTGAGCATAGCTCGCCGTAGCATCGATACGCCCCGCACCACCGTCAACAAAGAGGTAGCTTTGTAGAAGAATTGGGATTACAATACTTGCACCGATACCCACCGAAGCTACTGCTGAAGCATTAGAAAATGTTGCTAACAGCCCACGCTGATTGCTATTGCGCGTTGATAGAGCAACCATCGAACTATGCGCAGTGTAGAACATTGGATATGCAACGGCATAGTACAAGTTATATGACAATGCAATCCATATCATCTGTACCGCAGCAGGAGTTCCTTGAGGCGTAAGGAAGAGTAGCGCGATAGCTACGACAACGAATGGTGCAGAGATAAGTAAATAAGGACGTGCTTTCCCCTGTGAGGTACGCGTATTGTCAATAAGTCGTCCTACAAAAAGATTGCCAATAATCACAAAAACCACAGAAACAATAGGCAATAACGTTGAAAAAGCGCCAAATCGAGCTGCATTCGTCCAGCCAAGTACGTCTGAGTAATAACGGTTTAAGTAAGCCGCAAAAACTGCATTAGAAATCAGCGCCATAAATGGACCAACCAAGTATCCTAATGCCATTTCTGGCAAGCGGACATTTGCCGATGTAATTCGCGTCCGCGCGATACTCGACTCGAAGAAACCGCGCCGAGCTGTACTCTTTGCAACCGTGTTCGACGACACTGCCATAAATATCTCCTATTCCCTATTCTTTTTTATCCGTTATCACTAATGCATTGTGAACGGTAAAAGTATGCGTTCCGCTCGTCACCACATGTACATTTGACTCATGTGTATCGCAGTCACTAACTACAGGGATCTCTACGGTACACGTAGTTCCCATTGGTACAGTGACAGTAACAGTCACATCATTGCCATTAAGCTGCCACGCCGACTCAATAAGACCATATGCAGTATCGACACGAGCATGAGCGCTCGTCACATCTCCACCGATAAGCGGATGTACACGGAAAGTCTTATACGCAGGTGAAGTGGCTTCAATTCCGGCAACTCGTTGATAGAGGAAAGCTCCTACAGCGCCAGAAGCATAATGATTATAGGAGATCATTGTGTCTGTACCGTCGTCTCCAATTGGACATTCACCGTTAGCATCCAATCCGTCCCAGCGTTCCCATATCGTGGTTGCTCCCATAGCGACCTCATAGAGCCAGCCAGGGCACAAGCGGTTGAGCAGCATCTTATAAGCTACGTCTGCGCGACCATTATCAGCGAGCGCGAAAAGAATATATGGCGTTCCGGGGAAACCTGTGCCGATAGTATACTGCCCTTTTTCCACGAGCGACGCTAAATTCGCAACTGCTTGGGAACGAGCTTCTTCAGGAAACATATTCAGATATAACGGCAGAACGTAAGCAGTTTGGAACTCATTCGTAAGCTTTCCGTGGCCATCTGTAAATTCACGGCAGTACGCATCTGCGACGTTGTCAGCAAGATTATTGTAATACTGTTCGTCAATAGTTTCGCCAAGAATTCCAGCGATACGAGCAAGAGTACGACTTGTATTGTTAAGGCTAGCGGTTGCAGTCCATGGACTACGTGCCTGCCATTGGCTCATCTGAGGCACGTCAGGCGCTACCCAATCACCAAAGTGCAGTACTGACGGAGTATTCCAAATGTAGCGTTTATATCCTGCGCTGAAAAGCTTTGCCCAGAATTGGCATGCTTTAACGTACTTTTTCATAGTCGGATACATACGGCGCAAAATGCTCTCGTCGCCTTGTGACTGGTATAAAGCCCATGGGACAAGCACACATGCATCACCCCACCAGTCGATTGCCATTTTCGGCATCGTTGCAGGGAATCCATACCCTTGCACTGGGACGGTATTTGGTATACCACCTCCACGTGTTTGCTCGGCTTGCACATCCTTAAGCCACTTCTCTAAGAAACGACTCATATCGAAGTTGAAGCATGCAGTTGGTCCGAAAACAGCGATATCGCCTGTCCAACCCATACGTTCATCGCGTTGAGGACAGTCCGTTGGTATGTCAACGAGATTAGACTTAGCACCCCATGTAATGTTACTTTGTAACTGGTTGAGATCACTATTCGAGCATTCAAATTCCCCAATATGATTCATATCTGAGTACAGCGCTATGCCTTCCACATCAACACTGTCGCCATTAATGCCCTCCACACTGATATATCGGAAGCCCATATACGTAAAGCGCGGGGTGTACTCCTGCTCACCCTCAGTACACGTATATGTAATAGTCGCCTTCGCTGTGCGCAGGAAGTCAGTATTCAAACTTCCATCACGATTCAAAATTTCCGCATGCTTAATAGTTATAGTCTGCCCCTCATAGGCATTGTTAATTTTGAGGCGCACAACGCCAGCGAAATTTTGTCCCATATCATAGATGATGCTGCCATCGTCCCGTTGTGCACATTCAACGGGAGTAAAAACTTCATGCGCGCGCACAGGAGCGCCATACTCTGCAGTGATTTGAGGATTGATTGCGAGCTTCTCTAACGCAGCATTGTGCCAATGATAGTCCCCTGTAGAGTCCTGCCTCCAATAATTCGCACGCCGTGCATCATATGTTTCCCCGTCGTAGATGTCTGCCATACGGACAGGGCCATCTTGGCTTACTTGCCAATCATCTGCAGTGCCGATAACATCCTGTGAACCATCTGTATAAGTAATTCTTATTTCTGCAAGTAACGCCTGTCTTTTCGCGCTTACTCGGTTAACGCGGGTAAATACAAAGGAGCCGACTGCCCATCCACCAGCTACAAGTGCCGTAAGCACATGTTTACCAGAAATTACATTCGTAATATCGTACGTCTGGTATTGCAAATTCGTCTTATACGAGGTAAATCCTGGGGCGAAATAACGTTCATCCAACAATTTGCCATCTAAGGCCAAATCATAAATGCCCATAGCAGTCGCATAAATACGAGCACTTGCAATTTCTTTTCCAGGAGCTGTTTCAATAATTCGTCGAAATGCTAATGGCTGAGGGGATACTTTCTTCTCTGTAAATTTATACGTCCCATCTGTGATCCACTTTCCGGACCATGGACTGCTCATACGTCCCGTTTCAAACCTTGCATTCCTGTGTGCAGTTTCCCCTGCAGTGTCTGTAACACTAATCTCAACTGTATAGGTTGTATATGGTTGAAGAGGTTCTCCCTGATAGCGAATAGCGATTTGATCTCGTGTGTGGATGCTCCACGAGCCTACTGTTATCACAGCATCCGCAATTTCTGCGCCCTTCACATCGCTTACAGCGCTAAAAGAGATACGTGGATGTGCTTCGTCGGTTACGCATCCCGATTCCGTATTCTCAACAGTGATACGCGTAATTGATAACACAGAAAACCCCTTTAGTTTCTTCCCGCACTCTGTACTTTCGCCGTACTGAGTTCTTTATCTAAAATTAGATTCGCTCAGAAAATGGAGTATCTCAATCGCAGTATCATGAAAGGGTATTGAAACGTCACGAACTGCACAGTTCACAGAAAATTAGCATTTATTTTCTGTCTCTTTTTCTGTCTCTCAGGGGCAACACGATATTAACTATAAAAATCTGCCCACGAGTTGTAACCGACATGGTTCCGTTATACCGGTGAGTCAGCATTCGCATAGATTGCATACCAAAACCATGGTAGTTCCTATCATCTTTAGTTGTTTTCGCTATGCCATCAACAAATTCACGCTCTCCCTTAAAAGGATTTTCTACGTGGATAACGAGCATCCCCTTATTCGCCCTCACTGTGAGGCGAATATAACGCTGTTGAGGATCGTCAAGAGATGTTACTGCTTCCATCGCATTATCTAAGGCATTGCCGAACAATGAGTACACATCTGAGGCAGCCATAAAATCAAGATGAGTGCCATCCACCATACGATCAAGTTGAATACCGCGTTGTTCACAAATAAGCGCTTTATTTGTCAAAACTACGTCCAACGATTCATTCCCCGTGCGTATGGATGAATCATATATCCTTACTAAATCTTGCATTTCATCAATTTCCGATTGAGAAATTCGACCGTTAAGCAGTGATAATTGTTTTTTCAAATCGTGCGTTTTGATATTAATCAATGCAATTGTTTCTTTATCACTCTCGAGCTGGCCTTTTTGCTGTTCCAGCAATTGATGCAAAATCGCATTATCTCGCTGAGCACTCTCTCGCTCGGCAACTTCACGCAGCATAAGCAACAGAAAGACACACGTAATAATGCGCGTAAGCACGAACATTAAATACGCATTCGGATTAATATACAAACCATTTATATAAGAATCAAATAAACTCGAGAATACCCCTACACATAGTGCCACTCCCACAGTCATTACAAGGAATCTTCCGCCAATGCGCTCAGGAAGATTATCCTTAAGCGGCCTAGCAAAAAGAATATACGCAAGAATCATAAGAGGGATTATGAGCGCAGGGTACAGTAAATTTTCACCATTGATGTGGTGGAAAGTATCTTCTATAGAAGGACTAAGGATGCGAATAATCTGAGCGGTACTGTAGACAATGTGCTGTAGTGCTAATGAACTAGTGGTATAAAACCCTGCTTGGCGAATATTGAGATTAAAAGTTGTGCGTAAAAATACATAGCACAGTAAGTAGCATACGATAAGTCGAGCGATAACAAAGAGCGCAGTTTGTGGTACGGGAGCTACTTGCCATCCCCACAAAGCTACGAGAGATAGTCCGGCACAACTTACACCGCGAATAATTGAATACTTTCGTCGTGGAGCCCACCATGTGAACATCATGGCTACACATAGCAGCTCAATCATGAAACCAGTTGCAGTAAAGAACTGCACCATCGCACTCATTTTTACTCTTTTACCTTCATGTTCTTACTTCTGTTTCGTTTACTCAAGCAGCTTTATTTTCCACTATACTTATGCGCTCATCACAGAATGTAATCATTACCGATAACTTCTGCTAACTGTTGCATAAAATCATGACGATATGCACGCCCGATAGGAAGTTCCTCTCCGCCTATGAGAGTGATTGAATTGCCGTCAATCATATCTATATGGCGAGCGTTAACAAGAAATGGTTTACTACAACGCAAAAATCCAGCGCCACTTAAGCTCTCTGCCACTTTCTGCAGACTGCCCGTTCCCGTGATGATACCGGATTCGGTGTGATACGTCACATTATGTCCGCGTACTTCAACATATGAAATTTCGCGCATGAGAATCTTACGTCCACCACCTCTAAACGAGACGACGATTGATTCCATTGCATTGCGAGCAACAGCGACTGCGCGTTCAATCTTTCTCTCAAAATCGCTGTATGTAAAAGGTTTGATAATATAATCGAGGGCTTCCACTTCATAGCCCTGTGCCGCCAGTTTCGCTAAATTGGTCACAAATATAAGCACTGTCTGATGGTCCATCTCACGTAATTTATGAGCAGCTTCCATGCCGTCCATATTCGGCATCTCCACATCCATAAACACGATATCCCACACCGGGTTATACCCTTCCAAAAAAGATGTGGGTTCGCGAAAACGTACTATATGGAACTGCACGTGATTCTTGTTAGAATACGAGCTTATGGCATCGTGAAGTGCACGCGCATCCTCATCGTTGTCTTCAACTAGAGCAACTGTCAGCATGAGGATAGATTATCACATCTGACATCATATAACGCGCTTAGTCGTTCCACGCAAAGTCTCGTATACCATGAGTAGATTACCGGGAGTTTTTTGCAAATCCTCCCGTCTGCTCGACTGTCAGTGTATTTACTTAGTTTTTCTTATCTTTCTTCATAATTATCGCGGTCAACGTCAGACACGTAATTGCTCAGAATGCAGTAATTGCTTGGAAAGTGAGCAGTAATTTAAGCAGTTGCTTTGTCCTCATAATCCTCGTGTCTCCTCTAAATTTTCTTGCTGAGAACCTTTGAATATCTGAAGTGTCTTAATGTATTCCACATTCCGCACTACGCACGCTCAGAAAAGAAACGCGCGATATCGCCCATCTCCAGCCCGTCAAAATTCTCAATAAAATTATGAGCAAGACCCAGCTCACGCGCATTAATACTTGAATACCCCGTAACAGACACCCAAGCGGCTCCACTCTTCCCAGCAGC
The DNA here is from genome assembly GCF_004332295.1 of Alloscardovia theropitheci. Taxonomy (GTDB): domain Bacteria; phylum Actinomycetota; class Actinomycetes; order Actinomycetales; family Bifidobacteriaceae; genus Alloscardovia; species Alloscardovia theropitheci. The sequence goes on from NZ_RXLP01000019.1 coordinate 146,845, forward strand.
TGTAAGTCCAGGAACGGAATCCTCAAAAATTAAGCAATCTTTAATATCAACACCAAGCTTTTGAGCTGCAAGAAGATACGGCTCCGGGCTTGGCTTATGCGGTACAGGGGTTTCATTGCAAATGTATCCATGTAGAGAACCTTCCGGCGCCTGCTCAACTAAATTACGCGCCATAGGCTCCGGCGAGCTTGTTACTAGGTACTGTGGAATATCTGCATCCCGGACCATCGTCAGCACGTCTGTGACTCCTGCAGTCCATGGCAAACGTTCCACTTCTTTGCGATATACATAATCCACCATGAACTCAATAATTTCTTCCGCTGATAAATCAGGTACTCCAGCTTTCTGCATGTATTCTGCAACGAATGCGAGTGATGCGCCCTGCAAGGTCTTAGCGATATTTGGATCCCACTCTTTTCCTGCACGAGCGAGCAAAGCCTCTTCACTCTCACCCCAGTATGGTTCTGAGTTAATGAGAGTTCCGTCCATATCCCACATTACAGCTGCTGGAAGTTTCGTTGTAGCCATATATATTCCTTATTCCTATGCGACTTGCTCATCTTTTTGGTACGTACTTGCGAGTACCCGTATCATTCATTTCACGCATGTACATGTAACTTTCGTCACGTTATGCCTTGAACGATATTAGCGAATAACTACTATATTTTCTCATATTTTTGTGAAAAACTTACCTTTAGACGTACATAATACGTGTAGCGCACATATAGGTATGCAATCGTATTACCGCTTTTGGAAAGGGATAAACATGACAAAAATTCTTATGGTTGTAGGCTCACAACGTCGTAACGGTTTTAATGACCAGCTTGCTCATACTATTGCTCAGCGTATCGGCGACCGTGCCGAAGTATCCTTCTTGGATTATTCCGAGCTCCCATTGATTAATCAGGATATTGAATTCCCTACTCCAGACAGTGTTTCTGCTCTTCGTAAGGCTTTCTCTGATGCTGATGGCGTATGGTTCGTCACTCCTGTATATAACGGTTCATTCTCTCCTCAGGCAAAGAATATTATTGACTGGGTTTCTCGCGCACCTGAACTTGGCGGCGATCGAACTTCTGCACTCTCTTTTGGAACGAAGGCGACTTTCTCTAGCGCATCAGGACATCACGAAAGCGGCCAGGCAATGCTCTCAAATCTTGCAGGTGTAGCAGAGTTCACAGGAATGGATGTTCTTAAGGATAATATGTTCCACCACGAACTCACTTCCGAATGGGCAACCAATGAAGTTGTACTCTCTGAAGAAGAACTCACAGCTCTTGATGAGCAGATTGTAGCATTCTTAAACAAAATTGCTTAATATCTAAAAGTTTTTTGCAAAACAAAAGACGATACGATAATGGCTGAGCTTCACCTATATTTGGTGAAACCCAGCCATTTTATTGGTTAATCAACCAACACTTGACATAGCTATGAATGTAGTCATGTCAAATACCATAACTATGGGCGTACACGTACCTTGATAGCTTCACGCTGATCCATAGCACGGTAACCTTCAGCGATATCATCGAGATCAACTGTCTTCGTAAAGACCTTACCCGGATGAATTTCACCCTTATAAATCAAATCAATAAACTCAGGCAAATACTTGCGAACTGGAGCAGGTCCACCCATCAAATGAACTTCACTGAAGAAGAGCTGACCGCCATCAAGCTGAACGCCGTGGGAAACGCCTACATACCCAACGTATCCACCAGGGCGGCATGCAGAAATTGCCTGCATCATGGATTCCTGAGTACCCACAGCTTCGACAACTCCATCAGCGCCAACACCGTTGGTCATTTCCATAATCTTTGCTACGCCAGCTTCACCGCGCTCTTCAACGATATCAGTTGCACCAAATTCGCGTGCCAAAGCTTGACGATCTGCATGACGACTCATAGCAATAATGCGAGAAGCACCAAGTTGCTTAGCAGCAAGAACCGCACTCAAACCTACAGCGCCATCACCTACAACAACGATGGTCTTTCCTGGTCCTGCTTGTGCCTCATCAGCTGCAAACCAGCCAGTACCCAATACATCTGATGCTGCTGTCAAATCTGCAAGTTGCTCTTCTGTTGGCTCTCCTGGAGTTGCTACCAATGTGCCATCAGCAAGAGGAACTCGTAAATACTGTGCCTGTGCTTCACCAACGAATCCACCATGCATGCATCGGCTAGGATATCCGCCTTCGCACACAGCACAGGTACCATCAGAAAGGCAGAAGCTACCAACTACCACGTCGCCAGGCTTAACAGTCTTAACATCAGAGCCAATTTCTTCCACGACGCCTACATATTCATGACCCATACGTCGAGGCTCTGTCTGCTCGCCTTCCAGGCCACGATATGGCCACAAATCGGAACCACACACGCATGTGGATAACATTTTGATAACGGCATCTGTTGGTTCGACGATAGTTGGACGCTCAACTTCTTCTACGCGTACATCGCCAGGACCGTACATGAATGTTGCCTTCATTTTTGGCATTATTCCTTCTCCTTCGATACCCCTTATAGGATATTCATCAGATTTAATCTCACTACTAATTATATATTTCTCTATATGCCCTTTCGTCGTAAAATGAACCCGGTACCCACATTTTGCCTATAAGCGTAGAAATGATACTCCCGTTTTAGAGGCCTGAACTACACCTTGTGCTTGCGTAATTTCACCATCAATGAACGTTCATAAATAGCATATAAATTAGGGCATTTCTCGCCAAATTTAGACGGTATCCAGTGATACACTTGTGGTTAGTTTCATTCCCCTATTCGTACTTAAATATTGAGTTATTCATGTGTATTTCCTGTATCTATGCACATGCGAAATGTAAATATTTCTGTGCGTATAGGAAATGAGGAACACGAGATAGCCAAGAAAATAACAATTTTCTTCAGTGAATTTGTGGAAATTGCACCACTAGCTGATGTAAACCGCATCTACTGGAGCGCTACCTGAAAAGATACCTTTCGCAATGCGTTATACAGGTTATATGCACTATCCCTGTGCTATCCCTGTGCACATTGTCACTGATTTCTTTTCAATTCGAGATTTGTTATATCTTGACGAATACAGAAGAGATAGAGCTGACTGAACAACTGAGTTACTCACAAAATGCTTCTTACCATGAATGGCACCACTATGTTTGTATAAGGCATCTCATGCACATTATACGAAGCATTATTGGAAGAGTTTACAAAGATAACCAATTGTTCTCAGCAACATACTATGGGGAAGGAGCATAATGGCGGATTCATCATCAACCACTACTACTGCAACTGACCAGACCAAGCTTTCCATTCGCGAGCGCGCCGCATTGAACCAAGCAGAGCTAACAATGCGTCATCTCGATGAGAATAATGGATATGGAGATGGCGACGGATCAGTACGCGACTTTTTTACACTTTTTAAGAGTTTACGCCAATACAAAGCAGTGACCATTGCTACACCAATCTTTGTAGCTTTTGAGGCAATTTTTGAAGTCCTGATTCCTACGTTAATGGCATTCCTTATTGATGATGGGTTGTCGAAGCACAATATCACCAATGTATGGATGTGGGGCGGTATCCTCTTAGCGGTATCCATTGCTTCATTGCTTTTCGGCATCTTCGCAGGTCGTTTTGCTGCACGCGCTGCTACAGGCCTTTCAAGGAATTTACGCCACGATTTATTCGAAAAGGTACAAGGTTTTTCTTTTACGAACATTGATCGTTTCTCATCCGGTTCTCTTGTTACTCGCTTGACTACCGATGTGACTAACGTCCAAAATTCCTTCCAGATGCTCATCCGTGTGGCATTCCGCGCACCACTGATGGTTATCTTCGCATGGTTCTTCACCTATAGAACCAGCCCAAGCATCTCAATGGTTTACCTTATCTTGATTCCAATCGTTGGCGCTGCCCTTATTTGGCTTTCCATGAGCGTTCATCCTATCTTCATTCGCGTTTTCCGTATCTACGATCGCCTTAATTCCAACGTGGAAGAAGACTTAGCAGGAGTTCGCGTAGTTAAGTCCTTCACTCGTGAGGATTATGAGGACACCAAGTTTAAGTATGTCTCACAAGCTATCTATCACTTCTTCGTAAAGGCTGAGATGCGTTTGACATTCTTCAACCCGATTTTGACGGGGTCAATTTACGTTGCAATGCTTACCCTAAGCTGGATGGCAGCACACCAGATTGTTGCTTCAGGGAACCGCTCCGAATACGGCTTAACGACCGGTGATTTAACTTCTCTTATTACATATACTATGCAGATTTTGATGGCTATGATGATGATCTCATTCGTATTCATCATGATTATCATTTCTCGTGCATCCGCAAGCCGAATTGCCGCTGTATTAAACGAAGAATCCACAGTAACCACTCCGGATAATCCGCTGACTGAAGTAGCAGACGGATCTATTAAGTTTAAGGACGTCTCATTCCGTTATTCTGAAAGCTCCGAAAAGGAAGTCCTATCTCACATTGATATCGACATTCCTTCTGGTTCTACCGTAGGAATTGTAGGCGGTACAGGTTCAGCAAAATCATCGCTTGTGCAGTTAATTCCACGTTTATATGATGCGACAGATGGTTCAGTACGTGTCGGCGGACGAGATGTTCGCAATTACGATCTTGACGTTCTTCGCAATGAAGTGGGCATGGTTTTGCAGAAGAATATTCTCTTTACCGGAACAATTGCAGAAAACTTGCGTTGGGGAAACCCAAATGCTACAGACGAAGAAATACGCCACGCAGCACATTTAGCGTGTGCTGATGAATTCATTGAGCAATTCCCTGACGGCTATGATTCTCACGTAGAGCAAGGCGGTGCTAATTTCTCTGGCGGTCAGCGTCAGCGTCTATGCATTGCACGCGCACTACTAAAGAAGCCAAAGGTATTGATCCTTGATGATTCCACTTCTGCAGTGGATACCAAAACTGATGCAAGTATTCGCAACGCATTTGCTAAGGAAATACCTGATACTACTAAGATCATCATCGCTCAGCGAATCAGCTCAGTCGAGCACGCTGATCAAATTATCGTTATGAATGAGGGCAAGATTCTCGATCATGGAACGCATGAACAGCTTATGCAAACATGTGAGGAATATCGTTCAATTGCTCAGTCACAAAGCAAGGGAGGTGCTATCGATGAATAATACGACTCACCTTGATGAGAAGCTCGATGACAAGCTTGATGAGACGCGCAATGCTAATCAAGCCGATCAGAAATCATTATCCCAACCTAAGGAAGAGAAAAAGAACGTGAAAGAACGCGAGGGAGCAGCTCCTGGTACGTTTATGCGTTTAATGCGCGTACTTGTTAAGGGCAATGTTGGATTGCTATCTGTCGTTGTAGTGTGCATTATCATTGGCGCAATTGCTAATGCAAGTATGGCACTTTTCGTGCAGACACTGATTGACAACTATATCCTGCCATTAGTTGGCACATCAGATCCTGATTTTGCTCCGCTTGCCCGTATGCTCGGTGTTATGGCAGCCGTGTATGCAGCCGGCGTTCTCACTAATCTTCTCTATGCTCGTATTCTTGTTCGTATCGAGCAAGGCACACTGAAGAAGATTCGTGACGATATGTTCGAACATATGCAAAAGCTTCCAGTACGTTTCTTTGATACGCACCAAAATGGCGATATCATGAGTTTCTACACAAACGATACTGATGTGCTGCGCCAAGCAATTTCTCAATCCATTCCAGCTGTATTTTCTTCAGCAATTTCCATGCTCACAGCATTGATTTCTATGTTCTATCTGAGCGTGCCATTTGCTTTGGGAACATTAGCTTATACAGCTATCGTTGTTATCGTCATCCGCTACATCACGACTACATCAGGGCGTTTTTTCGTAAAGCAGCAGCAAGCATTGGGCGATGTGAATGGTTTTATCGAAGAAGCAATCAATGGGCAGAAGGTAATCAAGGTCTTTACCCATGAAGAAGCTTCTCAAAAGCAATTCGATGAGCAGAACGATAAGCTTTTCAACGCCGCATGGACAGCAAATGCATACGGTAATATCACTATGCCAGTTGTGGGCAACCTTGGATATTTGCTCTACGTTCTCATTGCATTGGTCGGTGCGTATGCAAGTTTGAGCGGTTTCGCAAACTTCGGATTCGCTGGAGCTTCGGCATTGACAATTGGTACACTTGTATCCTTCTTGACCTTGTCGCGTAGCTGGATCAACCCAATTGCCCAGATTTCTAACGAATTTACGATGATTATGCTCGCTCTTGCAGGCGCATCTCGTATCTTCACACTGCTTGATGAGCCAGTTGAGGAAGATCATGGTACGGTAACACTTGTTAACGCTATGGTGAAGTCTGATGGAACTATAACTGAAACGTCTAAGCACACCAATGCATGGGCGTGGAAGGTTCCTGCTGATGTACAAATTCGCGAAGACGTAGCTGAAGTATACAAGCCATCTCACGGTCTGCGTACCCGTTCTACTCAAAATATTGATATAGAGCACGCTTCAGCGCTTAAGGGTCTTATCGGTAGCATTTCTGCTGAAAGTACACCATCTCGAAATTCCCTTCAAATGGCTAATACGGATAGTTCAGGACAGACTAGCTCTGAAGTGTACTCGCTCCTTCGTGGTGATATTCGCTTCATGAATGTTGATTTCAGCTACAACCCTGAACGCGAAATCCTACACGATATCACTCTATACGCTGAGCCAGGTCAGAAGGTAGCTCTCGTTGGCGCTACTGGTGCAGGAAAGACAACTATTACAAATCTTGTCAACCGTTTCTACGACATCCGCTCTGGTCAAATTCTTTATGATGGAATTGACATTTCTGATATCAACAAAACGGATTTGCGTCGAAGCCTTGGCGTAGTACTTCAGGATGTTAATTTGTTCACCGGAACGGTCATGGATAATATCCGCTACGGCAAACTTGATGCCACCGACGATGAATGTATCGATGCTGCTAAATTAGCGAATGCTGACGGCTTCATCCGTATGCTTCCACAAGGCTACGATACCGTAATATCCGGCGATGGTAGTGGTCTATCCCAAGGACAGCGCCAGCTCATCTCCATTGCTCGCGCGGCAGTAGCTGACCCACCAGTCATGATTCTTGACGAGGCAACATCATCCATTGATACTCGTACTGAAGAAATCGTTCAGGCGGGAATGGACGCGCTCATGGAGGGACGAACAGTTTTCGTCATCGCTCACCGATTGTCTACTGTTCGCAATTCTGACGTGATTATGGTACTTGATCATGGTCGAATCATCGAACGAGGCAACCACGAACAGCTAATAGCTCAAAAGGGCCAATATTACCAGCTCTATACCGGAGCATTCGAGCTTGAGTAAGGGTTTGAGTAGTAGCTTTTGGTTAGTGCTTGACATAGGGCAATAGCCAGAGTCTTCAGTAGATTATCTGGCTTCTACCCGGCAAGTGCATAAACCATACGTGCGAGTAATTACAGGTTACTCGCACGTTTTTTATACGCCATATCAGCTCAACTTCCCTCGCAATAGCTAGCTTCTAGGTCTTCGGATCCGTTTAGCTTATCTCTCAGTAATTAGCTTCACCTTCAGAAGTTGTGAATGCCTGGCTTCATCCATCTTTTGTGCATAATGGGTCGTACTTCTTACCAGTTTTAGCATCTGTAAGCATGAAAGTGTCCCGTTTTACCCAAAAGTACAGAAAATTATCCCTGCCAAACTGGGATGAGATTTATGAAAGTAATTTGTACAAGCTCTTCCCGTTTTACATAAATTAAGGCGTGCGCCTCTACTTGCCTAAAGAGACGCACGCCTTAATATTCTTATCTGTGCTTTTATCTGTTTTTTATCGACACCTCATCAGCGCTTCGCTAACAGTGTAGCTACTTATCGCGCTTATTTACGACGATTCCAGCGCATACGAGCTGCGACCATAGCTCCCATACCCGTTGCAAGGATTATCGCTACGACTACAGCAATCACATCTACACTTGCACCGGTATGTGCCAAAGCAGGACGCTGAGTAGATTGTGTATCACTCGTATCGTTTGATGGAGTCTGTGGTTTGTTAGCCTCATAAAGCACAATAATTGTTTCATCAACGGAATCAGCAGTTACTTCAGCCTCATCAATCGTTGCCTTATCCGGATCTCCGTAGCCATTAATAGCTGGTGAATCTACAGCATCGAAGGTGCCAGTCGTCCACGTACCATATGTGATTGCTCCTGTGACTTTGTTGCGCACATTGGTACGAGTTAATGTCACAGTCTGCTTCATCTCACGCGAAACAACCCTGCCATTATCCTTGTCCTGATACTGAATAGTACGCGTGATTATCTTAGACTCTGGTACATCTTCTACAGCTTGGTCATAAGGCAAAGTGATTTCCTGATTTTCAGTATCTACTGTTACAGTTACTACCCCCAGAACCCTCAGGAGCCTCTGTTGGACTTACATAATTCGTAATATTCGGTATAGTAACTGCATCCCAAGAACCAGTAGACCATGTTCCTTCAGTTTCTACATCGCCTGTAACAGTATCAACCGTATTAGTACGCGAAATAGTTACCGGAATAGTCACATCGGACTTAATCGTTGCACCTGTCACTTTATCGACATAGTGAATAGTACGCGTAATCGTCTTGGTCTCAGTTACCGTTCCCAACTTGTGATACACATGGACAGTATCCCCATTCGTAGTATCTTCATGAGTTGAGATGTATTTGTAACCAGCAATATCCTTTTGATCAACTGTTCCTTCAACAGACGCCGCAAGAGAATTTCCTGCTTCATCTTCAAAACGAGTCATAATCTTGTGATAATTATTTCGAATATCGCCGTTTGGCAAAGTGTCATATCCCATGAACTTATAGCCTGGAATTTCGAATCCTGGCTGCTTGCCAATTGTACGCGGACGAATCACCGTATTAGGCTCATCAAAATCGTAATACGTTGTATTTGATACTGCACCAGCTATCACGACAGAACCCTGAACGGTGTACAAATTATTTGCTGGAACTGACTGTCCTGCAATGGTTTGCGTTGTCTGTGGAACAGTAAAATTCCGATTATTGTTCGTAAAATTATTTTGAGTTAGTTGAATAACATTACTTCCAAGAGTTAATACTGCTGTACGTAACTGCGGTACTGTTCCCGACACAACTGTTACAGTAATAGAATTTTCCGTAACGTTCGAAACTCGCAGAGTGACGGTTGGCGAAGTCATAATATACGCGCCATTGCCATTAACAGGGGTAGCTGGAGTAACCTGTCGACTGATAGTTTGAGTCACCGGTTCGGTGCTCACTCTATTCGTGATAAATTCAATTCCCGAAGCGTCAGAAAGATTAATCGTAACCTGGTCGCCAGCAGTCAAATCTTTCTGCGGCACAATCGTCAACGATGTGTTGGTACTCATATTTTGACCAGAATCAAACGAAATAGTACCAATGATTCCCACGCCTGCGCTCACCGTTGCAGGGATAGTGCGCGTAATGTTGACTGTATTTTCGATACTTCCTGTACCATTTACCGCAGTAATGGACTGCTGAAGCACGTAATCATGATTCGACCACACAACTGGCATACTGACACCACGAGAGGCGAATGTATATGTCGTTCCTGGACCGTGACGATCAATTTCGCTGTTAAATACAGCTCGAACAACGCCCTGCCATGATTCAAGAGTTGTATTCTGCTGGCGATTAGGATCACCGCTGCTCTGCTTATTCACTTCAGGAACGACAGCGCTGACAACCTGTAGTTTGCCGATAACGGATCCATCCTCAGCTTTAATGTCTGAATTATCAAGAGTTGTAGTTGCTACATTCTTAAAAACGTATTCAACATAATCTCCTGCAACAGGCTGCTCCGTGAGGACTGTCTTCACTTCCAACGATTGGCCGGTAACAGAAGCAGAACTTCCAGTAGCGGAAACTGTTCCACTAATAGTACTAGCAATTGCAGTACCTGCAGCATATGCATGAAGTGGGTTAAGCAAAACAACAACTGTTAACGTCATGGAAAGCGCAGCTATAGCGCTTATAATCTTCTTTAAACTTTTATGATTCGTGCTATTCATAGCATGACGAGCGTGCATGAGTAGTACCCTTTCAATCTTTTACATCCGCGCTGTATCAATTTCATTATCTTGTCATCCTCATGTCGTTCACCTACGCATGATAATTCATCACTGATACAGTTCCATCTTTTTTTCAGACTTCACATTTTACAGATAGGACATCTAATTTCTGTATATTTCTTTAAAATTTCACTGAAAATATACTGTGATTTTGACCACATATTAAAAAATTGCTTCTCAGCAAACACTACCGAGAAGCAATATCAGTCTATTGCGACAACCCCCGCTTATCGCTCTGCAATCAGTTTATATTTCATTGCAAGCACGATAACGTACGCTATGCAGATACTTATAATAAGAATTCCACCAATCTGCCCCATGACGTCGGCCGCCAACCCCATCAATGGAGGGATGACAGCACCACCAACTAAGCCCATTATCATCAAACCGGAAATCTCATTTTGGTAGTCTGGTAGATGATTAAGAGCTTGAGCAAGCGAAATACTAAATACATTAACATTTCCAACACCTGCAAGGAATGTAGCTACCCAGAATGCCCATTCAGGTGCATTTCCCGGAGCAAGTAAGAAATAGAAATACAAGATAGCAGATAAGCCTAGGACGGTTGCACACCAGCGTAACCCCGCCTTACTACTAATCTTTTGCAATACGAATCCACCCGCAAAACTACCAATCATACGGCCGACAAAATAAACCATCGTTGCAGTAGTTGCCATGCTTAGGCTAATATCAGTTCGCTCCATAATAATGCGTGGCGCCTGAGCATTAATACCTACATCAATTCCTACATGAGCAACAATTGCTAAGAAACATAAGAGCACAGTTCTGTCGCCGAGCAATTTCACTGTATCCGTAAATGAAATAGACTTTGCTGACACCTTAGGCTCATCTATCTTATCGAATTGCAGTGCGATAACTCCCACAACCGCGATAGCTAGATAAATAATATAAATTCCCCACCACGCATTAAACTGCACCAACAACCATGCAGCGATATATGGCGCGATAAGCGAAGCTAGAGCCTTAACAAACTGTCCTAAAGTAAGCATCGAAGCCAAGCGATCAGACTTAACGAATAAAGACATAAGCGGGTTCAACGACACCTGCATTAACGCATTACCAATTCCCAACAAGCAGAATGATATGACGATAAGAGAGAATCGGGCCGTTCCAGAAGTCGCAATGTATGCTACAACAGGAATGAACATCGCAGCAACAGTAACCCAGATAGCTACAACTACCGTATTTCTACGGCCGATCTTGTTCATTAACATCCCTGTCGGGATAGAAAGAACTAAGAACCAGAAGAAGACCATTGTGGTAAATAAGTTTGCCGTCGAATTCGACAAATTAAATTCTGGCTTAACGTAATTCGTGGCCGTTCCGACGAGATCAACGAATCCCATCGTGAAAAACGCGATAAATACTGGAATTATTTGAATAATTCCTAAACGCCCTGAAGTGGACTCGTTATGCGCAAGCGTATTATTTTTTGTATCTGAGGAGACCATTATCTACCCCTTCTCTTTATTCTTATTGCGATACAAGTCACGTGTAGTAAAGCTCGCGAAGTGCTAATTATATATTTATTTAGAATGCATCTACAAGGCGCTAAGAGCGCCCTACGAGTGTATGAGCAACTTATATTCTGTTACCTCCACACTACACCATTTCTGAGACTGAAAGCGATTTCATATCAGGCAATAATAGATATCACAAATAATAACGCTTATTTAAGAGGATTTATTGTTATTATTGCACAACATTTATGCAAACGATTGCTATTTGTCGTTTGCATTGCATAAGTTAGCAAGCTCAATGGCTTATCGAGGTCGAGATGCTGCTACTTGAGCAGCTGCTTTCGCCATCGCATTTAGCCTGTTAAGTTCTTCTGCCTGTTCCACTGTGCTTATAGGTTCGAAATTCCCATAACGATGTTCAGCTGCTTTACGGATGAGTAAATCAGCGAGTTGCGGATTTTTAGGAAGAACAGAGCCATGCATATATGTGCCAATGACGTTATATTTCCGGGCTCCTTCAGTGTGGTCTACGCCATTATTGCCTGTACCATCAGCTTTGACTTCCGCCCACGGCTCGGTTCCATCATCATGAACAAATGTTTGTCCCGAGTGATTTTCATAACCGACAATCGTACCACATTGCGCATTATGCTCTACAAGGTTTCCAATCATACGCGTATCTTGTCCCACCGTATGCACTCCTAGAACATTGATCCCCGGAAGGCGCACACCTTCATTCGTTTCAAAATACTCGCCAAAAAGCTGATACAAACCACAAATAAGAAGCATTGGGACGCCAGCTTGCGCTAACTCATGAATTTTTTGCGATCTCGCAAATAAATCATCACTTATCGCAGCTTGTCCTTTATCTTGACCTCCACCACCGAGGACTAAGTCAACGTGTTCAGGCCATGCATCACCGACATTATATTTGTAGATTCGTGGCTCATATCCATACAAGCGAGCGCGTAAAGCAATCGTCTTAACATTTCCTGTGTCACCGTAGATATTCATATCTTTCGGATACAGCGATACAATGGCAAGTTCTCGTGTATTTTCAGTCATTACAACCCCGCATCCTCTACATGCGTTATCTGGCTTAAGCTCTTACGAACGGCAAGCATTGCGGTATATGTGCAGTATATGTGTTTATCCACACCCCGTGTGCTCGCAATGAATTCTTCAAGGCAAGAATTGATGTCATCATTTACATTTCGAACAGGAACTTCATCATACGCTAGTCGAAGAGCCATATCTGTGGCTCGAACGCCAGACACAGCTTCTACACCCGAGTCCGTAAGCGTCGTAAAGTCCACATCCCACAACCAACTCATATCGCGGCCATCAGCATACTCATCGTTAATAACAATCATCGTTTTATGGTTAAGAGCGTCAAACGATTTAAGAGCCAGTCTAAATCCCATAGGGTTCTTAACCAAGATAAGCTCTACCTTGTCACCATTAACGATAATGGATTCCCCTCGTCCAAATGCAGGAGTTACCGTCGATACTGCACGAATAATATCACCGTGCATATTCGCCCGCGACTTATCACCGTTTTTCTCGTGCGATTGCGCTGATGCCACGTCATTCATAATCGCTTCGACAATTGCGAGGGCACCTGCAGCATTAAAAGCGTTATACACACCCTCAAGCTTAAGATTAGTATCATAGCGTGAGGCATTATCAGCAAATTCAAATTGTGCTTGCTGGTTATGTACTTTCGTCAGCGTGACAGCAGCAGGGCGATAGTGCGACAGCGTGAAATTGCGCGAATCTTCCGTATCATCAGAATTGTACATAGTATCGTCAGATGGGAAGAAACTTACTAACTCATCTGAAAGACCGTAGTACGCAATGTTCGCCCCTTGCGAGACCACATCGGTCAAGGCAGCTATTCGTGGATCTTCACGGTTGAGGACAACGGTTCCAGTCGTTTTTTTAGCTACTGTCGCCAGCATCTTCGCCGTAGTATCGATTTCTCCAAAACGGTCTAATTGGTCACGTAACACATTCAGCAATAGGGCATATCGCGGCTGAACTTTATCAACAAAGTGCACAGCGTATGCTTCATCAAGTTCAAGAACTGCTATATCCGCATGAAGTTTTCCGCTCATATCAACCGCGTCAAGAAGTGCCGAAACAACACCTCGAGTGAAGTTCGATCCTGTAGGGTTAGTAAAAACTTTTAACCCTAATTGCTCAAGCATAGACGAGACGATGCGAGTCGTGGTCGTTTTACCGTTTGTCCCCGAGACGAGCACAACTCCATATGGAAGCTGCGCTAAGGTTCGAGCCATAAAATTAGAATCAATCGACTCAATAACACGTCCAGGCAATGCAGTTCCGCCGCCTCGCAATCGTGCTACAGCGCGTACAGTTTTACCAATTGCTGGTGTTAATGCTGATAGAAATGAGTGAGTCATAGACCTTATACCTTTGTTTTCACGCTTTTGCGCTTATACGCCTTGACTATAATCCATAGCCATATCGGTAAAGCGCGATAAATGCCCTTGGAAAGCAAGAGTGAATGTCGCTGTAGGACCATTACGATGCTTCGCCATAATAATATCTGCCTCACCGGGGCGATCTTCAGGATCGTACGCATCAGGGCGATGAACCAGCATAACCACATCAGCATCCTGCTCAATCGAACCTGATTCTCGCAAATCAGAAATCATTGGCGTGCGGTCTGCGCGAGCTTCAGCGCCACGATTAAGCTGAGACAAAGCTACGACTGGAACTTCCAGCTCTTTAGCTAACAGTTTTAAGGAGCGTGAGAATTCGGAAACTTCTTGCTGACGCGATTCCACTCGTTTACCAGAACTCATCAGCTGCAAGTAATCAATGACCACAAGTCTCAACCCTTGTCGTGACAGACGTCGACATTTTGATCGAATCTCCATCATGCTCATATTTGGCGAATCATCCAGATAAAGAGGCGCTTCAGCAATACTATCTTGGAATGCGTTGAGCTTTCGCCACTCATCTTCGTTAATGTTTTCAGCATCGCGCAATGCCTTGAGCGTGATACCCGTTTCCGCAGCGATGATACGTTGAGATAATTCCAGTTTGCTCATTTCAAGAGAGAACACTGCAGTTGGAAGTCCATGATGCAGCGCTGCAGAACGCGCAAAATCGATACCAAGAGTCGATTTACCCATACCAGGGCGACCTGCCACGACAACCATTTGTCCTGGCTGCAAGCCATTTGTCACATTATCAATATCTCTAAAGCCCGTAGGAACACCCGGAGTTAATGTTCCTGCTTGGATTTCTTCGATGTGATCAAGTGTATTCTTTACACTTTCACCAATGGATTGATAATCTTGACGTACATGACCATCTGAAAGCTGATACACGGAGTTCTGAGCTAAATTCACTACGTCTTCAGCATCTGAACTTTCCGCACTAAAGCCCATTTGAGCAATACGAATACCCGTTTGAATAACGTCACGCAGCATTGCATCACGATGTACAATTTCCGCATAATGAATCGCATTAATCGCAGCTGGAACTGAATGCACCAAGCTCGCCAGATAGTCTACGCCATCAACTTTTTCTAGTTCCTGCTTAACGCGCAATGTGTCCGCAACGAGAACAGGATCGACCTGCTCGCCACCAGCAAATCGCTCTACTATCGCGCTATAAATCGTTTGATGCTTTGGAATGTAAAAATCGTGAGCATCAATAATTTCGCTCACTTCTGCGATGACATCATTGCTCATGAGCATACCGCCTAGAACGGCCATCTCTGCAGTTTCATCATATGGTGGCATTCCACCAAAAACATCATCCGCGTTACCAGCACGATTTTCACGATTATTTATCCGATTGTAAGAATCGCGATACGAATCACGTGAACTTGAGAAATTACGTCCAGCATTGTTTTCAGGCATAAGCCTATTCTATTCGGACAACTGTAGGAATAACGTAAAAAATAGCAATAAACTGAATGCCATCTGTGGATAACACATGAGGAAAACCTGAGTTATCCACATTTTTATGCGTGTCGCGCGTGGATAACTGGCATATTTATCCACATTATGCGCATAACTCAGTGGATAACTTGAGGATAAACGTGTCGTTAATCTCAATTAGTGATTTCAATTTTCCCTTCGAGTGCAATTGTTCCTACTATGGAGCGTATGCCTGAAGAAATACAGCAGCAACAACTATCCGATACCCTCACTCGTCGTGAAACAAGACGCCAACTAGCCGCCATAGCTATCCCTACATTAGGGCAACTCATTGCCGAGCCAATTTATGTCATGGTTGACACTGCGCTTGTAGGACGAATTTCTGACGTGGCGTTGGCTGGTCTCTCGATTGGCTCGACGATTATTTTGACGTCTGTCGGACTCTGTCTCTTTTTAGCGTATTCGACGACTTCACGCGTTTCCATGCTTATGGGTTCGGGAAGAACACGAGAAGGTTTGACTGCGGGCGTTTCTGGGATGTGGCTGGCGACAATTATCGGAGTAATCCTTACAGCCCTGCTCATCATTACCGCACAGCCCTTAAGCTACGCACTGGGAGCTCGCTCAGACGTACTTTCCTATGCAATCTCGTACATTTCAACGGCAGGCCTAGGAATTACAGGCACGCTCATTGCATACGCAGCAAATGGAATGTTTCGCGGACTACAAAAGGCAGGAATTACACTATGGTCAGCAATTGCGAGCGCTGTTCTTAATGTCGTTCTTGACGCCCTTTTCATTTTCGGTTTTGGCTGGTCAGTTGCTGGATCCGGTATCGCTACCGGTATCGCTCAGTGGTTTATGTGCGCAATTTTGCTCGTATATTTATGGCCAATTGTGCGCAAAAATTCGATAAGTCTTCGCCCTGACTTTGCCAAAGTTCGCGAAAGCGCAGGTGATGGAGCAATGCTTTTCCTACGCACTGCAGCTATCCGCATCGCTATGGTTGCCACTGTCATCGCTGCTACGTCAATGGGAACAGCTGTTTTGGCAAGCTATCAAGTTTTGAATTCTTCGTGGAATCTTGCGCTTAATATCTTAGATGCTATCGGAGTAGGCGGGCAAGCTCTCGTCGGAGCCGCTTTAGGAGCAGGCAATATCACTCGCGTACGCTCTCTTGTCAAAGAAATTGAGCATGCAGGAATTATCTGGGGCATAGGAGTAGGTGCTGTATTCGCGCTAGGAGGCTGGTTTGGCGCAGGTCTTTTTACCACTCAAGCGCAGACAGCACAAATTATTTCAGTATGCGCAGTAATTATCGGCGCATTCTTTCCATACCATGGATGGTTATGGGCTCTGGACGGAGTACTTATCGGAGCTGGCGATTTCTCATATCTTGCTAAACTCTGCACCCTCTCAGCGCTCGTGCATATCTTCACACTTACAGCGGTATTCTTTAGCTTACAAGCATTCCACGCTTCAACATTGATTCAAGCTGTTTGTCTATGGCTCGTTTTCAACATCGCGTTTATGGGAGTGCGTGGGCTTGGCAATATTTTCCGCGCCCACGGCACTCAATGGATTTCTATTGCTCTCATGCGCGCACAAAAGTAAGAGCAATATCAGCGATATATTACAAAGCTTGAGCTCCCGTTTCCCCTGTTCTTACACGAGTAATCGATTCAACTGGGATAACCCATACTTTTCCATCGCCAATTGTGCCAGTTTTAGCTGCATCACAAATTTTTTGCACAATAGTCTCTACTAGCCCATCTTCACAGACAATTTCGAAGCGAACCTTAGGCAGTATATCGATGTCATATTTAGTACCGCGGAAAACCTCAGTATGTCCACGTTGTCGCCCGTATCCGTTTGCTTCAGAAATAGTCAGACCGTGCACTCCCACCTGAGCTAACGCATCTGCTACATCGTCAAGTTTATCTGGCTGAATAATTGCTGTAATAAGTTTCATTATGATCTCCTCACAATTGTGCGTGATGTTCCAGCTAAATCATATGATTGCTCGCCATGACGAGTGATATCCACTCCGGTTATCTCTTCATACGTACTGACTCGCCAACCCATTGTTTTTTCTAAAATATACGCGATGATAAAAGTAATCACCGCTGAGAAGATAATTGCAATGACCGCAATAACTATTTGTGCAAGAGTAAGTCGGATATTACCAGAGGTAAATAATCCATCGTTCACACTAAATAATCCCACAAATATCGTTCCAAGCACACCGCCTACGCCATGTACTCCCACTACATCGAGAGAATCATCAATACCCAGTGCGAATTTTGCACTAATCGCCAAGCAGCATACTGCGCCGACGATAAGACCGATAAGTATAGCCGATAGCGGACTGACCACATCCGCAGATGGAGTGATACCGACAAGACCTGCGACCATGCCTGAAGCTGCACCGACAGGAGTCGCATGACCTGTGCGTATTTTCTCGACAATCAGCCAGCCAAGAGTTGCCGCAGCAGCACATAAACTTGTCGAAATAATTGCATATGCTGCAACACCATTTGCCGCAAAAGCCGACCCTCCATTAAAACCAAACCATCCAAACCATAAGAGAAAAGCGCCAAGAAGGACGAATGGAACGTTATGAGGTTTGAAAGCGACTGTTCCAAATCCACGCCGTTTACCAACAATAATTGCGATAACGAGAGCTGCTACTGCTGCATTAATATGAACAACTGTTCCACCAGCGAAATCATGAGCAGACACCCCAAATAAACGCGATATAGCGCCATCAGGCGAGAGCAAACCCTTATTCCATACCATATGCGCCATCGGTGCATAATCAAAAATGGTCCACAAGGCAGCAAACACTAGCCACGTACTGAATTTAATACGTTCTGCGAGAGCACCGCTAATAAGAGCAACCGTGATGACTGCAAAAGTCATTTGGAAAAGGACATCTACACCAATCGGATAATTCCCCGAAGCTGATTGGGTAGTAGTAGTAAATACTCCATTTTTAATATCAACAACACCATTAAGGAATCCCTGTGACCAAGGAATGCCAAAAATTCCGCCAATTGACTTACCACCGTAAGCAATAGACCATCCGCATCCAATCCATGCAATTGACACAACCGCAATTGCTCCCACCGAAAGCATCAGCATATGCAAAGCTGCTTTCGCTCTGACCATACCGCCATAGAAGAAAGCAACTGCAGGCGTCATTAAAAATACCAACCCACTGGATATAAGCATCCACGTGACATCTCCCGTATTCATCATTTCTCCTCTCATATGATGTTTAGACATTATGTAAGCGGAAAAAGATTAAGAAAAAGTGCGTGAATGATAACGATAAAGTTACGATTCACGCACTATATGACGATAATGTTACGAGTTATGGTTTGAGCTGCTTGCCCTATTCTCCGAGAATTCCGTCTACAAATCCTTCTGCATCGAATCTGGCGAGATCGTCAGCACCCTCACCAAGACCAACAAATTTAACTGGAACTCCCAGCTCTCGCTGTACTGAAATGACGATTCCTCCCTTTGCCGAACCGTCTAATTTTGTGAGTACAATTCCGGTGATTCCAATAGCCTGTGCAAACACTTTCGCCTGAGCCATACCATTTTGACCAGTTGTAGCATCCAGCACGAGGAGCACCTCTTCTACTGGAAGTTTCTTTTCGACGACGCGGCGGATTTTGCCAAGCTCATCCATCAGATTGGTTTTATTTTGCAATCGTCCAGCTGTATCAATGATAAGAACTTGGGAATTATCCTTTTCCGCTTCTTGAGCAGCATCAAAGGCAACAGAAGCAGGATCAGCTCCTTCTTTGTCGCTGCGTACGACTGGTACACCGACTCGCTGTCCCCATGTCTGAAGCTGGTCAGCTGCAGCAGCACGGAAGGTATCAGCAGCGCCGAGAACGATTTTGTCAGTTCCCTCGCCTATGAGTAGTCGCGAAAGCTTACCGGTCGTCGTTGTTTTTCCTGAACCGTTAACGCCTACCATCATGATGACATGAGTAGCTTCTGTTTTCTGCTCAGTCTTTTCAAGCTCCATACGGCGGTCATACTCACTACCATCTTTATCCGTCTGTACAGCGTGAAGCAACTGCTCACGTAACATAGCGCGAATTGCAGTAGAATCCTGAGCATCGTGAACGCGTGCATCACGTCGAAGCTGCTCAACAATCTGCATGGAGGTTTCCGTACCAACATCGGCAAGAAGCAGGACGTCTTCCACCTCTTCCCAATCAGCTTCTGACAAATTATCACGTGTCAGAATTCCAAATAAAGCTTTTCCAAATGGGTTTGAAGACTGAGAAAGACGAGAACGCAAACGTTCCATACGAGTTCCTCGACTCTCAGGAACATCACGCGTAACTGAAGTTTCTGCTTGTGTCTCAGCATGCTCAAAACCAACTGTCTGATTGTCTGGGACATTGGCCGACTGCTCATCCTCTGGATGTGCTGTATCACGAGCGCTATCTGCATTATCTCTAGCTGCACTTGATGAAACTGCATCCGATGATGCGACACTTTGTTTTTTCTTATTACGTAGAACTGCCCAAACTACCAGCCCTACACCTACAATGAGCAAAACTGCAGCAATAATTGCCCACACTACATGAATATCCATAAATACTTCAATCTATCGTTGTTAATTATTATTACTTCTATTATTACTTCAAATGAACGGATACAACGGAAGAATTATCTCCCAAATAAACAGGCGTATCTTGCGTAGAATCTTCCTGAACTTGCTCACGCATATGCGCAGCTACTTCATGAATATCTTCCTGTGGTTCATACGCGCGAGGAATACCGGCCATGCGAGGAATTTTTCTATTTGTTGCTTCCTCTGTATCATCATCTCGCTCTATTGAGCTGATACCGCTTGCTTGATTATTTATAACTGCCTCGCCTTGAGCCCATCGAATGATGAAATACACAAGCAAGCCGATAATAATCAGCCAGAAAAGAATTACCAATATGCCCAGTCTCATATTCTCAGTTTACATGACACCACTAGAGGCGCCAATATCCATGAGCCACTGACGTAAATCATTGCACTCATCAAGACTCACAGCATGATCCAAAGTCTTATATTCGCACATTTTGAGGAAAGAATTTTCTTCCAAAAATGCAGCTAAAGAATTCGACTCAAACCTAGGAATAACATCATCACGTAGCCCATATCCGTAGAAAACAGATGGCGATTTCATTTGAAGTGCTTTGTCTTCATTATGAGTACCGTCAACGCTTCCCGGAGCGAGGAAACCAGATAAGCACACAGCTGCTTTATAGCGTGCAGGATTAATACGCAAGAGATGCACTGCGAGCGCGCCACCTTGCGAGAAACCAAATGGAATAACTTCGCGCTCATCAGGGATAAAATCATTAATCCAATTATCAATCGCAACAGCTGCTGCGTACATATCTAAATCAAGATCTTCACCATGAGGAACTGCTTCATGAAACCACGTAAAGGCGCCTTGAGTTTGCGAAGCCAGACCAGCTGCATCCTCATCCATAAAAATACCCATATCATCCGGATCGATGAGAGTTAATGGCGCTCGAAGAGATACATAATCACTATGTGGAGAGACATACCCACCAAAAAATTGTGCTATATCTTCCTCATTCGACCCCCATCCATGAAGCAGAACGAAAAGTGGCCTGCGAGGATTATTCATTCCTCGCCCACGAGAGAAAAGAGCTTGCGTTACTTGGAGCTCGTCACCGTAATGTCCAGAAACAGCTGTCGCTGCTCTACCAGGTTCAAGCGGAGTATGATTCATAGTTCTAGTGTAACCACTGAGTTCTATGTTCGCGTTCTTTGCTCGAATTCTATGTTTGTATTCTACTTTCCGACAATTACGCGGGAGGCTTTCCTTTTCATAATTAAGCGTTCTTTTGCTCTCGCTGTTATAAACCCGTTATAACTTTATAAACTGTGCGTATAAGCTTCGCACTGACATCGTTGCTTCTTCACGAGCTTAAGTCTCACGAACTTAAGGCACGCTTTTGCGACTTACCCCATGATTAACCACTGAGCACGATACACTAGAATTATGCTTTTAAGTGATCACGATATAGTTCGCGCCCAAGAGCAGGGCGATATTTCGTTAACACCGTGGACGCCTGAGATGGTTCAACCGGCTTCGATTGATGTACGCCTCGACCGTTTCTTCCGCGTATTTAACAATCACAAATATACGTACGTCGATCCTGCAGAAGATCAGGGCGATTTAACTGAACTTCACGAGGTAGATGCTGATCAACCGTGGATTCTTCACCCAGGTGAGTTTATTTTGGGATCTACTTATGAATATGTAAAGCTTGGCGATACCATCGCTGCACGTCTTGAAGGGAAAAGCTCGCTGGGACGTTTAGGCATCTTAACTCATTCAACTGCTGGATTTATTGACCCAGGATTTGAAGGACATATTACTCTTGAATTGTCGAATGTCAGCACACTTCCAGTGAAACTATGGCCTGGTATGAAGATTGGCCAAATGTGCTTCTTCCAGCTATCAAGCCCTGCTGAGCATCCATACGGTACTGCTCATAACGGTTCCCACTACCAGGGTCAGCGCGGGCCTACCGCTTCACGTTCGTTCGTCAATTTCTATAAAGCAGATGTGTCAGGAGATTTGACTTTCAATGAGTAATGATATGAGCAGAAATCACAGCACACATAGCACTTCACGCGCTCGCACTATCGAAACTGGACGAAAATTCTTCGCATACAACGGAGCAATTTTCGGCGTTATCTTTGTCCTACTCACTGCAATTGTATGGCCGGGTCTTACCGCTGGCTTTGATTTAGGAATTACACGTTCAGTTGTCAATGCTCGTAATGGATTCTTCAATGTACTAGCACCACTGTTATCAACCATTGGAGGCACTGCTGTCGTATTAGTGCTTGCGATAGTTTCGCTAGGAATATTGGTATGGCGCAAACAATGGCTCCAAGTCAAAATTCTCTTTGCTGCACTAGCAGGTGATGTCATTATTGTGACTGCTTTTAAGCGATTAGTTAGCCGTATGCGTCCAGATCAATCTTTCTGGCTGGGAAGCGTTGAGGATCAGCAATCTTTCCCTTCGGGACATAGCGCAAATAATACTGTTCTATGGCTGACGCTGGCAATTATCGTAAGCACACTAGCAAAAAACGAAATAGAGCGTTCCTGGGCTCGTGTATTTAACGTTGTTGCTGTGCTTATGCCATTCTTTATCGGATTAAGCCGAATTTACGTAGCGCATCATTGGACTACAGATGTCCTTGCGGGTTGGTCATTAGGAATTGCATGGACTTCTCTTGTAGCATGGGTTTATTTTGGTGAATTAGCCAAGATAAATGCTCATTCACAACGCCCAGCACGTACAATTTCATCCGATTCCGCTGAGCAAACTTCACAAGCATAATACCGCGTAACGAAAGGAAAAATCATGTCACGTTCCGGTTTAGCAAAAATTATCGCAGGTGCTGCAGCACTCGCTGGAGCTGCATGGGCATTCGATAAATATGCACAGCATAAATTCCAGCGTTCGGGAGTATCCCTTGCGCTCAATAAGTCTCTCGAATTGTATCCACACCGAAGTGTGCAGCAGGAAATGGCTTGGCTTGATGAACGCAAAGGAACTGAACGCACTAATGTTGGTGTACACGGAGTGGTTCTTAAGTCAGGCGTAGCGTCTCTTTATGACGATGGAAATGATGCAGAATCTGAAACATTTGGTATGAGCACATATCGCTTTGCACCAAAAGATTTCAACGATACTATCGCACCTCATACGACAATTCTTTACATTCATGGTGGCGCATACGTATCAGGAATTTCTCCTATGTACGTTGCATTCGCAACTCGTTTAGCAAATCGCCTTGGAGTCAACGTTCTTGTACCTGATTACAATCCAGCACCTTATGGAACAGCTGAGGACGCATACCGTCAAATCACTGCTCTCTATACACAATATCGTGAGCTTAATCCTCATCAAAAGATTATCCTTCTGGGAGATAGCGCAGGAGCTGGCTTAGCTCTAGGTCTTGCACAAGAATGGTCCCACAAGGGAATTCAAGCACCTGAAGGAATTATTGCTATCAGCCCTTGGGTTGATGCTAATCTCACAAATCCAGAAATTGAAGCATATGCAGATCGCGACCCTATGCTTGTAGCCGATACCTTACGCGTTGATGCACGCGAATGGGCAGGAAACTGGAGTATGAGTGATCCTCGGATTTCTCCAGCATTGGGCGATCTCAAGGCACTTAAGAATTCTCAGGTTACTATTTTCGTCGGTACCGATGAAATCTTCTTCCCAGACGTGACTAACTTTGCTACAGCGTTGACAACAGCCGGGGTTCATACAAAGTTGCATATCGGGGAAAAGATGGTTCATGCCTATCCGCTGATTCCAATTCCTGAAGCAAAGGAATCTATTGATCACATTGAAATGGCAGTTATCGAAGCAATTGTTGACTAATTTGGCTTCATACATGTTGCGATAGCTCATACGACAATAGAGATATCGCAGCTCTGCCATAAAGTCATTGTCCTCATCACAAATACGAGAATTCTTGTAGCGTGATGGGGACAACGCATATCTAAGATCATCGCATATTGGTTCGCCACATGCGTGATATAACGAATTGATTATTCTTCTGCATCTTTTGAGCAAAGCGAACCATTCTTTACGATAAAAAACGATTCATTCACAATGAAAAGTGACCATTGTACACAAAAGGCGTACGAAATACAGTTCTTACGAATTTAACAATGCACGTAATCTTACAAAATAAAAAACTAATGCCGGTAACTCTGTTATGAGCTCCCGGCATTAGTTTTCAACAACTAGCATCTATTAATTAATAATCTATTTAGATGCTTTTCTTTCTACTTCTCGCGGTTCGTGAATACTCGAACAATCAATTTGTAAATTTCAGATAGAACGAGTACCGCTGCTGCAAGTCCCATCGCCTCAAGCCACTGGTGAGGATCCAAAGGAGTTGTTCCAAATGCTGTATTGAGCACTGGGATATAGATAACAGCGAGTTGCAGCACAATTGACAGAGCAATTGCACCCCACAACCACATATTGCTAAATAGTCCCTTGAATGCTGACTGCGTTGCTGAGCGAGATGCCAAAGCATTAAATAGCTGAGCGAATACCAAGATGGTAAAGCCCATAGTTCGAGCTTCGGTTAATGCCTGCGCATGAGTTAATCCATGGATAGCATCATCAGTGACAAGACCGCCCGGTAGATACAAATCAATACCGATCAGGGTAACTGCTGCCATAACGATACCGATGAATGCGATATCCATCCACATCGCGCGATCAATAACACGATCGCTCATCTTACGAGGAGCTCGGCCCATAACATCATCAGTTTGCCCATCTACACCCATGGCGAGCGCTGGTGCTGCATCAGTCAGTAAATTAATCCACAGCAACTGTGTCGCCAAAAGTGGAACCGTAACACCTGTAGATGATGGATCGCTAATGCCCAGAGCTCCCGCAAGAACAACACCGAAGAATACCGTGAAGACTTCACCCACATTTGAGCTCAGAAGATAACGCAAGAACTTTCGAATATTATCGAAAATTACACGTCCTTCTTGAACAGCAGCCACAATTGTAGAGAAGTTATCATCAGCAAGAATCATCTTTGCAGATTCTTTTGTAACTTCCGTACCAGTAATACCCATAGCTACGCCAATATCTGCAGACTTCACAGCTGGAGCATCATTGACACCGTCACCTGTCATAGCAACGATATTTCCCTGAGATTGTAATGCGTTAACAATACGTAATTTATGTTCAGGAGCTACACGAGCATATACCGATACCTCTGTTACGGCTTGATTAAATTCGTCGTCAGACATCGCATCAAGCTGATCACCTGTCAAAGCTCGACGACCCGTACGCTGTGCAAGTTCTTCGTCAATAATTCCTAAGTCAGAAGCGATGCGAGCAGCAGTAAGCGGATGGTCACCGGTAATCATAATCGTACGAATACCTGCTCGGTGTGCTTCAGCAATAGAATCGCGAACCTCTGTGCGTGGAGGATCGATAATTCCTACCATGCCAAGCCAAATGAATTGACGTTCAATAACATCATCTTGTTCAGAGATATCATGCACCTGA
Organism: Alloscardovia theropitheci; assembly: GCF_004332295.1. Classification (GTDB taxonomy): domain Bacteria; phylum Actinomycetota; class Actinomycetes; order Actinomycetales; family Bifidobacteriaceae; genus Alloscardovia; species Alloscardovia theropitheci. The sequence continues at coordinate 172,490 of NZ_RXLP01000019.1, forward strand.
CCTTGCGAGTCATGCTCAATTCCCTCGATATCAGCCAAGCGTATGACATTCAATGGTCGATACGCCTGTCCAAGAGTACGATATGCCTGAGAAGACAATCTCTCTACCTGACTCAAGATGTTAGAACGATCTTCATCTGTAAGTTCACGAATCTGCCCGTTTACCTCAATATACGAGCAGTGTGACAGAAGAACGTCTGGAGCACCCTTCGCAAACGCCGTCATGGCATCAGCATCGGAAGTATCACGAGCGATAACCGTCTGCATTTTTCGTTCGGATGTGAACGGAATTTCAGCTACACGTTCAATGCCCTGATAATTTTCCATGGCATGAATCTTGCGTGCTGCCACAAGAACAGACGCTTCAGTCGGATCTCCTACAATTTCCCACTGGCCCTTATCATCTCCCGATTGCGATTGACGAAGTTCCGCATTATTAGCAAGAGAACCTGCTGCAAGTGCCTTAACAACTTCACCACGTAATGAGGATGCAGCTGATACTTCACTACCATCGATATTAACGAGCACACCATGTGGTGCATAGCCAGTACCTGTTAACTTAACCTCACCGCTTGGAGTGATAACGGTTTCGACTGTCATTTCATTTCGAGTCAAGGTACCCGTTTTATCGGAGCAAATAACAGATGCAGAGCCAAGAGTTTCTACTGAAGAAAGTTTCTTAACAATAGCGTTATGCTTTGCCATACGCTGCACGCCGAGAGCGAGCACAACAGTAAGAATAGTTGCCAAACCTTCTGGAACAGCAGCTACAGCAAGAGATACCGCAAGCAATAATGATTCGATAACGTCTTCAATGCTCGTGAATCCTTCAAGCAACCATAATGCTGCGAGTACTACCACTGCAATAGCTACAACTGCAATACCTAGAATGCGTGAAACGTTATCCATTTCTTTTTCGAGTGGGGTAGCTTCTTCATCGGCTTGAGAGAGCATGTCTGCAATCTTGCCCACTTGTGTATCCATACCAGTTGCGGTCACAATGGCGCGTCCCGTTCCTTGAGTAATGGATGTGCCGTTAAAGACCATATTGGTGCGATCACCCAAAGACTTGACTGAGTCCAAAGTTGCTATCTTTTTTGCGACTGGTAATGATTCGCCGGTAAGAGACGCTTCAGCGATGCGCAGGCTAGCCGCAGCAAAAAGACGTCCATCTGCAGACACCGTGTCACCCTCACCGAGGATAAGAACATCTCCAGGGACGACGTCTGCGGTCGCAATAGTTGAAACTCGACCATCACGCAAAACGGTAGTTTGCGGAGTTGCCATCTGTGCAAGAGCTTCCACCGCCGCCTCGGCACGATTTTCTTGAATATATCCAAGAACGGCATTCACAATTAAGATGAGGACGATAACAATGCAGTCAAATGGTAGTGGCTCAGCGCCCGCTGGATTCGTACTACGTTCAATAATCCATGCAATGAATGAAATAACTGTCGCGGCAAGAAGTAAGTACACGAGTGGGTCTTGGAATTGAGCCAAGAAACGCTTCCACGCCGGGTCTTTTGGCTTTGATGCCAATGCGTTTGGGCCAAACTTTTCGAGGCGTTTTTGGGCTTCCGCTGTGGACAAACCATGCTCAATGCTGGTATTCATCGCACGTTCCACAGTGCTAATTTCACTAATAGATGGATCCGAACCAGCGAATGGGTTCAATGATGGGGAAACTGAATGCGTCGCGGTCTGCTCCTGCGACGTTCCAGTTACACCGACTTTATCGGTCATAACTATCTCCTGTGTCCGCCGCAGAGTAGTCAATGTGCCAGCATTACTATGATTTGCATATAACGTGCTGCACACTGTGCGGATCTTTGAATATGTATTACGAGATATTGTAGCGGATTTTGTGGATATCGTGCTTTTATGCCGTGAATTTTCGTAAAATAAAAGCATGAATTCGGCAAATTATGATGCAGCAGCTAATGAATACGGATACACCTCATCCGAATACACTCCGCCTGTTGCGGATAATCCATTTGTGAAGACTGCACTGCCTAGGGAAACTACACAGCCTAGCCAAGTGGCGAACGGTCCAATTTTATTCGCCGCTCCATATGCGTTACCTGCAAGTATGTCTGGCAGTATACCGTTGAACGAATTTACAGCATATCCCCAGGCATCGCAATACCAGCAATATGCGCAGTATTCATACTATCCTGAGCCGATTTCTTACGTTGCACCAACTATCCCCGATCCGCCGAAAACGACATATATACAGCCGAACGAGGTCGTGCACATGCGCGGCTGGTGGAAGGGTTATGGCTATAGTGCTACTCTCAAAGACACAGCACGAAATCCTTGGTGGACACCGTTTGCGACCACCGGTATTTGGTTTGCCTTATTCCAAGTTCTTTCCTTGGGAATTTTTGTCATCTTAGCTTTTATGGTTTCAGGACAAGAAGGTATCGGCAGTTTAGCGCAAAACTACGGTTTTCCTCTTGATCCATTTGGGATGAATGATTCCATATCGCCAATTCTTTTAGTTCTTCAGTTTGGATCTATCGCTGTTATGCTTCCAGCATTGTGGTGGGCATTGAAAATCATGAAGCGTCAAAGTTTTGGTTCTATTTCAAGCGTTTTTGGACATCTTCGCTGGGCAGCATTACTGCGATCAACTATCATCGCTTTCACTCTGTTTATCATTCTCAATTTTGTTTCGATTGCCATTGATCTTGCTTCTGGAGTTCACTATCAACTCCGTTGGCCATCATTATTAACAATTTTCCTCGCGATAACTGTCGTACCTATCCAGTGTGCAAGCGAAGAATATATTTTCCGCGGATTACTTCTTCAAGGATTTGGCCGATGGATACCGCGTATCGCACATATCCTCGTACCAATTATTCCAGCGATTATCTTCACTTCTCTGCACAGTTATGAATTATTAGAATTAACTGCTATATTTTCGCTCGGACTGCTCAACGGTTACTTAGCAATGTATCTGGGCGGCCTGGAAGCAGGTATAGGAATTCATATCGCTAATAATGTTTCTATCGTGCTTTTCCAATCATTCGGTTTTACTTCTGGAACAGATACGCCAGATCTTACATCTCGTATCATTGCTGTCGCCATTGATATCGCTCTTCAGCTTATTTTCGTTGCGATTATTGTATGGGGTGCCAAGAAACGAGGATGGTTTGATAATCCTGGGCCAGACTATGGCCGAATGCTTTATGACCACGTATCCTCTGCTATCCACCGTATTAAAGAAAAATATGATTCGAAACAACGCATAGCTGGATATCATCATCAGATGAAGACCGCAGCAAAACGTGCCGCATGGATGTCACGCAGAGTTCCACCGCAAGTACCACAAGCACCTTCTCCTTCGCCTGCTGGCTATACTACGTATCCTCAATACTACCCAGCATCGCGAGATACGACATACTCTGCTTATCCAACTGGAGCATAAATTTATTAAGGGGTTTGAAGCGTTGAATATATATAATCAACGCTTCAAACCCCTGCGATGTATTACCCCTTACTCTATTCCAAGCCAGCTGCGCGTAATGTGAGTGTAATATACTCCTGCAGTCTCACGTTCCCACAGCAAGCCGATATCTCCATCAGGCCTTACTGACATGCATTGATACACGTAATGATATGGGTTAAAACAACGCGAGCGCGACCACGTTTGAGCTCCATCATCGCTATATCGCAGTACTCCACAACCTCGGTATGGTCTCATAAGACTTGCATTAGCGAAGAGGACCCTATCGGATGCGTCACCGTAATTCCAGTTATCATTATCCGGCAGAGTTATAGCATTTGGCTGACTAAAAATGTCTGGTACAGCATGGTCGTAATCTATATCTTCCCACGTTTGACCTCCATCATGACTGATTGCTTTTCCGATAAGCCCAGCATGATTTTGATTGCGGAAGAAAGTAATAACTGAACCATCCTTAGTTTCAACGAATACTGATTCCGAGGAAACAAAATCATTATCTTCAAAATTTGCGATATTGACTTGTCGCTCAAAAACACATTCGCCACGTCGCCATGTCTCACCACCATCATCAGATATAAATGCTCCGCTTGCATTCATTACCGGATTATCACCACAGCAATAGAATGGTACTAACAAGCGGCCTGCAAATTTGCCCTGAGTAAGCTGAATTCCACAGCCCGGACCAGTTCCGATGAATTTCATCCATTCTTCGCGAAGCATCCAATCAATATAGCGAGGTTTTGACCATGTCGCGCCATCATCATCGGAATGTACCTCTACGAGATAACTCGTTCGTGCAGTGAGCAAGCTTTCTTGAGGATCAGTACCTTCTTTGAAGAAAATATTTCCTGCGCGACGAGAATTATATGTCACGTAGCCATCGTCATCGACGTGGTATCGCTGAGATTCTTCACGCATATCATCGTCTGCTGAATCGCTCTCGACACTACCGTCGCTATTGAGATAGAACTTATTGAATTGCCTATCAAAGAGAATCAATCTTCCTTGAGCGTCCGTTCCACGCTCTTTTTGAGCATTAGCGAAACCAACTCCTCCAGGAAAATGATCGACAATCACAATTACACGTCCAGGATGTTCATCTGACAGGCGGTCTACGACCATGCACGAATCTATAAAGCTTGGGCCATCTACATTTGGACCTTGCGGACCACTTGGATAGGCGATTACAGTCTGCATAGGTAGCCATGTCGTTCCGCCATCTTCGCTTCTTCGAATAACAAAATGAATCTCATTTGGCGTATCGTTTGGATTAACTATACGCTGATCGGCGCCGGCGATAATGACTCCATTGGGCGTAGTGACCATGGAGGGGATACGATAACTTACCGCTCCTTCAAATCCTTTATCAAAAAGAGCAGTTGTGGTTAGCTCCTCTCGATGTGATAATGCGGCAATCTGACCATCGCTAAGTGGATAGCAGTAAATGCCACCGTTTCGTACCTCACCGAAAAGTCTTGCACCGTATGAGTCTTGCCCGATACTCACAGAATCAATTTCGCCTGCCTCACCACGGTTAAAGAAATACTGTCCAGGTTGATGTAATTCCAAAAATCCATCAACATAAATATCAACCGCACCTCGTAGCGCTCGAATTATTACGTCATGAAAATTGCCATCATTCCATTGTCCTAATTGAGTCCCCGAAGCACGATAGTTAATCCACGTATCATTATGGAATACCCGATACAGAATCCCTTCGTCATCAATGCTGAGATTAATAACTTCCTTCCCACATTGAGATGCCGCGAAAATTGTACCTTTTTGATTGATACCGCGTACGCGCATTCGCGTGTATATACTTCCTGTTTCTAAATGCGAAATCCGCTGAACATCCGCTATCGCCAATGAAGAAGCAGCAAATTCTATATCTGGTACCGGGGGATTGTACTGAGCACGAATTTCTGTAGAACTCAGTGGACTATCATAGGAAGCCAACCGCGTAACCTGGGCTAGACTTGACTTATCTGAAGAAAGAACTGCGCCATTTGCAGGTGCGATATTTGTCGCACAGGAAAAGACCTGATACCCGTCTAGATATACGCGAGTGCCAAAATCACCAAAAGTCATAATCAACTGATGAGGCGAACCCAACGCAACACCATATGTGTCTTCCATATCAAGTTCGATACCATAAGATCGAGCAACGAGAGAGCCCGAAAGAATTGTGATTTCAAAAGCGCCTGATTCGTTCTGAGCATTACTCGTACTCACAAGCAAACCATCGCCTTGAGCTACGAAATCAACGAGCAAACTTGACGTATTATGGTCACACCAGTGTAGCGAGTAATTTTCGCTGATGCTGTTACAACTACTGTTACTACTACTGTCACTGCTACGACATTTGTCATATTGAGCTGACGACGCATCCATACTATTCTTCGTCATGATTCTCATTCGCATCCTTCTGTCAGAATAAGCTATCGCATTCCAGCGGATGGAAGTCGCTGAGCAAACCATGTCGTAATAGTCGTCGGATGCGTAATCGCCGTGCCAACTACTGCTGCCCATGCTCCTGCTTCCATAACGCGCGCTAAATCATCAGGAGTATGAATTCGCCCCTCACAAATAACTGGTACTTCAGGGAAGTTCTGAACCATGTATTCTAGTAATTCAAAATCCGGACCATTAGTCTTTTCGCGCTCACCAGTATATCCGCTTAAAGTTGTCGAAATAATATCTGAACCAGCTTCTACTGCCATGTGAGCATCTTCCATACTTCCACAGTCCGCCATGATGAGAGCACCCTCTTCATGAAGTTGAGCAACTGTCTGTGCATATGTCAAACCGTCTGGACGAGGTCGTCTCGTCGCATCCAGCGCGATGATATCCGCTCCTGCTGCCATACAGCAACGAGCATGGCGCAATGTCGGAGTGATGAAAACTCCTTCATGCCCATCCTTCCAGATACCGATAACTGGTACATCAACTTGGCCCTTAATTGCGCTAATATCCGCTAATCCCTGACAACGAATACCTACCGCACCACCGATAACCGCTGCCTGAGCCATTTGTGCCATTGTTTCCGGATGGCGAAGAGGTTCGCCCGGATACGCTTGGCAGCTTACGATGAGTCCTCCGCGCAATTTTTCGATTACTTCATGAACCATGATTTCTCCTTTGAAATGATATTTATCAGAATTGAAACTTCTTAAGTTAGCTATTAATAAATTTACGAATTGCTGTTGCAGCACCGATTAACGGCGCATCATCTCCTAGAATTCCCTCCACAACTGGGGTTTGAGCTACAAGTGGAAGCGCAGAATCTTCAAAGCCTGCACGTAAAGCATTCCACCATATTTTTCCTGCTTTCGTTACCGAGCCCGAGAGCACAATAATGTCAGGGTCTATAAGATTTCCCATACCGGCGATACATTCGCCCAAAGCACGCGCAGATTCAGCGACCACCGACTGGGCGAACTCTTCACCTTGTTCCATGCGGTGCACCACATCAGCACCATTAGCTGCAACCTCTACGCCGAGCTCAAGTTCTTGTTCTCTGCGCACATTATAGAGAGTTGCCAAACCCGTTCCAGAAGCTACAGGCTCGATATGCCCCGCACGCGTACCACAGGAACACATAATTCCTCGTCCTAAAGGATGTGTCATATGCCCCACATGCCCTGCAACTCCATGAGCACCCGTATGAAGAATGCCCTGTGAGATAACAGCTCCGCCAATGCCGGTACCTATACCAATAGAAAGAACACCCTTATAGCCACGTCCCACACCACAGAGGGATTCTCCCAGTCCGTGCGCACCCACGTCTCCGACCATATATATAGGCATATTTTGTGCAGCAGGTAATTCTCGTATCGCTGCTACAACCTCGCTACCCGCCCATCCAGGCATAGTATCTGTCGCGGTAAGAATACGTCCCGACGCACTATCGACAACTCCTGCGCTACCTATACCGATACCAGAAATTTCGATGTGTTCTTCACGAGCAAATTCCAATCGTTTACCAACGAATTCTACAATCCGTCGAAGCACATCCGCTCCACCGCGCTCCGCTTGCGTAGCAATGCGATCGTGGTGAGATACATGATATGTACCGTCCATATCGAAACTTACACATGCGCTCGCGACCTTCGTACCGCCTATGTCAAATGTAAGATAAGTGTTATTGTTCAATGCCATAACGTATCTCCTCATATACATGCTTCATATACGATAATCTCGTTGATAAATCCGCCTGCGTTGGCACACATACTTTAACTCCCACATATCCGTCATCCAGCCAACGCGGTTCGCGCATTGATTCTGCTACGCACTCATGAATTCGATCAGGATCGAGTAAGCTATGAGATTCATCGCTATTCATTGGTAGATGACCGTCTATCCATTCATAACCATAGCTAGTTGCATCTGGTCCAGCACCAGAGAACATCACTCCAGTAAGCACATCCGCTTCTACACACTGGCGAATATGCTCACGTGGAAGCAAGGAACTTCGTCCTTCTACAGCACTTCGACCCCAATTAATAGTGATACCCACACCACACTCTCTCGCAAGAGTAATCTCTTCTTCGAGAGACAAGAAGCCTTTTTCGGGCGCTTGATTTTCAATATATTTATCGCAATGCTCAATGACAAGCCGCGCTCCATCCCAATCCCACTGGGTAATTTCTTCAAGGCTGCGCCGCATTGCATCGCTGATAGCATGAGCTTTAGGAGCGGTATGAATCTCGATAAAAGAAATATCGCGATGTGACCTCAAGTCATTAAAATCACGAAGACTACGGTGAACATCTCGCATAAAATCGAGTGCCTGCTCACGCGCTGAATCGTCAGGGCTCGCCAAACCAAAGAGGGGATTTTTCCCTAATGTTTGCATCGTGCCCGGGATAAGCGTACATACATTCGAATGCCATGTAGAGGGAAGATGCGACGCAAGCCACTTTCGAGATTCATCGTATGCTAGCTCGCCCGGAAATGGTATCTCCGCTCCTCTTATCCACGACTCATTGCTAAGCAAATCATAATATTGTTCCCGCCCGTTTTGATCGACCGGTTGCGAAGCATAAACGCCAACCACTGCGGCATGTTTACTCGCATCATCACGCGTAAGGTTACTCATCGCAACACTCCTTCGTGTTTGTTCTCTGAGATGATAACACCATTAGTATAGCACACTTGTCTGATGTCTGATATTTCGATATACTATTCTTAATTTAGCCAAAAAATTGACTGACTGTACATTTTGCGTGACTTACATCGTTGTTTGTACTGAGGAGGGACTGATAATGGATTCACTACACGATTCGCATTCTCTTGATTCTATGAGCGTCTCAGGAATCACAAATTCTCTCACATCATCCCCAGCCGAGCAGCTCAGTAATCGTCGCCGCGTTGACACAACAATGGATGCTATTAAGGCATATATTATTCAGCAAGGTCTGCAACCCGGAGATCCACTGCCGACTGAATCATATTTATGTGAGTATCTAAAATCAGCTCGATCTTCAGTCAGAGAAGCTCTTCGCAAACTTGAAGCTCTTGATATAGTCAATGTCATACATGGTAAAGGGACTTTTGTGGGTTCATTATCCCTCGAACCGCTCGTTGAAGCACTATCATTTCGCGCTATGATTCCACATGGCGATACATATAATGACCTAGAAGATATCATTGAATTGCGAAAAATACTCGATCAGGGGCTCGCTCCACAAGTCATTTCCGCAGTTCAGCAGCTAAGCGATGATGAAGTGAACCATTTGAGAGACCTCATTGAACAAATGAACGACAGAGCTTCTCATGGGCACACATTTCTTGAGCAAGACAGCGCTTTCCATCAGGGGCTTTTGCAATCAGTTAATAATTCGATTGCCCTGCAACTTACGCAGAGCCTGTGGTTAGTTCATATGGCTGTGGTACCAGCGCTAAATGCGGATATTTCCTTAGATTTAAAATTGTCAGCTTCTTCGCACGCCGATATCCTCGATAGCGCACTGAAAGGTGATATTCAAGCATACCAACAAGCTATTGCCACACATTATCAGCCGATTGAACGAATAATTCATGCGCATATGAAGTAGAATTATATTAATTTATGGGTGCAAATTTTTGAGCATTTCTTCTGATTCGTATTGAATAATTCTGTCTTTCATAGCGCGTTTATGACTGTCTACAATGTCTTGCGCAGCATGTGCAAGCTCGTCATCTGTATTCATCGCTTCTTGAATACCGTTATTAATATGCGTACGCAATTCTTCGCATTCGTTCGCAATATGAGCAGCAGTATTCTTATCGCGATACGTTTTCTGATTAAATTGTTTAACGAGCGCAAGAGGATTAAGACTCTGCTCTTCAATCGCAGCTTCAATTTCACGGTATGACAACGCTGGTAATTGTGTCATAATCATTGCGTTTTCCATCGAAATCAAGTCATGCTCAAGACTATGAGAAATTCGGTAAGATACTTTTTCTAGATCCGATTCCAGCGTACTAGTATCAGCTACTAAAGCATTCATAATATACTGTGCTTGCGCATAATCCAAGGCGAACTTTTGAGCAGCTGAAGAAGCTGATGATGAATGATAATGGCGATAATCCTCGATATATTGCTTCATGTGATTAAGATTAGGCTTATCCTCTTGTAGACCACCATCTTTTTGCCATTGATAACCACCCCACATATGCTGTGCAGCAACATCACTGACGTTCTTAGAGTGAACTTTATGAAGGTTACCCACCGTTTCAAACTGATCCTCATATCCAAATGCTATGAAATCTTTATTATCGACGTAATTATGAACCTTACTTTTAAGGCGTTGCGCAGTCTGTCGCTGCTGACTATTTAATGTCGAGTAAATATTTGGGCCTTCATATACATGCGCACTATCTACACGAGAAGGGTCATTAACATTTGCCAACGCATACTGAGCATTCATAGATCCCAAAGAGTGCCCGTACACATCCACATGAGCTTTTGGATCAGATGTCATCAAATTATTTAACTCTTCCGACGCCTTCTGTAATTGCTCTGAGTGAGCTTTGATACCGAGACTAATACCCACAGCCATCGGCACATCGTTTGCAAGCCAATCTGAGAAACCGTTGCCACTATTAGGTGCTGATGAGCCCTGATAGAGTACTGTGTAATGATGACTACTCGTTTTAATAACGTACATATCGAGACCAGAATCGTCATGAACAATACGATCTAGGGTACCTAGATATTTTCTATGATTATTAGGTCCGTATGTTACTGGTCTATGTAATGAGCTTTGGTAATTAAGCGTTTTTTATATTCCAGTTGCGCGATATTAGCATGGTCTTGTTCGGTTAATTTTTTACTCATTAGATAGAGATTCTCCAGATACCTCTTTGCGCTGATATAGCTTGTCCATTTTTTCGGACATACTCATAAGATTTAATTCGAGTTTTTCTTCAGGATTATCTTTTTCGAAGATAACGCTCATATCCATTTCCGGATCATTATTCAAAATGATATCTACCATAATCCCGCCCATCGGATTATGCTCAATCGTATCCATATCAATCCGATACGACTTAATCTCACCATCAGATGTCAAAGCCGCAGAATCTACATATCGCAATTCATTTTCAATTAGTTTTTTCGCTTCATTACTTGTAACAACAGAATACATATAATCATGCTCCTGCTTCTCATGAAGAATATACGTCAAAACCAATCCCCCCAAAATCGCACACACAAGACTACCAATAACGCCACAAATCAAAAAACCCTTACGACGACGCCTCACACCACTATTCACAACTACTCGCCTCCGTTAACAGCTCGTTCAAGATTAAGCAATTCTTTCGCATATGTGCTTACACTTGTGCGTATAGCATCTGAAGCCTTACCTGTGATTGCTTTATCCATCTGCCTGCTATCTGATACAACCGCATTATGAGCCTCTTGTATCCTCTCACGAGCAGCTTTATGATACTCATGCACAGCTCTGTCAAAGCGCTTACGCAGTGCTGGGATATAAACGGTTGCAAGCAGTTGACGTTGATGTTCAATCTGAGCCTGGGTAAAAGCTTCATGCGCTCCGTCTCTTGCCATATCACTCATGCTCATATGCTGAGTCATATCCACTCCTTCTTATGACCGTTACTACTTACAAATAGAATAGACTTAAGAAATCTTCGCACGATATTCGTACGCTATATCATCATCAATATCGTCAAATTTGCGCATACTAGTTCGGTAGCCGAGACTGAGCATCATTCGTAATCGCTTCTATTTGACGAACACTAACCCCATCAGATATACCAAAGTATGTAAGGAAATCAATAGCAGATTGAGCGATTCGACTCATAGTCTCATCAGTATGACGATATTCGTTTACTGTCTCATCACGCAAAGTATCGTTCTTCTTTATCTGCTCGTGATGCTCATCATCAAGGTCACCTAGCTTTTCCATTACCTCCCCCTAACACGACCTTTCTATTCGTTTTACTACTTGTAGTTGACGTCATATAGCAAAAAGTGGATGACACAGTATCGTATCATCCACTTCATAGTCATATGTATTGAAATTTACTTTTCTCTTACGCACTCACTTATGCGTATTCCATCACACCAAACGTCGATAATGTTCATAGTCTGTTGATTGAGTAACAAAACATCCGCTGAATACCCTGGTTCCAAAAGCCCTACAGGATGTTCAGTCGTTTTGTTGACTTTATCAAGTCCCAATGCACGAGCCGGTGTCCACGTTGCTGCTTCAATTGCATCTTGCGCACTCATACCTACTTCAAAAATCATCCGTTGCACAGCTTCTTCTAGGTTAAGAGCGGAACCCGCAATTGCCCCATTTGAGCGAAGCCGCGCGTGAGTATCAACCACATCCACCTCGAGATTTCCCAAAAGATACGACCCATCAGGGCAACCTGCTGCAGCCATGGAATCAGTAACGAGCGCAATTCGATGGGGTGCCAAATGCGTAGCAGCGCGAAGTACAGGAACTTGCACATGGAACCCATCAGCAATGAGCTCTATAGTTACATCAGAATTCTCCGATGCAGCCGGAATCGGACCTGGGGCTCGATGCGATATACCATTCATTGCATTAAACATATGTGTCATTATGCTTGCACCACGAGCAAAAGCAGTACGCGCGATATCATAATCAGCATCGCAATGCCCGACAGCTGGATTGACGCCTGCATGAGCAAACTGCTCTATAGCGCTCAAGCCGTGCTCAAGTTCTGGGGCTATAGTAATTTGCCTCAATGTACCATCTGCAGCATCGAGCAATTCTTCCACGCGCTCTGGAGTAGGATCAAGCAAACAATTTTCATCATGGGCGCCCTTACGTTTTACAGATAAGAATGGTCCTTCCAAGTGCAGCCCAACTATGTCCGTTCTCCTCTTTACAACATTTGCCGCTTCACGCACATTATTAAGTAACACTTCCCACGGATTCGTTATTAACGACAACACATGTCTGGTCGTTCCATGAAGCATATGATATGTGCGTGCTTGAGAAATGGCATCATTACCATCATCAAATGCACTAGCCCATCCGCCATGTGAATGTATATCGATATATCCCGGAGAAACCACATTCCCGCGAGCGTCAACAACAGTATGCTCTTGCTCGCCTAGATCCTGAGTAAATTCACCTTCACCTTTGTCGGCAATTACACCATCACGAACGAGAAGCCATCCATTATCAATAACCGTGTGAGCATCAATAATTCGCGCATGTATAAAAACGGTTGTTCCTGCGTTGAATGCACGAGAATTGCTCATCTGTTCATCTAACTGACGAGCTGCGCGATTTCGTTTTTCCCACGATTCACCTACTTGCTCAATAAGATTACTCACACAAACTCCTTCGTTTTATGTTTCACGTGAAACATTTCGTTATTATACGCAAATTATATGCATGCGATGACGAGAGGCTAAATCCTTCTTAGTAAATTCTTCATACATGTGCATATCGGTTATTGTGCGCATTGAGCACAAAACTCAGGACACACAATAACCGTGATTGCGACTTCAAGAAAGTTCTTTTAGTTATACAACTACAGCTTTTGCCATTCTGGCTTATTCTTTGCAACCCATGCATAATACTGCGCATATTGCAATTTCTCTGCTGCAGCTTCATCAATAATAAATGTTGCATGCGGGTGCATTTGAAGAGCGGACGCCGGACACATTGCTGTTATCGGCCCCTCGATACTTGCAGCAACAGCATCTGCTTTCGCTGAGCCGAATGCCAAAAGGACAAGGTGACGCGCCTTCATAATCGTTCCCACACCTTGTGTAATGCAGTGCGTAGGTACTTGATCCAAATCTCCATCAAAGAATCGCGCATTATCAATTCGCGTTTGCTCTGTAAGCGTCTTCATACGGGTTGGAGATGCTAAAGAACTTCCCGGTTCGTTGAAACCAATATGCCCATCGGTTCCCACGCCCAAGATCTGAATGTCCACTCCACCAGCTGCTTCAATCGCCGCATCATAGTCTGCGCCTGCATGACGTAAGGATTCAACAGCCCCGTTTGGCACGTGGATAAGATCTGGGTTTAAGCCGACTGGCTCTATGACTTCTCGTCGAATTACACTGTGATACGACTCAGGATGACTTGGGTCAAGCCCTACATATTCATCAAGCGCAAAACCTTGCACGTGCGATACGTCAATGTTCTCATCTTTAACACGTGCAGCGAGCGCTTGATATGCAGTATGAGGCGTGGAACCTGTTGCCAACCCCAGAACTAATCGCGGATTAGCCTTTATAGCTTCCGCCACAGCATAAGCATAGATCTCACCAGCCTCTTCCTGAGACTTAACGATAATAACTTCTGCCATATTAACCTCTCTTTTTGTTACGGTTCGGATAGTGTTCAGGTATCATCACACGATTGCATATCGGATTGCATATCCGTCCACATATCCAAACCGCAACCAAAACCGAAATTTCGCACATATAGTCGCTAGATATACCGCTAGAGACTACGGATTTGTGCGCTCTCGCTCACTACTTCCTCGGAAACTACCGGATTGAGACCCACTTCACGCAATATTTGCGCAACACGTTTTACATTCTCACCCTTAAGAGGAAGAACAGGATCAGGCATTTGATTTGTATCAAATACACCAAGTAAAGCCATAGCTGTCTTAAAGCCACCTACACCCTTGCCAAAGCCTTGTACCCCCTCAGGTACAAGAACGATGCGCATTAAGTGTGCGAGCACATCTTGCTCTTTACGTACAGTTTCCCAGTCGCCTGCCTGATACGCATCCCACATACGGACATAGCCCGATGCTTCAACATTCGCTAATCCTGGAACTGAACCATCTGCTCCAGCCATGTAAGCACCATCGACGACTACTTCTTGCCCAGTCAGAAGTACGAGAGGATGTCCTGCTTCCTCATTGGCATCAACGAGGAATCGGAAGGAAACGTCATCATTGGAGGAATCCTTCACTCCAGCTAAGACACCATCCAGTCCAAGTCGAACAAGCATATCTCCAGCAAGCTTTGTGTGTACGCATACAGGAATGTCATATGCGAATAACGGCAAATCAACCGCTTCATGGATAAGACGGAAATGTCGTTCAATCTCAGCTTGCCCACCCAAAGCATAGAATGGCGCAGTCGCGACTATTGCATCAGCACCCAGTTCTTTAGCTTGACGTGCATGCTCGATAACACGATTCGTTTCTGTATCAATGCAGCCAATCATCAAAGGCACGCGATGATCAATAATTTCAACCGCAGCTTCAATGATTTCACGCCTACGCTCGTCTGCGCTAAATGCTACTTCTCCAGAAGAGCCAAGAACGAAAAGACCATGCACACCTGCATCAATCATACGATTAATGCTTCGTGCATACGATTCCTTATCAAGCTTACCGTCTGCAGTTAAAGCAGTAGCTACTGGTGGGATTACCCCCCTAAAACGAGAGTCCATGATTTGTTCCTTTTCTTATGCTCTCTCCCATGAGAGCGTGAATAAATCTTTACCGATACATGTGTATACAAATCAAAGCGGTGACTCATATATCGTATCGTATATGCCGTATTGTGGCGGGTCTGGCAATCTCATAAGTGTGGAATGGAGAAGCCAGACCCAAATTTTCAGTTATATACCCAAACGTTCTATACCATTATGGCTTTGACCATGATGGCTTTGGCCGTTTACGCGCATTCTTCTTCTGTTGGATGCAGAAGTGATGGCGCAGCAGCTAATAGCTTCTTGGTATATGGATGCTGCGGATTAAAGAAGACATCCTTTGCGGACCCGCGCTCGACGATTTCACCGCCGTTCATGACAACAATCTCATCCGATACATATCGAACAGTTTGAATGTCATGGCTAATGAAGATCATCGCAAGACCGAGTTCCTTCTTTAAGTCCGTGAGCAAGTTCAAAATTTGCGCACGAACTGAAACATCCAAAGCGGAAGTCGGCTCGTCAGCAATAATGACATCTGGTTTAAGGCTCAATGCGCGAGCAATTGCCACACGCTGGCGCTGTCCACCGGAAAGCTGCCCCGGAAGTGCATCAAGTGCTGAAGTCGGAAGCCCTACCATGCGAATAAGCTCCATAGCGCGTTCCATATGCTCTTGCTTGCTACCCAGAGAGTGCACAACTAGAGGATCAATGAGCTGGTCAACAACTTTCATTCGAGCATTCAGAGCAGTTGCTGGATCTTGGAAGACAACCGATACTACTCGACCAATTTCCATGCGCTCTTTTGCAGTACGCTTAGTGACATCATGTTCTTTAAAAATGACTTTGCCTTCTGTAGCGAGCTGCAATCCACACAGTACATTTGCAGTAGTTGACTTACCACAACCGGATTCTCCTACCAGACCTATAGTTTGGCCTGGCATAAGAGTAAGGCTGACACCATTAACTGCCGTAACTTTATTCGGATGGAAAAGGCCTCCAGTTCGAGTCTTAAAAATAACTTTAATATCCTGTAACTCGATAATTGGTGAGGTCTGAGTTTCATTACTCATTGGATTCCTCCTGCGTCGTTACCACATTTGATGTATCACCAGGAACAGGTTCGTCGTCATCAAAAGCATTGTTTAATGCTGGATCGATAAGATGAATCATTTCTCCTGGCTGCTCGGTCTCTTGATTATCTACATCCAGCTGAGCTAAAGAAGGACGTACTGCATAACGGTGATGTGTATCTGGAATTTCAATCATGACCGGATGCTCGTCAAGTGCTTCATATGGATGCGAAGAGCGTGGAGCAAATCGATCACCCTCAGGGAAGTCCTTAGGGCTAGGAACAGTTCCAGGTACCTGATGTAATGGCGTTTGCCCTGCTTCGATAGAAATAACAGATCCCAGCAAACCACGAGTATATTCATGACGTGGATCAGTCAAAATTTCCTGAGTAGATCCCTGCTCAACTACTTGCCCAGCGTACATAACGGTAATCTTATGAGCTACCTTTGCTACAAGAGCCAAATCATGGGATACAAAGATCATGGCAAATCCAAGCTTTTCACGCAAATCATTGAGCAACTCAATAACTTGGCGTTGAACTGTAACATCCAAAGCAGTCGTTGGCTCATCCGCAATAATCAGTTTAGGATCACGAGTCAAAGCCATTGCGATAAGAACACGTTGACGCTGACCACCAGAAAGCTCATGCGGGTAGGATTCCAAAACTCGTTTAGGATCCAATCCTACAAGCTCAAGAAGTTCTTCAGCAGTACGAGTACCGCCGCGCTTGGTAAGCTGAGCCATCTGATTCTTGATGAGCATAGACGGATTGAGAGAGCTCAATGCATCCTGATAAATCATAGCGATTTCATGACCACGCAAAGCATTGTGTTCCTTTGGATCAAGACCGACAAGGTTCTTTCCTCCAAAGTTAATTTCGCCCGAAATCTTTGCACGCTTATCCAGCAAGCCCATAATAGTCAATGAGGTAATTGACTTACCGCAACCGGACTCACCAACAAGTCCCATTGTTTCGCCTGGACGCACGTAGAAGGATACGTGATCAACGACATTGACATCACCATGACGTGGGAAGGAAATGCATAGATCCTTAACCTCAATCACTGGCTCGCCAGCTTTTTCACCCACAGGCACAAATCGATCGGTACGCTTGAGTTCAGCGGCTTTGAGCTGCTCCAAAGACTTCACAAGAGATTCATGCTGAGTCTCATAAGCTGCTACAGGATCGGCAAGAATCAAATCTTCCTTACGAGCCTGTTGTGCGTCTTCTTCGCTCTTTGTAATTGGAGCACTTGGTGCAGAAACGATAGCATCTGTGATGCCTTCCGACAAGATGTTAAGGCACAAAACCGTAATCATAATTGCCAGACCTGGATACAGAGCCTGCCACCAATATCCAAAGATAACGCCCGGCTTTGCAGAGGACAGGATATTACCCCATGTAGGAGTTGGCTCTTGGAAACCTAAACCGATAAAGGACAAAGACGCCTCGAAAACAATTGCATCTGCTACAGAAAGAGTTGTAAACACCATAACCGGCGCTGCAATATTTCGTGACACATGCTTGAAAAGAATCCAAGGAGCACGAGCACCTGAAACGATGACAGCTCGAACATAGTCCTGTCCATATTCGCTAATGATATTTGCGCGTACAACTCGCGCAATCTGCGGTACGTAGAGGATACCAATTGCGGCAATAATACCAAACATTGAGCGGCCAAGAATGGTAACGAATACTGTTGCCAAAGCGATTCCCGGCACGGACATGAAGATATCAATGATGCGCATAATTACTTCAGAAATCCATGGACGTGCGACAGCTGCGATGGCACCGATAAGTGCGCCAAGGACAAGCGCAAGAGCAATAGCACCAAGGCCAATTGCCAAGGAATAACGTGCGCCATAGAATACGCGGTTCATAACATCTCGACCCAAATTATCTGTTCCGAAGAAATGTTCCGCGGACGGAGCCTGATAGCTTACAGTAATCGCTAATGGATCATGGCGAGAGATAAGAGGGGCAAAAATTGCCACAATAATGAGAAGGAAAATGAAGAGAGCAGACAGCTTTGTACCCCACTTTAGGTGACTGAACCTGCGGAACTTCACGCCTACTTGAGAGGCTGCATGTGCAGCTTTATTTTTACCAAACAGCATGTCACACCGTCCTAATTCGTGGGTTGATAAGTACATAAAGCAAATCAACGATGATATTAATAACAACGAATGCGAGCGCAACTACAAGAACTACACCCTGTACCAGCGTTGGCTCATTACCATTAATACCTTCGAAAAGCGTTGTACCCATGCCCGGTAGAGAGAAAATAACTTCGATAACGATTGCACCACCCATAAGGTAACCAATCTTCATACCGAGAACGGTAATTGGCGTAATGAGAGCATTGCGCAAAACGTTACGCGCTACGACAACAGCTTTTGGAATGCCCGCACCAATTGCGGTACGTACGTAATCCTTGTCTAGTTCTTCAACCATAGAGGTTCTAATAACGCGAATTAGCTGTCCAGATGCTGGCAATGCAAGTGAAAATGCTGGCATCGCCATACGCGTCAAGTATGCACCAGGATCATCAAAGAAATTGACTAGTTCTCCAGAGCCTGGAAGCAAGCCGAGCTTAATCTGGAAAACATAAATCAAAAGAACACCCAACCAGAATGATGGTGTAGCAATTGCAATAATGGAAAATACACGAATAACTTGATCAACCCATGTATCGCGGAAAAGTGCTGCAAGAACACCGAATACGGTGGAAACAACAACTACTATGAGCAGACCAATAAATGTTAATTGAAGCGTAATTGGGAAGGCTTGAGCAATTTTCGCAGCCACTGATTCATGGTTGAGACCATACGTTCCCAAATCACCGTGAATCATATTCCACAAGTACAAGAAGAATTGAATATACCAAGGCTTATCGAGACCATGAGCCGTTCGATATTCTTGAAGCTGTTGAGCTGTTGCATTCTCGCCAAGCGCTACGGTTGCCGGATCGTAACGCGAGAATGACATAAGGAAGAAGACTAGGAAGACAACGCCTAATGCCACAAGTGGTAGCGATGCCAACCTCTTTCCTAAAAGTCGCAGTAAGTTTGTCATGAGTTTTACCCCTTTGTAACTCCTCAATAGATGATACTGTGTGCATCATCTGAGATACACCCTGCATATGGAGTTGTATGCAGCGCGCCTTGTAGATTACGGCATCGTAATCCGAAGCATAATAAAGGTGGGGATAAGGAGAATTTTCTTATATTCAAGAACTTATCCCCACCCGATACATGTTGAGAAACTATGAATAATTATTATGTAGTTTCTGATATATCATCAGTCTTACTTTGATAGCTTCTGATCCAAGAGATACAAACCAGTGGTACCTGTTGGCTTGAAGTCCTTAAAGACTCCAGTTCGTGTAGCTGTAGTAAGTTGACGGTGGAAGAGTGGGTACAATGGTACTTCTTCAGAAATCAGATCCATTGCATCGTTCCATGTTGCTTCACGTTCCTTGTCGTCAGTCATGGTTGAAGCATTGGTGAGGATTTCCTGCAACTTATTGTAGCCTTCAGATCCCTTCCAGAAGGTACGGGTCTGAGTCCATGCGTTATCTCCGAACCACCAGTTCAGAAGGATTTCTGGATCATTACCGAATACTGATGGATCTCCAGGAGCCATGATCATTGAGTAATCTGGCTTTGCAGCAATATTCGGATACAAAGCAGCAGACTTCATGGACTCGATATTGACCTTGAAACCAAGTGCTTCAAGATTGTTCTTAACTTGCGGAGCAAGCTCAGTAATCCATGTGTGGTCAGTCGTATATAAGGTGAATTCAACGCCTTCCTTAACGCCTGCATCCTTAAGCAACTTCTTTGCCTTGTCGACGTTGTAGGTGTATACGTTCTTTGCCTTGTGATAGTACTTGAAGCTCTTAGGCAAGAAGCCCGTTGCTGCTTCTGCCTGATCTGCAAGCTGGTTCTTAATCAATGTCTCAACATCAATTCCATAGAATACAGCTTGACGAACTTCCTTCTTATCGAATGGAGCCTTCTTTGTATTAAACATAATGAATGCTTGGTTGAAGCTCTGCGCCTTTGACAATGTAGACTTAGAATTCTTCAATGTATCGAAAGCTTTTGCTGGAACATTTTCCATAATGTCGTTTTGACCAGACTGCATAGCGGTAACGCGTGCAGTATCATCTACAGCAACATTCCATACCATATTCTTGCTCAAAGCTTTGAATTCGCCATTGTAATTATCATTACGCTCGAAAGTAACCTTCAAATCAGTGATTTCCGTATACTTATATGGACCAGAGCCGATAGGCATCTTCTGAAGGTCTTCATCCGACATGGATTCTGGAACAATTCCTACAAGAGCAAGGCGTTCTTTCAACAGAGTGTATGGACGACTGAGTTTAAAGGTAACAACATTATCACTCTTAACATCCACGCTCTGAATGAAGTTCAACATTGGAAGGAATAAGCTACCTTCTACCATCATTCGATCGAACGATGACTTAACATCTTTAGCAGTTACTGGATTACCATCGGAGAACTTTGCACCATCACGAAGTGTGATTTCATACTCTGTATCCGAAATTTTCTTTGGCTCACCCTTAGCCAAACCTGAAACAATCTTGAAATCATCCATTTGCCGCGTATAGAGTGGCTCTACTACGTGCCAATTACCAGCCATACCAATAGCTGATGAAGTTGAGAGAGGATTATAGTTCTGCCCTGAATAAGCAACCTGTGCGGTAATTGTATCTGGCACAGCGGTGCTGACTGCAGGAGTAGATTCTGATGATGCTGATCCGGAGCTTGCGGACTTACCTGAGCCACAACCGGCCAGCAATAATGTAGCAGCCGCAAGTCCAGCGACTACTTTTACTGACTTCCCGAACTTCATTTTCTTTTTTCTCCTTCAACACTGAAAGGTTTCTCACATTTTGCATTACCATCATTTCTCTGTGCAGCAACCCTGCCAACTTCGTATTCAGAAATAACAGTTAAATTGTGAGTTGGAGTAATCTCCTGAATTAATTGTAAGACATCAGACAACTTATGTCAAAATTGATGTGTCCTATAAAAAATTGAAATATTATGTATCATAAATTTAAGGGATACCTCACCCAATGAAAGGAAATACAATGCAGTATTTTACACGCACGCTTTCTTATGACGGTAGTGCTTCTGCTCAACTCTATGCTTACCTGATAGATAATTCCCCAGAAATTAATCCACACCGTATACGCCCAGCTATACTCATTTTCCCTGGCGGCGGGTATAACAGAACGACCGATCGTGAAGCGGAATCAGTCGCTTTACAATTTTTAGCAGCCGGGTATCATGCATTTATTCTGCGTTACAGTGTTAAACCTGCCGTCTATCCAACAGCACTTATTCAAGCTGCTCTTGCTATGCAAACTATCAGGGAAAACAGTAAAGCGTGGAATGTCGATGCGAGCGCGATAGCAGTTTTAGGATTTTCTGCAGGTGGACATCTTGCCGCAAATCTTGCAACTTCTGCTGGGGATAGTGAAATATCTGCCCATGGCTTTGATATCAGCGCTATCAAGCCAAATGCGCTTATGCTCTCATATCCGGTAATTAGTTCTGGACAATTCGCACATCAGGGGAGCTTTAATTGCCTTCTGGGTGAAAACGTCAATGATGAGAATTTACGAAATGCTGTTAGCCTCGAAAAACATGTTGATTCCTCAACCCCACCAACATTCATTTGGCATACGATAACCGATGATACCGTCCCCGTTGAAAACTCTCTTGTTTTCATCCAAGCCTGTCTGAACGTCTCAGTGAGTATCGAAGCACACCTCTTACCTACTGGAGGACATGGCCTATCGTTAGGTACTGCTGAAACAGCAGACTGCAATAACCCAGCAACTCGAGAAGAGAGTGTAGCCGTATGGATGTCTCTTGCTTTAGCGTGGATTGAGCGAGTATTCGGGAAATTGAATAAATAAAGCTGGATAAATAACATTCGATAAATAATTTAGGATGACCATATATACGGCATTGGGGTGTATTTCAGTAACGAGATACACCCCACGTATTATCACTTATCATCACGGTATTATTGCTACATCATCATTCCATAATTATTCATTCCATAATTATTAATGCATAGCGTTCACACCATAGCTACCGTGACGTAGCGCGCTCGATCGCTTCTTTTATCCACCGGAATGATTCTCGCGATTCTGGAATCGGCAAAAGTGCGTAATCATGTGTCATCGCTTCTGCTACATGGAATTTCACCTCAACACGAGAGTTACGAAGTTTATCAACGAATAACGCCACATCCGGATAAAAAATTTCATTACTTCCCATAATCACTGTTACCGGCGAATCCGAAAGCGATTCGAGATTGCCATAAATCGGTGAAATTCTATAATCTTTCTGGCTTAATCCACCTGCCCATTCATGAGCGTCTACTCGCAAAAGTTCAGGACGAAGATAAGGATCATCAAAAGTAAGTTGGGAAATTTCAGGATTTTCTAGAGTCGTATCCACCCATGGACTTATAACAATAATTCCCTCTGGCACTGGGATACGTGTTTGCTGCGATGAGGTGGCATAATCGTTGTGCTCCTTAGCCCATTGAAGTGCCAATCCTAAAGCCAATCCTGCTCCCGCACTATCTCCCATGAGAATGACTCGCTCATAAGGATGCGAACTGCGATACTGCTTATACAACGCTGTTATTTGCCTCGAAGCAGTCAATGCGTCACCATATGGAGCCGTATCATAATCTGGAGCTAGCACAGTAACACCAAACTTATGTGCTAAACAGGTAAGAAATGTCGTATTATACCCGTTGAAACCTTTGACGTAAGCCCCACCATGAATGTATAGGATAGTCGTATGCGGAGCAATTGTTGAAGTAAAATTACTCGGTTTAAAGCAGTACGTCGTCAATCCATACGTTTCTGAAGATACATCGCTACCATCGTCAAACACGGTAGCTAAGCCTAATTTCATTGCGAGTTCAGGAAGACCCTTATTTGGTCGTTCTTTACCTCGTTCTTCATCAAACCACGCAGCTTCTTCCTGAGCACTTCGACGTGGGAATGAGCCATAGTATCTGTTCATCTCGTAAGCTAACGCGGACGAATTGAACTTTTTTCGTGTATACCAATCGTATGCCCAAGCTGCTCCCGCCACGAGTGCAAAACCTGCAGTTGCGCATGTGGCGATCTTCCTGAACAAGTGCGGGTGTGCCATATGTATTCCTTCCTTGGAATTATCACGTATCGTACGATATGCACCGATGCATCCGTTACTTTCTTTATAAATTAAGCTTTACTCTCATACTCTTAGTCGTTTCATATGAGAAAACTATTTTTTAGTATATCGCGAATTGATATTCTTGAGAACACACTCAGTCATGCGTTTTGTATGTAGACACTATGACTCACCCCTTTGTTAAATGATTTGACATGAGGTACCCTAAGAAAGTAGGAAAAACGAAGAAGTTTAATCACATGAATTTCGAAAGACTTATGGATAACGCATCGTAGCAATAAGTAGATATCTTTAACGTCTTTCATGAGTATTCATGTGCTCGGTTTACAAAGCGGGAGGACGATATGCGCTATTCTTACTCGGGACAAGAGTGGATGGAATCACGCATTGATCCAGAACTTTATCATGATTTATGTGAGCTTGCACAACGTACAGGGGATTTATCAAAACTCCCTCCCGATGAGCGCAGGGAAATTCAAGCAGGTCTCATTGATAAAGAACCGGAGTGGATTTCTCACGAACTTGATATTCGAGATATCTATATCACGGGATTAGACAACGACCCGTCTGTGAAAATTCGAATCTATGAACCACAAGAAAACAGAAATCACAAGAATTTAACTCCTGGGATTCTATGCATTCACAGTGGAGGTATGTGGGCGGGAACTCTTGAATCCGAACACGTAATTCATGCGCGTCTTGCCCTGGACCTCCAGGTGCCTGTGGTAAGTGTCGATTATCGTTTGGCACCAGAAAATCCATATCCTGCAGGTCTGCGCGATTGCTATGCCGCTTTGTTATGGTTTACGAGTAATGCGCACACACTCGGAGTGGATTCTCAACGCATTGCAATTTTCGGAGGATCAGCCGGAGGAGGACTCGCCACAGCATTGTCATTGTATGCAAAAGATCATAACGGTCCTTATATTCATGCTGTAATGGCTCTGTATCCTATGCTCGATGACACGAATACAACAGCATCAAGCTATCAAATCTCGCACGCTAAATCCTGGGATCGACGCGATAATCTCGAAGCTTGGCATTGGTATTTAGGTCAAACAGAACCGGATATTTACGCGTCTCCTATTCGAGCAAGCTTGGAAGAACTTGAAGGCTTACCACCAACTTATATTGATGTAGGCGCCCTCGATGCTTTCCGAGATGAAGATCTCACCTTTGCTTCACATCTATGCGCGGCTGGAGTAGATGTAGAATTCCATCTCATACCTCACATGTATCACGGAGGGGAAAATGTCAGTCCACAAGCAGCAATTAGTCAGCGTATGAATGAGTATCGTTTGGACTGGCTACAACGCCACCTTTATTAGCACAGAAACCTTATCCGAACTCTCCACTCTATTTCAGCTCATCAACTCAACTCTCTCATTCGACTCCATAGCGTAAAATAATCATCATGGCACAGAAAAAGGGACCAACTAAGGGTTCGGGTGGAAAGCACCGCAATAAGTTAGCAGGTAAAGGACCTACTCCAAAGGCTGAGGATCGCGTTTATCATAAGGCATATGCTGCAAAGAAAGCTGCAGACAAACGTAAGGCCGCAGACCCACGTCTAGCAGCAAAGCGTCGCGTAGCTAAATTTACTTCTGATTCTGACGACATCGTTATCGGTCGCAACGCAGTTTTGGAAGCTCTTCGCGTAGGTGTACCAAGCAAAGATATTTATATTGCATCACGTATCGAGCATGACGATCGCACCCGTGAAATTATCAAGCTTGCAGGTATTCAAGGCTTGCATTTACTTGAAGCTGACCGTTTGGAAATGGATCGCATTGCACGCAGTAGCAATCATCAAGGTGTTGTGCTGCGAGTTCAACCTTATCAGTATGCATCTTTGGCGCAGCTCGCAGACCGTGCAGAAGCAAAGGCTGCAGCTCTTGCAGGAGCGTCGCCGAAGGCACGTAACCTTGCGCGACCATTATTTATAGCTCTTGACGGTGTAACCGACTCGCAGAATTTAGGTGCAGTTATTCGTTCGGCAGCTGCTTTCGGCGCCAATGGAGTCATCCTTCCGGAACGCCGTAGCGCTTCAGTAACTTCAGCGGCATGGAAAGTATCGGCTGGTGCTGCTGCTCATATGCCAGTGGCGCGCGTTGTTAATCTAACGAAGGCTATCGAGAGCTTGCACGAACGCGGGTATTATGCAATCGGCCTTGATGGCGGTGGAGATGCATTAGTCGGAGAATCAGGTTTCGAAACTGATCCGCTCGTTGTCGTACTCGGTTCGGAAGGCAAGGGAATTAGCCGATTAGTTCGTGAAGCATGCGATAGTATCGTCGGTATTCCAATGACTTCGATGGTTGAATCACTCAACGCATCCGTAGCTGCTGGTATTGCGCTATATAGCGTTCATAAGGCACGAATTTCGCAGTAATCAGCATACAGAACCTCGTCTGCTCTCATACGACAAATGATTGTGGCGTGATGGAATTACACCATCACGCCACAATCATTATAAAGCGATTAATAAAATAGTTGTACTTCTATTTTCTAATAAACTACTTGTATGACAGATGCTTTGTTCCCTAATGTTTCACGTGAAACATTAGAGAACAAAGCACGCCATCTACGCTAGATTCGATTCTCTACTCCGTTGCCCACACAGCTGCATCAGGATCATCTTCAGCGTTATAATCGTCATAATCATCCATAACGCCTGAATCAGCTTCATCAAGAATCGACTGAATTGCTTGCGAATCCATCTTATACTCACCCAGATTGGTTTCAATGTAATCTTCCACCGCTTCTGGAGTCGATACATCGTGCCCAATCTTTTCGGCCATCTCTTGACGATGGTTCAGAACTTCATGGAAGAACTGAGCTGGTTCAATTTGGCTGCGATACTCAGGAGGAATTCGGCGAACTGTAGGCTCGAAAACTTCACGCATCCAATCAGTTGCTACCACTTCAAGTTCTTCACCTTGACGCCATGTCGATGTGCGGTAAGCATCCAAATCATTGAGCAAACGACGCGCTTGGTTCTCTTGTACATCCAAACCAGTCAAACGCAAAAGCTTGTTTGACGCATATCCAGCATCAACTACACGAGGACGGACATTAATTTTTGTGCCATCTTCAGTTGTGGTCATTTCCAGCTCATCGACATCAAAGCCCAAATCATTGAGACGATTGACGCGCTGTTCAATCTTCCACATCTCATCAGGTGCGAATGATGACATACCTGTAAGCGCATCCCACAATTCATGGTAGCGATCAGCTAAGCGGTTACCTACCTCAATTTCATCTACTTCACTTGGAAGAAGATTACCCGAATGCAAATCCATCAATTCGCCGATGATATTGGTCCGTGCCAAATCGATATCGTACTCACGCTGACCGTCAGTAAGATTGCTATACAAAGCACCCGTTTCGGCATCAACGAGTACAGCAGAGTAGTTATCAGCATCACGTAAGAATAAGACGTTGGATAGCGAGACATCACCCCAATAGAATCCTTGCAAATGTAAGCGCACGAGCAAAACCGCGAGAGCGTCGATAAGGCGGTCGGCAGTATCAGCACGCAAATTTCTCGCAAATAAAGCACGATACGGCAAAGAAAACTTTAACTGTTCAGTTACTAAAATCGCTTCAAGTGGCTGCCCATCAACGCCATGTCGGCCTGCAACAACACCAATCGGCTTTACGCTCGGTACATCAATTTTTTCCAAGCTACGAAGCATTTCATATTCTTTAACCGCCGAACGGTACGAAATCTCTTTCATAGCGTTAATTTGATCGCCAACGCGCACAAAGCGCACAACGTGCCTCGATATACCACGTGGAAGATTAACGATAAGATCCTCTGACCATTTAACTAAAGGTAACGACCACGGCAGAGTAAACAACCGTGGATTCGCCGTAGCAGCAGTAATATTAAGAGTCTGAGGTTCTGCACGATCGACGTTTGATTCGGAAGAACCATTTGAAGTTCCGTTAGATAACAGTGTATCAGCCATAATTCATTGCTCCTCTCGGATGCGTACATATATAGATTAGCAAAGCGTGCTGAGCAGAGATAAGTATCACCGTTTCTATATCCAGTGAATAACACACTCTAACATTATCGCTGTCAAGCTACTACAGAGCTTTACCAAATAAATAACAAAGAACCAGAATATATGTAGTATTTTGACGGTATTTTGGCATGATAACTTCTTAAAATGCTATATACTCGAATCACGATTCATCACTGCAGATTGAATCCACTGATTGAATCTACCGCGAAATACCCAGACATAACAGATGCAAAGGAGCTACATCCACATGGGACGACCCGAACCTATTCTAGGCTTTCTCGCAGGTCTAGATCTTCCTCTTATCTTAAACATACTGAAATGGTGTGTTTTTATCATAATTCTTATTATGGGAGGACTTGACGTATATAGGCACTATCTCATTCATTTAGACCATTGGTTAGAATGGGGCGCTACTTATTATGTCGTTATTATCTACTTTATTCCCTATCTCGTTATAGATCTTATAGTTTTATTCGCACTCAGTTTTGCGAAGATTGGTTAAGTATATAGCTGCACATGATGGTATATTACTGAAAGCAAATAAGAGGGGTTCCACTCATATCGACGAGCGGAACCCCTCTTATTGAAGAAGACTACCTTTAAAAGGAATTAATCCTAATCAGCAATGAACTAGTTCAAGCGCAACTCGGAAGATGGTGCGAACAAGTGCATCTTTGTTGGATCGATGTGGATGCGTACAGTTGCGCCAACCTGTGGAAGTGCACGAGGATTTACGCGAACAGTAGTCATATTGTTCTGATCAGACATAACAGTTGCTGCCTCATCGGAACCGTTTGCATCAACAATGTTTCCGTAGATGTAACCATCGGAACCAAGATCTTCAACGTTCAAAACATTGAGCTTGAATGCATCTGGCTCAGTGTCGGATGCGAGAGAAGCATCTTCTGGACGGAAGCCGATGATAATCTTGTTGTCATCTTCAGCAGTGAGCTTAGAAACAACCTCAGCTGGCAATGTGATTGCGTCATCACCGATGATTGCCTTACCATTTTCTACCTTGTGAGTAGAAATATTCATGGATGGAGATCCGATGAAGCCTGCTACGAATACGTTCTCTGGACGATCGTAGAGCTCAGTTGGAGCACCAACCTGCTGAAGAATACCAAGCTTAATAACAGCAATGCGATCACCCATGGTCAAAGCTTCAGTCTGATCGTGAGTAACGTACAAAGTAGTTACACCGAGCTGACGCTGCAATGCTGCAATCTGAGTACGAGTCTGTACACGGAGCTTTGCATCCAAGTTAGACAAAGGCTCATCCATGAGGAAGACCTTTGGCTGACGTACGATTGCACGACCCATTGCTACACGCTGACGCTGACCACCAGAAAGTGCCTTTGGCTTACGATCAAGATACTCAGTCAAATCGAGGATAGCTGCTGCCTTCTCCACGCGAGCGCGAATCTCATCCTTTGGAGTACCAGCAATCTTCAAAGCGAAGCCCATATTGTCTGCCACAGTCATGTGTGGGTACAAAGCATAGTTCTGGAATACCATTGCGATATCGCGGTCCTTAGGCTGCATGTTAGTGACATCCTTGCCACCGATCAAGATGCGACCCTTGTTTACTTCCTCAAGACCTGCGAGCATACGCAAAGTTGTTGACTTACCGCAACCAGATGGACCAACGAGAACGAGGAATTCGCCGTCGTTGATGGTGAGGTTAAGGTTGTCTACAGATGGTGTGTCATTACCTGGGTAAATACGGGTAACGTTCTCAAATACCACTTCTGCCATAATATAATCCTTTCATTGGCAGGTACGTGCCAAACGATCCGAGTGAGAGGGTTCGGTTTTTCTGTGGTTCTAAGAAGAAATACTCTTCGTCGAGCCACTACTAACTATACACAACGAAACGCCAGAAACGCTAGATTTCGTCAATTTGCGTAAAAATTTGTGTAAAAAATTCTCATAAATTCGTGTAATTTCGTACACGACACGCATTTTTACATAAGATAGTGAGCTATGGCTGAAAATTATTCTGCATTAGATTTAGCGCCGGGACATATTGTAGGTGGCTACACACTGCTCAATCGTCTTGATCAAGGCGGTATGGGTACTATCTGGCGAGTGCGAGACGATGGCGGAACCATTTATGCCATGAAGATTTTATTAGATTCCCTCAGCGACGATGATACGTCAAATTCCACAGGGGACTCGGAGGAGCAGCTGACTGCCCGCGAACGTTTTCGCCGTGAAGCGTTAGCACTACGTAAGATTGACCATCCGGGCGTTAACCGTATCGTTGACATGGAGCTTGACGATGCGCTTGCATTCATAGTTACAGAGTTGATTGAGGGGAAGAATCTTCGCGACGATGTTTATGAAAATGGTCGTTATACGGCTGAAGATTTGGAAAATCTTTCTCGTATGCTCATTGATGCAGTAGATGCTGTCCATGCTGCTGGGATTATCCATCGAGATATTAAACCGACGAATGTTATGATTTCCCAGAGTGGGCCAATCTTAGTCGATTTTGGAATTGCTATGGGTGAAAACGAGTCTCACGTTACACGCACTGGACTCGTCATGGGAACTCCTGGTTTTATCGCTCCAGAAATTATTGATGGCGCTGAGTCAGATGAAGCAACTGATTGGTGGAGCGTAGCATCTGTCATCGGTTTTGCGGCTACTGGTAAACCTATTTTTGGCTCCAAACCATTAATGACTGTGCTCGAACGGGAAGCTTCTGGAAATGCTGACTTGTCAGGCCTTCCACCGGTGACACTCCAAGCTATGCGAGCCGCATTGAACCCTGATCGCATGCAGAGATGCTCGGCTCAAGAATTGCTATCTGCTATTCACGAGGATGCACAATACCCAGATTTGTGGGATAACGGTGAGTTATCTTCAGTTGCTGCAACTACTGTTATGACGACTGATTCTCCAGTTACAAAGAACCGTTATGCGTATGAAGAGTCTAGCGACCCAGACACTGACAATATTGACAATGTTGACCCTGCCGGCAACAGAAACACTGGAGATGATGGAAAAACTTCCGTGATGCCTCCCTTTCTCCAGAAACTTTTTGGCAAATCAAGGAAATAACCCTAGCAATAGGGTCGCTTTCCCCGATCAAGATAGCATCGATAACGATACTGGGTCCACACGAATTTTCGCGCCTCTTGATGCAACTAGCGTTCTACCTCCACAGACACCTGCATCTGCATCTTCGTTGAGGTCCCCATTGGCATCTCAACAGTATGTCCCCGCAACTACGGTCATGTCTCCTGCATCGTCTGCGATACCTACATATGCGCAGCCGGATACTGCTGAGTACGTCAACCGCGCTCCACAATATCCATATAGCTCTTATGATGATTCGACCAACCAGCCTTCACAGGATATCCCCGAATTTGCGCAACCGGTAGTACAAGCACAGCCTCTCCAAGTTGCTATTATCGGCCCTACTGAGCAACCTCGTACACTACTCTATACAGTATTATGCGCTCTCATTACTACCGCAATATCCGCTGCGTATCCTTTTATCGCTCTGGTAATTATTGGAATGATTACTGTCATTTTCTCTATTCGCGGTTCTCGTATTATGCAACGTATGAGGAATCCGCAAACTTCAAAACTTGCGTTGTTCTTTGCCTTCCCATGGCATCTTGCAAAGGGCATTTTCTTAGCAATTCTTTATACCCTTGCTACGGCTGTTATGCTTTTGGCTACAAGCATTCTTAGCATTGCTATCCTACGGTTTACAAGTTTTGCGTTTGGCTTTGGAAACTGGACGATAATTTTTGAACTTATTAATACCTTGGCACTGACTTTGTCATGGCTCACATTCTTAGGTCGTCCACAGTCGCGTGCTCTTCGTGTCGGTTTGCGCACAAAAGCTCAAATTCCGTCACGAATGACTGCTCTCATTGTCGTTATTGCACTTATCATCGTGGGTATAATTCTTGCATTTACATCTATGACAGAAAGTGTCTCTTGGTCTCCGCTACCAGATATTCAAAGTTCGCTCTTATCAAACATCCCTTCCTTTACATAAGAAATACCGACATAATTACTATGAACAGTTGGCATACTAGGTTAAAGTGATATCTATGGCAAATAACACACAGAAACGTGCGAAGACACGTAAAGAACGTCTCGAAGCACGCGCTCAAGCGGAGCGTGAAGCTCTATTAGCGGCTCGTCGAGAACGCCAAATTCAGACAGCAATTGGCGCTGTCGTTGTAGCAGTTCTTGTTGTCGTTCTAGGGGTCGTGGCTTACTTCGTTGGTCGTAATATCTATGAAAGCAACCGTTCCTCCGAACAAGCAAACGCACAAGCATATGAAGCAGTACAGGCGGTAAAGGTAAAACCTAAGAACGCAGCAGCTGATGGCGGTTTTATTCTTTCAAAAGACGGTGTCAATAAGCCTGTAAACGATGTACCAACTATTGACAACTATATGGACTTCATCTGCCCTGCATGTGGTGTCTTAGCTCGTTCGATTGACGAAGACCTCACAGCTATGATGAATGCTGGCCAGGTAAATATCAGCATTCACCCATCTGCTTTCTTAAACAGCGCATCATCCGATAAATACTCCACTCGATCCGCGGCATTTGTGTCCTATGTCGCGGACAATGATCCTGAGCATGCTATGCCTTTGATAGAGGCAATGTTCGCTACAACGTTCCAGCCAAGTGAAGGTTCTGCATATAAGAGCGTGTCGAATGACGATCTCACGAAATTAGCTGAGTCTGTTGGTGTAGATTCTACAATTGCTCGAGATGCCGCCAAGGGGACTTATGAGCCATGGGTCGAAGCAGTCAGCAATTGGTATCCAACGAACAGTAGCTTGCTCAACCCAAGTGGTTCCCTCAAGGGACAGATGACTACTCCAACTATTCTTATCAATAAGAATTATTGGGATTACAATACTTTGATGAGTCAAGCAAAGAGCAATGACTACAGCTCTGTCCTTCTTGAAAGCATTGGTATGCTACGAAATGACATTGGTAATCCATCAATTAAACCATCGATTGGCGTGGGCACACCTCGCGACATTACTGCAGAAGCCACATCGTCAAGCAATTAATTCCTAGTTCTTGCTACTACTTGAGCAGCAAATACAGGAAGCTATCACTGGCTCGTCGAAAAATTTTTATTTTTTTTCGGCGAGCCGTTTTGTATGTTCCCCATGTTTTGTGTATAGTAGGAGCGTTGATTTAATTCAACGCCTCTATAGCTCAGTTGGTAGAGCAGCTGATTTGTAATCAGCAGGTC
This sequence comes from Alloscardovia theropitheci, assembly GCF_004332295.1. Taxonomy (GTDB): domain Bacteria; phylum Actinomycetota; class Actinomycetes; order Actinomycetales; family Bifidobacteriaceae; genus Alloscardovia; species Alloscardovia theropitheci. The sequence goes on from NZ_RXLP01000019.1 coordinate 205,459, forward strand.
GAGGGTTCGAGTCCCCCTGGAGGCTCTCTTGTTAGAGTGACTATTATAGTTAATTTTATTTACTTTCAATTCTTAATTTTTCGAATTCTCATCACATGAATTGCATCAGCATGTTCTTAATCTTATTCAATGATTAACTCTTCTATTGCGATTTTTCAGTTCTCATATCAAAGAGATATCTTCAACCCCTCCTCGTGGATTATGCAAATTACATTCGTGTGATATGAATATATCGTTCACGTATGTATGCATGCATTTCTATACTCCCCTTAATGAATTACGCTAGTGAAAGTTGGGATTTTAACTAGTTAATAATCAAGGAGAATAATGGCACTTCGTTGGACGCCAAAGCGTTTTATTATGCACAGACGTTGGCGCATAATTATAACCGCTATCATTTCCTTAATGATTCTCCTAACTTCATTCTTCGTTGGTGTATATAAATCAGTTGCGTTGACAGTCAACGGTAAAACTACGCACGTCCGCACATTTGCGATTAGTGTAAACGGACTTCTCGCTCAAGAAAATATCCCTATCAAAACTCACGATTTTGTATCCTCACGAGCTGGTGCGCGTCTTATTAATAATGATTCCGTTATTGTCCGTAGCGCTTACGAGGCAAGCATAACCATTGATGGTCATGAAGTTCCGTTTTGGACTTACGCTACAAGCGCTGATCAACTTCTAAAATTGTTCAAGCAGAATGAAGCAAATGCCGTTAAAGTAACAGTTAATATTTCTAATATTTATAACAAATTAACCGGTGGTTTCGTTATAAATTCAGACGGTCCAGTAACTGTTATCGCTGATGGACAAACAACGACCATGCCTGATGGAAAACTAACCGCTGCCTCAATTCTTGATGCGCGCGGAATTAACTTGGGACAACATGATCGAGTAAGCGTTGAACAGTCAGGCAGTGATACAATTTTGCGAGTTGTTCGCATCTCATATAGCGATTCAACCCGTGATGTTGAAATCCCTTACACATCACTAACAATTAATGACGATACGATGGATGAAGGTACAACTACCATCGTCCAGCAAGGTGCAAACGGCTCTAAAACACAATATCTGCGAAACACCATTGCTGACGGTGTTGTGGAGTCGAGCGAAATTACAAAAGAAATTGTGACACGTGATCCTCAGGATGAAATTATCCATGTGGGAACAAAGAAGAAGGCAGACGATTCTGACGCCTCTTCTCATTCAAGCGATACAGATAATTCCGCACCTTCCAATGACTCACAGTCTCAATCATCTCAGCAAGATCAAACTCAGTCGCAGTCGCAATCACAGGCACAATCGCAAAATCAGAGTCAGTCGAATGACCAAGCCCAAGCTCAAGAAAAAGCCAAGGCAGAGGCGGCTGAGAAGGCAAAACGTGATGAAGAAGCTCGAAAGGCCGCTGACGAGGCTGCGCAGCGAGCGCGTGAACAAGCCGCACAGCAGCAGCAAGCTCAGCAGCAGGCTCAAAGCGGATTATGGCATCCTACCGTTGCCCAGGCAAAAGCATATGCACAAGCTGCAGCCGCCCAATATGGCTGGACGGGTAGCAATTGGAGCGCACTGGAATGGTTATGGAATCGTGAATCCAGCTGGAGGTGGAATGCTGAAAACCGATCTTCTGGCGCATATGGTATCCCTCAATCCTTACCTGGCTCCAAAATGGCAGCCTATGGTGCTAATTGGAGAGACGATGCAGCCATTCAGATTAATTGGGGGCTTAACTATATTAAGAATAGGTACGGTTCACCTCTGAAAGCACAAGAACACAGCAAAAACACGGGTTGGTATTAGACTATAAACCATGACTGCTGAACAGATACGTAATGACGGATTACTCGGAGCTTCCGATATCCGCACTATAGCCGCGGCCGCAGGAATTTCTCCTACTAAAAAATTTGGTCAAAATTTTGTTATTGATCCGGGTACCGTACGTAAAATCGTTCGCACAGCCGGAGTAACACACGAGTCTCATGTCTTAGAAGTAGGCCCTGGCTTGGGATCACTCACTTTAGGGCTACTGGAAACGGGTGCGCAGGTTACTGCTATAGAGATTGATACTCCAGTTGCTCAGCAACTTCCTCACACTATCGCACAATACATGCCTGATGCTGTAAATCGATTCCGTGTTATAGAGATGGATGCGTTAAAAGCAACCCCGGAAAATACAGATCTTTCAAGCGATGAGACCCTCACGCTCGTAGCAAACCTTCCTTATAACGTCGCAACTCCTATAATCTTGACCCTACTTGAAAGATTCCCACACATCACTTCTTTCGTTGTCATGGTTCAAAAAGAAGTTGCTGATCGTCTCAGTGCAAAACCAGGCAATAAGGTCTATGGTGTCCCAAGTGTCAAACTTGCTTGGTACGGCACCGCTTCTCCTGCAGGCGTTATTGGTCGAAATGTCTTCTGGCCAGCTCCCCATGTTGATTCAGCACTTGTTGAATTCCATCGCTATGACGAGAAACGCTATATAAACGATGAGGAACTACGCACACAAGTTTTCGAACTTATTGATGCGGCTTTTAGTCAGCGCCGTAAAACACTGCGTGCAGTTCTCAAAAAAATTGTTTCCGCCGATGCATTTGAACGCAGCGGAATTGATTCAAGTCGTCGCGGTGAAACTCTTACGATTGAAGAGTTCATCACTCTTGCACAGGCGCTCAATCAGACTCAAGCGACACCACACATAGATAAGTAATTCGCCTTCGAGGTAACAATCACATATCAACACAGCTTTAATGACAAAGTATTCAAGTATTCAAGTATTCACCGTCCGAATGTTTCACGTGAAACATTCGTAAGTTCATGGATACATTATTGCTTCGAGACGTGCAATACATATACAATTACTGAAGAGTAGACGGAGGAATTATGGCAGACAGCACTGTTAAAAATGAGCGCGAACAGCGCCGCCTATACCTACAGGCACGCCAGCGGGTTATTTTGAGTGTAACTATTGGTTTCTTGGCCGTTGCACTGCTTATCTCATTACCAGGAGCATTAGGTCTTTTCTCTCCAACTCATGCTACGAAAGAAGCAACTATCAGCACGAATTATGGTGTTGTTACAGCTTGCCCTGCGCAAGACACAGTTTCCTTAAATTCTTCTGAAGTAACTATTCGAGTCCTAAACGGAACGAATAAAAGTGGATTAGGAAGTGCTGTTGGTGAAGAATTGCGAAATCGCGGTTTTATTCTTCAGTCAATCGGCGATTATGATTCCAAAACCGTGTTGGAACGCACCGAAATCCGCTTCGGAAAGAGCGCACTCACTCAGGCATACACACTAGCCGAGCAGTTTAATGATGCAATTTTGCGTATGGATAATCGTAATGACAAACTTATTGATGTCGTTATCGGATCTTCTTTCGATAATTTAATTAGTAAGGATAAGACTCCTAAGGCAGGTTCAAAGCTTTCTGGCGCAACCAATTGTGTTCCTCTTGACGATATGAAAGATTTGCCACAAGCTCCAGAACATCAGGAAGTGAATTAATGAGCATCCACGTATATTTGTACATTCAGTAACATCACGTGACTCATCATTTTCGTAGACATCATAAATTCTAGAGGTTTGCGTTGTGCCCGATAAGTTCTAACTTACCGGGCACAGCTATATGTAGTACATTCAATTATTTATTTTTAGTTTTCTTCTTCATACCATCGTTTCAGCTCTTGAACAGCAGTGTCACGGTCAACTGGACCATTATCCAAACGGTAATCAAGCATATGTTTATATGCTCTTCCCACTTCAGGACCTGGAGCTAAACCAAGAATAGCCATAATTTCGTCACCATTAAGATCTGGACGAATTGATTCAAAGTCCTCTTTTTCTTTGAGCTCAATAACACGTTCTTCCAAATCATCCATCGCGCGCGCAAACATCTGCTCTTTAGCTTTATTCTGAGTAGTGGCATCTGCTCGTGTAAGACGATTCAAACGATGATACAGATGACCGGCATCCTTAACATATCGTCGCACAGCAGCATCGCTCCAGCGTTCATCGACATAACCGTGAAAACGCAAATGCATATCGACAAGCGTACTCACATCAGAAACCATCTGATTGTCGAAATGCAAAGCTTTTAAACGCTTCTTCGTCATTTTTGCGCCGACTGCATCATGATGCAAGAATGTTACTTTCCCATTCGCCTCATATTTTCGGGTACGCGGCTTTCCGATATCATGCATTATGGCAGCAAGACGCAAAGTTAAATCAGGCGCAGGAACAGGACCTTCGTCATCGGTTTCTAAAGCGATTGCGCGATCGAGTACTTGAAGTGTGTGCTCGTAAACATCCTTATGACGATGATGCTCATCAATTTCCAACGACAAATCAGGAAGCTCAGGAAGAACAAACTCCGCTAATCCAGAATCCACTAAGGCTTCCAGCCCTTCATGAGGATACTGTGCAAGTAATAATTTGCATAATTCATCACGAACCCGTTCTGCAGAAACAATTTCAATACGAGGAGCCATATCATACAACGCTTCTGCGGTATCTATGCCAATTCTGAATCCCAATTGAGCGACAAAACGCACCGCTCTCATCATTCGCAATGGGTCATCATCAAATGATTGTTCCGGCTCTACTGGAGTTCGTAAAATTTTGCGTTCTATATCTCGCTGGCCGTCAAATGGGTCGACGAATTCCATGCTTGGAACGCGAATTGCCATGGCATTAATTGTGAAATCTCGACGAGATAGATCACCTTCAAGGCTGTCTCCATAATTAACTTCTGGCTTTCGCGAGTCAGGTTCATAGGTATCAGATCGATATGTCGTTATTTCAACAGAATACTCTTTACCATCTGGCATCCGTTTGATAGCACCCAAAGTACCAAATTTTCGACCCATATCCCAGAAACCATCGCCCCATTTTTTCAATATTGGTTCAAATTCCTCAGGCCGTGCCGATGTACAGAAATCTAGATCGTGAGCTGGCCGATTAAGTAACAAATCGCGCACAGGACCACCCACTAGGGCTAGTTCAAAACCGTGTGCTTCAAAAAGTTCGCCTAATTCAATCGCTACGGGTGAAACAGAAAAATCCACTAGTATCCTTTCAAAGACCCACATTAGAGGTCATTAGAGGCGATGCCCCAACTCCACATACTGATTTTAGCGTACCTTTTGGCTTTCCGTTACTCCACCTGCACACAGTGGCAAGTAAAATAGTTTTTATGACTAATCCGGCAGATGTGAAACGAATGCTTCAGCGTGCACACGCTGCAGCTCAGTCTGCCTCAAAACCTTCTGAGATTCCTGAAGATAAGCGCCTTGAAGACCATTTCGAAATAGCATACTCGTCGCATTACTCGAGCGGCTATTTTATGGATGACGAAGAGTACCGAGCCGAATACGATCTAGAACTCGACACGCGCGGGATTTCATCTCATTTCAGCAGCATTTCAAGCGCAATCGTCCCTCTGTACACGACGTCAACGCAAGTTTCACACGACGATGAGGACGGCTCAGATAATTCCGGCTCTTCATTGTCGTCTGCGCCGGTATTGTCTGCACAGGTTTTATCTACCCAAATGTCATCTGCGCAGGGTAATTCACGCTCAACGCTTGATTCATCGCTTTCTGATGAACGTAACGCGGTCATTCCGACGCCAGCAATCATGGCTCGTCGTCGCGAAGAAGGTACTAATACATTCGCATCACTTGATAATCGTGATTTGCCGGTCGTACGCGAATATTCCGCAGGCGGTCTTGTTTTTGATGAGCATGATCGTGTCGCAATTATTGCCCGTCATTCGCGCTCGGGACACTTAGAATGGTGTCTTCCAAAAGGCCATATTGAGCAAGGTGAAACACCTGACCAGACAGCTGTCCGCGAAATTTTTGAAGAAACAGGTATACAAGGAGAAGTCATCGACTCCATCGCCACAATTGACTACTGGTTTACTGGCGATGCACAACGTATCCATAAACTCGTCCATCATTATGCCTTACGTATGACCGGTGGATATCTCACTGTTGAAGGTGATCCTGATCACGAGGCTGAGGATACTACGTGGGTAAAATTCGAGGATTTAACAGATGTATTAAGTTATCCGAATGAACGCAGAATTGTATGGCTTTACGCGAAGAAACACAGGAAAGATATATAACCTATGCCGTCTTCATCCATGACAAAAATAGTATCGCGCCTAACCGCCGTCATTGCAGGCTGTGCTCTCGCCACTGCAATTATAGGTATACAATCGCCGCATGTTTCTCAACAATTGCCTCTTAGTCGACTGACCACGCTATCAGCACAGGCTAGCCCAGATTCAACATCGAACACCACACTTACTGCTCAAACATCACAAGCAAAAAAGCGTATTCTCGCTATTGCTAATTCTACATCAATTGTTACGTCTGATTCAGGTTATTCAGCAGATTTTACTATTACGAATAACTCTAACCAAGATGTCTCTGCTGGTTCATTAAGTGTATATATTGCGCCAAATTATGAATTCAAAACGAGCGATTCTTTGCAAGAATGGGCTGAAAGCGATAGCAATATCCGAATGTCTCACGAATTAGCGCAAGCAGATGTTCGTTCTCTTAAGGTTGGAGAAAGCACGACAATTAAAGTCCACGTTGATGCAAACAATCCCGTTCTTAGTTCAATGATTACGTGGGGTGCACGACCTTTGCTTATTCGTTACCAGTCCCATGATTCAGCCCTTGCTGAAAGTATTCATAGCTTTATTACCCGTTCAAATGCTGGAACTCATGCGCAATCTCTTCCAGCTTTAAATGTTGTTTTTACTGTACCAATTAGTTCGGGAAATATGAGTTCATGCATAACGAATGACAAGACAACCGCATCTGCTCAAGAATCCATGTCAGCTCTTTTATCCGGAGAAGCACTTTCTCTAACAACATCGTCATCTGCATCTTCCACAACATCATCTTCCACACCATCTTCTTCATCGTCGGTCTCATCACCATCAGGCTCACCATCGTCACAGGGTTCTACATCCGAGATGCAATCATGCACTGCATCTGCTGTTTCGGGATTAGAAAAACTTAAAAACACTGTGCCACAGGTCGAGCTCCTTACTGATCCATCACTCGCGCTGAACACACAGCAGGAAAACCAGTCAATTCAAGATGACCAATCATCAACTAATCAAGTAACTACGCAATCCTCGCAGTCATCAATCTTAAACTCATCTTCTTATTCGATACAGCCATATGCGATTGATATTGCTTCCTTGGCTAATAGTAATAACACAAGTTCCTTGTCCTTAGCAGCTGCGACGTCCGTAGGTTCTTCTTCGCCTATTGCAATAGATGGCTTAAGCGGTTGGTCCATGGATGCTCTTAAAACGGCACAATCTTTGGGATATTCTACAGTTCTTGCTACTGACGGTTTTGCTTCCGCTACTGACAGCGCAGTGCACAATTCACTAGCTCATGTTGACATCAACGGTCAGAATATGACAGTTCTTACAGCGCAGCATGAACTGAGTCAATTAGCGCAAGGAACGCCATCTTCGTCTCAAGCAGATGCTGAGAACAGTTCAGCTGGTCTTATTAATCGTTTTATTGCCCAAACCGCTTTTTACGAATCACAAGCACCGTATGAGCAACGAACTATTCTCATCAATGCATCCCATATGTCGCGAAATCTATCTCCACAACATATTGCATTTATTACTCGTCTCGCTCAGTCTTTGTCATCGGCTTCGTGGACTAATTTAACTGATCTTAATTCATTAATTAATGCTTCATCACCGTACTCTGCTCAAGAGGTGGAAGAATTCATCGAAGATGCTCAGAAATTAGATAAAAAGCATTCTAAAACACTCAGCGATATCACAGAAATTATTGACAGTAACAAGTCGCGTGTGAATAATTTCTTAAGTAGTGTCGTCGATAGCGCCCAATCACCTACATCTGCGAAAGATGCCCGTAATCCTCAAGATTTAGCACGCGGACAAGCTGATAAATCTCGCCCTTTATCCAGTCAAGAGCTTGAACAATGGCAAAATTCTTTGTCTTCTCTCATTACGGACTACGCTTCTCGGTCGTTATCGAGTCTAAGCATTGCCACGTATGCTCAAAATTCTCGTAATCTGTCATCCTTAAATGCAGATACAGCGATTACTCGTCAACTTCTTAACAGCGTAAACATTTCCGTACCTTCTTCTCTCCACGTCGTCAGTGAGACAGCTACAGTACCTGTAACTATTTCTAATAATCTTCCTGTTTCACTTCGCATAAATGTAGCTACACGTTCATCTGAAAAAGTTCGTTCTGAAGTAACTATTTCAGGCGCAGACAATATTACAGTGAATGCACATTCGGAGCAGCAAGTTACACTCCCTGTTCGTGCAATTTCCGGCTGGACGACTACTTTCCAGATTTATATCACTACGGCCGAGGGGATGCTTATTAACTCAAAGAAAGATATAAGCATTTCTAGCTCATTTACCATCATGGATAATGCGGGATATGTAATTTTCGCTCTGGCAATTCTTCTGGCAGTACTTGGAATTAGACGGCAAATTTCTCGTTCTCGTTCAAAGAATACAACCGATTCGACGCATATCGAGGATACTCATTCTGATAGTAATTCACATAGTAATTCACACGGTAATTCATCAGATCACGAATTATCTGTGCCGACTAATATTTCGGATCATAATTTAGACAAGTAAGGTTATAAGCGTGAGCTCTGTAGGTAAAAATTCACTAATCATGGCCTCTGGTACCTTGGCGTCAAGGTTAACCGGAATGATTCGTACTGTATTGCTTGCAGCCGCTGTCGGTACTACAGGCATCGCTGCAAACGCATACCAAACTGGTTCATCGGTCCCTCAAATTATCTATACCCTTATTTCAGGCGGTCTTTTTAACGCAATTCTTGTGCCCCAAATCGTTCGTACCCTTAAATCTAAAGATTCTAAGAAACATCTCGATAAGCTCGTTACATTAAGTATCCTCATTCTTCTTGGGATTACTGTGTTAATGATGTTAGGGACAAATATCATTACATCTATCTTTTTGAGTGCCTCGTGGACAGGACCACAGCGAGCGCTAGCCAACGGTTTCACTTTGTGGTGTACACCGCAAATTTTCTTCTACGGTTTATACACCGTTTTAGGGCAAATCTTAGCTGCTAAAGATAAATTCGCTATGTACGCATGGAGCTCAGTGGCCGCAAATATTGTCAGTTCAGCCGGTTTTATTATTTTCCTTGTTCTTTTTGGTAATGCCTCGCGCCAGCCACTCGATTTTTGGACGACGGATAAAATTGCCCTTACCGCAGGAGCATGGACACTTGGTGTCGCTGTCCAAGCGTTATTACTCTTTATTCCACTTATTCGCAGTGGATACCATTTTAGATTCTCCTGGGGTTTCCGCGGAATTGGTCTACGGTCGATGGGACACGTCGCTGTATGGAGCTTAGCCATTACGATTATGACGCAAATTACGTCAATCATCACATCTCGTATCGCTTCTGGTGCACCGCTTGCCGCGAATGATGCGTTCAATGTAGCCGGAAATGGTTCATATCAAAACGCAATGAGTATATACATTTTGCCATACTCGCTATTTGCGGTTTCGCTTGCTACAGCTACTTTCCCACAGATTTCAAATCTTATTGCAGAACGACATATAGAAAAAGCAGCAGATGTCGTTAATCGAACTATGCGCTCGTCTAGTTTAATCATGTGCTTCTTTACATCACTCATGCTCGCTTTGCCTTTACAATTGAGCGCAGTTTTCCTCCCATCAATTGATGGCGATCAGATGATTTTAATGAGTCCTATCATTTTCTTCCTCACTCTTGGATTGCCGTTTACTTCTCTTGTATTGCTTGCACAACGCGCTTTTTACGCCTTCGAGGATGGGAAGAGTCCGTTCATAATCGCTGCTGTTCAAAGCGGTCTTATGCTTATTATCCAAATTGGAGCATGGCGTTTTGCTAATCCACGCGTGCAGACACCTTTACTTGGTCTTGCAGTCAGTATCAGCTACATGTTGTGCATACCTGTTTTACTTGTTATGGTATATCGCCGATTTAGGGGAAAGTTCCGTATTGGCAAATTTGTTGTAACCCATATCAAAATTCTTATTGCCAGTGTAGCTACATACATTATAAGTGAACTTACATCCCAAGGATTAAGTGATTTTTTGCAATTCAATCCCCAGACTGCTCATGGTCGTTTCGGATGGTTCTCCGCAGTTATCATCTGTGCACTGACTACCATCGTTGCTTTTATCGTTTATTCCGCGATCTTACTTGTACTTAACACCCATGAATATATCGATGGGATGAACGCAATTATTACTCGATTCGAGCTCGATCGTATCCCATTTGTGGGGTCTATCGTACGTAAGATTCTTCCTTCTCAAAGCTCTGACATTACCTCCACAAACGAGTAGAATTTCGCCTCCCTTTACGCCACCCCCATCGCTAGAATAAGAAGAAGAATCCGGATACCAGCATATAGAGAGATGTAATGAATTTTTCAGTCGGCGATGTACTCCTTGATCGCTTCCGCTTGGTTGAAGTTTTACGAGACGAACCAAGTTTTTCTGTATGGATTGCGCATGACAGCACGCTAGGGCGTAGCTGCCAAATTTTCGTCGTGGCAAACTCAACTATTATTTCACGAGTTAATGCAGCAGCTTCAGCATTAGCTCTATCACAGGATCCTCATTTCACACGCGTTCTGCATTTGTATCGCGACGGTGAAGTATGTGTTATTGTTTCCGATGCGGACTCGGGAATTACCATTCGCGATTATTTAACACATTCCCGCGAAGACCATGAAGAATATCCTCTTACTACACAAGCAGCTCGCTCAATAATTGGCGAGGTTACAGAGATTTGTAAAAATCTTGATGACAATAATCAAGCACATTATTGTCTTGACGATATCACCGTTCGTCTAACTGAAGATCGAGTGATTCTAGCAAATTTCCCTATTTCAGCAGCTTTACTTCCACCAACTGCTCCACGTCTACAAGCCACAAATCACGATGTGGAAAGTGTCATGGTTTATCAAATTGCAGCTCTAGCATTTGAACTGTTAACTGGCACAGCATACACTTCTTTACTGGCTACTCACGGCAGGAAAATGCTTCAAGAGGCAAATGCTCCAGCTGATTTGGAACTTATTTGCACACGTGGACTTGGTCTACCAGATAGTAAAGGACGTACCCCCGTCCCTCTGGTAACTCTGCTCGAGATGAGTTTCTTACTTGACGAGTATGAGCCTTTACATGAACTTGCCAAGCATCCACAAATTCACATCAACCTCACTGGTGAACCAACCTCTGCGCCATCTATTATGCAAGCAGTTTTGCGACGCGTAGATGCAAAAGCCATTGCACCTATTCCACGTTCCCTTCGGGAAAATCCTGATGTCAATTCTGACAAAGAGTCATTCCAACAATGGAGCGCTTCTGAATTAATTTTCAGTGGAAACGGACCAATAGATATTACTAAACCCGATACATCGACAGACTTATTCCACGCTTTAGGGGAGCTGGATGCGACAAAACTTGAACGCGTCTATGATCCATATGATTTTAATGATTATGTAGATTCGGATACTCGAACTGAGGGTATGAATACGCAGGCTATTCGTATTGCAGCCCAAAATTCAATTGCTTCGGAAAATTCTTCTACAAGTCCTACTGCGGAAGGTGCTAATACGCCTCAAGATTCTATTGCTACTGGATCTTTTGGTACTTCGAGTCGCGTGTCACAGGATAATTCACACAATAATGTTTCACGTGAAACATCTATATACGAGCCACAAACAGAGGTAATTCCTCCGAGCTTCGCTCCACGAGCTAATCAGAAACGAAATACCTCATCGCCTCAAATTTCATCTCAATCACTGTTATCACAAGAGCAGGTTTCAGAGTCTGCGCACACAAGCCATAATCCTTTTGAACAATTATGGAAGCGCGCTCTGCCACTATTACGTACACGAGCCGCTGCTATTACAGGCGTATTAGTCATATTACTTGTTTTAGTTATTGTTGCTGTATATTCATTAACTGCCGGTCGCAATAGTTTTAACGGAAATTCTGATCCATGGTCTCAAATTTCTCAAGAAACTGTTCGCTTCCCTGGACAGGAAAATAATAAGGGCAGTAATGAGCCAGCTGCAAACGATTCTAAGCAAGCGGATACTAAGGACGCTCAGAAGGAATCTGCTTCAGGAGATGACTCTTCCCAGTCACAAGAGTCATCTTCTCAAGATAATAAGCAGAACGCATCATCGTCTAAAAAATCTGCACCTTCATTTGACGATAATGCTATCAGAGCTCAGAAATTACCGCGCGAAAAGTCTGTATCCGCCGTCCCTACTCCAGCAGGAACAGGCAATTCCACAGTAATTACTCCTCGTGGATATACCTATCTTGAACGACCAGGCGGAGTACGAGGCTGGGGCTATTCCTTCGCATTTGATCAGCCGACCACTATTTGGCGCATGGAAATTGGGAATCAAACTGGCGGTGGTCAAGTTCATGTGTACTCCGATCCAACTACCGACGATCCACGTTCAGGGACGGAAGTTGCATCATTTAGCTTCGCAAGTAATGGTCAGCCAACTAATGTTATCTTTAAGAAACCAGTAACTGCTACAACTTTCGTTGTATGGATAGATGGAACAGATGCTACAACTCTTCCACAAGTTATCCGCCTTACCCACTATGCATTCTATTAAGGAGAAGCATGACGAATAATACTCCCCACATCATTAAAAATGATCCATGGTATGGCTCTTATGCTTCACGTGCGGAAGATATGCGCGCATCAGAAATTCGTGCTCTTTTTGCAGTTGCGAGCAGACCAGAAGTTGTCTCACTTGCTGGTGGTATGCCGTATTTGGATTTCTTACCATTCGATGAGCTCTCAGAGCTTGTGGCAAAGATGCTTCGCGAGGAGGGTTCGCACGCTTGGCAATATGGTAGTGCACAGGGTAATGCTCATTTGCGTGAACGTATTCTTGATATCGTTCGTCTTGAGCATATCACCGATGCTCAAGCTGATGATGTAGTTATCACCAATGGATCACAAAATGGCTTAGATCTTATCACTCGTTTAATGTGTGATCCAGGGGATGTTATTATCGCTGAAGATCCAAATTACGTTGGAGCACTTGGCGTATTTAAGAGTTTCCAAGCAGAAGTAATTAATGCTCATATGGATGCTGATGGTCTTATTCCGGAATCTTTCGAGGAATCAATTAAGTACGCTATAGCACAAGGCAAACGAGTAAAATTCCTCTATACCGTTCCAACTTTCCATAATCCAGCTGGTGTTACGATGAGTATCGAACGTCGTACTCGTATCCTTGAAATTGCACGCAAATATCACGTGCTTGTCGTTGAAGACAATCCGTATGGTCTTCTTTCTTTTGATAATAAGACGTATCCTGCGTTACGTTCAATGGATCCAGATAATGTCGTTTATCTCAGTAGCTTCTCTAAAATTATTGCCCCTGGAATGCGCGTAGCATGGATGATTGCTCCTCCTGGAATTCGTCAGAAGCTTGTTCTCGCTAACGAATCGTCTATATTAAGCCCTTCTAATATGAGTCAGATGACGATTTCTACATATCTCGATAACTTCGACTGGAAGAAACAAATTGAGGAATACCGTGGTATGTATAAATCCCGTTGTGAAACCATGGATCAAGCATTGCGTACTTACATGCCGTATTGCTCTTGGAATAAACCACAAGGTGGCTTCTATATTTGGCTGAAAATTCCTGAAGGTTTGGATGCAAAAGCTATGCTTCCACGCGCTATCACAGCTCGTGTAGCTTACGTCTCTGGCACAGCATTTTACGATACAGGAGAAGGCGCAGATCACATGCGTCTGAGTTTCTGCTATCCAACTGAAGAGAGGATTGTAGAAGGAATTCGTCGTCTATCTACAGTAGTAGATGAAGAACTCGCTACCGCACAACTATTTGGAACTACTAGTACATCCACTATCCCTGTTATTAAGCCAGAAAATTAAGGAGACAATGATGAATCCTCGTGTACTTGTTTTATGTGGAGGTCTTAGTCACGAACGCGACGTATCTTTGAGCTCTGGTCATCGTGTTGCTGGTTTCCTTGAAGATACTGGAAAATGGGATGTAGCAATTCATGATGTAGATAATGCATTGCTCGATTTTCTCACTGATCCAGCGACACGTCCCGATATCGTATGGCCACTTCTCCATGGTTCTTACGGCGAAGATGGTTCAATCCGAGACGTTCTTGAAATGGTTGATTTACCATACATCGGTTCACGTGCAAAAGCATCTATGTTGGCATGGAACAAGCCTATTGCAAAGAATATCGTGCGAAAAATTGGGCGTCTTCATACTCCTCATTCCGTAACCCTTCCACAAGAAGTATTCCGTGAGCTTGGTGTGCAGCCAATTATTAATCATATTGTAAACTCATTGGGATTGCCTCTTATCGTTAAGCCTAGTATGGGCGGAAGTGCACTGGGATGTACCGTTGTTCATGACATTGCACAGTTACCACAGGCACTCGTCGATTGTTTCGCTTATGCTCACACTGCACTCATTGAACATTTTGTAGAAGGAACAGAAGTTTCCGTTTCTATTCTTGATACAGGTGATGAAATTATTGCTCTTCCGGCTTTGGAAATTAGCACTCCACACGGTATCTACGACTATTCAGAACGATATACTCCTGGAGAAACCGAATTTATCGTTCCAGCCCGCCTTGATTCTGATGTCCTTGAAAGAGTTAAGGATGATGCATTAACTGCATACCAAGTATTAGGGATGCGCGATATTTCTCGTATTGATTTTATCGTTGATCGCGATGGGATTCCACAGTTCCTAGAAGCAAATGTAACACCTGGAATGACCGACGTGTCAATTCTTCCTCGTCAAGCAGTAGCTGCAGGTTTTAATTTGGGCGACTTATATTCACGCATTGTCGAATCCGTTCTCAGTCAGAACCGTAATGTACCGCATGAGAAGAGCTCACTGTAAAAGTTCTACTCAGATTCACATGCAGAATCACATACAAGAGTAAGAAATATCACACCATGAGCGAACGCGGAATAGTGTTCGCTCATGTAATGTTATGGCATATAGCATAGTTCATATTTTACGAATTTAAGATGTACAGGAGATAAGATGACTGTTCGTAACGCCATCGTCATTGGCTCAGGACCAGCCGGATATACCGCAGCTTTGTATTTAGCACGAGCAGGATATAAACCACTCGTCATTGCTGGCGCACTTGCTCCTGGCGGTCAGCTTATTAATACTACTGAAGTAGAAAATTTCCCAGGTTTTCCAGAAGGAATCATGGGACCTGATTTAATGGACAATATGCGCGAGCAAGCTGAAAAGTTTGGCGCAGAAGTTGAATACGACGATGTCGTCTCAGTAGATTTTAGTGGTGATACGAAAATCGTAACGACGGATATGGGCGAAACATATGAGGCCAGGACTGTCATCATCGCAACAGGAGCATCCTATCGTCATTTGGACATCCCTGGAGAAGAAGAATTCTCAGGTCGCGGTGTTTCATACTGTGCCACATGTGATGGATTCTTCTTTAAGGATCAACCAATTGTAGTTGTAGGCGGTGGTGACTCGGCTATGGAAGAAGCTGATTTCTTATCACGCTATGGCTCTTCTGTAACTCTTATTCATCGTAGTGAGAATTTCCGTGCATCAAAAGTTATGCTTGAAAGAGCTAAGAATAATGAAAAGATTACTATAATTACGAATACCGAAGTAACTGAAGTTCTCGGCAACGATGACAATGGAGTTCAATCTATTAAGCTTCGTAATACAGTCGATGGTTCAGAATCGACCATGTCCGTAAAGGGTCTTTTCATTGCAATCGGCCATATACCTCAATCAGATTTCTTGAAGGGCTCTGTTGAGCTCGATAACGAAGGATATATAGTTCCTTCGGGTAAAGGAACTCAAACATCAGTTCCAGGCGTATTCGCAGCTGGCGATGCAGTAGACAAGGTTTATCGTCAGGCAATTGTCGCCGCAGGTGCTGGGTGCCAAGCTGCATTAGATGCTCAAGCGTATTTAATGGAGCATTAATCTATATCGAAGATATTTATAGAGTGCGGTTCTCATTTTTGAGGACTGCACTTTTTTTACAGATAACTTTGCTTTTACACGTAACACACCTTTATATTGACTATGACGTTAGGTAATAGTTTAGAATTGTTGTAATTAAAAGTGAAGGAATGTAATGCTCAAAATATCAGAATTTGCTAAGCTCGCACATACAACACGGCGAACACTATTATTTTACGATGAAAAAGGAATTTTTTCCCCATCAATTATTGAAGATAACGGTTACCGATACTATGATGCCGATCAAATTTATCAATTCGAGATTATCTCAGGACTTCGTCAACTTGGATTATCGTTACAGGAAATTCAGCAATTACTTAATTCATCACCGCACGAGTATGACTCTTATATGAAGATTTATCAAACGAAGATACAAGACGAAATCAAGCGATTGAAACTTCTGAACGAGTTACTTACCCTTAAATCCACCACTGCTGAACATGATACCGATTTATCCACGGAAGAAGTAACGGAAATATATTGTGATAAGCAAGAATATTGGTGCACTGATCTCAAAGTTGATTGTACTCCTGACGAGATTGCGCGTATATATACTCAATTTATGGATAATCTAGGAGAATTTATACATCAAATTCCAAGCCAATCTGGCTTTATTACTCATCTATCACTTTCTCATTACACAAAATATATGACATCAGAATTCCGCTTTATAAAAGAGACTGTCCCATTTGAACCTCATAATGTCGTAACGAAAATCGAAAAGCCAGCAGGCCGATATATCGCAATTAAGGTTCATACTTCTGAAAAAGGTATTATGGACGGGCTCGAAAAGCTTACGAATTTTTCGAAAGAACATCAACTGCTTACTCATAACTATCTACGGCAATTAAATGCGCAAAATACCTTAATTAGCAACGGTTCATCTCGCGATCAAATTTTAATGTACCAAATTAAAGAAAAATAAAAAGAAAAATAAAAAGAAAAATACAGGACATCATGCCAACTCTTTTTGACAATATTAACGATTCAACACAACCACTTGCCTCTAGAGTACGTCCGAAAAGTTTTGATGACTTCTTTGGACAGCAACATCTTATCGGTGACGGTAAAATTCTGCGAACAATGATTGAGCAAGGTCAGCTATCCTCGATGATATTTTGGGGACCTCCGGGCGTCGGAAAAACAACTTTGGCTAATATTATCGCGCATCAAACACAATCCACGTTCATCACTTTTTCCGCAGTAACTTCAGGTATCAAGGAAATTCGAACTATTATGCAAGAGGCGGAAGATAATCGTCAGCTGGGCTCACGCACTATAGTTTTTATTGATGAAATTCATCGTTTTAACAAGGCTCAACAAGATGCATTCCTACCGTTCGTAGAAAAAGGAAGCATAATTCTCATCGGAGCTACGACAGAAAATCCGTCATTTGAAGTAAATAGTGCTCTCTTGTCACGCTGTAAGGTATTCGTTCTCAATCAGTTACAGGCCGATGATCTCGTCCACCTACTTAATCATGTTCTTAACGATACTGATGTTTTTCCTACAACCGTCTCCATTTCAGATGACATATTAACAACCATTGCAGTTTATGCAAATGGCGATGCTCGCACAGCTCTCAATACTTTAGAACTTGCAGTACGTAATGGACATCAGCATGCACATACCATTACTATTGATGAGAATGTTTTATCTGATTTACTCGACAAGAAAATGCTACTCTACGATAAGACTGGCGAAGAACATTATAATATTATTTCTGCTCTTCATAAGTCTATGAGGAACAGCGATCCTGATGCCGCAGTGTATTGGATGAGCCGAATGCTTGATGGAGGTGAAGATCCTTTGTATATTGCAAGACGACTTGTTCGTTTTGCAAGTGAAGATATCGGCCTAGCTGATACTCATGCTTTAACTCTTGCCATTCAGGTGTATCAAGCCTGCCAATTTCTTGGAGTTCCCGAGTGTGATGTTCATCTGACTGAAGCAGTGATTTATTTATCACTCGCTCCAAAATCAAATTCAGTCTATAAAGCTCGTATAAATGCAATACGTGATGTGAAGAATACTATGAACGAACCAGTTCCTCTTCATCTTCGAAATGCGACAACGAAACTTATGAAGAATATTGGTTATGGAAAGGGTTATCAGTTGGCTCATTTTTATGAAGATAAACTCACTGATATGCAAACTATGCCCGATAATCTCGTAGGCCATAGCTATTATCACCCTACAGATGAGGGGAATGAAAAGCGTTTTAAAGAAAGACTGCAGTACATTACTAATTGGAAACAGCATCATTCGACAGATTCTGAAACACATAGCACCACTGAAAAAATATGACACGCCACCTTGACTATAACGTAACGTCATAGCGGACAATAATGCTAACGAAAGGATAACCATGACCACTCAGACAATGAAAGCTATTCAATTAACTCAACCATGCAATCCCGAGGAATTGATCCCTGTTGAAGTACCTATTCCACAAGTTAAACCTGGATACGCTCTTATTAAAATTCGTGCATTTGGAGTTAATGAGTCTGAAGTTACAAGCAGAAAAGGAGAATCTTCTCCTGATTTTACCTTCCCACGCATTCTTGGAATTGAGGGAGTTGGCGAAATTGCTCAGGTAGCCGAAGGCAGCACCTTGTCAGTTGGGCAGAAAGTCGCAACAATGATGGGTGGTCTTGGTCGTCAGACTGATGGATCATATGCACAGTACACTCTAGTTCGTGAAGATTTACTTATTCCATTTGATTCCTCTCTTGATTGGTCAATTCTAGGCGCGATTCCTGAAATGACACAAACCTCATACGGGTCTTTACATTCAGGTTTACGAATTAAAGCTGATGATACAATTTTAATTCGTGGTGGTAGCTCCACTGTTGGTCTCATGTCCATTGCATTAGCACATTCTATGGGAGCAACTGTTATAGCAACTACTCGATCTCAGACTAAATTGCAGGATTTGCGAGACTATGGTTGTGATTACCCTGTACTTGATGACAGCTCACTCGAGGAAACCATATACGATATTGCTCCTGATGGTGTAGATAAAGTTCTCGAATTAGTAGGTATGACAACACTTCATCAAGATATGAGTTTCTTAAAAGATGGCGGTTATGCATGCTTCACTGGAGCGCTTTCTGGTTCCTGGACAGTGAAGGAATTTTCTCCATTTATGATTCCTCAAGGAAAATATCTCACAAGCTATGCTGGAGAAGTAAGAGATCTGCCTGCGCAAGCACTGAACGATATCTTACAAAAAATCGAACAGGGAGAAATAAAGATTCCAATAGCGCATACTTATCATGGACTAGAAGAAGTTAGCCAGGCACATATTAACCTCGAATCTGGTAAATTCGTAGGTAAACATGTTGTAGTACTTTAATACAAATATTTTCCATACAGATAGAATAGGGCGGATGTAGATGTCCGCCCTATTACTATATAAACATTATTATTTCTTCTTACATCCAACCATCAGATGTGGAAGAATTTTCTTGATTAAGTACATTCAAAATTCTATCCAAGTCTTCTTGTGATGTGAACGTAATCTCGATTCGACCACGCTTAGCTGTACCTTTAATCGCTACTCGTGTATCAAATCGATTTTCTAGTCGCATTACTAAATCGGAATTTTCCCAAGGGTTTACACGTACAGCTCGAGTCTTTTTCTTCTCACCTGTACCATTTTTCATTGCCACTAACTCTTCAGTACTGCGTACAGACAAACCTTCCGCAATAATTCTATTTGCTAATGATTCCATATCCTCCGCTGATTCTAACGAGAGAAGAGCTCGAGCATGACCAGCCGAAAGAACTCCAGCAGCAACCTTTTTCTGTACAGATCCAGGTAATTGAAGTAGTCGCAAAGTATTCGTAATTTGTGGTCGAGATTTTGACACACTTTGAGCGAGCTGCTCTTGCGTTAATCCAAATTCTTTGAGCATCTGCTGATATGCTGCTGCTTCCTCCAAAGGATTAAGAGCTACGCGATGAAGATTTTCAAGCAATGCATCACGTAACATCTCAGTATCATCAGTGGTTTTAACTATCGCAGGAATTTTTTCTAATCCCGCTAAGCGACTTGCACGTGTACGACGCTCACCCATAATGAGTTCGTAATGATGACCGTCATGAGTATTTGAATCTACTTCACGAACAACGATTGGCTGAAGAACACCGACTTCCTTGATGGAATTAGAAAGTTCTAATAAATCATCTTCATCAAAAATTTGGCGAGGCTGATGTTCATTCGCTACGATATCATCAAGTTTAATTTCAGTAAGATATGCCCCATGCACTGGCTTTAGTCCTGAAATAACACTCGCACCTTCTGTCGAAGAAAGTAATGCATCTAATGCTGCAGTTGATTCATACCGTGGAATTGAATTTTCCAAAGACGGGATTTCAGGGCGCTCTTCCTCATCGCTATACGGGGAAGAGATTTCAACACTAGGCATGGTAGCACGAGAAGATTTTTTCTTACTCTTTTGAGCCTGTGGCTTCTTATTCTTTTCTTCCACAGATAAATCCTCTTCTAATGTTTCACGTGAAACATCTTCCGTTAAACCTTCATCATTAATCGTTGGGAAGAGTGCTCCAAGGCCTTTTCCAAGTCGAGAACGTCCTGGCATTTTATTACTCCTTCTTCAAGCGATCTAAAAGATTGAAAATATTCGTACTTTTTTTATTAATTTCTAACGCAGCTTCTCGATATGCAATTGCTCCCAAACCGCGGGGATCATATGCTATAACAGATTGAGCGAAACTCGGTGCTTCAGAAATGCGTACAGAACGCGGAATTGTGGTTTTTAAAAGCAACGATGCATAATGTTGTTCGACTTCTTGGTAGACTTCTTGGCTTAACAACGTTCGCTTATCATACATCGTAATAAGTATGGCTGAAATAACAAGTTCCCTATTCATCCCTTTTTGAACTAATTGAATAGTTCTTAAAAGTTGTCCCAAGCCCTCCAATGCATAATACTCTGCCTGAATTGGAATAACTACTTCATGTACAGCACATAGCGAATTTAATACCAGCAAACCTAAACTTGGTGGACAATCTATAATGACATAATCATAATGTTTATGACTTGTACTAATAAATTCACGTAGACTGTCTCTGAGTAAATATACACGGTTGTCGAGCTGTGCGATTTCGAGTTCAGCTCCAGATAAATCGATATTAGAGGGTACTATATCTAAATTTTCAAAATCTGGACACACTTGAATTGCTTCAGAAATTTCTGCACGTCCCTCTATAACATCATATAAAGAGAGAATACCAGATCCATGCTCAGCACCCAACGCAGTAGAAGCATTTCCCTGAGGATCCATATCTAAAACAAGAACATTCATCCCTGATTCAGCAAATGCTGCAGCAAGATTAACTGATGATGTAGTCTTACCCACACCACCTTTTTGATTTGCTACGGCGATAAATCGAGTGGATTGCGGCTTATTAAATTTTTGCTGTGAAAGTTGATTTAACCTCTTTTTCTCATCAGCAATCGCCATTCCCACGGAGGAACCGTCTGATGAATTCTTAAAAATACGCTGAATTACATCAGTAGCAGTTTCAAACTGAGGATTATCATCATGTAATGTTTCACGTGAAACATCGCTCATTTTTACCTCCGTTTATTTCTTACTAGACTTATTTACGACAAGAACCCGAGTAGATTCCAATCCTTGCGCAACAGGAGCATCAAAAATATGTGGTGAGACAGCATGATACTTCTTCATTTCTTTTGCCGCTTTTTCTAGCTCAGTATCAACACTTCTGCCTTTCAAAGCAACTAGTTTTCCACCTGATGTTATAAGAGGAAAAACCATCCCGGTAAGTTTTGTCATTGGAGCCACGGCCCTACATGTAACTATGTCAAATCCACGGTAGTTTTTAGGAAGAAAGCGTTTAACGTCATTACTTTCTTTTCCTGGAATAACTTCTTGCGCTCTTGCTCTGATAACGTGAACATTCGTCAAATTCAACTCAGCAACAACCTCGTTCAACCATTCTATACGACGTTCCATTGGCTCAACAAGATATACATCAATATCACTCAAACATGTACCAATGATAATTCCTGGGAATCCGCCACCACTACCGATATCACCAATAATTGGTTTCAGTATTTCCAAAGAATTAATTTCTTTCTTAATGAATGGTACAAGAGCAGCCGAATTAAGAATGTGTCGTTCCCAAATTATATCTACATCACGAGGACCGATAATTCCGCGCAATTCACCTTCTCTCTCTAATTTTTCATGAAAAAGAGCGAGTTTCTCATACGATTCACCTAGTACTTGCTCAGGAATCGGAGAAGAAGAAAGAACGTCAGTCATCGTACTCTTCCATAGCATCGTCACCATTATCGGTAGCTACAGATTCATTCAATTCCTCTGAATTTTGCTTTTGATATACGGTTACATAACGCTTTGGATCTACTCCATGAGAGCGGGACTTCAAACCTTCCTCACGAACTACATCATGAACAATCTTTCGTTCATAAGAATTCATTGGTTGAAGATTTACTGGCTCTCCTGTTTCAAGAACTTCTTGAACAGCATCAAGGGTTAGCGAGACGATACGATCTCGCTTCTTCTTGAGATAGCCATCAATATCAACGATAATTCGCGACCTCTCACCTGTGGACTGCTGCACGGCCAAACGAGTTAAAAGCTGCAATGCATTAACTACTTGACCATCGCGACCAATGAGGTTACGAATATCAGTATCATCATCCGCGACAATTTGCACAACTGGGTGACCTTGACGAATTCCCATCTCAATATCGCCTTCATAATCAACGATATCGAGTAACCCCTCAAGGTAATCAGCTGCGATATCAGCTTCTTCATTGAGCTGTTCGCGATCTACTTCAGTGTTCTGATCCATAATGCTCCTTACATTACTTTCAGTTTAGCGCTGTATGAGTATTTATGCGTGACATGTTTCACGTGAAACATTATCGCTTGTTCTTTTTGCGTGAAGGTTGTTGACGCTGATTACCACCATTTTTCTTAATAACCTCAGCCTCTTCTTTTGCCTTCTGCAATTCTTCCTCTTCAATTGTTGGAAGTCCAAGACGCTCACGGCGGTCAGCTTCGCGCTTATAATCACGCTTCTTCTTTGATTCAAAAGCAGCTGATCCTGGAGTTGGGAAGTTTTCGATTTGGAAAATCATCTGAACAAGAGTCCACGTGTTATTTGTAGCCCAGTAAACCAGTACTGCAAATGGGAATGCAATACCTGAGAAGATATACATTACTGGGAAGATGAACGCCATAATGCGCTGAGTATTGTATTGCTGTGTACCAATTGATTCCTTAGGCATATTACGACGCAAGCTGTAATACTGTGAGAGGAACATAGTAATACACATGTATGCTACGAAGAGACCAATAATTACTTTTCCGGTACCTGAAGCACTACCAAAATTCAAAGAAATTCGGGTACCAAATACCTCAGTATGCATGATCTGCTGAGCAATTTCCTTGGTAAATCCACCTAAATCAGCACGTTTACCTTCAGCAATTGGTTGAATCGCAGACAGAATATAGAACAAAGCCATAAAGACAGGACCCTGAATAAGGGCCGGAACGCATGAACCCATAGGATTAACATTATTGTCTTGATACAGCTTCATCGTTTCGCGACTTTGTGCTTCACGTGAAGCTGCATCTGTCTTACCCTTGTATTTGTTCTGAATTTTCTGCATTTGTGGCTGAAGAGCCTGCATACGACTCATGGATGTCATCTGACGTACGAAGAATGGCAAGATGACAAGTCGAACGGTAATTGTCAAGAAGATAATTGACAATACCCAAGCAAAACCTGGACCAGAGCTCATTCCTAAGAATTCAAAAATACGGTGATAAATAACCATGAGCTGTGTCATTAACCACTCAAGCGGATAAAGAATTCTATAAATAAATCCGAAGAAACCTTGATCGAGATTCATGCTTGTGTTTCCTTTTCGAAAGGATGATATTTAGGTTCTATACTAGGTTCCTCATGTGCACTAGACCATGAAAATCTATAGAACACCGAAAATTTTTCTGGTACATCATCGATACCGCCACGTGACCATGGCCTGCATCGCAAAAGACGAAGAATAGTGAGTATCGCGCCTCTTATAGCGCCGAAACGTTCTACAGCTGTTAGAGCATAGGTAGAGCAAGTGGGATAATACTTACATGTAGGTGCTGTATTAGCAGAAATATGAATGCGATACCACTCTATGAGAGAGATTAATCCTTTACTTGCTAAGCTCATATTATTTCCTAAGTTCAGAAGCAATAATTAACTCAGCTATCTTGTGTAAACTTTTATTAACCTGTTGATCAAGATCATCAAAAGCTGCACTATAGCAATGAGGCTTAGCACGCATCACAATATCTACGCTATACCCTTGCGGTAAAACATTCTCATATCGGCGAGCGAGTACACGAAAACGGCGCTTAACCGCATTGCGCTTAACCGCATTTCCTACAGACTTCGTCACTGCTAGTCCTAAGCGATTTCTCCCTTTAGAACTGACTAAGTCGTCCATTTGCTTGTTATCTTCTGGATAAGAAGTTACCGCAAAATGAACGACTATATCTTTATAAGAAACCTTTGTACGCTTCTTTAATACAGCAGTAAAGTCCTTATGACTTTTTAACCGCTCCACCGTCAGGCGCTTAATTCACGCTTGGGTTATGCAGAAAGGGACTTACGACCCTTTGCACGACGACGATTAATAACAGCGCGACCCGAACGGGTACGCATGCGCAAACGGAAACCGTGCTTCATATGACGACGACGGTTGTTTGGCTGGAATGTACGCTTCATAATTTAACGCTCCCATATGTTGCCGTGTCTTTCACGGCTTCCTTTAAGTCAATCTCTACAAGATTACTTGAAACCCTGTACTGAGGCAAGTTTTCTCAATCATTTCAGCGTTGTCCACGCAAAATCCACAGGTTATCCACAGATTATGCACCTATGTTGAAAACCCATCTTCACAATCCACAAATAAAATTACACGCATGTAGTTATCCACTCATTTCCTTGTGAATATGTCGATAACTCTGTGGAAAACTTTATTCACTTATCCACAAATTACATGCTTGTTATTCACATTTGTGTAATTACAACACGCTTGACTGTGGATAACTTGCTTAAGTCGGTGTATAAATAGATAAGGTCAAAATTTGAGTACTGTATATCAATACGGTATTCAAATTTTATTGTTTCATAGACGTATATAAGAGGGGTATCGATGGCTGACATGACTAACGCTGGTGAAGTGTGGAATCAGGCATACCAATTACTGCTTGATCAACCTCTCGATTTAACACTTCGCGAAGTAGCATGTCTTAACGATATTAAAGCCACAAATATTTTTGGGACAATGGTTGTCCTCACTGTTTCTAGCGAATCAACGCGAACTGTAATAGAGAAAAAACTACATACTGCACTCACTCAAACTTTTTCTCAAGTTACTGGTCAACCAATGACATATGTTGTCCAGATTGATCCACAAATTCTTACGCAAAATGAAGGAACAAGTACTTCTCAGATTCCTGTACAAATGCCACAACCAGTTGTACAAGTGCCTTCTGTACCAGTTGCAGCTGCACCTCCAACTCAGGAATCTGTCATTAATAATTCATCAGCTATTGGTACACGAGATGCTGTCATTTCACCAACCCACTCTTCTGAAGACATTACGCATGGTAATACTTTAGAATCCGATGTTATTGCGGCGCCAAGTCTTGGTATGCCAATGAATACACGCGACGAAGTTACTCATCTTAATAAGAATGCTCGTTTTGATAATTTCGTTCCAGGTGAGTCAAATCAGTTCGCGAAAAGTATCGCTTTTGCTGCTGCAGAACGACCTGGCCTTGAATACAATCCACTCTTTATATATGGCGGTTCCGGGCTTGGTAAAACTCATCTTCTTAATGCAATTGGAAATCAGGCTCTTCTTATTAACCCACGTCTAAAAGTTCGATATACCAATTCAGAGGAATTTACAAACGAGTTGGTTATTGCTTTAGGTAATAATGCAAGTAGCCGTCGCGCGGAAATGGTGGAATTTAACAGAAGATATCGCGGTGTAGATATTCTGCTCGTTGATGATGTCCAATTTATTGCTGGACGCGATACCACCGTCGAAGCATTCTTTAACACTTTTAATGAATTATATGAACAAGGCAAGCAGATTGTTTTAGCTTCTGATGTGCCTCCAAAAAATCTTAAAGGTCTTCCTGACCGCTTGATTTCACGATTTAGCCAAGGATTATCAGTAAGTATTGATCCACCTTCTCATGAACTTCGTGTAGCAATTTTGCGTATGAAAGCAAAGGCACAACACATCGATATACCAATGGATGTGTTAAATCTAATCGCTGAAAAAGTTACTGATAATGTTCGAGTACTCGAAGGTGCTCTTACTCGTGTATCTGCTATGGCAAGTTTGAGTAATCAAATTATTACGAAGAATCTTGCTGAGCAGACACTCAAGGATTTTGCGAACTCTACTGTAGAGATTACTCCGACGAATATTATTACATTCGTTGCACAATATTATAAGCTCACGTTTGAGGATATTGTAGGATCATCTCGTACAAAAAATGTTGCACAAGCACGCCAAGTTGCTATGTACTTATCTCGAGAACTTACATCGATGTCTCTTGTTGATATTGGCGCGACATTTGGCGGAAGAGATCACTCTACTGTAATGCATGCGTGCCGAAAAATTTCTTCCGAGATGCAGGAAATGCCAGAAACTTATAACGCTGTTAATGATTTGACAACGCAGCTCAAGCAAAATCGTACTTTTAATAGTTAATTTTGTGCGTTGTTAATCTAACAGTGACATTAATAATCTCATTGAATAGTTGATGTGTCCAGCAGGATACGTGATATGACCTGCTGGGCACAATTGTATGAGCTCATCATACTGTATTTCGCTTTATTCACGTATATTTACGTATCAAAAATGGAAGCAAAACGCCGACAGAAAAAATATTTTTAATGAAAGTTATCCACAATACTATTCACATTATGCGTAAAAACCCGTGTATAACCCGTTCATAATTCGTGTACAAGCATCCTCTAAATGTTAATAATTTCAAGGGTATCTGAACCATGTGCATAACTAGCATACTTATCCACAATTTTTTAGCATGTTATCCACATAACGTTATCTGCTCTTAAACCTTGCAAACTCTCAGAAAAAGCTCATTATCCACTTTTCCACAGTGCTTATTATTACTACTATCTTATTTATCTCTAAATAATCGTAATCATAAAAAACTTACAGAAATAAGTTGCACAAAAAGTTAATTTTTTCGGCTACAATAAATCTTTAGATTAACCGTAGGAGACATTATGAAAATTGAAGTTGATTCTGCAGCTTTCTCTGATGCAGTTGCTTGGGCAACGCGTATTCTTCCATCTCGTCCAGCAACACCAATTTTAGCTGGAATAAAACTTGAAGCTGCTGACGGCATTTTGTCACTGTCTACTTTTGACTATGAAAAGTCAGCTCGTCATCATATCGAGGCAGGTGTAGATGAACCAGGTACGGTTGTAGTTCTTGGTCGTTTACTTGCAGACATTGCAAAAGCTCTTCCTCAAGGAAAAATTTCTCTCCAAACTAACAATTCACGTATTTCAATTTCTGGAGGAAAATCAAACTTCTCCTTGCAACTTATGCCTGAGGGTGATTATCCACAGCTACCTGAAATACCTGCTGATCTAGGACAAGTCGATGCTGATACGTTCTCACGTGCAATTGCTAAGACAGCTGTTGCAGTTGCCCGTGAAGAAAATCGTGTCGTTCTTAAAGGCATTCGCATTAGTATTGATAACGATAAAGTCGTTATGACTTCTACTGATCGCTTCCGTCTTGCACGTACAAGTTTCTCATGGACACCTTCACATCCTGATTTTTCTGGTACATTGCTCATTGATGGCGGCGTACTCCGTGATATTTCGCGAAGCATTGATACCACAAGTAATGTAGTTCTAGGTTATGATTCAGAAAAGCCTACATTATTAAGCTTCTCTAATGCCGGTCGTCAATCCACTGCTCAGCTTATTGATGGAGAATTCCCTGCGGTTGATCGACTATTCGTAGATGAATATCCTATTCATGCATTAATTAATCGCAATGAATTAATTAGCGCTATTACTCGTGTAGCTCTTGTAGCAGAAAAAAATGCGCCAATTCGTATGGTCTTTAGTGAAAATGAAGTTCAGCTATCTGCAGGAAATGCTGATGAATCTCAGGCTAAAGAAACTATTGAAGCTCAGCTTGACGGCGAACCAATTACTGTAGCTTTTAATCCGTCTTATCTTAAAGAAGGACTGAGCGCAATTGATGAGCCATACGTTCGTATGAAGATGGTTAATGCAGCTCGAGCAGTAGAATTTAATGGACAGCAGGAACTTGATGGTGATGAATCACTTGATTATCGCTATTTACTTGTTCCTATGCGTTTTATTGATTAATGTATATTTCAAGGCTTGCTCTTGACCATTTTCGTTCCTGGGATCAATGCATTATCGACATTGATCCTGGAATTACCATATTTTATGGCAGTAATGGATTAGGTAAAACTAATATTGTTGAAGCAATAGAATTTTTGTCAGCAGGAATTACACATCGCGCGAATTCTGCAAAGCCATTGATTCAAGCAGGACATACGACAAGTTATATCCGAGCTAATATTGTTGAGAATAGTATTCAAGAAAATAATCTGACTAATTATTCTTTGACTCTGTCATCTCGTGGCGGTCACAGAATACGCGTTAATAATGGTAAATCTCAATATCACCGCGATATTATAGGTCATATTCCGAGCGTTACTTTTGCCCCTGAAGATCAACAACTTGTATCTTCTGATCCGAGTATTCGTCGACGTTTTTTGGATACAGCGGCAATTGCACTCATTCCTGGATATTATGATCTTTTGCAGCGATACTCACATATTGCTAAACAACGTGTGGCATTATTAAAGAACGTTGCAACTGCACGTCTGAGCAATTCTTCAGTAGACAGTATGAATGATTTATTTACTGGACTAGAAATTTGGACGACGCAACTTGCTCAAGCAGGTATTTCCATTACGCGCGCTCGTTTAGATGTTATTAACAAGATTTCTGAACCTTTTACACGCATTTACAAGCATATTGCGGGTGAACATAACGATATTACGATTAATTATCGTCCTTCGTATGATGAAATATACCGTGATAAAGATCCATATGATGAGGTTATCGATCATTATCAACGCTTATTTGATGGTGAAGTTGCTCAAGGGAGAAATTTGATTGGCCCACACCGCGATGATGTCGAATTTCTTCTTAATAATATGAACGCTAAAGAATATGCTTCTAATGGAGAAATATGGAGTATTGCTCTGGCTCTTAAAATGGCTCTGTATGAGGTTATTTCTCAAGAAAGTGAAATGAAGCCAATACTTATATTGGATGATGTATTTGCGCAGCTTGATAATAGTCGAAGATCGCAAATTATTGAATTTGCTTCTTCGATAGATCAAGTACTTATTACAGTTGCTGCTCGAGAAGATGTACCGCAAGAATTATTAAATCAGAAAACACACGACAGTGTTCATTTTGTTGATGTACAGAAGCTAAAAGATTTTGAAACTGTAATAGATAATGTGCCTTCGCTTGATGAATTTATGAGTTCTTCATATGAACGTGGAGATGTTCATGAATAAACCAATATCAGAACGCTTTAATATGGATCATGATGCTTTAGCACAGAGTATTTTTGAACCCTATGCTCACCAATTTATACAGAAGCGTAGCTACGACGAGAGAAATCAGCTCGCTGCTCAAAGTTTTGGACAAAAAGGACGTGACTGGTCAGAATTCGGCGAGATTTTAGCTACTATAACGAATAATCCACTATGGAAGACTCGGATGGCGGTTACGAGACTTCATGAGGATTGGCATCTCATTGTCGGCGAAGCAATCGCACAAAATTCTCGTGTGGGACGTCTTAATGCGGGAGAGCTTACCATTTTTGTCAGCTCACCCGCGTGGGCTACACAACTTGAATATATGAAAGAAGTCATTATTCAAAAAATTCATGAACATATTAAATCGATAGAAGTTCAACAAATACGCATAATTGGACCTCAACCTGAACCTTTTAAAAGAAAAAGATATTAACGCCCTTTCTATGGGAAGTGTCCCTATATTTTGGTACCCTATTACTAAATAGTAAAAATGCGTTTAAGACCCGTTATTTTGGTTTTTAGCGTAAATAGGAGTGAAATAAACCTCGAAAATGAAAACGAGGTTTATTTTTATGAATAGGGAAGGAACGTCAGTGGCGGACGATACAAATAATTCCGTTCAACTCGATGACACAATGTCCCCTGAGCACTATGATGCAAGTGATTTGAAGGTTCTTGAGGGACTTGAAGCTGTGCGTGTGCGTCCAGGTATGTATATTGGTTCGACTGGTCCACGTGGATTGCATCATTTGGTATATGAAATTGTTGATAATTCTGTTGATGAAGCATTAGCAGGATATGCATCACATATTGAAGTGACAATTTTGCCTGATAATGGTATTCGCGTTGTTGATAATGGACGCGGTATTCCAGTCGATGAAGTTCCTGGAGAAGGAAAATCCGGTGTAGAAGTCGTTTTGACTAAGCTTCATGCTGGTGGAAAGTTTGGTGGCGGCGGCTATGCTGTATCCGGTGGTTTGCACGGTGTAGGTATTTCTGTCGTGAATGCTCTGTCTACACGGATTGATGTAGAAGTTCGTCGTCAGGGCTATTACTGGACTCAGAATTTTGAGAATCAGCATTCTGTTACCCCATTGATTCAAGGACGTGCTCTTGAAGACAATGAGGAGACTGGTACTTCGGTTACATTCTGGGCAGATCCAGCTATCTTCGAAGTTACTGAGTATGACTTTGAGACTTTGCGTGCTCGTTTCCAGCAGATGGCATTCTTGAACAAGGGCTTGAAGATTAGCCTTACAGATGAACGTACCTTTGACAATGCCGGTGATGAGATTGCTGATGAGAATTCTTCTGAGAATCCACAACATCAAACAGTGACATACATGTATCCAAATGGTATTAAGGATTACGTGGAATACTTGGTAAAGACCAAGAAAACAGCTCCTGTTGAAGAAGAAGTTATTGACTTCGCATCAGAAGATTTAACTATGGGTATCTCAGCAGAAATTGCTATGCAATGGACTCGAGCATATTCTGAATCTATTCATTCCTTTGCAAACACGATTACCACAACAGAGGGTGGTACTCATGAGGAAGGCTTCCGTGCTGCTTTAACAGGTTTAATCAACCGGTATGCACGCGAAAAAGGATTATTAAAAGAAAAAGATGAGAATCTTTCTGGTGATGATGTACGTGAAGGTTTGACCGCTGTCATCTCCGTTAAGCTTACTGTTCCTCAGTTTGAAGGACAGACTAAAACAAAGCTTGGTAATTCTGAAGCAAAAACCTTCGTGCAGCGTGTAGTAACTGAAAAGTTATCGGATTGGCTCGGTGAGCATCCTCAAGAAGCCAAGATGATTGTTCAGAAGGGACAAGAGGCTGCTCGTGCACGTCTTGCTGCGAAGAAAGCACGTGAAAATACTCGACGCAAGTCTATTTTTGAATCCGCTGGTATGCCAGACAAGCTTAAGGATTGTCAGTCAAATAATCCTGAAGAATGCGAGCTCTTTATCGTTGAGGGTGATTCTGCAGGTGGTTCAGCAATTCAGGGTCGTAATCCAATTACTCAGGCAATTTTGCCTTTGCGCGGTAAGATTTTGAATACTGAACGTGCAAGCCTTGATCGAATGATGAAGTCGGATACGATTGAATCATTAATTACCGCTATCGGTGGCGGATATGGCGAAGAATTTGATATTAATAAGGTTCGCTACCACAAGATTATTATTATGGCCGATGCTGATGTCGATGGTGCTCATATTGCAACATTGAATTTGACCTTAATGTTTAGATATATGCGTCCACTTATCAATGCTGGATATGTATATGTAGCTATGCCACCGCTGTATCGTCTGAAATGGACGAAGGGCAATCACGATTTTGTTTATACCGATGAAGAACGTGATCGTGCACTTGAAGCAGGTCGTGCTGCAGGTCGTCAGCTTCCAAAGGGTGAAGGTATTCAGCGTTACAAGGGTCTTGGCGAGATGTCTTATCAGGAGCTATGGGAAACAACTATGGATCCACATCAGCGTATATTGAAGCAAATTCACATTGAAGATGCTGCACAAGCTGATGAGACCTTCTCTATGCTTATGGGTGATGATGTAGAGCCACGACGTTTGTTTATTCAGCGAAATGCTCATGATGCTCGATTTATTGATGCTTAAAAAGTAATTTCTAAATGAATTACTTTATGTGTTGATTAAAAACGTTGATAAAAATAAAAGGTAAAAGAAAATGGCAGATGAATTAACGCCAGAAAATAATGCGCCAACAGCAGATGATCCAGGTCTTATGGCGGGTCATCGTGTGCAACGTACTGATTTGCAAAAGGAAATGCGCGAATCGTATCTTGCATATGCTCTATCTGTTATCGTTGAACGTGCACTTCCAGATGTTCGAGATGGTATGAAGCCAGTACATCGTCGTGTAGTTTATGCAATGTATGACGGTGGATATCGCCCAGACCGTGGATATAATAAATGTTCGCGCGTTGTAGGTGATGTTATGGGTAAGTATCACCCTCACGGTGATTCTGCTATCTATGACACTCTTGTACGTATGGCACAGAGTTGGTCCATGCGATATATGCTTGTTGATGGTCAGGGAAATTTTGGTTCTCCTGGTGATGATCCAGCAGCAGCTATGCGTTATACCGAGTGCCGTATGGCTCCATTAGCGATGGAACTTGTACGCGATATCGACAAGGAAACAGTTGATTTTGTTCCAAACTATGATGGAAAAACTCAAGAACCAACTGTACTTCCAAGTCGTTTCCCAAATCTTTTAGTCAATGGATCATCGGGTATTGCAGTAGGTATGGCTACCAATATTCCACCTCACAATATGCGTGAGGTGGCGCAGGGTGTTCATTGGGCATTAGATCATCCAGATGCTTCTAAGGAAGAATTACTTAATAATTTAATTGCAATTATTAAGGGACCCGACTTCCCTACTGGAGCAACGATTCTTGGTCATAATGGTATTGAACAGGCATATCGTACTGGTCGTGGTCTCATAACCATGCGTGCTGTTGTCAATACTGAAGAGATTAATGGACGCTTGTGCTTAGTAGTTACTGAGCTTCCATATCAGGTTAATCCTGACCGTCTTGCATCTTCAATCCGTGAAGGTGTACGTGATGGCAAGATTCAGGGTATCGCTGATATGCGTGATGAGACCTCTGGGCGTACAGGTCAGCGCCTTGTTCTTGTGCTCAAGCGTGATGCGGTTCCTAAGGTTGTACTGAATAACCTGTATAAGCATACTCAGCTTCAGCAGACCTTCGGCGCGAATATGCTCGCTTTGGTAGATGGTGTACCTCGTACTTTAAGTCTTGATGCATTTATTCGTCATTGGATCGATCATCAGCTCGATGTTATTTATCGTCGTACTGAGTATTTGAAGCGCGAAGCTGAAGAGAGAGATCATATTTTGCAGGGTTATTTGAAGGCCCTCGATATGATTGAGGAAGTTATTGCATTAATTCGTCGATCTCCTGATGTAGATCAAGCACGAACTGGATTGATGGAACTGCTTGATGTTGATCAAATTCAAGCGGATGCAATTCTTGCAATGCAACTTCGTCGACTTGCTGCTTTGGAACGTCAGAAGATCCTGGATGAGCATGAAGAACTCATGCGTAAGATTGCCGATTATAACGATATTTTGAGTAATCCTGATCGTCGTCGTGCTATTGTCGGTAGTGAAATGGATGAAATTATCGATAAGTATGGTGATGATCGTCGTACTCAGATTCTTCCATTCTCCGGTGAAGTAAATGTTGAAGATTTGATTGCTGAAGAAAATGTCGTAGTAACCGTCACACATTCTGGATATATCAAGCGAACTAAGGCAGATGAATATCGTGCTCAGCATCGCGGTGGTAAGGGAATTAAGGGAGCGAAGCTTCGTGAAGATGACGTTGTAGATCATTTCTTCTCGACATCAACGCATAATTGGTTACTCTTCTTTACTAATGAAGGACGTGTTTACCGTCTGAAAGCATATGAATTGCCAGAGGGATCACGTGATTCTAAGGGACAGCATATTGCAAATCTTTTGCAGCTCGGACCACAAGAACAGATTCAGCAAATTCTTTCTATTAAAGACTATGAAGCTGCTCAATATTTGGTTCTTGCTACCAAGAGTGGAAAAATTAAGAAAACTCGACTTACTGAGTATGATTCCACTCGCCAAGGTGGTTTGATTGCTGTACGACTCATGGAACTTGAGGGTGTTACAACAACAGATGACGATGGTAATGTGATCCCTGTTTATGATGAGCTTATTGGTGCTGCTTTGTGCGATAGTGAAGATGAAATCATTGTTGTTTCACATGGTGGCATGTCGGTAAAGTTTGCAGCTGATGACGAAACATTGCGTCCAATGGGTCGACAGACTGCTGGTGTACAGGCAATGAAGTTTAAGGGTGAAGCTGGCTCTGATTTCTTGCTGAGTATGGCGGTTGTTCCTGCCGATTCTGATTCCGACCTGCTTGTCGTTACAAATGAAGGATTCGCTAAGCGTACAGCATTATCTGAGTATCGACTTCAGGGACGTAATGGTTATGGTGTGAAAGCAATTAACCTCGTTGAAGGTCGTGGCGAACTCGTTGGAGCTGTCGTTGTTGAAGAAGATGACCAGATTATGGCAATTATGAAGTCTGGAAAAGTTATCCGATCCAACGTTGATGAAATTAAGCGAACCGGTCGTACTACCCAAGGCGTAACTCTTGCTAAGCCAGATAAGGGCGATGAGATTGTATCTATCGCTCGTAATGAGGAAAAAGAATCGGATGAAGAATCTGATGAAACTCCAACTAACGAGTCCGAAAATACAACTCTCCCATCATCTGATAGTGAAGACGCGGTAATAGAAAATGCTGCGGCTACTGAATAAGAGTAATCTTTGCTAATGTATTAACCAATATGTGCCATGCATATGCTTCAATACGCATGGCACTGCGGTTACGTGAGAAAAGGGAATCACATGAGTGATGAAACCGAAGTAGTCAAGACGACAAACAACGAGACTACAAGCATAACTTCAGAAGAAACACATGAAACTCCTACAGTTTCATCTGGTCGTGTAGCAACGAGCACTCAGATGCACACTACACAATCTTCCCAGGACTCAGCTCATAATGAGCATAATGAGAAAAAGAAGAGCGTACCACGTGCACGTCGTATGAAGCTTAGCTTGACTCAGATTGACCCATGGTCGGTAACCAAAGTTTCCTTCATGCTATTAATTGCAGCCGCTTTAATTCAGCTTGTTGCGGTTATTTTCTTGTACTTCGTTTTGCAAGCAGCGGGTATTTTTGATTCGCTAACATCAATTGTATCCAGCGCTGGTTTAAGTTCAGGTGGTTTTGATATCGCTTCCTTCATAAGCTTAGGTCGTGTCATTTCTATCTTTACGATTATTAGCGTATTTGAAATCGTTGTAGGAACTGTGCTTGCTGCTATTGGTGCATTTTTGTACAATATTGTAAGTTCACTAGTAGGTGGTATTCATGTCACTTTGGGTGACGACTAAATTGAGCAGTGACTAGATAAGAACAGATATAGAATAAGCCCGCACAGAGTGTGGGCTTATTTGTTAGACTATCTATATGAATGAAAAAATGCAGTCACGTCTTTATCTACTTACTTTCCTTGCGTGCGATATCTGGCTAATTCAAAGCATTATATCTTTTGTGCATGATGGCACAATAATGCATTGGTCAAGTCTGATTTTCATAGCTTGTATAGCAATTGTTATTTGCTATACAGGGTATCAAGGGTGGACTTTGTATACGAAAACACGAGAGAGCGATGAGGATGATAATGACAATAGTGATGAAGAATAATGTGTAAAATCTCCATCACTGTGATGATTACTCTGTGATGATTACTCTATGCTGAGTAATTTCATGTAATTTTTCGTGTATGAAATAATAAAAGTGGCAAAGTTTGAGAATTATTTTCTCTCTTTGCTGCTCTTTTTTGGTTTAAAAATCTTAAAATTCTCGACAAAGAGGTTATGAATTGGTGGAATTTTTGCTACGCCAAATCCAATCAGAACTGCTCCTATAAAAACATAAGATTCAGTATTTAAATTAAGAAGAATAAGTACGATAAAAATTCCGAAAGTTAGTAGACTCAGTGCAGAAGAATAGCTTTGCTGTTTAGAAGTCATAGAGGATGTGCGAAGTGGGAAAGCTCCAAATAAAATACCAGCGAGTAGTCCAATGATTCCACTGATAATGATCATGGCTAAGTTCATGTGTCCTCCTTGATGTTGTAAAAAAATTCTTGCTTGTACTGAATGTCACGAATTAGTTGTATCGATCTATAAGCTTGTGTGATACAGAAATACTTTCTGTATTAATAAATTCATTATTAACTTGTCTAGCCCCTGCAATTTCAGCAATAATCTGCTCATATGTAGTTTCTTGGGTATGATGAATGGCAACGATTTTTCCATGACGCATAATTGCTATTCGATCTGCTACAGCAAATACGTCAGGGAGATTATGGCATACAAGAAGTATTGATTTTCCTTGATTTCGAAGCTCTTTTATATAGGATAAAACTTGAGCAGTCTGAATAACAGATAAAGAAGCCGTAGGCTCATCCATAAGAATGATATCTGGATTATTAAGCATGGCACGAGCAATAGCAACAGTTTGTTTCTCCCCTGTGGATAAGCCTTCCATAGATCGAAATGCGCTCAATGGGGATGTAAGACGAGAGAGAATTTCTCGAGCTTTGACATGCATATATGAATCATTACGAATGGTAAATGGTGACGTTTTTTCTTGTCCAAGAAAGATATTTGCTGCGATATCGAGATTATTGCAAAAACTTAAATCCTGGAATATTGCTGCAATTCCGTAATCACTTGCTGCTTTAATATTTGGAATGGAAACATTTTCACCGCGTAAACAAATAGAGCCAGTATCTGGTGTATAAACGCCTACGATTGTTTTTAATAGCGTAGATTTTCCCGCGCCGTTATCTCCTACAAGAGCTACAACTTCATGCTCATTCATTGTAAGGTTAATGTCGCTGAGCGTTTCTATGTAATCAAAACTAAGACAAATATGATTCAATTCAAGTAATGGTGTGTGTGCACTAACTGTCATTGTATGAAGTCACCTTTGCCCTCGAAAACGTAACGGAAATAAGTATAGCATTATTGTGCCGATACTGGAGGTTGGTTGGATGCGAGTTCTATAGCTGCTAAAGCAGCTCCTAGGGTTACATTAGTGTCTGGCATAGTAGATGACATAATTTTAATAGGTGCTACTGCATTAGGGAAAAGAAGACGTTGAATTGATTGACGTAATGGTTCAAGGAAAGCATCTCCTGATTTACTTAAATCTCCTCCGATAATAATGCACTGCGGATCCATAGAAATACACGTTTGTGCGATTACAGTACCTACGCGTACAGCTGCATCAGAAATAACGCGACGACATCCAGGATCTCCGTCTTGAGCTTTTCGAATTAAATCATCGAGAGTTATAGATCCATGGGTAAAGGATAGAACCGATGTAAGGCGTTGTTCATTGACAACTGTATCGAGACAACCTCTATTACCGCATGCGCAAATATCGCCAAATGGATCAACTTGAATGTGTCCAATTTCTCCAGCTAATCCCATAGAGCCACGATATAAAGCACCGTTAATAAACAGAGAAGCTCCTATTCCGTCACCGGCTTGAACGTAGAGAAAATTAGGGAAATCAATACCAACTCCTTGCTTTGATTCAGCAATCGCAGCGGTATTAGCATCATTGTCTAAGAAAATAGGGCATTGAAAAGACTTTTTGAAATACGCGATGATATCAGTGTCATCCCAATCGCGCAAAATTCCACGAACACCTATTTGCTGATGTTTCCAGTCAATTGGAGTTGCTAAGGAAATCATAACAGCGACAATTTCATCAATCGAAGCAGCTATGGATTCTACTGTTTCATGGATGAGGCGAAGAGCTTCAATAAGAGTGGAATCAGGCTTATGTCCGTAAGGAAGAGGACGGTCGTGGTAAGCCAAAATCTTCTGAGAAAAATCTGTAATGCATATGGATAGATGATTACGTCCTATATGTAGACCCACACCGATGCCCATTTTTCGAGCGATAGAAACCAAAGTTGCTCTGCGACCACTGCGTATAGTGTCAGTCGTGGTAAAAAGACCATCATCCACGAGACGACGAACGAGAATGGAAACAGTTGCAGTAGAAAGACCTGTAGCTTCGGCGAGTTCAACTTGAGTCATTGCCCCGTATTTAGTGATGGCATCAAAAAGCATGGCCATATTTGCCTCGCGCAACGAGGTTTGAGAGCCTGAAATTTGATTTGCCATGCATTTAAGAATAAACATAAGAATGTACAAAATGCTAATAAAAGCACGAAATGTCACGATATTTCCATGATTGAATTAAAAATAAAAACACAAAAAAGCAAAATAGTGCGTGTTGAGTTGATTTCTTAAACACAATAAATTAGACTAGACAGCGCGGTTGATAAAAAAGACGGAATAATCCGTCACAATATCGTCATTCCTACGAAGGAGAAGGAAATGAGAACTACAAAGAAGCTTATGGCATTGGTTGCCACAGCTGCAATGATGGTTGGATTGGGTGCATGCTCATCAACCCGTGGTGGTTCATCAAATAGTTCATCAGGCATAGAAAAGGGTGCGGTCATTGGTGTATCCATGCCTACAAAGTCTGAAGAGCGTTGGAATAAGGATGGAAATAACCTGAAGGCAAAGCTTGAAAAAGCAGGTTATAAGGTAAATCTTTCTTTTGCAGATGATAAGCCAGCTCAGCAAAATGCTGATATTGAAAATATGGTTAACAACAATGCAAAGGTCATTGTTGTGGCAGCTAAGGATGGTACTGCAGTAGGTCCTGCGGTCGAGAAGGCTAAGGAAGCCGGTGCAAAAGTTATTGCATACGATCGTCTGATTATGAATACCAAGGCTGTAGACTACTATGTAACCTTCCAGCTTGAGAAGGTTGGAGAGCTTGAAGCAAAGTACATTATTGATCAGCTTGGACTTGAAAAGGGAGCAACTGGTCCTTTCAATATTGAACTCTTTACTGGTTCTCCGGATGATAATAATGCAAAGTACTTCTTCAAGGGCGCTTGGGATTTGCTCAAGCCATACTTTGAGAAGGGTGTGCTCGTATCTCCATCAAATCACGGTGGCGGTGTTAATGCGCAGAGCACAGTAGACAATACATGGCAGAAGATTTCGGTTCAGGGTTGGAAGACTGCTCAGGCACAAACTGATATGGAATCCATCCTTGATTCTACATATGCACATGGTGAGAAGCTTGATGCAGTTCTCTCCCCTTATGATGGCATTACTCAAGGTATCATCAATGCAATTCAGCAGAAGCGTCCAGATATGAAACCTGGTACTGATTCATGGCCAGTTATGACTGGACAGGATGCAATGGAAATTGCTATTGCAAACATCTCTAAGGGATTGCAGGGCGAAACCGTATTCAAGGATGTTAATGAGCTTGCAGATGCAGTATATAACATGGTTGTTGAAATCGCTGAAGGCAAAGAAGTAAGCGGTATTAACGGTAAGTTCAACAACGGTGTCATTGATGTGCCATCAAAGTTGCTTGAACCAGTATCTATTACCAAGGATAACTTGTCAGACTTGGTAAAGGCTGGGTACGTAACTCAAGAAAGGTTTGATCAGCTTACTAAGTAAAAATTAGCGAGCTTATTAAACAAATGTGAACTGTGCATAGAATGCATTGTCATCGTATGCAGTAGTTGAGATTAATACATTCTGTGCACAGTTTTTGGTTAAAGGAGTGATTATGGCTGAAGCAGAAACCATCCTGCGTATGCAAAATATCACCAAAACATTTGGTCCTGTTAAGGCTCTCACGGATGTGAACTTAAGCGTGGACCGCGGAGAAATTCACGCAATATGCGGTGAAAATGGTGCTGGTAAGTCCACATTGATGAATGTGCTTTCCGGTGTTTACCCATATGGCACATATACAGGTGATATTGAATTTGATGGAAAGCTATGCAAGTATAAGAATATTAAGGATTCTGAAAATGATGGAATCGTTATTATTCATCAGGAACTTGCATTAATTCCTTTCCTATCGATTGCAGAAAATATTTTCTTAGGCAACGAAACTCAGAAAAATGGCGTGATTAATTGGCAAGAAACTCATGCAAAGGCACAAGAGCTACTTGATAGAGTTGGTCTTCCTGAAGATCCTGAAACAAAAATCATGGATATCGGTGTGGGTAAGCAGCAGCTTGTTGAAATTGCTAAGGCTCTGACTAAAGATGTAAAGTTGCTTATTCTTGATGAACCAACAGCTGCACTTAATGATGAAGATTCCGCTCATTTGCTCGGACTGATTCGCGATTTGCGTGATAATCATGGCGTGACGAGCATTATCATTTCTCATAAGCTCAATGAAATTGCTGATATTGCAGATAATATTACGATTATTCGTGATGGTTCAACTGTAGGAGAAATGTTCATCGACGAAGAGCAGCCACTCGATACGGACGAACTTATTCGAAAGATGGTTGGCCGTCCTTTGACAAACCTGTATCCTTATCATGAATCCAAAATTGGGGAAGAAATTCTTCGCGTAGAAAATTGGACTGTCCACTCCCCTCTTGATTCTGAACGTGTCATCGTAGATAATGCAAACTTCCATGTACGTGCTGGTGAAATTATCGGTTTTGCAGGCCTTATGGGCGCAGGACGTACAGAAATGGCAATGAGTATCTTCGGTAAATCATACGGAGTAGGAATATCGGGCGATCTTTATATCCATGGCAAGAAGCATGAACTGAAGAATGTTCAACAAGCGATTGATGCTGGTCTTGCATATGCTACAGAGGATCGTAAAGCTTATGGTCTCAACCTTCTTCAAAATATTCGTGAGAATTCTTCCCTCGCAGCTCTTACTAAGATGAGCAAGATGGGCGTGATGGATGATAATACCGAACGCAAATCTGTCGAAGAATATCGTAAGGGCTTTAATATTAAATGCCAGAATATCGATGTCAACGTGGGAACTCTTTCTGGAGGTAATCAGCAGAAAGTTGTACTTGCGAAATGGGTTATCTCCAATCCTGATATTTTGATTCTCGATGAGCCAACGCGTGGTATTGATGTCGGTGCAAAGTATGAAATCTACGAGATCATAGATCGCATGGCTGATGAAGGTAAAGCAGTTATCGTTATTTCATCAGAACTTCCAGAACTTATCGGTATCTGCGACCGTATTTACACGGTAAATCAAGGCGTTATTACAGCCGATGTATCCAAAGAAGGTTTTACCCAGGAATATCTCATGCGCTGCATGACCAAGGAAAAGGATGAGATTTAAGATGGCAACTGAAACTGCATCTGTCACACAGAAGACAGAAAAGAAAGAAACCAGCACCTTGCTGTCCACAATTACAGGAAATTTGCGTCAGTACGGTATTGTAGGCGCACTGATTGTCATTGTTATTGCATTCCAGATTTTGACTGGTGGCGTATTACTGAAGCCAAATAGCTTCGTATCGCTGATTCAGCAGAACGCATACGTGATTATCTTGGCAATTGGTATGGTAATGGTCATTATCGCTACACATATCGATTTGTCTGTTGGCTCGTTAGTAGCATTTATCGGTGGTGTGTGTGCGCTGCTGATGGAACACTATAACGTCAACTGGATGGTAGCTATTCTTGTAAGCATCGTACTTGGTTTGGTTATCGGTGTATGGAATGGTTTCTGGGTGGCA
Source organism: Alloscardovia theropitheci (assembly GCF_004332295.1). Classification (GTDB taxonomy): domain Bacteria; phylum Actinomycetota; class Actinomycetes; order Actinomycetales; family Bifidobacteriaceae; genus Alloscardovia; species Alloscardovia theropitheci. Next base: position 247,582 of record NZ_RXLP01000019.1, read on the forward strand.
TATGTACGAATCCCGGGCTTCATTACCACCTTGGCAGGTATGTTGATTTTCCGCGGTTTGGCAACTGTTATCGTTGGTGAATCAGTACCAATTACATCGCGTGACTTCCGTGGTATTGCAAGCAATTATCTTCCAAATATATTCGGTTATGCAGGAACTATGGATATTCTTACATTGGTTGTAGGTGTTGCTATCTTCGCATTGTTCGTATTCCTTCAGTTCCGTAACCGTTCCAAGGTAGCAGCATCTGGTCTCGAGCCAGAACCAATGAGCCTTACTTGGATTAAGGTTGTTGTAGCAGGTTTGGTTATCGGTTTTGTAACATATTTGCTTGCAAATTCTGGTAACGATACAACCGGCGGTATCCCAATTATGCTCGTCATCGTTGGTATACTCGTAGTGATTTACAACTTCATCCTGACCCGCACGGTCTTTGGCCGTCACGTCTATGCTGTCGGTGGTAACCGTAAGGCGGCACGTCTGTCCGGTATCGATGATCGCAAGGTTGATTTCTTCCTCTACATCCATATGGGATTCCTCTCAGCAGTAGCAGCTGTATGCATGCTTTCCCGTCTTGCATCAGCAACAGCTCAGGCTGGTATGGAATTCGAAATGGATGCTATTGCAGCGTGCTTCATCGGTGGTACAGCAGTTACCGGTGGTATCGGTACTATTCCGGGCGCTGTTATTGGTGCATTCGTTATGGGTGTTATCAATCAAGGTCTGTCGATTATGGGTGTTGATACTGCAATCGTTAAGACCATCAAGGGTCTTGTGCTCTTGGGTGCTGTAGCCGTCGATTTGATGTCAAAGCGCAAGAAGGGCTAAGTATCGCTGCACGAAGGATTATAACTTCATCTTCTTCTCTCCATTAACCACAGTGTCCCAATCGTATTGGTATAGATACGATTGGGACACTTTTATATAAAGATGTCACAATTTATGGGATTTATGATGGATGGGCACGAGTTTTAGCTACTTGATGATGACTGTGAAAGAGATCTTTTAATTGAGGAATTCGTTATATATACGATGGAATAGAAAATCTCGAAACTTTTTGGCAAATCGGGTCATTTTTTAGTTGAAAATTCGATTTATTGGGTGATAAAACGACTCATTGTGCACAAAATTTTGAAAAGTATGAAAATAATACAGAGATATAGAATTTCTTACAGTAAGAGTTCGCATGTAAGTCCGATTTTTTGCGGTGAAAATTGATAGTTAAAGAGTCTGTGTACGTTCACAGAATAAAATTATTTTTTCTAGAACATGGAATATAGTAGCTGTGTATGACTTGCGGAAACGACTATGTTACCACAAGGAAATTCTCAGTGAGATGAGATAAAAGGAAGAAAGGAGTAGGGATGCTCGGCATTAATATGGATGACGTTATTGCAATGATTCGTTCTTTGCAGACTCAGTTAATTGTCATCGGTGTAGCTCTCTGCGTTGCAATTGTATTGACAATTGCGGTAAATAAGTTGTGGCTCAAGTCACAAGGATGGCGAAAGCTTATTCATTCATGGACCTGGATTGCAGCAACTGTTGCTGTAATCGTTGCTGTTTCCATGATGCTTTTCGGCCCATTGAATACTACGTTGAACCTGATGTCTGGTTCTGGTACATTGTCTGAATCTTCTAAGGCTCGTGCAGAAAAACTTGCTACAGAGATCCAAAATGAAGGCGTTACCCTCTTGGAAAACAATGATTCCAGCCTTCCATTGGAGAAGAATTCTTCTGTTAACGTTTTTGGTTGGGCTTCTTCTAACCCAATTTATGGTGGAACTGGTTCTGGTTCTATGAATGCTCAGTACCCAACCACTTCTCTTATCCAAGGTCTTCAGGATGCTGGTTTTAAGACTAATGAACAGCTTACAAAGAAGTACACTGATTACCGCGCTGATCGCCCTATCGTTGGTATGGTAAGCCAGGATTGGACTCTTCCAGAGCCAACTGCTGCTTCCTATACTGATGCTGAAATGACCCAGGCAAAGAACTTCTCTAAGAAGGCTATTGTGGTCATCGGTCGTTCTGGTGGTGAAGGTGCAGATCTTCCTTCAGATATGAGCACGATTGATACTCATGCAGCTGGTTACAAGTCTGAGGTTCAAGCATTCGGTGGTAAAGAAGTTCATGATTACGTCAACAACGGCGATTATAACGACTTTGAAGCTGGTGAAGGTTATCTCGATCTTTCTAAGACTGAACAAGACTTGGTAAAGCTCGTTACCGATAACTTCGATGATGTTACCGTTGTATATAACGGTGCAAATGCTATGAACTTGAGCTGGGTAAATAACTACTCTCAGATTAAGTCTGTACTCTGGTGCCCACCAGCAGGTCAAACTGGTTTTGATTCTCTCGGTACTATTCTTTCTGGTGAAGTAAACCCATCTGGTAAGACTTCTGATACATTCATCAAGGACTTCTCTCAGGCAGCTTGGCACAACAATATTGGTCACTGGGAATACACCAATATGGATGAGTTCAAGACCAATGCTGGTTTCTTCGGTAACTTCACACCTTCGTTCGTTAACTACTCTGAAGGTATCTATGTAGGTTACAAGTACTTCGAAACTGCAGCTGCTGAAGGCGTTATCAACTATGATGATGTCGTACAGTATCCATTTGGTTATGGTTTGTCTTACACCACATTCTCTCAGCAGATGAGCGAACCAACTGTTTCTGACGGCAAGGTTTCCTTCGATGTAACTGTAACTAATACTGGTTCTGTAGCAGGTAAGACTGCTGTCGAAATTTATTACAATCCTCCTTATACCAATGGTGGAATTGAAAAGTCTGTAGCAAATCTCGTTGCTTTCGAGAAGACAAAGTCTATCGAGCCTGGACAGTCTGAAACTGTTAAGGTTTCCTTCAATGAGTCTGACATGGCTTCATATGACACCGCTAATAATGGTGGATATGTTCTCGAATCTGGTGATTATGAGATTTCTGCTAATGCTGATTCTCATAACAAGCTTGATACAAAGACCGTAAACGTAGCAAATACTATTCGTTACGACTCTTCTAACCCTCACAATGGTGATAAGACAGCTGCTGTAAATCACTTTGAAGATGCTTCTGGTAATGGTTCTGTAACTTACCTCTCTCGTGCAAACCAGTTTGCAAACCGTGAGCAGGCACTTGCAGCTCCAACTAATCTTGAGCTCGCACAAGAGTACAAGGATACATTCGTTAACTCTTCTAATGTCAACGAATGGCTAGAAAAGACCAAGGCTGAAGAAGGCGACGTCAAGATGCCTACAACTGGTGCTAAGAATGGCATCCAGCTTTACCAACTTTATGGCAAGAAGTATGACGACAAGATGTGGGATCAGCTCCTTGATCAGCTCACTTATGAAGAGATGAATCAGCTCATCGCTTTCGCTGGTTATAACAATGCTGCTATCCCATCTATCGGTAAGGTACGTCAGTCTGATGTGGATGGTCCTGCAGCTTTGAACAACAACTTCACTCAGCAGGGCTCAATCGGTTTGCCTTCCAGCACAACCGTTGCATCTACATGGAATAAGGAACTTGCTAAGGAATACGGTAAGGTTATCGCTCAGATGGGTCATGACCTTCACATCACTGGTTGGTATGCACCAGCTATGAATATTCACCGTAGTCCATATGCAGGCCGTAACTTCGAATACTTCTCCGAGGACCCATTGCTCTCTGGTGTAATGGCTTCTGCTGAGATTAAGGAAGTTCAGGACGCTGGTATTTACGCATTCATGAAGCACTTTGCTTTGAATGATCAGGAAGATCATCGTTTGGCTATGCTTCACACATGGACTAATGAGCAGGCTTTGCGTGAAATTTACTTGAAGCCATTCGAAATGTCTGTGAAGGATGGCGGTGCTACTGCAGTAATGTCCGCATTCAACTACATCGGTAACACCTGGGCTGGTGCAAACAGTGCATTGCTCAACGATGTACTGCGCAATGAGTGGGGCTTCAACGGCTTCGTTCTGACTGATTACTTCGGTGGATATGGATATATGGAAGGTACTGAGTCCATCTACAATGGTGGTAACGGTATGCTTGCAACTGTTCCAACAACGAACAACATCACTGACCGTTCCGCAAACACCGTAGCTCACATGCGTGAAGCTGCTCATGGCATCTTGTATGCAGCAGTAAACACATATGTATACGCTAATGGTGCTCCAAGAGTTGAAATTGCTATGTGGCAGTGGATCTACTACGTAGTAGTAGCTGTTCTTGCTCTCTTGCTCCTGTGGGCGGCTTGGGTATCTATCCGTCGCTTCATCAAGCGTCGCAAGGCAGAAAAGGAAGCTGTTGAGGTAGTAGCAGTTGAAGAAACTGTAGAAGTACAGGAAACTGCAGAATCTACTGAAGACACTGCTCCAGCTGCTGAAGCTGAAAAGCCTGCGGATGCGGAATAATTCAACTGAATTATTAAGTACTCTGTAAAGTGCTTATAAAGTGGCCTAGTACTCATGTACTAGGCCACTTTTGCATAGGACGATATATGAGATGAGCTGGTATATGATTTCATAGGAAATTACACTGTAAGAGATAAGAGAGTTTTATTCGTCAATATTTTAATGTCATAAATCAAGAATGAGATATCAGCGAATAAACATTAAGGGGAGGGAATGAAATGAATATCTCGAACAGAATTTCTTCATGGCTTAAAACACAAACTTTTATGGTTCCCGCGCGTATACATGAGAATGAAGAACTCTTTGAGTACCCGATAACCGATAAAAACAAGTATGGCGTTATTTATGCACAGAATTACTCGCGTACACGCCAAGGTCAAGTACGTGCATACGTAGAAACAAGGTTTAGCTATCTTGCACGCCTCGTTATGACTATTGTGTGTACTTTAGCGAGTATAGGAATAACATGGCTATGCATAGAGGGTTTTGGAAGAATAGCTTATATAAAATTTGATGGTTATACATACTTAGCAATTGCTACGGCGATTAGTTTCTTTGTGCTCGCAGGCGGATATAGTGCGTTTATGTATTTCATTTCGCCGATCAAGACATTCCTTGTCAGTGATACATTCTTTGCTAAGAAACCGTACTTTGTCTACAGGAATATACAGGGATCGTCCTGGTTACGTATCATCCTAGGCGTCGTTATTTACTTTGTTATTAATGTCGTTTTAAACAATAGCTTGGATTATATAGTTCATACTCCAGATACTGGAATTGATTCACAGCAAAGCTCAAATTATTTTAGAGCGATTTCGCTTGTATACGGCATTGTTCAATCTCCTACGGCATCTATAACTCGAGAATTAATAACGATAATTGGAATGATTATCATTATTCCTGTTTGTGAAGAATTTATTTATCGTGGTGTAGTTTTACCGTCAATTATGGGATTAATGAGTCCTAATAATGCAGATGAAGAAAAATATCGCAAGGCGACAGCAGCTCCTCTTATGTGGTGGTCGATAATAATCAGCACTATTATCTTTGCACTCATTCATAGTACGACTCGAGGAGCAAGTGGAGTTGGTCTTATATCAGGTATATGCGCAAGTATCGTTTTGGGAATTATTACAGGATACAGTCGTTGTGTTTCAGGATCAATTAAAGAAAGCGTATGGATTCATGTGCTTTGTAATTTTGGATCAGTAATTGCCATGTATGCGCCACTTGTATCGTACATTTTAATGCGTTACTAAAAGTGCATATGCCTAACTGAGTTATAGCCAGTTTTCGCTAAGTGTTGAATTAAAACATGATTTTATGCAGTTCACGCTAGAAAATAAGCAAATCGGGAAAGTGTGCGTGCTAAGGTAGTAGAGTTCGTTAGAATCTTATGAGTTAGCTCTTTATGAGATGTGTGCAAGGAAGCTTGCATCATGGAGGAAGAAATAATGGTAAATGCAAAGGATATGACGCGCATTGAAAGAGCGTCATTGCTTTCTGGAAAATCGGAATGGGAAAGTCGAGATCTCCCGCAATACGATTTACCATCGTTTGTTATGAGTGACGGCCCTAACGGTGTACGTCGTCAGACAGGATCAGGCGATCATTTGGGATTGGGTGAATCAAAGCCTGCTACGTGCTTCCCAACAGCTGGTACTGTAGCAAATTCTTGGGATCCAGAAGAAGTAAAGGCTATGGGCGAAGCTCTTGGCGAAGAAGCTAAGGATCTTGGTGTACAGGTACTTTTAGGTCCTGGTATTAATATGAAACGAAATCCACTGTGTGGACGCAATTTTGAGTACTATTCTGAAGATCCACAGTTGGCAGGACGTTTAGCTGCTGGATTCATTGAAGGAATTCAGTCTAATGGTGTGGGTGCTTGCCCAAAACATTTTGCTGTAAATTCTCAGGAACTTCGTCGTCAGGCATCAAATTCTATCGTTGATGAGCGTACTCTTCGTGAATATTATTTAACCGCGTTTGAAATTGCTGTTAAGCAGGCTAAGCCATGGACGATTATGTCTGCGTACAACATGATTAACGGTACATACGCTCACGAGAATGAACATCTCATCAAGGATGTTCTTAAGGATGAGTGGGGGTTTGATGGTATCGTCATCTCTGACTGGGGTGGATCGAACGATATCGTAGAGTCGGCACGTGTAGGTGCTGCTTTGGAAATGCCAGCAGCTGGTTTGGCTTCTGCTCGTCAGCTCGTAAAAGGCATAGAAGATGGTCGTCTCACAGATGATGAGTTGTCTGCCGCAGCACAGGATGTCGTTAATATCGTAGAAAAGACTCGTAATACGCATCCATCTGGAAATGGATTCCTGACAGAAGAGCAGAAAACTGCTCATCACGAGATTGCTCGTCGTATCGCTCAGAAGACTGCTGTGCTTCTTCGCAACGAAAATTCTGCTTTGCCTCTTAAGAAGGGTGCAAATGTAGTTGTTATCGGCGATATGGCACAAACAGCCCGTTATCAGGGTTCAGGATCATCAAAGGTTAATGCATATCGTGTAGATAACTTGCTTGATAGCTTGAAGTCTCGCGATGGTATCAATGTATTGGATTATGCACAGGGATATGACCGTCAAGGTGCTTCTCGTCCAGAATTGATCGAAGAGGCAGTTAATACAGTTAATTCAGCAAATCCAGATGTAGTTATCACATGCATTGGTTTGGATGAACGTTCTGAATCTGAGGGTCTTGATCGTTCCCACATGAATATTCCACAAGTTCAGCTTGATATGCTCGAACAATTGGTGGCAACTGGTAAGCAAATCGTTGTAGTACTCGTCGCTGGGTCAGCTGTAGAAGTTGATTTCGTTGATGACGTTGACGCGATTCTTTACGTTGGTTTGTCTGGTCAAGCAGGCGCTCTCGCTACAGTAGATATTTTGACCGGTGAGGTTAATCCTTCCGGACATTTGGCTGAATCCTGGCCAATTGATTATGCAGACGTACCAAGCTCAGATAATTATCCAGTAGCTGAACGTGACTCTGTATATCGTGAAGGACCATTCGTAGGATATCGTTATTACACCACACGTGATATTCCTGTACGCTTCCCATTCGGCTACGGTTTGAGCTATTCAAGCTTTGAATATTCAGATCTGAATGTCGATGATAATGGCGTTACATTCACTGTGACTAATACATCTGATGTACCAGGCGCTGATGTTGCTCAGCTTTATGTACATCCGATTAATTCAGGTGTATTGCGTCCAGCTCGTGAGCTCAAGGGATTCCAACGAGTCGAACTCGGTGCTCATGAATCGAAGCAAGTTCGTATCGACTTCGATGAGTATACTTATCGTCATTTCGATGTTGAGACGAATTCATGGCAAGTTGAGGCTGGGGAATGGGAAATTTTCGTTGGAAACAATGTCAACAATACCCCACTTCGCGCAACACATACCATCGTGGGAACTATGCAGCCACGCCCACGCAATTCAGCATTGGGTCACTACTGGGATGGCGATGTTAAGAATGTCTCAAATGAAGAATTTGAAGCATTGTACGGTGCTCCTGTGCATCTCTATCGTCCAGATGTATTAGGACCAAATGATGCTATCTCTTCATGGACTCAGTCACGTTCGTGGGTTGCACGATTGATTGCAAATTCTGTTCAGCATCAAAGCGATAAGGCACTTGAACGTACTGGTGCTCCTGATTTGAATGCACTGTTCCTCTTAAATATGCCTCCACGTGCTATGGCAAAGATGACTGCCGGTGCTGTCTCACCTGAAATGGTTGACGGTATCGTTGATATCTCTAACAAGCATTTCTGGCGCGGAATAAGCCACGTTATTGCTGAATATTTCCGTAATGCATCTGCTAATAAGAAGACACTGAAGGAGATCACCCATGAGTAACGAAACACTTAATGAATCCGCTGTAGAGAATGCGGACGTTACGCCAACTTCAGAAAATGAAAATGGCTTGAAGAAATGGATTAACGAGCACCCTGATTTGTGGGAGTTTATCCTCTTCAATATCTTGTCGAATGTTTCTACAGCATCACGCTTTATCGTTTTGTGGGTACTGACACCACTATTCGTTAATGCGATGGCTTTGACGGCTCCATTCCACTTTATGTTCTATAACTATGACACAAAAGATGGTGGTTTGGGAATCTTCCTCGCAACGATTATCGCTGAAATTGTTGCTCAGACTGTTAACTTCTTTGTACAGATGAAGTGGGTCTTTAAGTCCGATTCCAACTTTAAGGATGCTGCTTGGAAGTACATCGTACTTGCAATTATTATCATCATTATTTCCGGATTTGCGCCAAGCTACATTAGCGCATGGGCAAATAGCATCGGATGGGGTGGTATATCAAGTACTTTGACAGCTGTATTCAACACATTAATGGCTGTCGTCGTCTCCTATCCATTGCTTAAGTTCTGGATTATGCCAAAGAGCAAGGAAGAGAAGGCTGAGGAGAAGTAGCTTTATCTGCTGATAACTAGCCCTTGATACAATAGGTCTATCTGGTAATTTCCGGATAGACCTATTGTGTATAGAATTCTGTATAGAGCAGACGAAAATGTTAATCGATATTCATACATTGATAGAAATGATATGTGATTTGATGCCATAAATAATTGCATTACTGATAGTAAATAGTCGGAATTGCTGTGGCACATAGGCATTGTAGTGAGTGAAGCCACTTAAATAGTCGGATAAAAGCTACTACATATGATTTTAAGGAGACTTTGCATGGCTGAAAATATTGAAAATCAGGCGAATAATCAAACTGCGACTGACACCAATGCATCCGCCTTCAAAAAGTGGACACTTGAACATCCTGATTTGTGGGAGTTCATTAAGTTCAATGGATTATCGCAAATTTCTACAGTTGTGCGATTTGTGTTGTTGTGGATTTTGACACCTGTATTCGTTGGAGCTTTGGGATTGACAGCTCCGTTCCATTTCGCTTTTTATAATTATGATTCCGCAGCTGGTGGTGTAGGAATTTTCTTAGCTACTATTATTACTGAAATCATTGCTCAGACGGTCAACTTCTTCGTTCAGATGAAGTGGGTCTTTAATTCTGATGCCAGCTTTATGTCCGCAGCATGGAAGTACGTCATTCTGTCACTTCTTATCATTATGATTTCTGGATTTGCACCAAGTTATATCAACGAATGGGCTAATAGTATCGGTTGGGGTGCTGCAGCAAGTACCTTGAGTGCTGTATTTAATACTATTGCAGCAACGATTGTGGCATATCCATTGCTGAAGTTCTGGATTGCTCCAAAGAGCAAGGACGAGAAGTAATTTACGTGACAATTACTTTTCACTGTTAATCCCATGATTCCACGTTCACTGGAAGCATGGGATTTTTTAATGTATACAATCCACTCATATCCTAGTTTTGGTACAATGAATTGGTCTGATTCGTACGGGTCAGTGAAAGTCAATGAGAGTAGAGTGACCATGACGAGAAAAACGATTTCTTTTGTTGTTCCTTCATATAATGTAGAAGATTATCTAGCGCGTTGCATTGATTCTCTCCTTGATCTCCCTCAAACTGATGACGTCGAAATCGTAATCGTTGATGATGGTTCACATGATGACACAGCAGCAATCGCTGATTCATATGTCGAGCGTTTCCCTGAAGTTGTTCGTGCAATTCACCAAGAAAATGCGGGTCATGGTGGAGCATGTAATGCGGGAATAGCAGCTGCTCAGGGGCAGTACCTTAAAATTGTAGATGCAGATGATTGGGTTGATCCAGCAGCATATATCACCTATATCGCATTCCTGCGCTCGCAAGCTAGTGCCCAGGAACCAGTTGATTTGCTCATAAGCAACTATACGTATGAGAATGTTGCAAAGAATCATTCTCATACTATTCGATACACCAATGTATTCGAATCACATAAGCGTCTGACATGGGATGATGTCAAGAATTTCCATATCGATCAATACCTGCTTATGCATACGCTGACATATCGCACTGAGGTTTTACGTCAAAGCGGATTGAAACTTCCTGAACACACATTCTATGTAGATTTTATTTTCTCATTCCAGCCATTGCCATGGGTAAAGACTCTGACATATCTCAATATTGATTTCTATCGTTACTTCATTGGTCGTGAAGGACAAAGTGTTCAAAAGGACATTATGATTAAGCGAGTTGATCAGCTTATTCGCGTTAATGATGTAATGACACATGCAATGCCTAGCAAGGAAGATGTATCAGCTGGGTTATATCGCTATATGTTGCATTATTTGGCGTCAGAATACATTGTTACGAGTGTGTTCCTCACCTTGTCGAATGATACTGAGCGTTGGGCTCAAAAAGAAGAGCTATGGCAGCGATTGAAGGAATATAACGAAGATATTTACAATGATATGCGTAGTCAAGAATTCCTCACGCGCGCTGTTACCATTCGCGGTAAACTCGGACGCGGCTTGATTAAAGCTTCATATGCAGTAACTAATGGGGCGGTTGGCTTTAATAGCTAATAGTGAATTTATAATCTTTATAAGATAATGCGGTGAGTTTGTAAGGAAAACTCACCGCATATTACTATTCAGCATTTTCGATATTTATTATTCGAAAATATGATGTGTTCGCGCTTGAAAACGCTCCAATCTCTGTTGATTAAGTAATGGTTTAGTGAGCCAGTAAATAAATAATATGATTGTGACTATACCGGCTACAATATTGACTACATTGAGTAGTAAGTACGCTGCCGAAGGAATAGGTGAGTTCATTAATCTGCATATAAGATGCACAGATCGGGATAGCAATTCAATTCCAGAAAAAATAACGAAAAGTTTCCCGATGAATCTTAGAGCATAGATAAATAAACTATTTGAGATAACTAGCAGCACTAATGGTAATAACCACGTGTAAGGACCAAAGAAATATAATGCTAAGAAGTCTTTTAGTGGTTTGGATGAAGGCATATATACGCTCAGCCATACAGTAAGAATTGCAGTGATAATGATATATGCAATAAGTAAGATTCCAGATTTCATCCACGTTGATTTATGCGAATTATTACTCATGTCATCACACTCCCTCATGTCAACAACTTTTGTCACTTCTCAAGTGTGAAACTTCTCCACTGTGAGAAGATGTTAATATTATAGCCTTAAAAAAAATGACATGCTATGGGCCAGATGACAGAAGATTATGACATGTGTGTGGAGTACAAAATATACTATGACATTTCCAGAATTTCTTCGACGTTCAGATATAAGCTCAATTGAAGCCGCTCGCAAACTACTTGGAAGTGTGCTCATTCGCGAGTTTAATGATGGCACATGTGCAAAAGTGCGCATAGTGGAAACTGAAGCATATGATCAAGATGATCCCGCTTCGCACACTTTTCATGGTAAGAGTCAAAGAAATTGGGCAATGTTTGAAGCGGGTGGCATTGCTTATATTTATTTCACATATGGTATGCATTACTGTGTCAATATCGTGTGCGGACGTGAAGGCTATGGCAGTGGAGTTCTTGTGCGTGCGGCGGAGCCGATAGAAGGCGAGGAATATATTGCACAACGGCGCAGCAAAGCTCGTGGTGTGAATATGACGAATGGTCCTGCGAAATTAACGAAAGCATTGGAAATTGATAAATCGTTATATGCGCACGATCTCAGTACATCTCCTCTTCGGCTAGTTGAAGGGGGCTTGCACGATGATGAGTTCGTGCTAGAAACACCGCGAATTGGAATTTCCAAAGCTGTTGAGGATAAGCGTCGATTTGTTATAGCCCATGAGAAGACACGTGCATTGAATCCGTATGTTTCTGAACAACGCTTTACTAGAACGTTTCTCGTATAGTGAAGGGGGCTTATGTGATGTATAGAAAGTTCACAAGAAATCACAGTAAAATCTGTGTATAGACTGTGTATAGACACTAGAAGAGGAGTGTTTTTCTGCGCGTGCATCTTTTAAAGTAGTGAACATGAGTGGAATCCAGGGGTATCGTGCGCTCTCGCATGGCAAAGTTATACTCATCGGAGAGCATTCAGCTGTATATGGTGAGCCAGCGATTGTGCTTCCACTTCATGAAGCACAACTCAGCGCGCATCTCAAGATTCGCAATGATAGTGTGCGAACAATTGATTGTGAATATTTTCATGGCTTGATTGACGATGCACAAGACAATTTACGAAATATTCAAGTTCTTATTAATCGATTGTCACGGGATTTTTCACTCGACGGTGTTGGTTTTGATTTATCTATTACGTCCTCCATTCCACATGCTCGAGGTATGGGGTCATCCGCTGCCGTCGCCGTAGCTATTATCCGAGTATTTGCTCAACTAGCTGAACGCTCTATTAATTTCGCTCAAGAATTTGAGTATGCGCAAATTGCCGAGAATATTGCTCATTCACGAGCGTCAGGAATGGATAGTGCCGCAGTTGCTTCTGATAGCGCTGTGTGGTTTAAGCGTGATGAAACTATTTCTACCTTTGGATTTGAGACACCAGGAATATTGGTTGTAGCTGATACTGGTATTACTGGGCAAACGCGTACAGCTGTTAGCGATGTGCGTTCTTTAATGCAATCGCCCGCGATGAGTATCGCACATAAAGCTTTTGAAGGAATTAACCGATTAGGACAGTTGGCGTATGACTGTGCGCAGTATCTTCGTCAATGCGAATTATCACAATTGGGTATTGCTATGAATCAAGCACACGATATTTTGTCTGAATTATCGGTATCAAGCGCGGAACTTGATACATTAGTTAAGTCAGCTCGAAATGCGGGTGCTTTAGGAGCAAAACTTACTGGTAGCGGCCGTGGAGGATGCATAATCACGCTCGCAGAAAATGGGGACAAAGCTGATACGATATCGCATGCTTTACGCAAGAGTGGTGCGGTACGGCTATGGCAAGTTCCGCTGATTTCAAAAGGAATACGGTAGTGAACAACAATATAAACAGCGTAGCGGCTCGCGCACATACAAATATCGCGCTTATCAAATACTGGGGAAAGCGCGATGAAAAGTTATATTTACCGACGAGCACAAGCCTTTCTCTCACTTTGGATTCTCTCTATACCGACACTCGAGTTAGTTTCGATAATGATCTTGATAAGGATGTTCTGTATATCAACGGCGAATTACAAGATGAAAAGTCAACTGAAAAGGTTGTAAAAGTTATTAATCTTTTCCGCTGTCGCTACGTCGCTGATGATTCACCATATATTCGTGTAGAAAGTTATAATCACGTTCCAACGGCTGCTGGGCTGGCAAGCTCATCGAGTGGTTTTGCAGCATTAAGTTTTGCTTTACGCGCGTTATTTGAAAATCAATATCTTCCAGAATCCGATTCTATTGATTTGATGAATGATACCGAGCTTAGCGCCTTTGCTCGGCAGGGGTCAGGATCGGCTACGCGCAGTATTTTTGGCGGATTTGTCGAATGGGTATATGGGACAGGATCAAGTGATAGTGTAGCCGTGCCTATTGATGATGGCGATTGGGATGTGGCAATGATTCTCGCAGCTGTATCGACCCAGAGAAAGAAAATTTCTAGTACGTACGGCATGAAACACACAGCTGAAACATCAGCATTTTATCCACTGTGGAAGCAGGTTTCTGAAGAAGATTTGCGTGTAGTTAGAGAAGGAATTGCTGAGCGGGATATCGATAAAATTGGCGCAGCAATGGAAGCAAATTGTATGAAATTCCATGCAACGATGTTCGCTGCTAACCCTCCTTTTACGTATTTAACAGCACGTAGTTTCGAAATTATTGAGTATGTTCATGAGCTGCGTGATAGTGGTTTAAGCGTTTATTTCACCATGGATGCGGGACCGAATGTGAAGATTCTATGCCGCAAGAGTGAGCGTCAGGAAATTCACGATAAGATAGCACAACGCTTTGCGGATATTACCCTCTTTGATGCTGCTTCTGGACCTGCTCCTCACATCATGAGGGATGAAACTTGGGATGAACTCTATGGCTAAAGTTACTCAAGATGTCGAAGAATCTAGAGATATCCAGGAAATGCATATATCTCAGGAAGTTGCGTCTCCTCAGGTAGAAGGTCGTGCTTGCGGAAAACTATATCTGACCGGTGAATATGCGGTAGTGGATGGAGCAGGCGCAGTTATATCTGCTGTGAATAAAGAGATAAATGGTCGAATTATTTCTGCATCCGATTCCGAGCGCAGTGACGCCATCTCTGTAGCATGGGGAGCGGATGCTTTATCGAATATGCGAGTACCTGCTTTCGCTACTCACAATGAACTTCGATACGTTAAGGCTGCATCGTATGTAGCATCTCGTTATTTATATGAAGATGCAATCCTTGTCTCCCACAATGATTGCATCGCATTAGATTCGCAACTAGTAGAAAATGATGGTCGAAAATTTGGGCTAGGGTCCTCCGGGGCTGTAACGGTTGCCACAATTCAAACGATGATTCATGCGTATGGCAATGCACGAACGAATGTTTCACGTGAAACAGTGTATAAACTGTCAGTGTTAGCCCTGCTGATTGTTGGGGATAATGGGTCCTTTGGTGATGTCGCCTGCAGTAGTTTTGGCCAAATGGTTTACTATATCCGTCCATCTCAAGAGTTCTCTCAGCAATTAATTGCGCGTATTGAAAAAACAAGCATTCATGACGTAGTGAATCTACCATGGGATCAGCTAGAAATTACTGCACTTACTTGGCCTCACGATATCTTAGCGTTTATCGGATGGACGGGAACTCCTGCAAGTTCGTATGACTTAGTGAATGCTGTGCATGCGTATAAAACTGATTGCGCACAACAGTACCAAGAATTTGTCGAAAGCTCTGCTCGCATTTCGCATGATATGAAAGATGCATGTGAACATGGTAACGCGCAAGATTTCGTGGATGCGTATCATCGTGCTAGTGAATTGATATCGCTTTTTTCACGTGAAACTGGTGACTTTGCTGAGACTAAGCAATTGCGAGAATTCAAGGAAATCGCACGTAAGTATGGTTGTGAAGCTAAATTCTCAGGAGCTGGTGGTGGCGATTGCGGCATTGCTATAGCGCGGAAAAGTCAAGTGCATAGTGATGCAATCGAGAAAATGATTGACGAATGGAAGAAATCTGGCATAGAAATAATGCCGTGGGAACTTCGCTAAACTAATATGTAGGAAGACCTAAAGATTTTCAGCGTGGGTTTTGAGCAAGTTAAGAGTAAATCGGTATTGAAGATGACGATGGAAGGAAAAGACATGGTACAAGATGTGCATATCTCTTCGCGTAAAGATGATCATTTACGTCTTGCTCAGCAGTTCTATGTTCACAATGTGCAAGCCTTATCGAATCATGATGAAATTGATGCCATGCAATTTGTTCATCAAGCATTGCCTGAAATGAGTCGAGAACGTGTATCAGCTTCGACTTCTTTCGCTGGAATTTCGCTACCTCGGCCATATTTTATTAATGCTATGACTGGCGGTACGGAACTAACAAATAGGGTTAATTATCGCTTAGCGCGCGTAGCTCATGATACTCAATCAGCACTTGCATTAGGATCCATGAGTATTGCTGTTAAAGATCCTCGCACGCGAGATGCGTATAGGCAGCTTCGAGATGATTTCCCTGACGTACGGTTTATCGCAAATCTTGGCGCTGAACACACAGTAGAATCGGCTCAGCTCGTTCAAGAAGTGATTGGCGCTGTTGCATTGCAAATACATCTCAACGCAGTACAGGAAATCGTCATGCCAGAAGGTGAGAAAGATTTTACCGGTTGGATGAATAATATTCGTGCAATAGTTCAAGAAAGCCATGTGCCAGTTATCGTTAAAGAAGTTGGATTTGGCATGAGCTATGAAACAGTTCAACAACTTCTCAATATTGGAGTTCATACCGTGGATATTGCTGGTCGCGGTGGTACGAATTTTGCTCAGATTGAAAACGCTCGCAATAATAAGCAAGACTTTAATTACATGGAAAATTGGGGTCTGTCAACAATTCGATCCCTTATAGAAGCAGTAGAGGCTCGTAAGAATCAAGGAGTGGATGCTCACGATGTATCTATTATTGCGTCGGGCGGTGTACGCGGACCACTTGATATCGTCAAATATTGTGCATTAGGAGCAGATGCTGTCGGATTATCAGGAGCGTTCTTGCAGGCAATTACAAGTAGTGATGATGATAATGAAGCAGTGGAATCCACAATCGAATTAATTCACGATTGGGATGAACATATCACGAATATCATGACTATTTTGGGTGTGGAAAATCTTGAGCAGTTGCGCACGCAAGCGCGTTACACTTTACCGGAAAGTTTGATTTCATATCGTCGTCAACGTGCACAAATGTGGAAGTAACATTCTATGAGGCAAATAAAGCCCTGAGATAATGGGGAGATAAAGAAGAGCTCCAAATTTTAAGACGAAAAGGCATTATCTCGCTGTAAATTCCTCTTTTATGAGTAAAGTATGACACAGTACTGTTAGCCCATTTGAAGGAAATTATGACAGACAATACTGCTAATACCGTTCGCTCAGCTGTTCGAGACCTGAGAGGATCGCTGATTCGTTCTTTTGATGCTGAAATTTCAGATATTGATGGAATTATTAAATTAACTCTCGGCGAACCAGACTTCCCTACTCCTGAACGTATTACCCAAGCGGGTATTGAATCCATTAAAGCAGGACACACTCACTACGCGCCAAATGCGGGGACGATGGGACTTCGTGAGGCTGTTGTGGGGTATTTGAAGCGACGTCGTCAACTAAATTACACGGTCGATAACATCGTTGCGACAGTGGGCGGCTCGGAAGCGTTGTCATCATCGCTCGGGGCGCTACTGAGTGAGGAAACGCAGTCCATTATTCCTATTCCGGCATTTGGAGCATATAAGACACAGACCTTGCTGGCCGGGGGAACAGTTGATCTTATTGATACAACGGACACGGGTTTCAAATTAACCCCTGAGCAACTTGAAGCGGCAATCGATCGCGCTCATCAAGCAGGAAAACACCCGATTTTAATAATAAATTATCCTAATAATCCTACAGGCGTAGCACTTACGAGTGAGGAAATTCAAGCTCTTGCTGACATCGTACGCGCTCGCGATATTATCGTAGTTTCCGATGAAGTGTATAGCGAAATTTATTACGGTGAAGGACGTGCAGATTCTATTGCTCGATATGTTCCGGAAAATACTGTGCTCATTGACTCAGCTTCAAAAGCATTTGCAATGACTGGATGGCGTGTGGGATATATCGCAGCTCCGGTAGAACTTGCGCAGGAATTCGTTAAAGTTCACCAATCAAATGTGGCAACGGGAGCTACTTTCACCATGGATGCGGCTCAAGAGGGATACGAGCATGGTGATAGCGATATTGAGCATATGGTTGCTCAATATTCTAATCGCCGTAATTTCATGTATAACGAGTTAGTCGATATGGGATTAAACGTCGCTTATCCAGATGGCGCATTCTACCTGTTTATTCAAATTCCACAGTGGTTCGATGGGACAAGCTTAGAATTTTGTACCAAGCTTGCGTATGAAGCTAAAGTAGCACTTATTCCAGGTGCTGCATTTGGCGATCCGCAATCACGATGGGTACGAGCTAGCTACGCAGCAAGTATGGAGAATTTACGCGAATCAGCAGCACGTATACGTACGTGGCTAGAAGAAAATGCCCGATAATGATACTGAATCGAAAATGTGTGACAAAAATTGTGAACTAACAGTTAAAAGTTACGGTATACAGTACAGTCATACATCGGTAATAAGTTTTGGATAATACCGCTCGCTATTTTTGCAATGCAAGAATCATATATGTCATAGCGTGCATATGAAGGAGAAATGCGTGGGAGAAGAGAACGCAGTAAAAGAGAATAAGACTGCACAAAACGATACATCTAAGGCAAACATTGACCACGGTGACTCAGGATATGAAAAAGGTCTTAAAGCTCGCCATATTCAGATGATTGCTATCGGCGGGTCCATCGGAACGGGTCTTTTCCTAGGAGCTGGTGGTCGCTTAGCTCAAGGCGGTGCAGGACTTGTGATTGCTTATGCTATCTGCGGTCTTTTTGCATTCCTTATGGTTCGCGCATTGGGTGAGCTAGCAATTCGCCGTCCAAGTTCCGGCGCTTTTGTATCGTATTCGCGCGAATTTTTGGGTGAAAAAGGCGCATATATCACTGGATGGATGTTCTTCTTGGACTGGGCTACAACAGTTATGGCTGATATTACTGCTGTAGCACTGTATATGCATTACTGGTCTTTGTTTAAGCCAATTCCTCAGTGGGTTCTTGCGCTCGTTGCGCTTGCTGTCGTTTTTGCTCTCAATATGATGAGCGTGAAGATGTTCGGGGAAGCAGAATTCTGGTTTGCTGCGATTAAAGTAACGACGATTATCGTCTTTATGGTAGTTGCTATTGGTGCCATTATTTTCCATGCTCATACAGGAACAGCTGCTGACGGAAGCGCATTAACTGCTGGCTGGCATAATATCGCGGATTATGGTGGACTTTTGCCACAAGGATTGCCAATTGTACTGTCCTTGACTCTCGGTGTTGTTTACGCTTTTGGTGGTACTGAAATGGTTGGAGTGGCTGCTGGAGAAACAGAGAACGCACAAAAAGTGCTTCCAAAGGCAATTAATTCTATGATTGTACGTATCTTCGTTTTTTACGTCGGATCCGTTATCTTAATGGCTTTGGTACTGCCATATAGCTCTTATTCTTCATCTCAGTCCCCATTCGTTACTTTCTTCTCAGGAATTAACGTTCCTTATGCAGGCGATATTATTGAAGTTGTCGTTTTGACAGCAGCTTTATCGTCCCTGAACGCGGGTCTGTACGCCACAGGACGTACCTTGCGATCCATGGCAATCGCTGGGTCGGGTCCAAAGTTTGCTGCACGACTCAATAAGAACAAAGTTCCATATGGTGGAATTATCATCACTTCTGCATTAGGTCTTGTAGGCGTTGTGCTTAATGCAGTATTGGCTGAGGATGCCTTTAATGTCATTATGGATTTGGCCGGCATCGGCATCGCAGGTACATGGGCGATGATTCTTATTACACATATCGCGTTTATGCGTAAAGTCAAGAAGGGTGAGGAAACTCGTCCTGCGTATCATATGCCGTGGGCTCCTTATAGCGATTACGTTGCTTTAATCTTCTTTACCACGGTTGTACTATCAAACTTCTGGAGTGATTCTGGTCGCAAGACTCTTGCACTCTTTGGTGTGGTGGTTATCTTGCTTATCATCGGATGGTACTACGTTCGAGGTCGCATTCAGGGCAATTTAATGGACGAAATGCTTGATACAGACATCGATGAAGTTTTAGAATCAGAATCCGTTACTGAAACGACTACTGATGGTATCGCGGAAACGGATAAACTAAGTACAAAATAATCTAAAGATTTCTATGGCGGCCTGTGGGTCGCCATAGACGTATCTGAGAGTATTATTAAATAATAGCTCTGTAAGATTTACGTAGGACCGAGTTCGACTTATTGAGATTGAGCAGAAGGGGTGAGCATGCGCATTCACGTCACATATACTGGTGGAACAATTGGAATGATTGATTCTCCAAGCGGTTTGGTACCTGGTGCTGATTTACACGGATGGCTTGACCGTATCCTCGAAGGTACTCAGCTTGGTAAGGGAAACGTGACAATTACGGATCTCAATCCGCTTATAGATTCGTCTAATGCAACCCCTGATAATTGGCAAGCTATTATTGATGATTTGTGGCTCAATCATGATGATGCAGATGCATTTGTCGTATTACACGGAACTGATACGATGAGCTACTCTTCCGCTGCCTTGAGCTATGCTCTGACAGAATTTGGGAAACCAGTTGTTCTTACAGGGTCTCAGCTGCCTCTAGGAATGGTAGAAACTGATGCTACGGCGAACGTCACGGGTGCTCTTAATGCTACTTTGTATCATCGTGCTGATGGTGTCACATTGTTCTTCGGACATCACCTTTTTGCTGGAAATCGTGTTACTAAAAATTCATCATGGGCTTTTGAAGGCTTCTCGTCGCCTGCAACGGGTCCTCTTGCGCGTACGGGTGCTCCATGGCGTTGGTATCCAGTAGAACGTTCAGGATGTGGTTGGGTAAATCCTCAGCCATATAGCCGCCATGATGTCGTAGTGCTTGATATGGTTCCAGGTATAACCGCTGAGCGTCTTGAACACATCTTGACACCTCGTCCTGAGGCTGTTCTTTTGCGTGCATATGGCGTGGGAAATGTGCCATCTGATGAGCCAGGTTTAACGGATGTTATCAAGGTTGCTATTGATGATGGAGTGCCTGTCATTGTGTCATCGCAATGTCAGCAGTCTGAAGTACTTCTAGGACATTACGAAACTGGTGATGCAATCGCTAAGGCCGGAGCTGTGGGTTCTGGAGATATGACTCTTGAAGCTGCATATGCCAAAATTATTTTCCTCTTATCGCAAGGCCTGCGTGGAAAAGAACTTGCACAATGGATTTGCAAGCCAATTGCTGGTGAGTTGACGCCGGCGTATAAGGGTAAAGAATGATTTGTGATGTTACTAATTTAGAAGTGGCGAGTAAAAGATTTATGATTCTTACCCGCCACAAGCTAATACATACTCACTAGTTTCTTTAACGTGAATGCCTACTCAAGTGTTTGATGAATCACCCGTGCAGGATTGCCTGCTACAACGTTTCGGGCAGGTACATCTTTAGTTACGACAGAACCGGCACCAATGACGGCATTATCCCCAATATGAATACCAGGAAGTATTGTGGTGTGAGATCCCACCCATACGCCTTTTCCTAAGTGGACTGATTGAGGAATAAGGGTACTTCTTTCTTCGGGAATTAAAGGATGATTAATGGTTGCGATGACTACACTGTGGCCGATAAAACAATCGTCACCTATATAGATTCCTCCTTGATCTTGAAAGTGTGCACTCGCGTTAATAAAAACTCGTTTTCCTAAGTGAATATTGCGTCCGAAGTCTGTGTAAAAAGGTGGAAAGAGTCGAAAATCTTTATCAATTTTCTTGCCGGTTATTTTTTCCATGATAATTCGAATGTCGTTATCAGATACTTGTGAAGTGTTCATCTTTTGTGTAAGTGTACGATTAGCGTTGCCAATAGCAATGACTGTCTCAAATAGGTCATTATCATGTTGCGGATTAATAGTGAGACCGTCATTAAGGTGCTGGATGAGTTTCTGTTCATTAAACATATGCGTCTTCCTTTTTAAGTGAATACCTTTGACGATATATCTAATAAACATACATTACAAATAGCTATACCTTATATATAATTATTACAAATAGTAATAGAAGGAGAAAGTGCAATGGATACGACGTTATTGCGGAATTTTCTCACAGTTGCCGAATATGGAAATATAACGTATGCTTCAGAAGTTTTGCAAATCGCACAGCCAACACTTTCTGTACAGATGAAAAAGCTTGAGAAGCAGCTTAATACTACACTTTTTATTCGCCAGGCGCGTTATTTGGAACTTACACCAGCTGGTCTACTTCTTCAAGAACATGCCCGAACGATTGTTGCTCTTGTTGATAAAACCATTCATGAATTTGATAGCTTTGATTCAAATTTATCGGGGGAAATTAAAATTGGTGCTGCTGAGTCAATCCTGTTCGAGAAAATTTCGTCGGCTTTTAATATTTTTCACCGCGAGTGTCGGCAGACAACACTTGATGTAACGAGTGGAGGTACTGAGTATATTCTGTCATTATTGGCGAATAACCTCGTAGATCTTGCAGTAATAGCTCAGCCCCCTACTCTCGAAAGGTATGAGTTCTTGGAAATACCAGGATATGATTACTGGGGTGTAGTTATGAAAAATGATGATCCGCTTGCGAAGAAAGAAGTTATCACCAATTCCGATTTGAGTAATAAACCAATTATCGTTTCGCGACAGTCCCTGACATATGATTTACCGCGATGGCAGGGGAATACAATTAGTAAGGACAATGTTGTTGCTTATTATAATCTTGCGACAAATGCGGCAGTAATGGTCCGTCAGGGTTTGGGACTCATGTTGGGGTTTGCGGGATTAGTCGATGTGTCGCAAGAATCGGGATTAACGTTCAGACCGTTGGGTCCGACCTTGACGAATTCGATGTATGTCGTATGGAATAAACAGCAGAAATTTAGCCCACTTATAAATGAGTTTATTAAATATGTGCAATTGGTGTGTGATGAGAGTTTTGAAGAATAAAGTCACAACGAATGCTGACTATTACTATTATTAATAGTTTTGTATGTATTATTACTATTTTATTTCTTTGATTTTTTCTCATAGTATGAAGTATTGAGATCCGTACAAGTAGTCGAGGCTTATATGAAGAAGAAAATAATAATAGCAATCGTCAGTGTCCTTGTTAGCGTGTGTGTAATTATCGGAGGGAATGTGATTTTTCATCAGATGTCACGAAATAATAGCAACGACAGGAATAACGAAAATTCGGGAGTTGCTCGCCAGACTTCATCTGTAACTGAGCGTGATATATCGTTCACGAGTGATGGCAAGAATATTTATGGTCGCGCACTTATTCCCCAGTCAGATGGGCGTATACCGACCGTTATTTTCAGTCATGGTTTTGGTGGAAATTATGAACAAGAGAGTACTCTGCAAGAAGCAATTGCTACGGCAGGAATTGCTGTATATGCGTTTGATTTTGCGGGTGGTTCGGGATATAGTCCCAGCCAGAGTGAAGGTGAGACAACAGATATGTCTGTTCTTACAGAATCTCGCAATTTACGTGATGCTCTATCTATGATTCGAAATCAGGATTTCGTAGATACAAATAATATTTTCCTTATGGGAGCTAGCCAAGGTGGTGTTGTGACATCATTAACGGCAAGTAATGATGATATACAAAGTTTAATCCGTGGCGTTGTCTTATTGTATCCTGCATTTTCGCTTATTAATGATGCACATGAACGTTTTTCTTCAGAAAATGCGATTCCTAATACGTATAACCTGATGGGTATCGAAGTTGGAAAACGCTACTTCACAGATGTTTGGAATATTGATATATTTTCAGAGATTTCTAAGTACAGGGGGCCAGTAGCCATTTTTCATGGAACGGCAGATAATCTTGTCCCACTTTCTTACTCTCAAAGAGCTGAACAAGCCTTTCCTCACGCTACCTTGACACAAGTGCCTGATGGAGGGCATGGATTCTCTACCTCCATTCAAACAAGTATTGCCCCACAGATTATCTCATTCATCACAACAAATAGGAAGTAAATATGTTTGCAAGAATCTTACGAAACGGGATAAAAGTAATTGTTTGTCTATTTAGTGTCGTTCTTTTGAGCGCATGCGCAAGCAACACAATTAATGCAAATAATGTGACACAGGAAACGACAAATAAGGCTACAAGTCAGTCAAATACAACAGATAATAACTCTTTAACAAGAATCCAAGTGAAAATTGGTAATACTGTTCTTGACGCTGAATTAAATGATACACAGGCTGCTCAAGAAATCCTTTCTCACATGCCTTTGACACTAAATTTCAAAGATTTTTCAGCTAATTTTGAGGAGAAAATAGCAGATCTTCCTTTTTCTGTAGAAGTTGGAAATTCTTCATATAGTCATGATCCACAAGAGGGAGATATCGCATATTGGCAGCCAGATAATCGTATTGTATTCTACTACGGTGATGTGAGCGAATACTCAGGAATCCATGTCATCGGTCACTTTACGACCGAGAATGCTAAAGATGTAATCAATACACAATCTACGTATGATGCTGAAATTAAAAAGGTCGATTAGATAACAAAAGATACTATATCTTACAGTGTTATTACTGGGGTAAGTAGTGGGATAGGATATGCTACTGCGCTTGAAGTTGCGTCATATGGAAGAAATATTGTAGCAAGCGCTCGCCGAAAAGACCGTCTTATGTAACTCCAAGAAGATATTGTGTCAAGATTTCCTTCAGTTCAGGTAGTCTCATCCCCGTGAGATTTATCTAAAGTAGCAACATTAGAGGAGCTTTTTGATGCGGTTACTGGCGATATTGAGGTTGATGCTTGGATAAATAATGCTGGTTTTGGTGATTTTGGTTTAATTAAGAATCAAGATGTACGTCTTCTTGGGGAAATGACGAACGTGAAGGGATGACATATACACTCATAACCGCTTATCCCGTATGGATGAGCAAGGATGAATATTGGACTCGAGTAACACTTTCGCGTGATAATGCTTGCGTCATTTCGCACGAGGAAGCCATCATCTGGTCCCATGCTATTGCAGGAATAGATCCAATTCAATCATTGCTTCTTGCTTGGAAACTCGCTCAAAATCGTATGCTTGATGAAGGTGGATACACTTTTCTAGGCTCGTCTGACTTGGGGTTAACTCATGGCTAGAGAAGGGCTTACGGCTTATATGTACATAAATTAGTATCTTAGTCGAGCGAATAAGAGCTTGAGCGGAAAGCAAAAGGTCTGAATCAAATGATTCAGACCTTAATAATTGTGGAGGTAAGGGGACTCGAACCCCTGACCCTCTGCTTGCAAAGCAGATGCGCTACCAGCTGCGCCATACCCCCGTACGAAGAAAGAGCTTACCATGTTTAATGGACTGCGACACGCTTATCAGCGTGGGCCCGGAGGGACTCGAACCTTCGACCTCATCCTTATCAGGGATGCGCTCTAACCTGCTGAGCTACGGGCCCAATCTTCTATTATGGAGTTATGACCTTAGTCACAACAAAAGAAAATCATAGACTATTAATGAGGCAAAGTCAATTTAGCTCTCTGCGCGTGTCGTGAGCATTAATAATGCGGGAGAGAAACTCATGTGGCACACTAAGTGTATGCCAAGAAATACGCCTCAATCTACTTCTCGAAATAAAGCGAAGAAAACGTCTCGAAATTCAACACAGATATTTGAATTAGATATTGATGGATTTCAAGTAACGGTTATTCTTAAGCGCATAAAGAACATGTATTTGCGTGTAAAACAGCCAGATGGACACGTGGAAGTTACGGCGCCTTATTATGTGAAGCAAAGCGATATCGTTACATTAATTGAATCGCGGGCACAGTGGATTGATAATGCACGCGACAGAATTCTATTAACTCGGGAGAGAAAACAGCACGATGGCTCTGTACATAATCATGAGAATGTGCTTACTGGGTGGACGCAGCAGCGAGAAAAAGAAGCTCGTGCGATAATAAATAAGAAACTTCCTGCACTCCTAGAAAAGTGGGGGTGTGTTATCGATCGTCAACCAAGCCATATTACTTTACGTGTGATGAAGACCCGATGGGGATCATGTACACCCGCAACGGGTCGTATCCGCCTTAATTTAGCGCTTGCTTTTGTGCCAGAAGAATTATTGGAATACGTTCTCGTTCATGAGCTTACCCACCTTTATGAGCGCGGACATGGTGCGGGATTCCAGCGACGTATGAGCATGTACATTCCCGATTGGAAAAATAAAAGACGAGCGCTCAACTCCTACGGGAGTTACTAACTGCACGAGAGATAGATGCAGTGAGCGCTCGTCATGGGCGAATAGAAGGAGGTGGGAAACTATTCGCCGTGTTCAGGGATAGCCCTGACCTCTTTTTCTCCTACTCGACTAATTAAGGGGTGTCGATATGTGTCTGGCTGGGGTGCCGACTACTTTATCGACAGTAATGAAGTTATATGTGTACTTCCTATATTACTCTGTTTCTTTCGCTGTGGTAATAGCTTGGGTCATCTGACTGAAAAGTTCTTGGTATCCGCCAGGTGTAGCTGCTGGGAGTACTACTGTCTTAGCGTTTTCTGATTCAGAAAGTGAACGCATAACGTCCAAATACTGGTTAAACAGTACCACATTGTTGACATCTTCAATATCCATGCCTACATTTTGAAGGCTCTTAATCTGATCAACGATACCGTTAGCAATTTCGCGACGATAATTTGCCTGACCTTCACCTTGAAGACGGGTTTTTTCAGCTTCCGCTGCTGCTTGTGCTTCGATAGCTATACGCTTTGCTTCGGAACGTTCGCGCGTTGCTTCCTTTTCGCGCTGGGCAGCGTTAATGGAATCCATTGCTGCCTTTACTTCCTCAGAAGGATCGATTGCTGTAATCAATGACTTAACTACAGTGAAACCAAAACGAGACATTTCAGTTCCTACGGTCTCCTGTACATCACGAGCTACATCATCCTTGCGAGCAAAGGCATCATCAAGAGAAAGTTGAGGAATAGCAGAGCGAAGAGCATCCTCCATGTAAGAGCGAAGCTGCCCGGCAGGATCTCCGAGCTCATAATAAGCTGTCGCAACGTTTGGTGCATCTACTCGGAACTGGGTAGAAACAACGACGTTAACAAACACGTTATCGAGGGTCTTTGTCTCAACACGAACCATAAGTTGCTGGACACGAAGACCAGTCTTATGAGCAACTCGATCGATAAATGGAATCTTGAAATGGAGACCAGCAAGACTTACAGTTTGGAATTTACCGAAGCGCTCGATAATATAGGCTTGCTGCTGTGGTACGACGTATGCGCAGCTCCATAAAACTGCGATTGCAATAATCGCTAGTACGATAGCTGGTAAGGAAATAATTGGCATTGCGTTCTCCTTTTTATTTGAATTATCATCTACACTAATCGTTCCTCTACCTAAACAGAAGAACCATATCGGGAGCTGATACAGATTTAGCAGAACTGTCCATCTCGTGAGAAATGGCAGGTAGAAAGGTTACTTGTGTAATGAATAAGACGAATTATAGACGATGTAGATGCGTGAGGTATAGAAAAGGCTGCGTACTAGTTACGCAGCCAAAGAAATCAGCTATGCGGATTCTAATTACTCTACGTGAGCGCGCAAGAACCACTGGAACTTCTCAAGATCTTGTACGTGATCTTGGATGATGTTAGAGCTGACTACATCAAGTTCATCCAATTCAGCGATAGCGTTGCGATCGTTAGCGATGAACTCATCATAGTACGCAATCAAAGCCTTGATATAGTCTTCAGTAGAACGAGTTCCACTCAATTCAAAGTCAGACCAATCGCGGTTGCGTACGATAGCGTCTGCGCGACCATCTGGACTTCCACCGAGCTGAGAAATGCGTTCTGCTGATTCATCAGCTTGGTTGAGTACTACATCGACCTGTGGGTCAAGCATTTCATGGACTGCGATGAAGTTAGGTCCAGAAACATTCCAATGCGCATGCTTTAAAACGAGTGCTGCTTCCTGCTCCTGGCTCAAACGGCTCTGCAAAATAGAAATTGCCTTCTCACTAGCTTCTTGGCTCAAACCAGCGATTGTGTAATTCAAAGACATGATATTTCCCTTTCTCGCATCGTGCGATATTGCTTCAATTTTACGTGCGAGGTAGCAAATGTTAAAGTTCACCACCCCGCAATGTCAGATAATTCACAATTGAGGGAACTCGTATATGCTCTTACGAAGCGAAGCTCCTACATTTATATTGCGCATTGAATTGATGAAGATATTTAGCGAGAAATACGTTCTAATGATTCTCTCAGTGATAGTGATTGTTTATCGTCGTCTTTGTCGTCGGTTGCGGATGCGTTACTTGCAGCCTTTTCACCAGACTTCTCATGAGTATCTTCCGTCGAAGATTTCGCGGAATCGTTATCATGCTTTCTAACTTCGATAGTTTGGATTCTGCGACCGTCTACTTCAGTGACAACCATATCGTAACCGTCATCATCAGAGAGAACTTGTCCCTCATACCCTAATTCGCCTGTGTGGGCAATCATATAGCCGGCAACGGTTTCGTACGGGCCATCATTGAGTTCTATACCCGAAACCTCGCGGAAGTCTTCAAGCGTCATTCCGCCTTCTATAGTGAGAATTCCGTTAACGAATGCACTCTGAGAAGCAGTTTCCCCGTCTTCTGGCAAGTCGTATTCATCATGAATATCACCGACAAGTTCTTCAGTAATATCTTCGAGAGTAACGATACCGTCTGTTCCGCCGTATTCATCGATAACAACTGCCAAATGAATACCACGCTTTCTCATAATGCTCATACTTGGCAAGATGCGTGATGTGCCAGGAAGCTGAATGATTTCGCGCGTAACATCGGAAACAGTTTTTGCATTGGGATCACGTACATCAAGCAAATCGCGCACATGGACGAATCCGAGAATATCGTCGAAGCTTTCACCTGTTACGGGGAAACGTGAGTAAGGCTGCTCGCGCACGAATGCTGCTGCTGCAGGAAGGCTCATCGTGCCATCAAGGAATACGACATCAGCACGAGGGCGCATAACTTCAGCAACAATGGTTTGTTCAGCTCCGAATACGTCTGCAAGGATTTCGCGTTCATCAGTACTTAATCGAGTATTAGAAGAAACAAGTACACGTAATTCATCATTGCTTACTTCACTTTCTACTTCGTTCGGATCAAAACCAAGCAAGCGCACGATACCGTTGGTATTTTTTCCAATGAGCCATACAATTGGAGATGTAATCGTTGCAAAGACGTCAATAGTTGGGACCATTGCACGAGCAATTTGCTCACTTTGCTGTAATGCGATACGTTTTGGAACAAGTTCCGAGATGACAATTGAGAAGTAAGAAATAAGAAGTGTAAGAACGACCATTGTCAGCCCACTTGCTACTGCCTCACTCATCCCCCATGATGTGAGAATTGGGACGATATGTGGTGATAGTGAGCTCGCACCAAAGGATGCGGATAAGAATCCAGCAAGCGTCACACCAATTTGAAGAGCTGAGAGGAATCGGTTGGGGTCGCGTGCGACTTGTGCGACGTGAGCACCGCGTTCATCTTCTTGTTCCATACGTTCGATTTGGCTAGATCGAAGTGACACAAGAGCCATTTCGGTTCCTGAGAATACGCTTCCCACGAGCATGAAGACGAAAATGAAGAAAATGTTAAGCCAGACGGGCATGGAGTTCCTACTTTGTTTGACTATTGTAACTATACGATACAATCGATGATTATCGAGATCACCGCGTGATTGTTGAATGCATTATTAAATGCTGATTTCGTAATAAATTTTAGAAGCTGAGAACTTCTACTAAACCATTCGACATCGTATAACGAGCGCCCACAATCTTAAGTTCTTCTTGTGCAAGTGCACGCGCGATAATTGGGCTACGCTCTACGAGTTGCATAATAAGTATAGAAATATGAATTCGCTCTACATCAGCTTGGGATTCAGCATCTTCAGAAGCTTCAATTGTTCCAGCAGCTTGCTCGATAGAATATCGCAATGATTCAGGTGCATTACCAGTCTTCGCATAATCCATAGCTGCTTCGAGAAGTCCGCAATGTTCATGGCTCATAACGACAATAACTGATACATGAAGGACGTCTACAGCGTATTCCAAAGAATTAATAATTGCTTGATCAAGGACAGCCCCAGCGCTACGGACGGTGAAAAGATCGCCAAGACCTTCGTCAAAAATTATTTCAGGGGCTACGCGAGAATCGCTACATGCTAAAACAGCGGCAGAAGGATTTTGACCATCGCATAAGCTTTTGCGAGTATCAGCATCTTGCCATGGGTGCACAGCCTCACCACGTGCAAAGCGCTTATTGCCCTCAAGCATGCGGGTCCATACAGAATTTGCTTGGTTTTCATCAGCTAGTTCAGTCATACAAGTAAGTCTACTCGCAGAGGTTTACGGGGAAGTAATTATCATGCTCTCGTCGAACTTTAGGCTTGCTCGCGTAAAGAGGCTCGTCTGGAAGGATGATAGGAAAAATATAAGTGCTATCTATAACAATCGTATAGATAGCACTTATATTTTATTTTTCAATACCGAGGCTAATATCAGCCCGTATTTTGGAGTCCTGCAGAGACTCCGCTTACAGTGCACAAAATGAGGTAGATATAATCACCGATTTGTGATTCGCTCAGCTCTTCCTTATCGACACGACGGCGCAAAGTCTTAAGCGCGAGCACTTGTGCCAGGGAAAGAGCGTCCACATATGGGGAACGAAGTTTCACCATCATGCCTAGAGTATGTGAAAGCTGCAATGGCCATTCAGCGCCCTTAATAGCGAGAACCCACTTACGGGTCAGAGCCATCTCATCCAAAACCTTGGCACTCAAGTCTTCGCGGTCACCCATACTCAGATACATGCGAGCAATACGCTGATCTGTCTTTGCAATGGACATCTCAATGTTGTCAATAAAGGTATTGAACAATGGCCATGTCTTATATGCTTCCTGAAGCGTAGCTAAGTCGCCAAATTGCTGGCAAGCGCTACCAAGTCCGTACCATGCTGCGAGGTTGATACGTGCCTGTGACCATGAGAAGACCCACGGAATGGTTCGCAAATCGTCAAGGGACTTTGCTCCAAGACCTCGCTTTGCTGGGCGAGAGCCAATAGGGAGCAAACCAACTTCAGTAAGTGGAGTCACGATAGAGAACCATGGTGCGAAATCGTCGCTCTCGAGCAAGTCTAGGAATCGCTTATGTGAAGCAGCATCGAGTACCTGAGCCATTGGAGCAAACTTGCGGGTCATCTCCGTATTTGTCTTTTCCACTGATGGAGCGGACTGAAGCAGAGTAGCTGCTGCTACGGATTCTACGTGGCGTGTAGCTAAAACAGGGTTGCCATAACGAGCGAAGATAACTTCTCCCTGCTCGGTTAACTTAAAACGACAGTTTACTGAGCCAACTGGCTGCGCCAAAACTGCTCGGTTAGCAGGTCCGCCGCCTCGCCCTACTGCGCCACCACGCCCATGGAAGAGAGTGACATCAATATTATTTTCCTTCGCCCACACAGCAATCTTTTCCTGTGCGCGGTGAAGAGCAAGAGTTGCGGAAGTTGGGCCAGCGTCCTTAGAAGAATCCGAATAGCCGAGCATGACTTCCATGCGACGTCCTGTTTCCTTCAAACGCTGCTGAACTTCAGGAATCTTGATGATGTCCTCAAGTACAGAAACAGAGTTTTCCAAATCCTCAAGTTGCTCGAAGAGTGGAATAACATCCAAAACCGGGGCAGCTGAAGGATCAGCAAAAGCCAGACGGTTAAGTTCATATACATCACGAACGTTCTGAGCAGACTTCGAGAAGGAAATAAGGTAACGTCCAGCAGCCTTTCGACCGTGACGGCGCTGAATCCAACCGATTGCACGGAAAGTATCAAGAACTTCAACAGTCATTGGTTGAAGCTCGCCGCGCTCGCCATGCAGACCGTGTTCGCGAATATCTTCCAAAGCACGAGCATGTACTACGGAGTGCTGACGGAATTCCATTTCGACCATATGGAAGCCGAATGTTTCCACTCGCCAAATTAATGCCTGAATATCGCCGTATGCGATGCGCGTAGCACCAGCTTGGGCAAGAGAACGCTGAACGATGCGAAGTTCTGCAAGGAATTCCTCTGCGCTGTGGTACATCAAATCAGCATCGCGCTCAACGGTTGCATTCAAACGATCTGCCATGACGAGCATAGCTGCACGATGAGGTTCACTAGTTGAGATGAGGGCTGCATTACTTGTGAGCTGTTCACTCATTTCAATTTGGCGGCTCCATAGTGCTTTCATCTCGTCATTAGCTGGAGTTGTGTTCGTCTCGACAGTCAAACGAGTAGCGGTAGTACGAGTTGCCTCAGCGAGCTTTGAAACCATGTGGTCGTAATATTTACGTGCTACAGCGCGGGAAACCTTAGCAGTTACGTTCGGATTGCCATCGCGGTCAGTTCCGACCCAGCTACCTGGGTGGAAGAATGCCGGGCAAACAGGTGGAACAGTTCCAGCTTTCGATCCCAAAATCCAATCGTCAAAACGACGGTAAACATTTGGAATAACGTCGAAGAGAGCGCTGTCAAAGACGTCAATAACGGTATCCGCCTCTTCAACTGGTGTCGGCTTTTTCAAACCAATAGGAGAAGTGCGGAACAAAGAATCAATTTCCGAATGAAGACGACGATCAATTTCTGCACGATCAGAACCGCCGGTGTGGTAACGCAATTCGAGGAATGCGGCAATACGACGAATCTTGCCTTCAACTGCCTTACGACGTGCTTCAGTAGGGTGAGCCGTGAACACAGGGTGGAATTCAAGCTTTTCCAAAAGCTCGTTAGCTCCTGCTAAGCCGACCTCATCAATGAGCTGCTTATAAGCAACGGTTAATTCGTTAACCGGATCAGTGGCAGCATGAGTGTCTACATGTGATTCGCGATCTTTGAGAACAGATACGCGATAGTTTTCTTCGCATAAGTTTGCGAGATGGAAATAGACAGTAAATGCGCGTGAAAGCATCGTAGCGTCTTTAAGAGAAGAATCCTCAAGTAATTGGTACGCTTTTTCAAGACTTTCAGCAGCAATACTTCGAGCATCAGCTGCACTTTCTTGATGAATATCACTCGCAATTATTACATCTTCGCGAAGCTCATCAAACTGCGAAAGAAGTTCGGCATCGTACTCGCCAAGAACATTGCGAAGCATATCCAAGCATAAATCCAAATTTGCCTGAAGTCGCTCAGGTAATGTTTTACGCTGTGATTGCGCATTATTTTCTGTGTTTTCTTTTAGCTCAGGCGCTAATTGAGATTGCGCCTGTGTCGTTTCAGCCATAGGACCTCCATCCAACCTTCGTGGTTGCTCGGTCTTTTAACTATCTGAGGCTCCTCCCCAGTTATGTGAGTTAAACGTTGCGAACCCAAAGCCACTTAGGTACTGATTAACCTGACATTTTTAGTGTACGCCTGTGGGGGCGACGAGGAAACGGCGATTTTATAAAAGGTGGTCAAAGGATGGTCAATTTTTTGAGAATTTAGCAAGATTGAGTAGAAATTGAGGAGTTTCGCAGTACCGCCTGCTGTGAAAACATCTGTAGAGCACTGTGTCAAGACCCGCGAGACAATGTATTTGTAGAGCATTAATTAGTAATTGGTCGAACCATATATTACGAAGTCAGGTATCCCCATGAGTAAGAATGACGTAAGAATTTCGAGCAATGTTCATCAATCAACTCGTACTCAGTATCCACAGCATCGTCATTCCATTCCACTCGATATGGACGATATTAAGGCAGATCTCGATACTCCTTTAAAGGACGCATGCTTGGCGGCAAAAGCAAGTGTTATTGTGCGAACGGGGTATCTCGATTTGAGTGCAGGGACAGGAAGTTACCGAGTTAAGGAAATTATGAATCGGCTCGGATATGCGTTAGGCGTCTATGTTCGTGCTGATGTAAATCTCACTAGTATTGAGGCATCGTGCTCTGATGGGAAAGACCGTGTGACAGAAGTTGTTGATTTGCCCACAGTAGGTGTAAACACTGAACGTATCTGGCAGATGGAGCATTTCGCCGATTGGATTACAGTGAGCCTCGGTTATGAAGGCGAATATCATACAGAGGAATCTCTTGTTAATGCGCAAGCGCAAGATTACGGTTTTGATAATCGTTCAGTGAATGCGCGACAAGAACATGCTCATGCGCCTTCGAACCAATCGCAGAAAATTCAAGAAATTACAGTCCGCGAAGCTCATGCCCGTCTTGATGCTATCGAAAAGAAACCACGCTTATATAATCCATGGATGCAAGCGTTTGGTTCAGCAGTAGCATGCGCATGCTTCGTCTTTTTACTCGGCGGCGCATCATATGACATTATTGGCGCGTTTGTAGGAGCGGGCGCTGGGCAGTTGGCGCGAAGTCGTTTGAATGCTCGCCGCCTTAATCAATTCGTCGGTGTAGGCCTTGGTGTGATTATAGCAGCATTGGTTACTATCGCTACCCTACGTGTTATCGGATTTGTTGACCCGAGTGCCTTAGGTCATGACACCGCATATATCGGCGCTATTTTGTTCATCGTACCGGGATTCCCGTTGATTACGGGAGGGCTCGATTTTGCTAAGCTAGACTTCCCCTCGGGGCTTCAACGTATCACGTATTTCTTATGCATTGTAGGCGTGGGAACTCTCGCCGCATGGGTTGTTGCTTCGATGGTGGGATTGAGTCCTAGTGGCTTCGAATCTCCTCAGCTTCCGGTGGCGTTAGAAATTTCCCTTATCTTTATAACTGCGATTGGTGGCGTCTGGGGATTCTCCGTGTTGTTTAATTCGCCGTGGAAAATGGCTTTAGTAGCTGGAATTATCGGTGCATGTGCAGATACTGCTCGTCTTATTATGGTTAATTATTTCAGCATGTCTTTGGAATTAGCTGCGTTCTTAGGAGCTCTTATTGCCGGGCTTTTGGCGTCAGCATGGAGAATTTCTGTACGTCATGGTTATTTACCTGCACGTCTTGGATTCCCTCGGATTACTTTGACCGTACCAGCAATAGTGATTATGGTTCCGGGGCTTTATATGTATCGAGCAGTGTATGAATTAGGCAATTTACATACGGTCAGCGCGCTTGACTGGATATTCCGCGCAATGCTTGTTATCGTTGGGCTGCCAATTGGGTTAGCTTGTGCGCGAATTCTTACCGATAAGAGCTGGCGTTACGATGTGTAATGAAGTCTTATAACGGTGCAGAGTTTGATAAAGGGACATCAAGTTTAGCGGTTAAAGAACAGTTGTCGTGACGGTTCGTGCACAATAATAAGTATGAACGACAGCATGACTGACAATATTTCTGCAAAGCCCGCCCAGCGCGGGGAAATTAACGGATTAGTAAATCTCGATTACTTCGGAGATGATGCACCACGCATCACCGAATCATTCCTAGATAACGAGGCGCCGTATAGCCTTGAAAGGCCTATGATTCGACGTCATCGTCCGGAGGTTTTGGCACCTGCTGGCAATTTGGAAACGGTAAAGCTCGCAATTGATTACGGTGCTGATGCGGTGTATTGTGCAGGAAAAATGTTTGGTATGCGCACTGCTCCCAAAAATCTTACACATGAAGATTTGGAAGAAGCTGTACGCTATGCGCACGCTCGTGGAGCGCGTATCTTTATTACATGTAATGTTCTGCCTACGAATCCAGAAATCACCGGAATAGAGCAGTACATTGCAGAGCTGAGGGACATCGGCGTGGATGCTGTTATTGTTTCTGACATCGGCGTTATGATGATGGCTCATCGCATAGCTCCTGAGCTAGAAATTCATATCTCGACTCAGGCAGGTGTGGTCAATTATCTTGCAGCAAATTCTTTGTATGAATTGGGAGCAAAGCGCGTAGTTTTGGTCCGTGAGCTTAGTCTCGATGCAGTGCGAGATATCCGTAAAAATACACCTCGCGATCTTGATATTGAGTGCTTTGTTCATGGTTCTATGTGTATGGCATTCTCCGGTCGTTGCTTAATTTCTCAGCACATGACTGGTCGCGATGCTAATCATGGCGATTGCGCGCAATCATGCCGTTGGAAGTGGAGCGTTGTGGAAGAACGTCGTCCAAATGAGTTCTACCCAATTGAGCAGACTGAGCATGGCGCATATCTGTTTAACTCACAAGATATGAACATGCTTGAGCATATCGATGATCTTATTGATGCCGGTGCAACGAGCCTTAAGATTGAAGGTCGCGCAAAGTCAGCTCTGTATTCTGCGGTAGTAACCAATGCATATAAGATGGCAACGAATATGTATGTCGAAAAGCGAGAAGCTGGTGACTTCAGCCATCTTGAACTCCCACAGTGGTTGAAAGATGAACCATTTAAGGTCGTTCATCGCCCATATTGCACTGCCTTCTACTATCCGGAAGCACCTGCTGGTCAAGAGACCGAAAAAGGTGGATATATCAATGATTGGCAGATGGTTGGCGATGTTATTTCTTGGGACAATGGTCGCGTAACTTTCAAGGCGAAGAACAAAATCATTCCAGGGCAAAAGGTTGAGTTCGTGCGTCCAGGAATCGAACCATATGTATTGACTGTGGATGACGATATTTGGGATGAAAAGGGTAAGAAGGTTGAAGCCGCAAATCATCCAACGCACATCTTCTCGCTACCATGCCCAGAGCAGATGGCGCCTGCTACTCCAATGCGCGCACCAAAACTTGCTCCGAAGAAGCCGATTCGTCAGTTCAGAAAAGAAGATTTGTTGGTCGATAGTAAAGAGGATGACGAAAAGTAAGAAATATATGGTGAGAAAGTTCCGGGAGCGAGTGAGACTAGGAGGCAGAGGTTAATCATGGCAATAGATAACACCATGCAAAGAGTCCTTAAGCAGTATCGCATAATGATGACGAGTTTACGCACTCCTAAATTGAGGGAACGTTTTAAAGGACTACTTGCAGCGCAAGATGCGCAGCCTTTGGAATCTCAAGTATCTACGAGTAGCCTCGATAAGCCTTTCGCACAAATTGATTGGCTGAATGCCTCGCTAGAAGAAAGCATGGCAGAACTGGGTGAGCAGATTTCTGCGATTAATGAGTTCCTTGGCCCCAATTCTATTTTGTACACGCAAAGAATTGATGATCTGCCAATGGACTGGGAAGAACGTAAACAGCTCATTCGCCGTATCTGTGAACGCGTTTTTAGTGTAAAAATTGACAGCAGAAACTGGTTAACTGAAGCTGAATATACAGCACGATTAAGTATGCTGGTAGAAGATCCGGTAACTATCCGCCGATATAGCATTGATATGGCTATCGTGCGGCGTGATGAACGTGGGAAGAGATACTTTTTAGCTCAATAGGCTTGCTCGCTATACAGATACATACGGTGGTGCTCCTTGATCTTGATTAAAGATTCAAGGAGCACCACTTATATGACCTTACTTAAGCCCTTAGTAGATTAAGTTACTCAGCTTTTGGCTTTGGCTTAATACCTGGCACAGGCATCTTTGGGAAAGGCTTGTGAGGTACTGCTTTTCTAGCAGGAGTAGCCTCTGCCTTCTTTGCTGCCTGTGCAGCCCACGCTGCATAATCATCCAAGTCATCGTCTGACTGCGAATTGTCAGCTACGCTCGACTCGGATGTTTCGGACTCAATGGTTTCGACTGATTCATCGGAAACGATCTCGAGGTCTGCATCATCAATCACATCATCAGAGTGATTGTTCAACTCCTTTGCGAGCTCGTCATAGTCTGTATCAGTTGTCAGATATTTGAGCTTACGGGCAATTTTTGTCTGTTTTGCCTTCTGGCGTCCGCGGCCCATCTGACCCCCTTCACATATTCATCAGCGCTGTAAATAGCGCACTACATCTAGTTCACCCTTCATAGAGTACCACTAACCCTTAATGTCGGCTAAAACTTCTACACTAAAAACATCAAAATATGGCTAGAAGCTAAAGAATTAGCCAAAATTTTATACGAAGGAACGTCATGACTGATGAACAACAACTAACCGCAGCCGGTAATGAAATCAGTGCGAGCTTCTTGGCAGCGAAGGAGCTGTCTGATAAGACTGCAGCTCAGCTGGAGAAGAATCCAAGCGAGTTCACTATGCTAACAGGTGATCGTCCTACTGGACGTCTGCATTTAGGGCATTTCTTTGGCTCGCTTAAAGGACGTGTAGAGCTTCAGAACAAGGGTGTCAAGACCAATGTGATTATCGCTGATTATCAGGTTATTACCGATCGTGATAGCACAGAAAATATGCAAGATAATGTGCTCAACCTTGTTCTCGATTATATGGCGGCTGGGATTGATCCTGAAAAGACCATGATTTTTACCCATTCAGCAGTTCCTGCAGCGAATCAACTTATGCTTCCATTCCTATCGTTGGTGACTGAAGCAGAATTGCATCGCAATCCGACCGTAAAGTCTGAGATGGAATCATCTGGACACGCTCTTACAGGGCTATTGCTCACATATCCGGTTCATCAGGCGTGCGATATTCTCTTCTGCAAGGCAAATGTCGTGCCAATTGGTAAAGATAATCTGCCACACGTGGAAATTACTCGTACTATTGCTCGTCGTTTTAACGAGCGCTACGCTAAGAATAACCCTGTATTCCCAGAACCAGCGGCGATTCTTTCTGATGCTCCTGAAATTCCAGGACTTGATGGCCGTAAGATGAGCAAATCGTATGGCAATTCTATTATGCTCGGAGCGACTGCCGAGGAAACTGCGAAGCTTATCAAGAAGAGCCCTACGGATTCTGAGCGCATGATCACATTTGATCCGGTAAACCGTCCACAAGTTTCAGCTTTGCTCACAACCGCAGGCTTAGTAACTGGTCGCGATCCTCGCGAAATTGCTGAAGAAATTGGCAATGGCGGTGGCGGTGCTTTGAAGGCATACGTAACTGAGTCAGTTAACGAATTCTTAGCGCCTCATCGTGAGCGTCGTGCTGAGCTTGCCAAGGATATGGATACTATTCGCGATATTCTCCATGAGGGGAATAAGCGCGCGAATGATATCGCGAACCAGACGCTTGACGAGGTGAGAGAAGCTATGGGAATGGTGTACTAAAGCTCTCTCACGTCAACGCAGATATTGCTAATAGATTGGGGTTGTACGGATACTATGATGTCCGTGCAACCCCGTTTTGCATCAAGTTTAATTTAATTAAACTAATTTATATGTGGCAGTATAAAGAGGAAAGAGAGTGCATTTACTCCTTGCCATGTTTTTGACCACTCAGACCTCGGGTGAGAGGATACTTCTTATCGAGGTATGGTCCAAGTTTTGATTTATACATAAATCGTCCAAGTGGGATAGCAATGACCCATGCCAAAATCCACATGGCTTGGAAT
This sequence comes from Alloscardovia theropitheci, assembly GCF_004332295.1. Lineage (GTDB taxonomy): Bacteria > Actinomycetota > Actinomycetes > Actinomycetales > Bifidobacteriaceae > Alloscardovia > Alloscardovia theropitheci. The sequence goes on from NZ_RXLP01000019.1 coordinate 286,523, forward strand.
ACGAATGCCCAAGGGTAAGTGGTAGGTTCATAAGTTGGTGTTAGATACCAGAATCCGCCAGTGACTATCGCGAGTATGAGATAGAAAAAGCCATATAACCGCTTATAGAGCATTTCTTCTTTGTGTCTTTGTGATAGTTGTAGGTCACGTTCTCCATCTAGATTATGGATTTCTTCTGCTTTTGGTTGATGTGTGATATCGGTGAAAAGTTCGCTTACTTTGACACCAAATGCATCAGCTACAAGACGTAGTGTCTCGAGACTCATATTTTCTCCGGCTTCCATGCGCTGAATTGTGCGCACGGTAAGTCCAGTAAGATCTGCTAGATACTGTTGTGCCCAGCCTCGGTCTTTGCGTAGCTGGGTAATTTTTGTAATGTTCATGTTCTTTATGGTAGAAATTTTTTAAAAATAATGTCACGACAGACACACGACATATACATGACAGTGGGACGACAGTAGTATAAGGACTATACAGAAGAGAAGCTGAAGGTACGTGCACATATATGAGGCAACGAGATGGGATGCTATGCGTATATTTTTGATCTATGACCAATATCGATTACCGCGATAACAATCTCCTCACTTTCTATCGAGCATATTATGCGGTAATCATTGACACGGTAACGCCATAATCCTGATAGGTTACCAACTAATGCCTTACCTCTAGATTTGGGATTATCTAGTTGAGATATTTCTTCAAGTTCAGTGATAATGCGTTCAGCAATTTGTCGGTCGAGTTTATGGAGAGCCTTCTCCGCTCTTTTAAGAACTTTAATCTTCCAAGCCAAGATGCTTCCTTACTTCATCAAGACTATATGCTTCCTCCTTGCCACTACGGTATTCCTCCAAATCTTTTAGAATTCCATATTCATATTCAAATCTCGCAATGCTATCTTCAAGAGCTTTATTCATGTAGTAGGAGCGAGATCTATCTGTAGCTTTGGCAAGATTTTTATAGCGCTCAAGAAGATTCTGATTTACGCGAAGTGCCGTTGTCATGTTCATAATTATTTCCTTCCTGCACCAATGTAAATAAGTATATCTTGTATTGCAGTGCAATACAAGATATACGCAAATATCAATATTGAGTATTGGGGAATATGGTGGTGATTAGCCAATTGGCAATGGCAACAAACTACTCAAATCATCACGGATTCCCATAGCTGAAATATGTCCGGCGTCTTTCTCCTGCGACCAGTTTGTGATGCCACATACGAGTCGTAACCACACATCAGGTTCAAGCTCGATGACATCTGGAGGAGTGAGATTATGGGGATCGGATTTTGGTCCTTCGAGAACTTTAACAGCAGCAAAAGGAGCTACTCGTACTTCGACGCCTGGTCCAGGAGCACGAAGTTGAAGCATATAAAGAGAGTAACGTACAGCCATTGCCATTTCACGGCGAGAAAGCTTTGGGTAAATTGTTAAGAGATCGTCCATAGAATGAGCAGTATGTGCAAGCTCACGGGCACTCTGCGACCACTTCTTAAGAGCAGTTTCACCTTCAAAAATATCTGATTCCTTGATAACTGGCATATAAGGAATTCTACATGTGCAAACCGAACTCACAGCCGAATGCAAAATTTGAGATGTGCATTATTGTGCAACGATGAGTGCTTTGCTCTATAAATCACGACTAGGTTATGATAAGTGAAAACAAAAAGGGAAGCGCTCGCAATACCAATTGTGGTGCTTCCCTTGTGACCTCACGGCCTTAAACATTATGCCCGTTGATATACAACCCATGGGCTGGGGTAATACTTCAGTCGCCTCATCTGAGTTCCGCTTAAACTCACATTGTAAGCTGTCTGCTCGTTATGCCAATCGTGATACCTATATCTTTATATATCTTGTATCGATTCTTTAACACATCTTTGCATTCAGCGACATGTCTTACACGGTATCGGAACGGCTCCTCTGTATTACCGTAAAGTAATAACTGAGTTTCGCTATCTACTCTTCAGGTGTATCTTCTTCGTCTGCAACATCATCAAAATCCGCAGCAACTTCTTTAGCTGCACTGTTGCCTAAATCGACAGGAGATGAAGAGTTCTCCCATGGTTCCTCCCATGGATCATACTCTGGGTTCTGCTGCCTGTAGATATACAAACCTACGACGCCTGCGAGCAAAGCGCCAAACAGTAGCGCGAAGAACTTCCAGCCATTACCAGATCGATTGTTCTCCATATAGTGCTCCTTTCGTCCATGTCACTCACCATCTATGGCGAGTATTGATTACTATTCTACCGTGTAATTGTGAAGTTGGTGTGCAAGTGAAAAATTTCGGCGATTCGGATTTCCGCTAAGATAGTCGTATGGCAAATCCCTTTACAAGAGGAAGCTCGGGACCAGCAGGGCCATGGGATCCTCGCAATCCTAATAAAACTCATGAAAGTATGACTCAGAGTTGGCAGCGCTTTGCACGTCAATGGTCAAATAATTGGCGTATGAATGGGCCAAATATCACCATTGTGCTGATAGCTATCAATGTTGTCGTATTTGCAGTACAAGTTCTCACGCGCTTTATCCCAGGCGGATACTCTGCCTTTATGAGCTTGTTTTCGCTTATTCCAAGCATGTCCTATACGCATCCATGGATGCTTGTGACTTCAGGATTTTTACACGCGAATTTCTTGCATATTCTCATGAATATGCTCACGCTGTATGTTGTGGGACGTGAACTGGAGAAGTTGTTAGGGCATTGGGCGTTTTTGGGAATGTATATGGTGAGTTTGCTGGGTGGTAGCGTGCTGTATGCAGTATGGCCATCACTAGCGTATTCATCTGCTGTGGGGGCATCTGGAGCAATTTATGGATTGTTTGGAGCAATGCTTACTGTTTATAGACAACTCGGTACTCAGATGCGCTCTATGACTTTATTCCTGTTCTTCTTCCTCATACTTCCAATTTTCTTTGGAAATATCGCATGGCAAGCCCATATAGGCGGATTCATTACGGGTGCAATTTTATCTACTCTGATGATGAATGGTTTGCGAGGGTTGAAATCGGCTAGTATCAATAAACGTATGGCTATTTACGGTAGTTTATGCGCGATAATTCTTATCGCTGTATGGATTCTTTATCCTCTTGTGGCACGCGCACTGATGGCAGCGATGTTTGGACAGTAATGGTTCTTAGAAAATACGACTGTGGGGCTGCTTGAGCAAATGTAAACTCGAGCAGCCCCACAGTCGTATTTGAACGATACAACTTGGCTTTAATGCCAGAACATCATGAGAACGAAACCGACCATCATAATTGCGAAGCCGATAAGTAAGTTCCATGTGCCAATGCCAGGAATAGGGTAACCACTTTGGATGTAGTAAACAATGACCCATACCAAGCCGAGAACGAGGAAGAAGCTAAACAGAGGAACGAACCATACTGGATTCGACTTTGTCTGCTTTACAGCTTTCTCTACGCGACGAGTTTCTTCCTCGGTACGCTTTACAGCAGCTTGAACGCTTGAGTTCAAGCTGTCTGGATTATCCAACGTCTTTTTCAATGCCTCAGCAGCACGCTGTCCCGCCAGTGCTTCGGCGGTAAGTTCTTCTACTTCCTCTTCAACGTCAGCTACTTCTTCAGCAACTTCAGTTTCTGCCTCAGCAGTTTCAACTTCAGCTACTGTCTCTTCTGCTGCTTCTTTCACTGTTTCGGCAACATCGTCGATCAGCTCTTGAGAGTTATCACGTGTTTCATCGTTTTCAGCCATGAAAGCTTCTCCTTTTTGGTTTATGCTAATAGATATAGTAATAAAAGCTCGGGAATTCCGATAGTGCGTGAGAGGCGGTGTCTTATGAGTAGCACAGCTAGGTCACGATTTCCTTTTAAAAAGAGGCGCGGACGCCACTCAAAACGCAATGGACTCATCAGCGCTATAACGATTTTTATTTCATTTGCATTTGTGGGATGGGTAGCAGTAACGAACGTTCGCAATCCTGGCAATACATATCATTCGAATACAGCGGACGTTATTTCAAGTCGCCAGAAAAGAATTAGTGAACTACAGAAAGACATTGATTCTACGGCTCAGAAGATAGATACTCTCCAGCGCGTAATGTCTGGTTCTAATGCAGATAGTACTACATCTGATTCTGCATCCAATACCTTCCCTCAAATTGAAGGAAAAGGCGTTACCGTAACACTTGATGACTCACAGCGATGGGAACAAGCGGCACGAAGTAAAGATGCCAACCCAAACGATTACGTCGTCCATCAGCAAGATATTGAAGCAGTCGTTAATGCGATGTGGGCAGGAGGCGCGGAAGCGATAACTATTCAAGACCAGCGATTAATGCCTACGTCAGCAATTAAATGTATTGGGAATGTCCTCTTGCTCAACGGTAAACAGTTTGCACCACCGTATAAAATTTCCGCTATCGGCGACATAGACATGCTCAGCGATACAATTAATAATTCAGAAGCTGTAAAAATTTATAAACAATACGTAGATGCTGATGGTTTGGGTTGGAAGTTTGAGACAAATCAGAATCTGAACTTTGAAGAAGTGACGGTTCCTGCGCAGACCATGAAATACGCCTCAACACGACGCTAAAACCGCGATTGTGAAACACGAAGCGGCGGATAAGGGGAAAAATGACCGACGAGACGACGAAGACAGAGTCCGACTTCCAGGTTGACAATAATCCGGATACGGCCGACACGTCACGCGCTTCAACGAGTGGCTCAAAAAGGGCGGCAAAAAGTGCCTCAAAAAGTAAGCGTGCACGATATAAAGCCCTTCATAAAACTGTAAACCCAGAGTCAATTAAACGTCGTCGTATTATTAACACGACGCTTGGTGTAATTGGTGAAGTATTCCTTACTTTTGCGGTTGTATGTGCGCTCTATATCGTGTGGCAGTTGTGGTGGACCGGAGTTGAAGCGGAAAAGACACAGATTAATGACTCAACGACTTCATCATGGACAGCGCCCGCTTCCCAGGATGGCAGCACGAAGATAGCGCCGGATAATTCGCCAGATACAGCTCCAGTGCAAGAAGGCTCATACTCTTATGGAGCAACGCTTGGAAAGCTGTATATCCCACGTTTTGGTCAGAATTGGAGCCGTACATTAGTTGAGGGAACCGATGATGCTCAGCTTAATCGTCATGGACTCGGACACTATAGCGATACGCAGAAGCCGGGAGAAGTGGGCAATTTCGCTATCGCAGGACATCGTGCAGGGTATGGCGAACCATTAGGTAATGCTGATCAGCTCACCAAAGGCGACTATATTGTGATGCGCACGCAGGATTATTGGTATGTCTATCAGTATGACAGCACGGAAATTGTTACTCCAGATAAATACGATGTGATTGCTCCGGTTCCTGGAAAAACGGGTGCAACTCCAACTGAACGCTATATCACGCTTACTACTTGCGAGCCAAAGTATGCTACGGCTACGCATCGTTTGATTGTTCACGGAAAACTTGTAGGCTGGTCAAAGGTTGCTGATGGCGTTCCAAGCGTTTTAGCGCAGAAATCATCTGACGGTAAGGTGACATTTACTACTGATTCAGCGCGCTCTCTATCTTCACGTATTCCTGAGCTAAGCACGGTGGCTTTGTGGCTTGTAGTCGCTTACGTAGTTATAGCTATTGCTGGAGCTGTGGCTTGGCGCTGGCCAGCATTGCGTGCGTATATGGAGCGCGATAAGGATGAGCGTGGATTCTTTAGTCTGTATGGTTGGTTTATGCGTATACAGCCGGGAATCATGCCTGTGCGTATAGTGCTTGCTGTCATTGCCGCATTACTTGTGGCTGTCGTGCTCTTCAAATGGGGGTATCCATGGGCTGCAACGCATATCCCATACTTGCAAGTATCGTCGAATTACGTAGCTGTTAACTAAGGAGTAAGGCGCTAGCCTAGTTGCAAAACGTGCGCTCGTGTGGTTTGCTCTTATATTAAAATCACGATCCGTATGATATCTCCCATCGGTGTGCGATGGGAGATATTTTTTCTGTATTACTCTGCTATGGGAGCGGGAAGATGTTGAGGAAACATGGCAGAACGTTGCAGTTGTAGCGCGATGATGTGCGAGTCTTATCGGTTTTCTTGTGGACAATATCATATCGGAATCGATCTGAGCAATATCTTCTATCGATGTATGGTGTACAAGTTTCAGCAGGCGTGAAAATTGGGTCATTGCATCAAGAAGATGGATGGGACGGACACATGTGCTACGGTTCGCTCACAGTAGTGAAACGGAGTGAGCACGTTCCACCCATGGAATCGTTAATCCAAATAATTTTCGCCAATTTTACAGTTATCAGAGAAACGGATAAAGAACTTGATTGAGGAAGTAAATTAGACTTTTTCTATATCGAAAGCTTCTCTTACGGTTTCCGACTCTCCAGTATCAAAGAATAACGATTAAGGATACAAGTCTTCTTGTTATCTTTTACGATAGCCAATCACACGGTGTGTTCTTTTATGCAACGCACTATGTGCCACTGTAGGAAGAGATGTCGGTAGTTATGAGATGGGTTTGGGCTTATCATCTAGCGATAAGCCCAAACCCATCTTGTTGAAGTTAGATAATGCGCGCTTTACGTATGATGCGCTAGTTACCGTGTGCTCAACGTAATCGTTGCATCCTTTGGCACATCAGTGGTTTGAGTTACTTCAGTACCATTTGCATATATATGCGTTACAGTTGCATTATCACTTGGAGTAGAACCGTCCTGTGAAGCGATAGAAGCAAATCCACGGTCGGTAAGCAGCGATACCGCGTCACGATATCCGCGACCTACATACAAGCCCGGATTGAGCTGAACAGTCTCAGTCGGTCGCGCGCCCTTAGAAATAACCAACGTCACAGTGGAACCGCGTGAGACTGAGGACCCCTCGCCAGGTTCCACACTTGCCACCGAGCCGGCTGGAACGCTATCGCTGTAGTCTCCTTCACGCACTACGACGTTAAAGTGATGCGATGTAAGGATTTTCGTTGCGGCGTCCTGAGTCTGACCGGTAAGTCCCGTCGGAACTGATGAATTACCACTAGCAATGAAAATCTTCACCGTGGAGCCACGCGCTGCATTAGAACCAGATGCTGGATCAGTACGAGTGACTTGATCCTTATCAACGCTATCCGAGTCCTCAGAAGATGTAGAACCTACCTTAAATCCTGCCTGCTCGAGAGCAGCACGCGCCTCGGCCTGTGACATGCCTGATACATCTGGGACAGCTACTGATTGTGGTCCAGACGAGAACCACACATGAACCGTGGATCCGCGTGCGGCGGAGCTTCCACCAGCTGGGTCTTGTTTAGTAAAGGTGCCAGCATCTGCAGATGATTCTGAATCAACTTCTGCTTGGAAGACGAATCCTGCCTGTTCGACAGCTTCCTTTGCCTGAGCTTGAGTCATCGAGGCCGTAATCGTTGGAACGGTCGCATTTGCTTGAGCTCGGCTCATGAACCACCAGCCGCCGATAGAGGCGATGATAATGACTGCAGTAATAATGGATGACCAAATGATGATACGCTTACGCTTCTTTTGCTTCTGAGCCAGCGCCTGCTGACGCTGCGCAGAGCGACTTGGAGGAGTTGCCTGAGCTGTGGAGTTTGCTAAGTTTGCGACTCCCTCATCATTAAAGTCGATGTTATCAAGGGATTGAGTTCCATCGACAGGGATGCTTTGAGTACGTGGAATGGTTTGAGTCGCGCTCGTCTCTGTATCAGTACCTGTGGTCGCTCCAGCTGCCGCGGCAGCGCCCCCAGCAGCTGCTCCTGCAATTCCTGCAGCTCCAGCTAATGCTGCAGTATCTACACCTTCGATAACAGGTGTACCACCTGCGGCGATAGTTGCGATATCTTTGCGGAACTGAGCAGCAGTTGCATACCGTTGCGTACGATCCTTTGCCATTGCCTTAGCACAGACAGCATCCCAAATTGGATTTAATGCTGGGATAATATCCGTTGGTTTTGGCGCAGACTCACTGACATGCTGATAAGCGATAGCTACTGCTGAGTCACCTGTAAATGGTGGGCGACCAGTAAGCATTTCATAGAGCACGCATCCGGCAGAATATAAATCAGAGCGAGTGTCAACGACCTCACCACGAGCCTGTTCAGGACTCAAATACTGAGCAGTACCAACTACACCTTGATTTTGTGTAAGAGTAGCAGCTGAATCATCAAGCATACGCGCAATACCAAAGTCCATGACTTTGACTGCCCCTTGCTCACTGATCATGATATTTCCAGGCTTGATATCACGGTGAATGATTCCCATGCGATGCGAATATTCCAGAGCATTGAGCATGCCGAGCATAATCTGGCTCGTATCGCGTTGGTTGAGCGAGCCATTGACCTTGAGAATGTCGCGAAGCGTCTGACCCTTGACATACTCCATAACGATATATGGCAAGCGAACAGTGCGCCCGGTATCAGGATCAGTGATCTCCTCTTCATCAGTATCGAAAATGGATACGATGTTTGGGTTGTTCAGCAAAGCGATAGATCGTGCTTCAAGTCGGAAACGCTTCAAGAAGGTTTCATCGTTTGCTAAGTCAGAGCGCATAATCTTAATAGCGACTGTACGTCCTAAACGTGTATCGATTCCCTTGCGTACTTCGGCCATACCTCCGTGACCGATAAGTTCACCAACGGTGTATCGTCCGCGCGAGAGTGTCGATGGTGTAAAGATACTCATCGTTCGCCTTCCTTTGCGTCTGCTGTATAAATAAATCGTGGATAAAATTGTGCGCTACGTATAATACGCGGTTCTGGTAAGTCTTGTTGCGTTTTTGCGTTTAACCGTGCTCTCGGTGCATGATCCGTGTAACGATTAAATTCGCCCGAAATTTCTTCAGCTTCCCGGTCAAGCAATCGCCGCTCAATCTTGGCAAGCGTACGCGAAATAACTAAAGCATTTTCTGGTCGGTCCGCAGGATTCTTCGCAAGCATACTCATGATGAATTCGCTTAGTTGCCAATCAACGGAATCCGGTAGCGGTGGTACTGGTTCATTAACATGCGCCGCTGCTATATCAACCGGAGTTTTTCCGGTAAATGGCCGACGGCCGCACAGCCCTTCATAAGCGACTACACCAAGGGAATAAATGTCTGATTGCGGAGTTGCTTGCTCGCCCTGAGCTTGTTCAGGAGAGATATATTGTGCAGTACCTACAACCATACCATCTTGAGTAATTTGCCCCTGATCGGTGGAATACGATACTCCAAAATCAGTTATTTTTACTTCACCTGTGTCGGAAACCATAATATTAGCAGGCTTTACATCGCGGTGAATAATTCCATGCGAATGCGCTACGAAAAGTCCACGAGCTGTTTGGATGAGAATAGGTAGAAGCTCTGTTGCTGGTAATGCTCCTCGTTTTTTATAAATCTCTGACAAGCTTGGGCTTGGTACATACTCCATAATGAGGTAACCGATGCCGTTGTCTTCGTAATATTCGAATAGAGCAGCGATATTTGGATGCGCGAGGTTCGCGGAATTGCGCGCTTCAGCACGAAGACGGCGAATCTTGGAATCGTCCACTGTTAAATCTGCACGCATAGCTTTGATAGCAACGGTACGGTTGATTTCCATATCCTCGCCGCGCCATACTTCGCCCATGCCGCCTTGAGCTAATCTCTTATCCAAGCGGTAACGACGGTGAATTAATTGACCTTCTACTAATCTCATTGGAGATACTCCTGGATGAGTGAACGCATAATCGGACCAGCCTCCTGTATACCATAACCGCGAATGCCATGAAGAACAATACTAATTGCTATACGTGGAGTTCCATCTGCAGGGGCAAAACCCATGAGCCAGCCGTTGTTGGTTCCGTCGCCTAGCTCTGCAGTTCCCGTCTTAGCAGCGATACGTATATTATTCATACGCAAAGTCGGGGTATCGTTATCGACAACTGATTGCATCATAGTATTGAGCTGCGAAGCAGTGTTCGCGCTAAAGGCTTCGGATAGAACCGTGTTGCTGCGCTGAGAAATAACCGACAAATCGCTTGCTCGTACTGTATCTACAAGAGTTGGCTTGAGCATGACACCGTTGTTTGCCACAGTAGATGCAATCATCGCATTAAGCAGTGGCGTCGTTGTGACATTGGACTGGCCGATAGAGCTCAAAGCCAGCTTATCTGCCGACTGAGAGCTTGGGAAGTTCGAAGCAACGGCTTGCATAGGAACGCCGATATTGTCGCTACCATCGATATTGATAGTGCTTCCGTATCCCAATTTCTTTGCCATGCTTTCAATACTATCTTGTCCGAGAGCAACGCCTAGCTGCGCGAACGCGGTATTAGATGAATAAGTGAGTGCATTTGTGAGTGAAATTTCGCCATTGACGCCATCGCCTTGAGAAACAGCATTAGGCAAAACTGTACTTGTTCCAGGAAGTGTATAGCCCGATCCAGCAGGAATCATAGAATCAGCGTTATAATTTCCGGATTCTAGTGCTGCTGCAGCGACAACAACTTTGAACGTTGATCCCGGTGAATACAACTGGTTAGTAGCACGATTGATGAGCGGACTATTATTACCTTGCACCAGCTCAGAATACGTTTGCGCAACTTCTTTTGTATTATGGCTTGCTAATGCATTAGGGTCATAACTTGGAGTTGAAGCCATGGCGAGGATACGCCCTGTTGTTGGTTCCATTGCGACCACAGATCCGTCGTAACCATTTTGCTGAAGTAATTCATATGCTAGATTTTGCAATTTGGTATCAATAGAAGTGGTAATAATTGCGCCGGAATCTTTAGCTCCCGTAATCAGATTATGCAAACGGGAAATCCATAGAGCACTTGATTGACCCGATAATTGAGAATTGCGTGATGCTTCAATACCACGATCAGCGCGTACAGTAACTGAGAAATAACCTGTTACAGGTGCATAAACAGGCCCAGAAGCGTATGAACGCTGGTATGAGAAAATATCATTTGATTCAGTAGACCGTGCGAGCTCAGTGCCGTCACTTGCAAGAATTGAGCCACGTGGTTGCGCATATTCATGATAGAGAGCACGGGTATTTCGCGTATCTGAGTTAAGAGACTCAGAACGAATCACCGTCAAAATACTTGAGGAGATGCCAAGAAGCGTGAAAAGAGCAATAATGACGTAGAAAATATGACGCAATGTACGATTCATTATTCATCTCCTTCCGTAAGTTTCTTATCGGCATTATCCGTACGTGTATCGTCCTGAGCTAGCTCAGAGTCACTCAACTCATGATTGCCTGGCTCATACTCACGCATGTCAGGCGCATGAGATGCCTCAACGGTATTAAGCATAGTCGTTTCGGCGCTAGTATGCATGGAAACGGTATTATCACTACCAGCGCTGTGAGTAGAATCTAAATTATCATCAGAAGAATCGCCCACAATTTCGGCTATAGTTGGCTGATCACCAGCGGGTATAGCTTCTGAGACAACTTCACGCGAAGCGTGACGTGCTTTACTCTTACGCTGCTCCTGTGCTTTCTTCTCGTTAATAACTTCCATAGCAGCCATAGCAAAAGTATCAGAACTGACATCTTCTTCAGGCTTATTCGCTTGATGCGAAATAATAAGCAAAAGAGCGGCAACAGTCCAGTTAGCGATAAGGCTTGATCCACCGGCAGCCATGTACGGAAGAGTAAGACCGGTTAGAGGGATAACAAGTGTAATACCGCCTACAACCGTGAAAATTTGGAATGCCATGGTAAAGACCAGCCCAGAAGCGAGAAGCTTTCCAAAACCGTCTTTTACCTTAATAGCTGTGACAATTCCCGTGCCAATAATTGCCAAATAAATAGCCAAGATGGCGAAAAGACCCGTAAGCCCGAGCTCTTCACCCAGTGACGAATAGATGAAGTCGGAGTTCGCCAGAGGCGTTAAGGCAGGATATCCCTGACCGAGTCCAGTACCAAATAAACCACCGGAAGCTAATCCAAAGATGCCAGTAACTAACTGCTGGGAACCTCCAACTGCTTGGTAAACTCGATTATCAAATGGATGTAGCCATGCTTCAACACGATTGCCCACATGACTAAATAATCGAACCGCGACAAAAGCTGCTAGAACGAAGAAGATGAAGCCAATAATTATCCAGCTGATGCGACCTGTGGCCACGTAGAGCATGCATACGAACATTGCAAAGAAGAGTAGCCCTGTTCCCAAATCTTTTTGCAAAACAAGGACGCCCATGCATGCGGACCATACTACGATAATTGGTCCAAAATCGCGTAATCGTGGCAAGTGCATTGCGCCGATTTTTTTGCCACCTACAGCTAGCTGATCACGATGATCAAAGAGATAGGAGGCGAAGAAGAAAGCCATGAAAATCTTCGCAAATTCAGCAGGCTGGACACTGTGACCAAGGATATTTATCCAAATGCGAGAACCATTTATTGACACTCCCAACCCTGGAATCATTGGAGAGAAGAGCAGTATGAGTCCAATAACCATGGAAAGATATCCAAATTTACGGAAAATTCGATAATCCTTAATAGTAACCATGATTATCGTCATGAGGACGAGTGAGAGGATAAACCAAACCAATTGATTAAAACCAGCGGCGCTTGTGTATCCAAAACTAGCATTTTCATAATCAATACGAATGATTTCTATACACCCGATCAAAGTAAGAAGAATAACGCCAAATAAGATATTCTGATTGGCATATTTCTTTACTGTGCTTACTACGATCCACGCAATAATGCCAAGAACAGCGATAGCTCCAAGCGCCATAATATAACGCTGCGCAACGTTGTCTGTTACACGCTGAAACATATGGATGAACCCGACAGATGCGAGTGCAGTGATGAGAACAAGCATAACAATATTAGGAATGAGCTTAGTTTTCACTTGAGCTCCCTGCTTGTGAATTAGAACTGCTTGTGTTGTTCGTGGTAGCGCTATCCGTTGAATCAGTCTGGGAAGATTCAATTTGACGTTCTAAGCTTTGAATAATATTTCGCGCATCTCGATAACCGTTGACATTAATACCGCGGCGAACGCGCTCGCGCCATCCCTGTGGCAAAGAGCGAAGCGAAACGTCAGAATCCTCTAACACATGATTGAGCGAATAACCGAAGATATTCGTATCGACACCTTGGTAAATGGCTACAACACCATTATTATCCTTAACAAAGTATTGGCTTTGGCTCCAGTTATAAGAGACGATACCGCCAGTAATGATAGTAAGAAGCACCACAAGGCTTGCGACGATACGGATAATACGCAAACGAACTTTACGCTTTCGGTTGATCTCAGCTTCTTCGCGACGTTTCATGCGCAAGGCTTCGGCCACATCGGGGTCATGTGGGTCATCTGCTAAAGATCCGTCATTCTTGCGAACTATAGGAATTTCACCGGTAGCAGCAATCTCAAGAGCTTCATCACCATCATGTCCTGCATAGCTTGGTGGAACGATACGTTGCACTTCGTACAAGGAATCAAAGTCGTCATCACTTGTATCTGAAGTGAAATCATGGGAAGCTATAGATAAACTATCGCGGTCCGAATCCTCGTCATTTGTGCTGTGGGTATTAGCATCTGAAGACGTTTCTGGCAGTGTTTGCTGTGTCTGCTCGTTTGTAGAATTTGTTAATTGAGCTGCTTTAAGAGCTGGGGAATTAAGAATGTCGTCCGCTACGAAGCGAGGTGCAACAGCCACGAGCATGTTTAAAGTATCTGCGATTGGCTGAGGCTCTTTGCTTGCTGCTCCGCCGACTAGGCACATTTTTGTTGATGCGTTTGCCATGGAAATAGGCGAATCCGTATCTTGTACGTCGTAAGCATCGGCAATAACCGCAGAAACATTATCAGTGCTTCCGCCCTTTTCTGCCATAGATACAAGAGTTTGAGCACATTCTTGTAAGTGTGGGTGTGTCATGAGGGTATCGCGAATCGAGCTATCGCTTACTGACCCCGAAAGGCCATCGGAGCATAATAACCAGCGATCTCCAGCTTGCGCTTTACGCACTGAAATATCAGGACGTGGATCAATATCAAAATCACCCAGTACTCGCATAACGACATTTCGTTGTGGATGTGATTTAGCTTCTTCTTCGGTAATACGACCAGTATCAATAAGATGCTGAACGTACGAATGGTCTTTAGTAATCTGAGTAATTTCGCCTTCACGAAGCAAATAAGCACGTGAGTCGCCGATATGAGCGATAACCCAGTATCCTGCGACTAACGCCACAGCGGTTACTGTTGTACCCATGCCAGCAAGCTGTTTTTCGCGATGCGCGCGACCTACAATGGCGTCATGAGCTGCAATAACCGATGTGGATAGCATTGTTGATACATCTTCGACAGCTTTTGAACGCTTAGCCGTTAACGGAATGGTTTCAATATGGGCAAGAGAACGAATTGCTATGGTTGATGCGGTGTCTCCGCCAGCGTGACCACCCATTCCGTCGCACACTGCGACAAGGCGAACACCGGAAAAAGTAGAATCCTGATTATCTTTGCGCACCAAGCCGATATCGGAAACGGTGGTGGAAATCATATGAAGAGCCATTCGTCTACCTCAATTCGAATGTGGTAGCACCAATGCGAACTGGCACTCCAGGAGACAGTAACGATACTGAATGTATGGGTTGGCCGGCAACTTTCGTACCATTTGTCGATCCGAGATCCTCAACGGCCCATTGACCGGTGTGAGCATCGTGGAATACGCGGGCATGATGAGAAGAAACGAATTCGTCATCGAGGATAACATCATTATTTGCCGCGCGACCTAATGTAATCGGTTCACTGCTCAGAGGCATAGTGGTTCCTGATAATGGACCATCGATAATTGTTAATACAGCAGGAGCATAGTTATTGGTGCTATGAGTGAGCGGCGCGGAAGAGGAAGAAGCCGCATATTGCGATGCTAAAGAATTATCAGTCGGGACAACTACAGGGGTACGCGAACTAACCGCAACCATTGCTTCGCGCTGCGTATCACGATTTCGCCCCCTGCGACGGGAACGATGAGGCGCGAGAGACTCGATGTCACGATTAATTGCACGGACGGCAAGCCATACGAAAATCCATAAACCTATAAGGAAACCATACTTAAGAATGGCAAAAGTTAAGTCTGTCATGCTATTGCTAATTCTACCTATTACTAAATGCTATTCTGATACTGCGCTTGTCCAAAAGAGGATGCGCGTGCGACCGATAGTAATAGTATTCCCATCAAGCAGAGTAGCTGCAGGAGTTTGGTGTCCTTCGACATAAGTTCCGTTCGTTGACCCCATATCGCGTGCGATTACCCCATTATCTGTAATATCAATTTCGAGATGGTTTCGCGAAATTCCAGGATCGTCGATAACGATATCGCTAGATGATCCACGGCCGATAATTGTTTTGTTTGCTGTGAGAAGATATTGGCGACCGTTAATTTCAAGAACTGGGCAATCCTTAGTACCAGCTGAAGTGGTAACAGGTGCAGCATTTCCTTGAACAGATTCAGAGCTTACGCTGAAATCGCCTTTAGCAAGGTCTAAATCTTCCTCAAAAATAACGACAACAGGACCGACAAAGGCATAGTGCTGGCTTTCAGCATACTTTGTGAGGTTATCTGCGAGTTCGTTCGCGAGAGTTTCGCTACCCCATTTTTCGATATTATCAAAATCAGGTGTTGACAGCTTTAGACGGTACTCATTCGGAGCTACGGTTCTATCGCGACCTACGCTCATACTTTGCGCATCAATTTCACGCTCCAAAGCACTGGAAAGATCAACTGGCTGTAAATCTTTGGAGCCAAAACGCGAGAAAGCACCTTCGACTGCGCCCTCTACGGACTTTTCCAAACGATCCAAGAATCCCATGCTGTCCCCTTCATAGAACTATGCACATAACTATTCTCTATTTTTAATGCAAAAAGATTAAGTTGAGAGATTTTTACGCGCATTCACACACGCCATACACAACTACGGGCATAATGACGTGTCGAGCAGGCACGTTCTTGGTTTAAATTCGATATACGATGAATGTCTTAGCGCGTTATGTCGTTATGTTGTTGCCATTATGGCGTAGAACGGGATTACTAATGAGTATATTCGAAAAATTCACGATAAAAATGTGATACAAATCTTACGAAAATCATGGGAAATAGGCGCGTTGAAAGTAGTAGAAGGTTGTAATGTAGTATACATAACGATATATGTCGGCAGATGTACGACGGATGTATGGTTAATGTCGAGATTTAGACTTTAAACGATAAGTAAATACGGATAATTGAATGCAGACAAAACGTCAGCTGAGAGAGGTACCTGAGGAGAAGTGATGCAGCTAGATGAACGCGCCGCTGAGTTTGGCGTCACATTCCTTGATGATACGACAGATGAATCGTATTTTATGGGCATGAAAGGTGTGCATGCCATTCTTGATGCGTTTATGTCTGAAGGATGGCTTGAGCCTGCAGGGCCGCAGGACGTGGAAACCACTGATTTTCGGGGAATGAAAGTTGCTCCACATCCACGCAGTGCACACAATGGTGAGGGACTGCATTACGTTCATATCGATGCCAAGTACCCGCGCGAGAATACACCGAGCATAGTGATGCTTAATGGCTTCACGGAAACCGTTGAACATATGATTGAAATTGCCTATTATTTTTGGCAAGCTGGATACGATATTTACATTCCGGAACATCGCGGGCATGGGCTTTCTCCTCGAGATGTTGATGATCTAGGGGTGATTTGGATTGATGATTACCGACGTTATGTAGCTGACGTTGAAAAACTCATTCAATCTGTTGTACGTCCTCATGCTCAGCAAGCTTTTGGAGACAAAGCTCCTGTATATGTGTACGGTCATTCGATGGGTGGAGGAATTGCAATAGCATTAGCTGAGCATGCGCCATCGTTGGTTGATAAGTACGTCCTAACGTGTCCAATGGTTGCTCCTCGAAGTACTTTGCCTGATTGGCTGACAAAAGTTGTGGCCAGCGTAGGCGCAATCTTCAAAAGTAAGAGTCGCATTTACCCATCGCGTAAGCAGCTGGAATTCAATACAATTTTTGATGAGAATTATGCGCGTGGTCTCAATCATGGCCGTGCTTTGTGGCTTCATGAACATCGTTGTGCTGTTGAGACAAGCCAGATGTACGCTCCATCATATGGGTGGCTTAAAGCTGCAATTAATCTTACACAGTATATTCGCCGTCCGGAAAATGAATCACGTATTACGTCAGATATTCTTATGTTTTATGTGGAAAATGATGCGTGGGTGAGTACTGAACAGCAAGAAGCTTTCTATAAGGAAGTTAATGAGCTGGCTGAGTCAAACGGACGCCCAGCTCCTGTTACGGCATATAAAATGCCACATTCACGTCATGAGATGGAAGCTGAGAAAACTGAGGTTGTACACGAGATGGTGGATACAATTCTTGATTTTCTCGGATATCGTGCCGATTAAGGCATCGAATAGACGATAGATACAATAGATTCTGCAATAGGAAATATGGATTAAGGTAGTCGCAGGAATTCCTCTAAACATCGAGTTGACATTTGTAAACTCGATGCTTATGCTTGGTGTAGTTTACAAATGTAATCTATGTGTGAGGAACTATGCAGATATCTGATGCTGAGTGGCGGCTCATGAAAATCTTATGGATGCGCGGCTCTATGACAAGCTCGCAGCTGATAAAAATCATACGTGATCAGTTCGAATGGACGGACTCAACTGTCAAGACGCTTCTGTCGAGATTAGTAAAGAAATCTATGGTTGAGCGCAATAAGGTTAATGGTTTTTACGAGTATCATGCGCTTCTTACTCAAGATGATGCTATCTGTCTTATGACTGAAGACATACGCGACAAAGTATGCTCGCGAAAGGTGAAGAATCTTATTTCGAAACTCATCGATGAGTGCGATTTTACGTCAGATGATATTAATACCTTACGTAATCAGTTAGAAGATAAGAAACGTGAAGCTGTGGGGCATGTGACATGTAATTGTTTGTGAATTCACGGCGATTATTGAATATGGGATTATCTAATAAATGCACGGTAATGAACTAACGAAATTGTATGAAATGAGGAAAGATGATTACGAATATTGTAGTAGTTCTTGTTGGGATTGGATTGATAGCGTTTATCATATGGTGGTTTTTCGCTAATCACGAGCAAGATGGTACGCGTGCAACCCAAATGGGCAACCATCAAGAAATTGAAGTTGAGGTATTGGGAGGATATAGTCCTCAAACGATAGTACTTGAAAAGGGAAAACCAGCAACAATTATTTTTAATCGGAAAGATCCATCATCATGTTTGGACCAAGTTGTACTCCCAGACTTTGGAGTACAGGCTGATTTGCCCTTAGGTGAGAAATACTCGATTCAGATAGAGCCAGATAAAGCAGGAGAATTTAACTATGCCTGTGGCATGAACATGATGCACGGAAAAATTCGCGTCGAATAGCGCTGAAAATAATGACTGAACAATCATGCATGAGAGAGCAGAGTGCAGAGCGGGGAGAAGAAATGATGAACAGAGAGCAAACAGTTCGGATTGAGGCGAATCAAGGGTATGACCCACAGCATTTTGAACTTGTACAAGGCATACCTGCACGAATAACTTTTCATCGAACTAATCCTTCAGCATGCTATAACAGCATAGTTTTCGAAAAAGAAGGTATTCACGAGGAACTTCCACTGGACAGTGATTTCGATATCGAATTTACTCCCCAGGAAACCGGCACTTTTGAATTTACATGTGGTATGAATATGCAAAAGGGCTCGTATACCGTGCGCGAGGCTAACGCGAATACGTGTACAGAATGCAATCACGAAATACATGAAGAAAAGAATTGCTGTGTAAAAGATAAACATGTACATACCGGCGAGAATGCTCACGAACATAATCAGAGCCATATGGACACGAATAAGCATGCATGCTCGCATCATAACGACGCTCAGCACGATATAAAACATACGCTTGGATTACAGCAACGTTTCTGGATATCTGCTGTACTAGGCGCTGTTTTGCTCGTACTCATGGTAGGGATGTTTACCGGGACGATGAGCCATACGGTGGTGAGATGGGGGACATTTATAGCGACAACCCCGATTATGCTCGCCTCCGGCGCTCCCTTTATGACTAGCGCATGGCAGTCCTTTAAAAAACATAATGCGAATATGGATACGCTTGTGGCATTAGGCACAGGTGTGGCCTATATCTACAGTCTTATTGCGCTTTTTATGGGGTTACCAGTTTATTTTGAAAGCGCTGGATTTATTATTTTCTTCGTACTCCTGGGACAGATATTTGAAGAAAAGATGCGTAGTAATGCTTCTCATGCGGTTGAAAAATTACTTGATTTGCAGACTAAGTCTGCTCACGTATTGCGCGACGGGACATATATCGAGATTCCACGTGAAGAACTAAAAGTTGGCGATATTATCCGTGTTCTACCCGGTGAAAAAATTGCCGTAGATGGTGTGATTGTTGAGGGGCGAACAGCAATCGATGAATCAATGGTTACCGGTGAAAGCATGCCAACGTCTAAGAGCGTGGGTGATGCTGTTATAGGATCAACGATAAATACTACGGGAACGATAGTTTTTCGTGCGGAAAAAGTTGGTTCAAATACGATGCTCGCGCAAATCGTTGATTTTGTAAAGCAAGCTCAATCAAGTCATGCTCCGATACAAAATCTTACGGATAAGATTTCGCATATTTTCGTCCCGACTGTTGTGATTTTGTCAATTCTTACTTTCCTTACATGGTTTGTCGTTGTAGGGGCAAGCCCAATAGATGCTTTGGTTTATGCGGTTTCTGTACTTATTATCGCGTGCCCTTGTGCATTGGGGTTGGCGACTCCTACAGCATTAATGGTGGGAACTGCGCGTAGCGCCGCCATGGGTGTCTTGATAAAGAACGGTGCTGCATTACAGGAGACCTCAAAAATTGATACGGTTGTTTTTGATAAGACGGGGACACTAACAATAGGCAAGCCTATTGTTAGTGATATCGTGGGCGACGCTCATGAAGTCTTGCGATTAGCTGCATCTGTTGAGCGCAATTCTGAGCATCCTCTTGCTGGAGCGATAACTGAGCGTGCCCAGCAAGAAGGCATAGAACTTAATGAGGCATATGATTTTGAGGCGTTATCAGGCTTGGGAGTACGTGCACATATCGATGGTCATGTCGTTGTACTCGGGAATGAGAAAATCCATGAGAATCATACTTTCGATGTGCAACTGAGAAAACGTATGAGTGAGATGAATAATGATGCTAAAACTGTGGTAATTGTTGGTGTCGATAACAAAATCGTAGGGCTTATAGCAATTCAAGATGCGCCGAAGGAGTCAGCTCAATCGGCTATTGCATCTTTGAAAAAACGTGGTTTGCGAACGGTGATGCTCACGGGAGATAATGAAAAAGTTGCTCATGCTATCGCTCAAAAAGTGGGAATTGACGAAGTGATATCTGATGTGCTTCCGCAAGAAAAGGCGGATGTGATTTCGACTTTGCGTGCAGATGGAGCGACAGTTGCATTTGTTGGCGATGGTATTAATGACGCACCTGCATTAAGTGTAGCTGATGTTGGAATTGCCATGGGAACGGGGACGGATATCGCGATAGAAGCTGGCTCGGTAGTACTTACTCATAATGATTTGCGTGGTGTAGTTCGAGCTTATGATATGAGTAAAAAGACGTTTAACCGCATTATTCTTAATCTATTCTGGGCGTCAATTTATAACGTAATTGGCATACCTATTGCCGCCGGAATTTTTGCTAGTGTCGGATTTGTGCTTAATCCGGAAATCTCTGGTTTAGCTATGGCGTTGAGTTCAGTTTCAGTTCTAGCTAGCTCACTTCTTCTGAATGTGAGCAAGGTCGAATAGAGCAATCTAATTGGCATATTAGGCATTGGTTATAGAAATTTCTCGAGTTGTTACGTAATAATAACTCGAGAAAATTTATTAATTTTTATAAAAATTCTATGAAGAAATGTGATATGTACGATAATAAATACTTCATAAGTTCTCAATGAGTTGTAAGATGTATCTCTGAATTTGGAGTCAGGGCAAAGCGAAGGTCGGGAAGTATGTGGAGTATATTTCGTCATGATATGAGACGGATTTTTACTAATCCAATCGCCATTATTGTGACTATCGGTATCGCTATTTTGCCTTCCGCGTATGCTTGGCTCAATATTATTTCTAACTGGGACCCGTACCAAAATACTCAAAATATCTCGGTCGCTGTGGCGAATCTTGATAGAGGTGGAAATTCTGACATTACTGGCGATATTAATGTCGGCAGACAGCTAGAAGAACAGCTTAAAGATAATCATCGATTAGGATGGAAATTCTTAGATTCTCGAGAAGAAGCCATTGATGGTGTTTCATCTGGTAAGTATTATGCTGCGATTGTTATAGATAAAGATTTCTCTCAAAAATTAGTAGATATGGTTACATCGGGAGGAAATCAGCCTGAACTTCAGTATTATGTCAATGAAAAGCTCAACCCAGTTGCTCCAAAAATTACAGATTCAGGAGCAACAACGCTGGATCGCACGGTTAATTCGGCTTTCGTAGGGACTTTAACCAAAGCGGTTTCTTCACAGCTCAATGTAACCGTTGAGAAAGCTCAGCAGATTGTTCAAGGTGCTCATTCTCAGGCAATTCAAAAGGTGGATGAAGCATCCCAATCGGTGACTCGTATGCGTGATCAAGTCGCATCTGCTCGCGAATCGTTAACACAAACTGCTAGTAGTACAAGCGATGTTAAAAAAGCGATTGAGCAGGTCAAGTTGACCGTAGATGCAGCGAGTCAATCTGCAGAACAAGCATCGCGTACTGCTTCAACTCTGTCTCAATCTTCACGTTCATTTAGCAATAATGCATCTAATAATTTGAGTACATCTGCAGCTTCCTTATCAGCATTAGGAATCGTCGCTGGACAAGCAGGCACTCAGATGAGTTCATCGTTATCTCGTGTCAGCGGTGATATCGCAACTGTTAGTGGAACTCTTAATGGTGTTATTGCACAAAATAATAGTGCTATCACTCAGCTACAGCGACTTCTTGATAGCTCGGCTCTTGATCATAATTCGACTGAATATCAGCAATTAAATTCCGCTCTTGCTCAGCTGCAAACGACTACAACCGCTCACAGTAATGCTCTGAATGATTTCACGCGTGGAACTCAATCCGCATTAACTTCGGCAAATACAGCTGCAAGTACGCTATCGAGTTCACTTGGTTCAGCTGCTCAAAGTGGTGCATCAGCCCTTAATAATGCATCATCGGCTTTACAAGGTCCGCTCGGACAATCGCTATCTGGAACGTTAGATAGTGCATCGGTATTTGCGCAGGCGACGAGTAGTTCGTTGCGACAGCTCGATACGACGCTGACTCAATCTCAAGATCTACTTGACCAGTTACATGATTTGCTTACTTCATCGGCTCGTACTATGGGGACGACTGAAGAATCGTTGAGTGATGCGATTGATCAGCTTGACCGAGTACGTACGGATATGGCTGCTTTGGATTCAAGCCGGCTCGTTGAAGCGCTTCGTGGGACAAATATCAACGCACAAGCCTTAGGTGATTTCATGCAATCGCCAATTGAGATGGAACAAAAAACTATTTATCCTGTGGCAAATTATGGTTCTGCGATTGCTCCATTCTTCACTAATATCGCTCTGTGGGTAGGTGGTTTCGTCCTCATCGCAGTGGTGAAAATTGAGGTCGACCGCAAAAATATGCGTGGACTACATGAACGTCGGCGCATACGAAATCGAGATGCGTATATGGGTCGTTGGCTCTTATTCGCTGTCGTAGGAGTGGCTCAGGCGATAATCGCAACTGTCGGAGACCTCATTATCGGTATACAGGTCAAAGACCCTGTGGCTTTTATCTTTGCTGGTGTCTTTGCATCTATCGTTTTTGTCAGCCTCATTTACGCGTTGGCAGCAACATTCAAGCATATCGGTAAAGCATTAGCTGTGATTTTGGTTATTATGCAGGTTCCTGGATCCTCGGGCACATATCCGATTGAAATCATGCCACCATTCTTCCAGCGGCTTGAGCCATGGCTGCCATTCACGTACAGCATTAATGCTATGCGTGAGACTATTGGCGGATATTATGACGGTTATTATTGGAAAAATCTTGGTACGCTAACCTTATTCCTCGTTTTTTCCTTTATACTGGGCATACTTGTTCGACCATATTTGAGTAATTTGAACGCGTTATTTGATAGACGTCTTGCTGATACGGATTTGCTTATTGGTGAGCACGCTCAGGAAGGACATGCGCGATTCCGCCTGAACTCCGTTTTGCAGTCCATGATGAGTAGGCAAGAATTTGGACAATCTATTCGTCGTCGTGCTGCACGATTTGCGGCGATTTATCCTCGTCTCGTTGGCTGGGGAATTGGCGCAATTCTTGTAGTACCAGTGCTCTTCTTAGTTTTGCTCTTTACTGTGGAATCGAAGCTCGTCTTCCTTATGCTCTGGCTTATTTCAGTGGTATTGCTGGACTTCTATCTTATTTCGCTTGAATATATTCGTGAAGTATACGAGCGCGAATTAGGAATGAGTGTTCTGTCTGATGATGCGTTGAAGGCGCAAATATTGGAGCATATTTCGCATCGCTGGAATCATGAAACTGATAAAGATGATGACGATAATACAGATGAAGATGTAGATAGTGACAATAACGTGGATAGTGATACAGGGAATACTGAAGTAGAAGAAGCTCAGATATCTGCGGAGGAAACGAGCTCTTCAGCTCACACTTCCGTACGGTCTGTTACGCAGTCTTCTGAAAATAGCGGTGAAGCACAGGAGGAGAAGTAAGATGTCTCAAACGTCAAAAACTCGTGGATCTCATGACTCTGCACGTACTCCTCATGAGAATGGTCCTGTTCGACGTAATCCTGTGACGAGCACCTTCAAAATTTTTCTTGAAGACCAACGTCACCTCTTTATGAATGTGATTGGCATAGTCGTTGTTATGGGATTAGTCATCGTCCCAGCGATGTACGCGTGGTTTAATATCGCAGCGAGCTGGGATCCGTATGGTAATACAAATCAGCTCAAAGTTGCTGTAGCAAATGAAGATAAGGGATACCAATCAGATCTCATTCCTGTGCCAATTAATGGGGGCAATAATGTAGAATCCTCTTTACGCGCTAATACTAAGCTTGACTGGCAATTTGTATCGCATGATGAAGCTGTAGATGGAGTAAGTTCCGGACGATATTACGCGGCAATTGTTATTCCTGAGAATTTCAGTTCGATGATGATGACTTTACTGTCATCGAATGCTCAACAAGCAAAAATTGAGTACTATATTAACGAAAAATCTAATGCAATTGCTCCTCGCATTACAGCTAGCGCGGCTGATACCATCGTGACGCAGATTTCAAGTACTTTCTCGGAAACCATAGCGAGTATCGCCTTGAATTTGGCGGATAATATTAATTCTTATGCCACGAGTGATGAGGGTAAAGCGTATGTGACAACTATGGTTAACCGTCTCAATACGGTGGCTGATGGTCTTGACTCAGCTGGAAATCAATTATCTTCATATGCAGCTTTACTCTCTGCTAGTCAGGGACTCGTCGATTCTGCGAAAAATATCATGTCATCAAACGCAAGTGGCTCTGATGATGTACGAAAATCGTTAGAACAAACAGTTTCACAGATGCGTTCATTATCAAGTGCAGCGAAATCTTCAGCTTCATCGGTAAGCGTTGCATTAGATAGTTCAGCAAAAAGTTTGGATACGGTACTGTCTCAGCTTGATTCATTAACTTCCTCAGTATCGCAGCCTACGGGCAGTCTCAGCTCACGAATTGATACTCTTGGTACGGTTGTCAGTTCTTCAGCTCAGCGATACCAATCGTTGGTAGAAGCGTTGAACCAGGTAAAAGATCAAGTCAATTCGTCCGCCTTGTCTCAAGAGGCAAAAACGCGTATTACTACGACGATTGATTCGATTACAACTCAGCTTAATCAAGTATCGAGTGATATTACAACGATTGGTGCTGATATTTCTGCTGCATCTCAGGATGTCGAGAAAGCTAAAACAGTTATTGATAATCAAAAATCTGAGATGAAGAAGCAAATTGATGCTGTGAAAACGACTCTTGCGAATGTTAAAGCGACGTATAACCGCGACATTCAGCCACAGCTCAATCGTCTTGCTTCGCAGCTTGGTACCACTGCTCAACGTGCCCAGAACGCATCAGGTAGCGTACGCCGAATTATGAATCGTATGGAGAAGAGCGGTGCTAACGCTAGCTCAACTATGACAAGTGTTATAGCAGCGATGAATGATACGCATACGTCGCTGAGTTCGGCTGCTAACTCGATGAGAGAATTGGCGACGAAACTTAATGATGGAGTGAATTCCGGTACAGCTGAGCTCTCCTCATTACTTGGGGAAAATCGCTCGGCCGCGAAATTAGCAGCTGAATTATCCTCTCCAGTAAAATTGACTCGACATGCGGTCTTTGCTGTAGAAAATTACGGGTCTGCTATGGCCGGATTCTATACGATTCTTGCTATCTGGGTAGGAACTGTATTTTTGGTGTCGATGATGAAGATCTCCGTATCAGATCGTCAAAAAGCGCGAGTTTTGGGTCTGTCGAGTGTAGAGGAAATCTATACGTATCTTCCAAAACATTCTGGGCCGGAGACCGTTGGTAATGCAAGTCGCTTTGGACTGGGGTTTGATGCTGAGTATTGGGGTCGTTACCTTACATTCTTACTTATATCGCTTTTCCAATCGACTTTGATTGTAATGGGCGATTTATGGTATCTGGGAGTTCAAAATGTAGATCCGCTCAGAATGTTCCTTGTAGCGTGGGTAGCAAGCCTCGTGTTCTCCACTCTTATGTATGCGCTTACTTTATCTCTGGGTGCTGTAGGAAAGGCGATTGCTGTTATCTTGATGGTAATGCAAATTGCTGGTTCGGGTGGTACATTCCCAGTACAGCTTTTGCCAGAATTCTTCCAACGTGTTTATCCGTTATTGCCATTCCCGTACGGCATGAATGCTATGCATGCGGCTATCGCGGGATCCTATCACAATGAGTACTGGATTTCCTTGGGACAATTCGCCCTTTTCTTGATTCCTGGATTATTTATAGGCTTGGTCATTGCTCGCCCACTCGCTCGATCCAATTGGCTTATGGAACAGCTTTCTAAGACGGGTGTATATGGAGAATAGCTAAATCTCGAAGCTCTTGGCAGACGGTATCCGATATGTGACATATGGTGGCGTAAAGATTTCTCTTTGTGTCACCATTTATTTATCCCAGAAGATGTGAGGCAGCTCACAAATGTCTCATGTTTATATAAGATTGTTAATACGAAGGTTAAATTTCTCGGCTGTATTTGTACGATAAATACAAAAGGGAATATGAAATAATGAGGTTTTAAGGAGGAGAGGGAGATGGAACGTCTTTCGTCACGTTTTATCGCAGCTCTAACCACGTTAACGATGCTATTCGCTGGCGCGATAGTATTGTTAACGCCACAAACTGCACGCGCTGCTGACGCCGACTTGCCAATAGCACAATACGTTTCGACATCTGGCACAAAGGTATGTGCAACTAATCCAGAAAGTGCTACGTATAACGGAACTGTTGATATTAAGGTTCCTATGTCCAAGGTCTTGGAAAGTCATGAGGCTGATATGCAACAAGCAGGAGCTTCTGGCTTATATCCACATGGTCTTGAAGGTAGAAATCGTATTGCATATATTTCCTACGATGTCACTTTCCCAGAGGATGTAACGGTAGGAACTATAACTACCGCTAATACGGTGTCGTATATTAATGGAAATCGGATTACTCACACCGTAAATGGTCGCACCGTAAACTTCAGACTGTATCTTAATGATGTTAATTGGCAGACTATTTATACTTCTTACTTGAACGATAAAGCTAATCCTGATGCGCATACGGTTGATTTGCACATTCCATATACAGCACAAGTAGCAAGCTATACAGATGCTACTCGTATGGATAGCGAAAATATTACAGGTCAAGGATCGTTTAGCTTCTATGCTAGCGGCATGATGGCTGCTTTCGGCATCGGGGCTACGACTTATAACTCAGACGTGGCATCTGTGCCATTTGTGTCACAAACTGCTACATGCTTTACTCCACCAGTTCAGAAAGTAACTCAGTGGCTTGCTGAGGACGGAACTGTACTTAAGGCTCAAGAGACTGGTACAGACTTTGCTGCACAAGAAACATTCACTGACTATGATTTCGTGAGTGAAACGGTTTCAGCAGATGGCAATACCAAGACTTATACCTACAAGAAGAAGCTGCAGGCAACGGATGTGATTCCTGAAGGCGAAAAGCATGCTGATTTGACTGCTGATTTGCTTGGTTCTGTCGACGGTCGCGCTCGCGATACTCAGCATACTGAAGTTCTTACAGCTAACAGCAAATCATCTGTATTCTCTGTAACAGGTACATTACATGTTAACGATTTAGTTCAGGGACAGATGGGCGAGCTCATTAACAAATATGATGAAAGCCCACAAACCTTTGACAATATCGTTTTAAGTGATATGAGCTTTGCGTTCAATGCCCAATTAACTCTACCTGAGCAAATGCAATTTGAAGCACAGGGGACTTACCCTCAAGTAACGCTCGAAGGGGCAAATGGATTTGAGGTTAAGAACGCGACAGTTAATGGAAAGACCATTAACGTTACGATCGGATTGAGCAATGCAGATCAGATTACGAATTTTGCTCAGCTGAAGACCCTGATTGATGGATTGCACAATGATTTGTCGGTTACTGTAGGCGGCATCGGCTTTACTGCAGCGGCACAAGCAGGTACCCCATATACTATTACGGGGCGGACAAGTGGTGCTTTTGCTGCACAGGCTATGATTAATAACGTCGCTCGACAGTTTAGCTATACCTATGATGCAGTACAGAAGGCTGATGAGGCTGACTCAACAGGTGCTACAGGTCTAGCTTTGACAGTTCAGTATGCACGTCCTGTACAGCAAGATCTTCTTGCAGACCTTCGTGGTGCTCAAGACGGTCGCCCAATGGATACCACGCATACACAAGCATATGTAGCTGATTCTAAGAACTCACAGCTCACTCTTGAAGGTGTCTTGCATGTATCGGATACGATTAAGCAGCAAATGAAGGCCATCGAAGATCGTTATGCTCAAAATCCAAGTGGATTTGCGAATATCTCGATCGCGGCTTTGAACTACGGCTTTACTGCGAAGCTGACACTTCCTTCTGGTATGGAGTTTGGCGATACGGACATTACTAAGCTTGAGCTTCAAGGAGCACCAGGCTTTGCGATTAGTCATGATCCAGCTGAAACCTTCTACGATGGGAACGAATTAACAGTTCATTTCGAACTGGTGAATCCACAAAATGTTACGGATTATGCTCATCTTAGTGCGTTAGTAAATGGTGTAGATGATGATTTGATTGTTCGCGTACCATCTGTAAGGTTTACCGCTGACTCTCAGCCATCCACAAATTACACAGTCAGGGGAACTGTTTCAGGCAATTTCAATGCAACAGCAACCTTAGGAACTCACGCTATTCCGTTTGCTTTTGAATGGAATGGTGTGCAGAAGGCTGATGAAGCTGATGCCGTCGAACCACAGGGTATTAACTTCACTGTGCAATACAAGCCTGAAGCTAAGCCTGTTCCTACGAAGCCACAGAGCAACAAGCCTAAGAAACCAGCACTGGCAAAGACTGGTTCTCAGGTGGCAACGCTTGGCTTTATCGCAGCTCTCATCACCGCTGCAGGAGTAGCAGTGATGAGTATTCGCAAGCAGCGTATGAAGTAATGCGCTGAGTGGTGCACTGAGAAGTACGCTGAGAAGTGCGTATTACGCAGTATGGGGTAATAGTCGTGAACTATTACCCCATACGTATTATCTGCTACTTAATTTCGAGTGAGGAATGTTTATGTTCTCTGTGCCTGAATTTGAGAAGCAACATGCATCCAATATGTATTAAAGAGCGCAGCTAGCTCTTCAGGGCTTTCCTTGCACCCATGGTCAAGCCATCGAGCTTCAACTTGGACGAGTCCTCCGAAAACGTAACATTGGAAATATTCGTCACAATTAATGGCAGAGGCGTTCGTGGTGTCTTTTACGGTGCAATTTCCAATTGCTTGTAGGAGCGGATAAAGGCGATGCATATAGGCATGCGACGTCTGTGTAAATAACCAATGTGGGTTATGCTCCAAAATAGTTCGTAGAGTTTCCTGTCGCTCTTGCCAAAAGACAAAATACTCATGTATAAAATCGCTATACGTTGTGCACGATGAGCCCTTGATGTAGTCGTAACATTCACCATAGAGGGTTTCTAATTTAGCATCTAAGATATCGTCTTTTGAATCAAAGTACTTATAAAACGTTTGCCTCGAACGATGAGTTTTTGCGACAATTTCTTTCACTGTGATATCGCGGATAGGATACGTACACATAAGCTCGGTGAAAGCAGCGATAAAGGCATCACGAGTTGCATGAGATGTATTATCGATAGATTCTGCGTGAGAAGTCGTCGTTGCCATGATGACAGTGTATCAAGAAATTCAGCAAACGCGTATAGCATTTCCGGCTAAAGATCGTATAAAACTTTCCTAATCGGCATAAGGCAACTGCGCAAACCTTCTATACACTGCAGGATCTTGCCAATCAAAGAACTGACTTTTTCCCTCGTCTAGCGACTTAATGCGTGCCATATCAGTATCCGTTAATTCGAAATTCCATACATCGTAATTCGTTTGGATTCTGTCTTTATTAACACTCTTAGGAAGGGGGATGATACCGCGCTGTATGAGCCAACGCTCAATAATTTGAGAAACGGTGACATCATATTTATGGGCGATATCTCTCAAAATAGTGTTATTGAAAAGATCATGTCGTCCGCGTGCGAAAGGCGCCCAAGCTTCGACGACTATATTATGGTCATTCATATAGGTGATGTCATCATTTTGCTGATGAAAAACGTTGACTTCAATCTGATTGACATGTGGAACGATATCGGTGAAGGAAATAAAATCCTCCATCCGTGCCCGCGAGAAATTACTGACACCTATGGAACGAATTTTCCCTGATAAGTATAGCTCGCTTAGCGCTCGCCATGCTCCAAAGATATCATTCATTGGATTATGGATAAGATACAAATCGAAATAATCGAGACCAGATTTTTCTAAAGAACGGTCATAGCCCCGAAGGGCTCCATCGTATGTGGTGTTAGTAACCCATAATTTAGAAGTAACAAAAATTTCGCTGCGTGGGATGCCTAATTCATCCTCAGCTCGCCTAATAGCCCTTCCGACAGCTCCTTCAGTTTGGTAAAAGGCAGCAGTATCGATAAGGCGATACCCTGCTCGTAATGCTTCAAAAACTGCTTGTTCAGCTGTTGTGTCAGCAACCCCCTCACCCGCGCTGGCACTCGGTTGAAAAGTGCCGAACCCGAGCGAGGGAATTACTAGGCCATTATGCAAAGTAATGGTGTGATGAGCGGCCATAATTGTGTGCTCTGTGCTCGCTAGCGTTGAGAAGCCTCAAAAGTGAGAACTTCTTCAAATGAACGTGGCTTGGTACCGGTTACACGCTCGATATCATTGGACAAGCCGGCAGTTTCACCATCGCGAATTGCAGTATATGTACTGACCCATGCATCAACTTGCCAATCAGGTACACCGTACTGCTGACGAGATGCATAAGCTTCCTCAAGGCTTTCATCGATATATGGGATATCTTTGCCCAGAACTCGTGAAGAAATTTCTACGACATCATGCAGAGTTAGCTCTTGAGGACCAGTCATATTTAAAGTCGTGTTTTCCCACTGATCAGGATGGACAAGAATAGTTGCAATTGTGCGTGCGATATCATGACGGCTTACTAATGAACATACGCCGTCTCCTGCAGGTCCGCGTAGTTCGCCGTACTCGAGAACCATGTCAGCAAAGAATTCAGCGTAGAAATTATCACGGGTAAATGTGTATGTCAGCCCCGATTCTTTGATATAAGCTTCCGTGTAACCATGATCGCGACCGAGAGTGAAGGTAGAGTCAACTGCAGCGTTGTAGAAGCTGGTATACACAATGTGCTTTACGCCAGCGGCCTTCGCAGCGTCGATAAAAGCCTTATGCTCGTCAATTCGGGTTGGGCTTTCGCCAGCAGAAACCATAAAGAGCGTATCGATTCCGGTTAATGCTTCAACTGATTCTCGTGAATTTTCATATGAAGCTTTGCGAAGTTCTACTCCTGCAGGAGTTTTCCCTTCAAGCTTTTGAGGTGTTCTCGCTATATAGCGGACAGCTTCATGCTCACCGTCGCCTAAGAGAGAGTGAAGCTCAGCGGCTACAAGTGAGCCTAATTTTCCTGAGACGCCTGTTAAACCAATCATGATGACCAACTTTCATAAATGTGCAGTCTTACGCACGGTTGTGAAGATATTATCAACCGTGATGACAGCATTACGCGACGACAGTATTACGCGATGACAGTATTAGTCGTATCGCTAAAATATTCGTGTTACTTGAATTATAACGGATACGATAGCGGTAGATAGTAAAGCGTGCTGAGAGCTTAGCGGCTAACTATGAGCGTGGTGATGAGAGATTTTCTTCATCAGAATGAAATATATGATGGAAAGCGTAAAGCATACAAGTATAAACGTGGCAAACGTGTAGTAACGTGTAGTTTTGATAGCTACGTGCGTATGTACAGTATTGAAAAGCTCTTTCAGATACACAATCTAAAAGAGCTTTTATTCGTGCGCACAGGGGGAGTTGAACCCCCACGACCTTAGCGGTCACTGGCACCTGAAGCCAGCGCGTCTACCATTCCGCCATGTGCGCAGACACACTCACACTAGCATAACCGTGCGAGTCTCGCAAAGTAATTGCCTCAGTGTGTCTGATTTATCTAATTTATGCGTAGGTTGGAATCTGTTACGATACTCGATAATGTTTATCCACGAGATCCGTTTGCATAAAAACGAGCAAGATACTCATCGCGGAATTCGTTGAAATAACCGCCATCCATGGACTCTCGAATTTGCTCAAGTAAACGGATGAAGAATCTTTCGTTGTGAATAGTTGCAAGCGTAGCACCAGTCATTTCGCCAGCGCGCAGAAGATGGTTAACGTATGCACGCGTGTAGTTACGACAGGTGTAGCAATCGCAATCATCCTCAATAGGTGAGAAATCAAACTTGTATGCTGCGCGTTTGATATTCCAGCGACCGTCTTTTGTAAATACAGCGCCGTTACGCGCAGTTCGGGCAGGTGCTACACAGTCAAAAGTATCGCCACCGTTTTCAACTCCCGCAAAAATATCGTCGACTGCAGCAATACCTAAGACGTGGCGTGGCTTATTTTCTGGAAGCTCGTCACAAATCCAAGCACAGATATCAGCCATAATTCGCTTTTCAATAGCGCCACCGATTCCGAATCCATCAAAGTCTAATGAACCGATTTGCGATGCTGCTTTGCGGCGCAGATCCTCGTAATTCGCGCCCTGAACTACTCCAAAGAGTGCTTGATATGGTTTGCCAAGACGTTCCTGCGTGAGCCTCTTATGCTCATCGACACAACGTTGAGCCCAGCGATATGTTCGCTCGACTGCTTCCTCTTGATAGCGACGAGTGTTCATAAGTGTAGTCAGCTCATCAAAGGCAAACATAATATCCGCACCTATATGATGCTGGACGCGCATGGAAATTTCAGCAGAGAAACGATGCATTCCGCCATTGAGAGGCGACTTAAAACTAACCCCATCCTCGTCAACGAATGCAAGACGTTCCTTGCCTTCGGCTATGACGTCATCGCTCTTCATTCCTTCAATATCCATAGCAAGAGTTTTCTTGAATCCTGCACCAAGACTCATTACTTGGAATCCACCTGAATCGGTAAACGTTGGTTTGTCCCAATTCATAAACTCATTAAGACCGCCTGCGGCATCCATGACAGCTTCGCCAGGACGTTCGTAAAGGTGGAAAGCGTTAGCGAGCATGCATTGTGCTCCGTTGTCTTCCATCTGTTCGCGCGTCACGGCTTTCATAGTTGCCTGAGTTGCAACTGGAACAAAGCAAGGAGTCTTAATATCGCCATGTGGGGTATGAATAACCCCTGTACGTCCATGCTTTCCTTCAAGTCGAGTGTGAATTTCGAAACTGAAAGCGCTACGATCTCCCGGCTGTCCGGATACAGCACCACGTGGAGAAAACTTTGGTTTTGGTAATACCGTTCCTTCCGGAGCGCTCGTTTCTACTTTTACATAATTGAAATGAGGAATGCTCTTCTTCTTTTTCCTCTTACGGCGCTTTTTATGAGTCTTTGCGCCTGTCTCTTCTGCTGTTTTTTGTGCTACATCAGCAGTCTTAGTAAGCGCGGAGTTAATCTGTTCAGTGTCGGCTGAGTTATCGGCTAAATCTGTCATGCTACTACTTTAAGGCATGTTTATGTCATTACGTACATGCTATCTACTGTATGTAGAAAATGAACAACTGATTATAAGGAAGATTTTATAAGGATTATAGATTGAACATGGTTTAATGGTATATAACGAAAGCATAAACAAGAGGATGATGTGTGACATTAGTCTTGGTCATTTAATTGTTTAGTTCTATCACGTTTATGTAATAGAACGCGCACATTACAGCGTTGAAGGAGAGAAGATGACAGACGAAACTTTTGGTCAATCACCAAACCAGACTCCACAGAATAATCCTTATATAAATAATGAACAGGCAGATCAGCAAGGACAAGTAGGAAATAATAATCCTACACAGCCAATGAATACGATGAATGCTCCTGCACAGTCGGCATCCGCGCAGTCAACACCTGCACAGTCAACACCAGTGCAGCCAGCTCAGCCATATGTGGCACCGCAGCAGCCAATTCAACCGCAAAATGTTGCCCCTCGACCTATGCCAGTCGTTCCACCAATTGGAGGGCCTACCGCACAACAGGCAAATTATCCTACGTCAAATTCTATGCAGCCTCGCATCCCAGGCGCGCCTTTGTACAACGCGAATTCAGGACAGAATTCATCACAGAATCCAGCACAGTACAATTCATTTAATCCACAAGAAGTTCCTACGCAGGTAATGCCTACTGTCCCGCCTGTTTCTTCTCCTTCATCGACTTCTGTCCCACCTAATCCTTCATCAGCGACGTATCCATATGCTGCTCAAGCACAGCCACAGCAGGTGAATCAACCAAATCAGTCGCAGTCCAGACAACCTACTGTACAGATGCCAGCTGTTAATCCGGCTCAGCTTTGGGCTGTTCCGTCACAGGTGCAGCAAGCACAGCCACAAACAGCACAAGCACAGACAGCTCAGACGCAGACACCAATGGGCACACCAAATAATGCAGGTAATCCACCTGCTAATATCTCTCGTCCAGCAAATATGCCTAACCCATTTGCAGACCCAGCAAACGCATCAGGAACTCGTGCAAGTGTGACGGGTAATGAGAATCCATCCATGGCTCACGGCTCGTCGAATTACGGTGGATTCCCTAGCTATTCGCCATATACTAACCAAAAACAATCAAAGGTAAACGGAACGACGATTGCGGTTGCTATAGTTTCAGCTGCGCTTGCTGCAATTCTTGTAGCAGTTTTGGGAATCGTTGGAATTAATAGCGGTCTTATTCGCACGAATGGCGGGTCAGCAGATACAAGTGTTGTTGATACGCCAGAAGTATCGAATTCTACTGGTGCGACCGGAAACTGGGTCGGGGTAGCACGTAAGGTATTACCAGCCGTTGTACTGATTCGCGGACAGGTATCTAAGGGTGTTATGTTTGGCTCTGGTGCATTCATTAGCAAGGACGGATACATTATCACCAATAATCACGTGGTTGACGGTACTACAGCATTAGCTGTAACGATGTATGACGGCACTATTTATGATGCAGATATCGTTGGAACTGATCCAAGTACTGATTTAGCTGTTATTAAGCTTAAGAATGCTCCAGATAACATTACAACAGTCGATTTTGCTAACTCCGACAAGCTCGTAGTTGGTCAGCAAGTTATGGCAGTTGGAAGCCCGCTTGGCTATCAGAATACTGTTACAAGCGGTATCATTTCGTCACTTAACCGTCCAGTTGCAGTTGCTGCAGAAGATAACAAGACTGTTGTTTATACCAATGCGATACAGGTTGATGCATCCATTAATCAGGGTAATTCGGGTGGTCCAACCTTTAATATCGCTGGACAGCTCATTGGCATTAACTCATCTATTGCGACAGCATCAACAACTTCAGGTGATTCAAGCCTTGGTTCCGTAGGTATCGGATTCGCGATTCCGTCTAATCTTGCGAAGTGGGTTTCTCAATCTCTGATGGAAAATAAGAAAGCTACGCATGTGGAGCTTGGAGTAAGCGCTCGTACTGCAGAAGTTGAAAGCGATGGATCGAGCCGTACCGGTGCACAATTAGTGTCCGTTAAGGATGATTCAGCAGCAAATTCAGCCGGTTTGAAGAAGGATGATGTCATCGTTGCCTATGATGGACATGAAGTAAATTCGATTAACCAATTGCTAGGATTCATTCGCGCTGCTCAGCTTAATGATAAAGTCACGCTAACTATTGTGCGCGGTTCTCGCACTATGGAAGTGTCAGTAACGCTTGATCATGAAGAAAGCTCATCCCAGAGTTCCCAGTCGAGCGAATCGAATGATTCTAATAGCGAGAGTAACAACGATGAACTTGATGAATTACTCAAGAAGTATCGCGATTTGCTTGATCAAAATGATGATAACGAATAAAACGTGGCTAAAGTAACGGTCGATAATTAATATCCTCCTAACTTTCGAGCGTTGAGCTAAAGACAAGCCTCATGTGGAACTATGAAAAGACTTCCGCGTGAGGTTTGTCATATTCTGTACGCAATTCTTGACTTACACATTTCTTTTGAATGGACTTTCCTATAAGCTAGTGCATAGCGATTAATAAGAAATAACCCTCGAGATAGGTAACAATGCGAGATTTTAAAGTTGCAGTTATAGGTGCTGGCCCTGCTGGAGTATACGTGTCTGACATCCTCCTTCGTCAGATTGAAGCAAAACGTGACGCACTGGGATTAGGTGAAAACGCTACTGCTTATATAGATTTATTCGAAAAATTACCTGTGCCATTCGGTTTAGTGCGCTATGGTGTAGCACCAGATCATCCGGCAATTAAATATATTATTGGCGCGCTTGAAAAGACTCTTAATAATCCGCAGATTCGTCTGCTCGCTGATGTGGAATTTGGGCGTGATATCTATTTGGATGATATTCGCGCTCGCTATGATGCCGTAATTTTTGCAACGGGTGCAATTGATGATAGGCCATTGACGATCCCAGGCTCAGATGCGAAAGACGTGTATGGAGCCGCAAAATTTGTCGAATGGTATGACGGTTATCCAACTGCTTCGCCGCACTGGCCATTAGAAGCTCGTACAGTAGCTGTACTGGGTGGTGGAAACGTAGCTATGGATGTCTCACGTTTGCTTGCACGATATCCACAAGATTTGCTTCATACTGATATTCCAAATAACGTATATGACGGTTTGGAAGCTAACAAGGCGGAAGATATTCATGTCTTTGTGCGTCGTGATGTAACGCATGCAAAATTCTCTGTACAAGAGTTACGCGAACTAGAAACGCTACCGGGTGTGGAAATCGTAACTTATGATGATGATTTCGCTCCAGAAACCCTGACTCAGGAACATCTTGCACAAGCGAGTGAAGATAAGTTAACTCGGCAAATGGTTGATGAATTACTCGCTGTCCGTGAAATGAGCGTGAAGATGATGGCGGAGCACGTCGATTTTGAAGGAAATCCTGCTCGTCGCCGTTTCTACCTTCATTTCAACGCTAATCCAGTTGAGATTATTACCTCAGATGATGGCCATGTGCAGGCAGTACGAATTGAAAAGACAACGACCACTCCTCAGGGTGCTATGTCTGGAACGGGCGAATTTTCAGATATCCCAGTTCAAGCTGTTTACCATGCGATTGGATATAAGCCTGCAGAAGTTGCTGGAATTCCTTATGATGAAGCTGCTTATACGCTCGATAATCAAGGCGGACGTATCGCTGGTATGCCATTCGTGTATGTGACAGGATGGGCAAAGCGCGGGCCGGTAGGGCTTATCGGATCGACTAAGTCTGATGCATTGGAAACCGTTGAAAATATATTAGAAGATTGGGCACATAGCGCTGAACATGGTCGTGTCGCCACGCAAACTGAGCTTGATATAGTGCAGTTGCTTGAAGAACGTGGTGTAAAACCATTGGATTACGCTGCATGGCAGAAGGTGGATGCTTATGAGCGTGCTATGGGAGCTCGTGTTGAACGTGAACATATCAAAGTCATTGATGAGAATCAGTTACGTTCAATCGCACGTGGTGAATAATAATTAATAATTACATATTGGCTATTGCCTGATGAAGCATCCTGATACAATGCCCAGAAACCCTAAACAGAAGGAGTTCCAATGAAAGTTCGTGGACATGCTAATGGCATAAAGACATTGGCACTTTTTGCTGTGCTATGGATAATTATCTTTGCTGTGTGGTTTTTCACTGGGCATTCTAGGTCTACTCTTGGAATATATGTTCTTATTGCGGTGGGGACGACTTTCTTCAGTTACTGGTTTTCTGACTCTTTGTCACTTGCTTCTATGCAGGCACGTGAAGTGAGCGAACAAGAGCAGCCACGCTTGTATGCGATAGTGCGAGAACTATCCCAACGCGCTGGCAAACCGATGCCACGCATTTATGTAGCACCGACGATGTCTCCTAATGCATTTGCTACTGGACGTAATGAACATCATGCGGCTGTATGCTGCACGCAGGGAATTCTCGATATGCTTGATGATCGTGAAATTCGTGGAGTACTCGGACATGAGCTGATGCATGTGTACAATCATGATATTTTGACGTCATCTATTGCTTCAGCAATGTCAATGGTAATCACATATCTGGCATATTCTTTGAGATTCTTCGGAGGTTCGTCACGAGATAATGATCGTAACTCGGGACCCATTGCCGCTATCGGCGGGTTGCTTGCAATAGTTCTCGCACCTATTGGAGCTTCTCTTGTGCAGATGGCAATTTCTCGAACACGTGAATACGATGCGGACGAAGATGGATCAGTGCTCAGTGGCGACCCGATGGCGCTCGCATCGGCATTATACAAAATTGAATACGGTGTACAGCAGATCCCATTGCGTAAAACTGCAGGAACCGAGAACGTGTCAGCAATGATGATTTCTAGTCCGTTTAGAATGCAAGATATTAACCGGCTGTTTGCGACACATCCGGCGACTCAAGATCGCATCGCACGTTTGCAACAGATGGCGGTAGATATGGGACAATCCGCGGATATGAATTTTGGGTATAATGCCCCGTACCAGCAAGGTGCTTCATCTTCTGGTTATCCTACGGGTGGTGGGAATTATCCACAGCAGGGTGGGTATCAGCAGTATTAAGTAAGGTGTAGTTTCCGCACCGCGATATTCGCTGTGTATAACACGCGGTACTTGTGTTTGTTTGTCATATAGATGTATAGTCTAAGTTATTAGTAGCTCCTGAAAGTAGGACTCCCACAATAAGGGAATCTCCGGAATCAGGAGTTTTTTTATCACTCGATGGAGAATGTAAATGAAGACAGCGATATTGGTTGATGGTGGATATTATCGTAAACGAGCGTATGCTGTTTTTGGTGATAAGTCTCCTCAAGAAAGGGCTACCGAACTTTATGACTACTGTCGTAACCACCTGCGTGAGGGGAATGATATTAGGAATGATTTATACAGAATATTCTATTATGATTGTCCTCCAATTAATACGCAGGTTTATCATCCTCTTACTCGGAAAAGCATTGATTTTGGTCGCAGTGATACTAAGAAGTGGACTGAAGAATTCTTTAATGAGCTGAGCCATAAAAGAAAAGTTGCATTGCGATTGGGAGAACTGAATGAAAAATCTGTGCACTATAATCTTAAATTCGATGTTACAAAAAAGCTACTTAATGGGAGCAAAGATCTTAGTGACTTATCTGAGCGAGATTTCACGTTAACATTGCAGCAAAAAGGCGTTGATATGCGTATTGGTCTAGATATTGCATCAATGGCTTATAAACGACAGGTTGATCAAATTATTCTTATAGCAGGTGACAGTGATTTT
Organism: Alloscardovia theropitheci; assembly: GCF_004332295.1. Lineage (GTDB taxonomy): Bacteria > Actinomycetota > Actinomycetes > Actinomycetales > Bifidobacteriaceae > Alloscardovia > Alloscardovia theropitheci. The sequence continues at coordinate 325,647 of NZ_RXLP01000019.1, forward strand.
GTCCCGGCTGCAAAATTAGCTAGGCGCGAAGGCATTGATTTTATTCTTGATCCGCTTGGTGGACACATCAAAGATAATCTGAGTTTACATATTGATGGTTTGCATTCTCGCGATAAAGCGTTTAAGAATGAATGAGAAGCATTATAGGGACGAATAACACGATAAAGAAATGAAGATTTCCAACGGTTCGCCCTCGGTGCTACACTGATTCACGTGCTTCGTGTGCACTATAGGAGCACAACTGCGGATGTAGTTCATCGGTAGAATGAGAGCTTCCCAAGCTCTAGAGGCGGGTTCGACTCCCGTCATCCGCTCGATACTTATGTTTTTATAGATTTCTTTATTGGTGTCCGCTAATGTAACGCTTGGTCGTATACATTATGGCGGTATTCCCGGCGGTTATCTTAAAAGTTGTATTTTGACAATTATTAAGAAAACAAGCAGAGAAAGACGTAATCTAATTTATACAGAAACACTATGTATTAGTAAGTAATTGCTATATTTCCAAAATGCGAAAGTATTGAGGAATAACCTTAATTTGGGTTAATGGTCAAAAAGTGTGTATGGATGGGTGTGTTTTATGTGGTTCGTCCTGCCCATCCGTAATGGATTTGTAGTTCTTGTGGATCGTATGTGCTGGCATGATCGTTGATAGTGGTATCAGGTTTTTCATTAGTGGTGGGTTTGACGAGTGTGTTAGTGATCGCTTCATCATGATGTGTGGATAAATACGTGATGATATCAACAGGGTTTTCGCTCATGCTGGTTAGTGTCCATTCAATCGCGCATCGCATATGATCTTGACTTAGGCCAGGATGCAGGCTTAAGAGACGACGTATGGTTTTGTTCACGCCTCCTTCTAACCGGTTTGTCGAGTTGAGCAGATGCTGGTGATTTTCTTGGTGTGTATTCAGGTACGTGAACAAGTGCTGTTTTCTTATTAAGCGTTCTAGTAAGCGGTAGGCCTTTCGTAGTCTGGCATGCGTATACCACCACGCAGGAGACTCGTATGGGTATCGCGGATTTGCAGTGACTTCATGAATCACATACCCATATGTTTGATACCACTGGTTAATGTCTTGTTGCCACTGAATAGCTTGTTCTTGGGTATGTATTCGCAGAAGTTTCTTGCTTAACGTGAGTAAACTTTTGCCGGCAATAGTGCGTGGCTTACTTGTCAGATACACACGAATATTACGAGCAACATGAACGAGGCATCGTTGAATTCTCACGTCAGGCCATGTCTCGTGTAGTGCACGGTGAGCTCCTGGTCCACCGTCTAAACACACACATTCAGGTTCAACGAGTTGTTCTAGTAATGCTTTATACGCGGCAGTATTTTCACGATGACACCATTGCCACGCGAGAACATGATGCGTGTTCATCGCGATAAGAAGACACCATTTATACGGTAAATAAATACCATCGATAAGAATCTGAGGTTCTATGACACCGGTTGTTGGTATAGACGGTACAGGTACGTGCCAACACCACTGAATATGTCGTGATAACGTTGAACGCGAGACGGGAAGAAACTCAACAGGCATATGAGAGAAAAGCCACGATACGAATAATTGAGTATCTTTTCTATACCGTATATCATCACGACACTGTACCCGACTCATACCACATGTCATACATCGCCATCGTGTTGTTCCAGCACGAGTTTTACCATTCTTGACCATTAACTGCCCACATAGCATACAACGAGGAATTCTGCCACCAGATACCATATATTATGGTCTCACACCATAAATACCCCACCACACACCAATAACCCCAAGCCCTAACCAACAAATTCATACACACATTATGACCATTAACCCCTTAATTTAGCGATGAATGATCGCTTAAATATATTAGAGGGATAGCACATTCATTCATATTGTGTGAGAAGGATTTTTTATGTCAGATACAAAGCAATTTAAAGATTTGGATGATTTTCTTGGAACTCATTTTATTTATACCTACGATAATGGCTGGGAATATGAATGGTATGCGAAGAATGATCATACAGTCGATTACCGCATTCACGGGGGAATGGTTGCTGGCCGTTGGGTTAAGGATCAGGAAGCACAAATTGTAAAACTTACTGATGGAGTTTTTAAGATTACGTGGACTGAGCCAACGGGTACGGATGTAGCATTGGACTTTATGCCGAACGAAGGGAAACTGCATGGGACTATTTTCTTCCCAAAGTGGGTTCAAGAGCATCCTGAAATCACTGTATGCTTCCAAAATGACTTCATTGATGTGATGGAAGAATCTCGTGAAAAGTATGAGACATATCCAAAATATGTTGTTCCTGAATTTGCGACTATTACATATATGGGAAATGCAGGACAGAACAATGATGATGTCATAAGCGAAGCACCTTATGACGGTATGACTGATGATATTCGCTCCGGTCGTTATTTTGACGATAAATATAAGCGGATAAATAAATAGAGGCTAAAATAATAGCTGGTATCCTCTCGTTAATTTTATCGAGAGGATTTTTTTATTAATCTAGTATCCTTGGTAAAGAATTATGATGATACAGCGTCAAAGCGCATAAAACCATACGAGCTAAGCAATCATCATAGTGAGAAATTCCAAATGTAGTTTTGGATGTTTCATCTACGAGCTAATGCGATACGTATCACTAATCATCTATCCTGAGCATCGGAAGTTGCTGTACGAAATCCTTTAATGCCGGGTTAAAGCTGGTATTGCAGCTGCAGTAGAAGGTTGCAGTAGCGTCAGTATCAAGAATTCTAATGAATTTTCTTTCGCTATCCGTTCGTAATAATCGGTTATAAGCAATTTTTCGAGCTTCTTGAGTAACAAAATACAAAATTTCGCTATTTTCTACTACTGTTCTAAATGCCTCATCTGACTGCTGAACGAGCAACTGCGAGGCTGGTAGATGCTCTCGGCATACAGATATCCAGAAGCCCACATCGGGGTGCATAACGATGTTGTAGCCATTAAAATCGCTGAAACGTAATTCATCATACCGAGCGAGGATATGATTCGTAGGAACGGCTAGGTAAAGCGATTCCTGCATGAAAGGCACTGTGAGCGTGTTATTGCCGGTTATCGGATGTGGGGTAATAGTAAGCTGTGCATCATTTGATGATAAAGCATCCGTAATGGCATCTAATTGTGGCTCAATTGATTGCGTAATTGAAAAGTTTGGAAAAATTCTGCGAACGATTGAAGAAATTACGGACAGCGGAACAGGCGCGCATGATGTGATACTGATACTTTTTTGTTGTGCATCATGCTTTCTTATATCTTCAAGCATGAGATTATATGAATCAACAACTGAGCGGGCTCTCTCTACCGCAAGATCGCCAGTAGAGTTAAGCGTAACGCTTCCAGAAGTTCTGTCGAAAAGTGAAACCTTAAACTCTGCTTCGAGTCGTTGCATTGTACGAGTAAGAGAAGGCTGTGATGTGTGTAACTCTCGTGCGGCGGCGGATAGCGTTCCTTTTCGTGCTACTACAAGGAGTTGTTCTAAATCATCAATACTTGCCATAATGCCCAGTCTCCTGAATATTCCATACTTACGTACATTTTATATGAAATATGCAGGAGACGGGTTTCGCGCACAGAAAAATTCTGTTATGCGATAAAGTGAGTGATTAATTTTGTTCGTTGAGCCCATTATTTGTGTCGGCAAGCCATGTTTTTACATCCTGTGCGCTAGCTGATTGGGAGAATCGGTGACCGGTAAGCCATGTGCCTGATCCTGCGAGATTGCGCAAGATTTCTGCATCATTACCAATTCCAGAGCTGGTGGAGATCGTAAATGGAATGATTGTCTTTCCGTCAAAATTATTTGACTTAACGAAGTCGTTAACAGGCCAAGCAGGAATCTGCCACCATGTAGGGAAACCAAGATAAACAGTGTCGTAGGAATCCCAGTTATCGATGTCTTTGTTTGCTACCTTTACATCGCGCAAACTTTCGTCCTCGTACTCACGTACCACACGGCTTTGCGGATTCGTCCAACGTAAATCATCATCAGTGTATGGCTGCTCAAGTGTGAGCTCTACTGCAGGAGCATTGAGCTCGCTAGCAATATTTTCCGCAACGCTCTTTGTATTTCCTGATGCAGAGAAGTAGATAACAATGGACTTACTATCAGTTGATGCATTAGAGGTAGTGCGAGATGAGTTTTGTGATGAGGAGTTTGCAGAGGAATCTTGGTTAGAGGATGATCCGCATGCTCCTAAAGCGGTGATCATGCTTAAGCCTGCTACGAGTGTGAGAGCTTTCTTTACTGTGTTATTCATAATTCTTCCTTAATAAAATCTCGTTATCTGATGTTTCTAATGTATCGCTATCAGGAAGTCTAATTATGAAAAATCGGGATACTACTCATACAACAATAAGATATAGGTATACGGTTCGCGTATACCCCTTAATCCATAGCGCGCTTAGCTCAGAATCCTACGTATCAAGCGATGATTTTCCGCCAATCTTAAATTCTTACGCGGGCAACCAAAAACTTGTAGTATCTTTCTTAAGCTCTAGCTGCTCATCTATGAGTTTTCCAAGAAGATCGAATGGTATCGGCATCGTGAGTGGAAGATTGATCGTTTTCTTGAGGCATTTGTATCCTCGTTCAGTAAACTCATCTCTATATTTTTCTAACGTTGGCACTTCTGGCGCGACACTGATATGCTTGCTAGACGCTGAAAAGCCTAGGATAAATGTTCCATGATGAGTAAACATAGGCTGATTCCATGCAATTCGTGTGTCAAGTTCTGGATGCTGAGAAAGAACCCATGTCAATGCGTCTCGCAAAAGCTGCTGAGTCGTTTGAGGTACACGAGGGCCGTTAAGATATTCTTCGAATTCCTGAGGAAATAGTGATTGATGATTGGTTGCCATATTTTCTCTTTGAATAGGTAAAATGCCTACTGACAAGAGGCATGCGGATGATATATCTTTAGTATATCGAAGAAAATAGTAATTGCTGAGCTAATGCGACTGATGAAGACTTTGCCAAAGTTCACATAACTTTATGACGATAAAACTTATATGGCTATAGAGGAAATTGAGAGGAAACAATGAAGACATCCAATAAGCAAAACCAGCGTTTAAACGCATGGAAGCGGGTGTGGGAAAGTATCAAGCATACGCCGATGCTTTTTGTAACTTTCGCAGTACTCATGATGTTATGTGTATTAAGCTCGCCAGCTTTGGAATCGTACAGTTATCTACGGATTTGGATAGTTGCCATTTTGGTTGGTGTTACTGTTATCGATACGGTTATGGGCATGATTGCTGATATTCGTGACGGTCATGTCGGTCTTGACATTCTTGCAGTTGTGGCAATTCTTTCTACTCTTGCGGTTGGAGAGTTTTGGGCTTCGTGGGTTGTTGTTTTGATGATCTACTCTGGGTCAGTTATTGAAGATTACGCTGAAAGTTCTGCAGAGTACAATCTCACAGCATTACTGAGCGCTCAGCCGCACATAGCGCACGTGATAAGGACTTATAAGAGCTCTGAAGACAATCTCACTGGCAATCTCACTGGCAATCTCACTGGCGAGCAAGAAAATCACGTAATTGCAGATATTAGCGCAGATGAAGTTCAGATTATGGATTTGCTTCTCATTAAGCCAGGGGAGACTATTCCTGTCGATGGAGTAGTTATGAGCGATCGTGCAGTTGTCGATCTGGCGATGATTAATGGAGAATCACTGCCGCGCACTATTTTGAATGCCCAAAGAGTTCCATCCGGGGCAGTTAACGGGGCAGAAAGTTTTACTCTTCGTGCGACAGCAAAGGCGGAGGACTCACAGTATCAGCGTATTATCTCACTTGTGCGCCAGGCACAAAACTCTCGGCCGGCAGTAGTGCGAACAGCTGATTTACTAGCTGTGCCCTTTACAGTAATAGCCTTTACGATAGCGGGCTTAGCATGGTTCTTTAGTGGTGATCCAACCCGTTTCGCTCAGGTGCTTGTGCTCGCGACTCCTTGCCCGCTTCTTATCTCTGCGCCGGTCGCATATTTAGGTGGGACATCGCGTTTGGCTGCTTCTGGTGTACTGATAAAAGGACAAGAAGTTATAGAGCAACTTGTGCGTGTATCGCATATTTTCTTCGACAAGACGGGAACCTTGACAGTTAAGCAGCCACGCGTAGTTAAGGTCGAGCGTTCTCATGAAGATTCGGCAAAAAAGTGGGATAATGTGTCTGATGATCTTCTTCTTGCAGTAGCAGGAATAGTCGAATCATACTCCATTCATATCTTGGCGCAAGGTATCGCGCGTGCAGGGCGAGATGCTCGTCAACGTTTGGATGGCAACTATGATAATCGCTTAACTCCTGACAATGTGAAGCACGTTGTAGAACATAGTGGCTTAGGTATCGCTGCACAAGTGGATGGCTATGACATTCGTATCGGACGATTGGAGTTTGTGCGAGGAGAAGAATCGGATAATGGGTTCGTCAAACCGCGCAATTATCGGCATACGCAGTCGCGAAAAGCTCAGACTATGCAGCATAAATCTCACAACGATTATGAAGCGAATACTGAGAATGTTGATTACGGTTTTTCTTCTCTGGAATCTTCGGAAATGGCTGCATATATGTCAATTAATGGCGATGTCGTTGGCCGTATCGTAATGCGAGATGTGCCACGTGATAATGCAAAAGAGACAATAGAAAAGCTTCATAAATTAGGAATTGACGACATCTCGATGCTGACAGGAGACTCGAAAGACTCTGCTGAACGCATTGCGCAAGAAGTAGGAATAAAACTTGATAATGTACATTCAGAACTTCTGCCAGAAGGCAAACAACGCATCGTTAAGGAAGTAAAGCTCGCGGATACGAAGCACAATAATACTGTCACGATGATGGTGGGAGACGGAGTTAATGATGCGCCTGTTCTGGCCTCAGCAGATATTGGCGTAGCTGTGACAGATGGTTCAAGTTCTGCCGCATCACAAACAGCTCAGATGGTGATTATGAATGATGATATTAGCCTTATCCCACGTGCAATTGAGATCGCACAGCACACTCGAAATGTGATGTTCCACTCAGTATTAGGCGGTCTCACGCTCGCTACCATTGCAATGATTGTAGCTGCTTTTGGTGTTATTCCTGCTGTATTTGGGGCTTTTGGACAGGAAGCGATTGACGTTATTTCCATTTTGTGGGCGTTAACGGCTGTACGCGAGAGGAAGTAAATTTAAAGTATGACAGTAGCAACTCCAGAACGTTATAGCGCTATGCTCGCTGCAGCTCGTGAAGGCGGTTACGCTTACCCGGCGATTAACGTTACAAGTACCCAAACGTTAAATGCTGCATTGCAAGGATTTGCAGATGCTCAGTCTGACGGAATTATCCAAGTATCTGTCGGCGGTGCTGCATATTTAAGCGGTCAAAAGTTAAAGAATCGAGTTATAGGCTCGCGAGCTTTTGCTGCTTATGCGCGTGAAGTGGCGCAGCAATATCCAGATATTACTGTTGCTTTCCATACGGATCACTGTGCTGAGCAGTATCTCGGTGAGTGGGTAGACCCATTGCTGGATATGGAAATTGAACAAGTGAAGCGTGGTCAAGAGCCAATGTTCCAGTCGCATATGTGGGACGGTTCGACAGTGCCTTTAGACCATAATATAGAGATCGCTCAGCGTTTATTAGAAAAGTCTGCTCAAGCTCATACAGTTCTCGAGATTGAAATTGGCGCAGTGGGCGGCGAAGAGGATGGACATCGCGCAGAAATTAACGAAAAGTTATACTCCACTCCTCAGGATGCTGCGCGGGTAGCGCAAGCTTTGGGATTGAGCACTGATGCACAGGGTAATGCGCGTTATATGGCAGCATTTACCTTTGGTAATGTACACGGTGCATACAAACCGGGTGTAGTAAAGCTTAAACCAGAACTTTTGGGCGAGATCCAAGCTGAGACGGCTGTGGAATTTGCTGATGTTCCTGGAGCTCATGCGCATAAGCCATTCTATTTGGTCTTCCATGGAGGATCGGGATCTCGCGAAGAAGAAATCGCTGAAGCAGTCAGCCACGGTGTCGTCAAAATGAATATTGATACTGATACGCAATATGCTTTTACCCGTGCAATCGCAGGACATATGATGGTCAATTACGACAAGGTACTCAAGGTCGATGGCGAGGTCGGAGAGAAAGGCGAATATGATCCACGTTCATGGGGTCGCGAAGCAGAAGATTCGATGGCTCGTCGAGTAGTAGAAGCTTGCGTACAATTGGGGTCAGCTGGAAAAGCAATGAAATAAGCAACAAGTTGGTTTGTTGTATATATTTGAATATATAACTACAGATAGTTATGCGAAGCGTGGAAGTACTCATGAATGGGTACTTCCACGCATTTGTATAAAGGTATTAGAGCCAATACGTGGCTAACTCGATAACGTGGCCTCATCAGCAAACTCATAATCAGCGCTTTCGCAGAGCACTCAGAGTGTAGAGCGCTCAGGGTATTGTCGATATGTAATTCTTTTCGATTGCTGGGAGGGCAGTTATGCCAGGCATTATTCTCATTGGTGCACAATGGGGCGACGAAGGCAAAGGTAAAGCTACCGATTTAATTGGTGGCAAGGTTAATTATGTTGCACGCTTTAATGGTGGTAACAACGCAGGCCATACGGTTGTTGTAGGCGAGGAATCGTACGCTTTACATCTGCTCCCATCCGGTATTGTTAATTCAAATGTGACGCCTGTAATTGGCAACGGTGTTGTTGTCGATCCTGAAGTCCTTCTTGAAGAGATCGAGGGGCTTGAAGCTCGAGGCGTTGACTGCTCGAAGCTACTTCTTTCAGACTCGGCTCATATTATCGCGCCATATCATCGTGTTATTGATAAAGTAACCGAGCGTTATGCTGGAAAACGTAAGATTGGAACTACCGGTCGCGGTATCGGGCCAGCGTACGCTGACAAGATTAACCGTGTAGGTATCCGTGTCCACGATTTGTATACACCGGAAGTGTTGCGCGATAAAGTAGAAGCTTCTTTGCATCAGAAGAATCAGATGCTTGTTAAGCTCTATAATCAGCGTGCTATCGATATCGATGAAACTGTTGAGCATTTGCTAGATTTGGGTCAAAAGATTCGCAAATATGTAGCTAATACATCTCTTGTACTCAATCAAGCACTTGACCGTGGCGAAGTAGTGCTTTTCGAAGGTGGACAAGCAACTATGCTTGACGTCGACCATGGTACATATCCATATGTAACGTCATCTAACCCAACTGCTGGCGGTGCTTGCACGGGAACCGGAGTAGGCCCTACAAAGATTTCGCGCGTGATTGGCGTTTCTAAGGCATACGTCACACGTGTGGGTGAAGGACCATTCCCTACAGAACTTGAGAACGAAGATGGTGAATGGCTTCGCGCTCAGGGACACGAATACGGCGTGACCACAGGTCGTCCTCGTCGTTGCGGTTGGTTTGATTCAGTGGTTAACCGATATGCCGTGCAGGTTAACGGTTTGACTGATATCGTGCTCACTAAACTTGATGTATTAACAGGCCTAAAGACGATCCCAATCTGTGTGGCATATGATGTGGAAAATCCAGACGGTTCACATACTCGTTATGATGATATGCCAACTGACCAAGATGCTTTTGCCCGCGCAACTCCAATTTATGAAGAGATGCCTGGCTGGAGTGAGGATATTTCGCAGGTCCATCGTTTCGAAGATTTGCCACAAACAACTCAGGATTATGTTCACCGTCTTGAGGAATTATCAGGTTGCCGCATTTCGGCAATTGGTACAGGCCCTCAGCGAGATCATATTATTTCGGTACATTCTTTAATTGACGAGGACTAAAGCGTTTTAGCTGGAGCATCACTGCTATGGCTAAACATAAAATGGCGAAACATGCTATGGTCAAACGCGATAGAAGGAAAACTTCTGCCGGTCGACGAATGAATGACCGTGACGCTCTGCGTAGTCGTTCTGATAACCCGCTGACAGATATATGGATTTATATCGTTGTCTTTTTGGGTGGCTCTTGTGGCACGGCTACGCGCTATGTATTGGGGCGTACACTCAATATTTTGCCGCAGCCATTAAGTATCCATTGGGGTACATTAACGGCAAATCTTATAGCATGTTTTGTTTATGCCTTGCTTTCTGCACTTTTGGCACAGACGTTGAGTGCTGTAAATTCTACTTCTAGGGCGAAAAGAGCTGGTGAGTTAACCTCTCGTGCTCTTGGTATGGGTTTTTGTGGTGGACTATCTACCATGTCCACATTGGCATTAGAAATTACCGCAGGGCAGTATGGTTGGGTGTATGCAATCATTTCGCTTCTATCAGGCGTATTTTTTGCTCTGCTGGGGTCAATTTTGGGCAATGCTATCGGTTCCCTTATCTCTGGAGCTCGTGTGGATGCGCGAGGGCGTAAATCAAAAGAAAGTGGTTCGTCAAAGGATAATTCCACAAAGAGCAACTTACGCAAACGTGGCCGTCATGCAGGTCGTCATAATGTGTCGACTCTTTCTCAGGCGCCGTCTCTTTCTCAGTCTCAGCCTCTTGCTCAGATGCAACGTCGCGAGAAAGCTAATCATAATGATCTTAAAGCCGCAAATAGCACTGAGCGCGCATCTTCCACGAGTTCAGTTCGTCATTCTCGTCGCAAACGCAAACATTGAGATACAAAGAATGGCACGAGAAATGTTTGAGTGTTTCAGCGAGGTTAGAGAGTCCAGAGACACCATGACGTTCAGAGGTTCCAGAGAATTCAGAGCTGTATGGAGGAGAAATTGAGTATGGATATTACTGCGCTTCTCATTATTAGTTGCTGTGGAGGATGCGGTGCAGTAGCTCGCTTTATTGCTGATACGCTTATAAAGCGTACTCACCCTACGGTGTTTCCAGTGTCTACTTTGATTATTAATACAATCGCAGCGATTCTTTTTGCGGCCTCCCTTGTATTTGTGCGTGAATCTTTTGGGCCAGTTTATACATATATGACCGCTGGTTTTCTCGGAGGATTTTCCACGTTTTCGACAGCGATGAATGAAATAGTGACTCTTGCACGTTCAAAGCACTGGGCGCAATTCATAAGTTATTTCATTGTAGCTATCGCTATCCCGGTAATCGCATTAATACTTTCCATTATGGTGTTTATGCTGATACATTAGCGCACGGATGTATTAATATGTGCTTGCACAAACGCATCCGCGTAACGTTAATATACTGATGAACACAGTGCCCGTATTTCTTCGCTAGTTTTCTTATAATCAGTGCCGGGCACAATGACGACCAGGCCATCTCCTGGGAATATAACGGTTTGCTTATGAGGGACGAATTCTTTACCACGACGACGAATTGCAATAACCGATGTACCCCGTGGCCACGTGATATCACTAATTGATTTGCCGATAATGCTACTTCCCAATTCGACTGGCAAGGAAATAATTCCAGATTCTGCCTCAGAAGAATGAGAACTATTGTTGTCGTCGGCTGCCGTGTTTTCTTGATGAGAATTCTTCTCCATATACCGGTCTAAAAGGACATGGTAAATAGGTTCGATATGCAAAATATCTGATACGAGTAAAGCGATTAAAGTGACAGCTGCAACTGGGAACATATGCACAAGAGAGCCGGTCATCTCAATGACGAGAAGCATAGAAGTAATAGGAGCCTTAACAGATGCAGCAAGAGCTCCCGCCATGGCTAGAACGGTAAAAGTAGCGACGTAGCGAGATAAAACCGAAAAATCTCCTAAATCGTACAGTCCCGCAATACGCGCAAATAAACTTCCGCCTACTGCGCCGATGGTCAGAATAGGCAAAAAGATGCCTCCGGGTACTCCACTTCCAAAGCTTGTAGAGGTAAAGAGCATCTTGACGGCAAGTAGGGACGCAAGTACAAGAATAGTCCCTCCTGCTTGCTCGGCATATTGGATGAGGCTCGCCCCGCCGCCCAAGGCTAAGGGGAATACCATGCCGACGGGAAGGGCGATGGCAAGCGCGATGAGGATGCGCCAGATGCTTGGGATGCGGTTGTATAAGGATTGCGTGCCGAGGAGCATTTTATTGGTTGCTGAGCCGATGAGGCCGCTAACAATTCCCAAAGGAATGAGCCAGATATATGTATGGAGATCGAGCTGTTCAACATTTGCGAATTGCAAAACTGGGGTAAAACCCAAGAATATTTTTGAGACTAGGTCAGCAGTGAGCGCGGCTGTTGTTGCTGTGAATAAAACAGTGGGATTAAAACTTTTATATACCTCTTCAAGTGCAAACATCATACCGGATAATGGTGCACTAAAAGCAGCTGAGAGGCCTGCGGCAGCTCCAGCAGCTATAAAATTATCGCGTTCAATAGCATTTCGTTCTATGCGGGACGTAGCTCCAGCAGCGCTCGCTGCACCAATTTGGATGGAAGGACCTTCTCGTCCAAGGCTCATGCCGAAGAATCCACAGATGATTCCAGCAGTAAAGCGGACGATAAGAATTGACCACCACCTCATTTTGAGACCCCACAAGAGGACTCCTTCAACCTGAGGAATTCCAGATCCAGATGCCATCGGCTCCCACGCGATAAGTTTGGCTATAAGGATAGCTGCCAGTATGGCTGCTACAACCCACAAGCAAATCATAAACGGGTGAGCAGCGAGATATGCGTAGAGTCCGACCGACCAAGAATTGCCATAAGCAATCGCAGCACGATAAGCAACAACGAGCAGTCCAGCAGCAATGCCGCATACTATGCCTCGAGCAGCAATCGACCATTGCCTTCGATATGATCCAGAAAGTAGCTCTTGTATATGCGTGCGGTATGACGCCATATGAGCTTGTCTTATATGGCGGACGCCGTCGACAGTAAAAGATGATGAATCATGTGACTGGAGTGAATCTGAGCCTTGGGAATTATCGGAAGGATTATTGGACGAACTCGTAGACGAATTACTAGACGTTGGCACATTCAAATCAAAAGCCTGTGCATCGTCATCAACGAGTGCTGATGAGTCAAGCACTCGTGACGCGCGAGATGAACGTATTTTTGGGGATGACGCATTCTTCTTAGCGCTCTTGGCAGAGCGCTTCGCTTTTTTAGGCGAATTTGGTTTGTGATGAGAAGAATTGTTCATTTGCGCTGCCTCGTTTACGCAATGTTTGCGATAGTCTATAGCTTTTATACTACATGCACTTGAATTGTTGCGATGCATGAGTTCGCTAGTGTGGCAGAGAAGATAATATTTCAAAGAATTAGCAATGCGAGTGTGGCATGTGAGACATGAGTAAATTAATTACGCACTCCTATGGGTACACTAAATATAGAAGATACGGAAGTAAACGTGTGCATGTGTGCATGTATGCATGTATGCATGTATGCGTAGAGTACGAGTATACGTAATGCGAAGCAAGAGTGTGGAGGCATGTCAATGACGCCAGAGCAGATTAATGAATATGTAAATCGTGATCATGCAGCAGATGTGGAACTTGCAGCTCAGCGTTTAGAAGGCGTTGTACGGCATACGCATCTTGAAGAATCGCAAATTCTGTCTGATCGCATTGGTGCACGCGTACTCCTCAAGCCGGAGAACCTACAAAAGACAGGTTCGTTCAAGTTGCGTGGAGCATACAATAAGATCGCATCTTTGTCTCAGGAAGATCTTGATAAAGGAATTGTTACCGCTTCCGCAGGAAATCACGCACAAGGTGTTGCCTATGCAGCACGCGAGCGTGGGGCACAGGCAACAATCGTTATGCCACGTATTACACCTCCTATTAAGGTTGACGCGACAAGAGCATTAGGTGCAAAAGTTGCACTGGTTGGTGATGTTTTTGATGAATCAAGTGCTCACGCGGCAAAATTATCTGAGGAACAAGGACTTATCTTCGTTCATCCGTTTAACGACTATGAGGTTCTCACAGGACAAGGTACTATTGCTCTTGAGATTTTGCAAGATTGCCCTGAGGTGACGGATATTCTGGTTCCGCTTGGAGGTGGCGGCCTGGGAGCTGGAATAGCTATGGCAGTGAAGGCTTTTGCGCCTCATGTTCGCGTTATTGGTGTAACGCCAGAAGGTTCCCAAGCTTTCAAACAATCCTTTAGTGATGGTCAGCATGAGGTTCATCCTGCGTCTTCAGTGCATACTGCTGCTGAAGGTGTAGCCGTTAAGCAACCGGGCGATTTGACTTTTGCATTACTTGAAAAGTATCTTGATGGTTTTGTTACCGTGACCGAACGAGATATTTCCGAAATGATTTTGCTCATGCTGGAAAAGCATAAGCTTGTGGTCGAAGCTGCTGGAGCAGTATCTCTTGCCGCTTTGAATGAACTGGATAAAGTCAAGTCTGTGGCTTCCTTAGAAAACAATGGAACGGATGCTAAGCTTCTTGACGTCCCAGATATGAAGAACCGTGTTATCGTTCCGATTCTATCTGGTGGAAATATTGATACGGTGACTATTGGTGCAGTTATCCAACGTGGAATGATTACTCGTGGTCGCATTATGCAGTTTGGCGTAGAACTTCCTGATACTCCAGGACAGTTGGCATTGATTGCGCAAATTCTTGCAGACCTACGCGCTAATGTTATCGAGCTCAATCATGATCAGTTCAAAGCACAATCGCATTATACGAATACAGTATTGCTGGAAGTAACTGTGGAAACTAATGGACCAGAACATATCCAGCAAGTTCTTGATGCACTACAAGCTAAAGGATTCCGTGTTAACCGCGTATATTAAACGCGTATACTAATACGAATCGCTTAGTTATCTTCGATAACGTCATGTACTAGCTGAGGCAGTACGATCTCAATGGGCTCGCGAATGATGTCAGACGCTTTCGCGAGCTCATCCATACCTGTCGGCTGGGCGTTGATAATGCGAATGCGTTTGCCTAGTTGCGCTGCATACGGTACAAGCGACGCAGCTGGGTAAACTTCTAAACTAGAACCGATGACCCATAGCTCATCTGCTTGAGATATTCCCAAGGCGCCTTTTTCTAGAGCTCCTTCGGGTAGCTGCTCGCCGAAATATGTCACATCCGTCTTTAAAATTCCGTGGCACAGGCTGCAGCGTGGAGCTGGTGTATCGTCAAGCGTGCTCATAATGTCTGCTGTGTTATATGCGGCGCCACAATTAAGGCAATGAGATGAAGCAATCGTGCCGTGTAAATTACTAATTTTTTCTGCCGAATTTCCAGCCCGTTCGTGTAATCCATCAAAATTTTGTGTAGCGATAATACTGAGTACCCCAGCATTTTCTAGCTCAACGAGTGCTTTGTGGGCAGGGCCTGGTTGCGCGTTCCATACGGCAGATTCTTTTTGCCAGCGCCATGAATATTCGCGAGCTTGACGATTTGATATAAATAAATCGTAATCGTAAACATCCGTTTGCTCGGGATGCTTAGTCCATACGCCGTCGGGGCCACGGAAATCAGGGATTCCAACTGATGTAGAAATCCCAGCCCCGGTAAAAACTGCAATACTCATACTCGCCTCATCCCATAACGGATTATATGACTTATGCCTGTAATTGAGCGGCATAAGTTTACTTCTGTAAAAATTCTATCGCCTTTGTGCCCGTGATACTTGACACCATGACGAATTTCCCATAGTATTCACTATGACGTAGTAGTCATTTACATTACGGTAGAAAGTACAATAATGGTTACCGCACCATCTAGCACTCATGCTAGAACGCGGATGAATCGCATCGTAGCACTAAGCTGCGCATTCGTCACTGCATGTGCTCTCGCATTAACAGGTCAGCCGGTTTCAGCCCGCGCTGCAGAGCAGCCACAGCATACGGTTCAATCTGGAACTGTCCGCGTTTTCCAACAAACTAGTCCTCAAGATATTTCAGAGGACGCATCGTATTCCTTAAACGTCGTAGAGGCAACAGCCACCTATGAACCTGAGGAAACTCTTATTCACATTGCTGAAGAAAGCAAAGGCTCACTGCATGCGGTGGATAATACTGCAGATATTGAGCCGGGCTATGATTCTATAGCTTCCGGTCTTGATCTTCAGTGGGATACCACCCGCAGTCAGTACACAAAAAATATGCTTAAAGTAGCATTTACTGGTCCAGCGGGCTCTCGTTTATTCATGTATGCGCTTGGAAATCCGAATTCCTCTGACAGCACGGATTCAAATAGTGCAGATTCGGTTAATGCGCATTCAGAAGCACATTCTATGTCTGAAGATGGGGAAGGTTATGAAATTGCCCCATCGGGTAGCTGGCTTGTGCAAGAAGGTCAGCGCACTCGTTCAATGAATTGGGTGTTTACTCAACCTGGCGATTACACGCTTTCAGTAAGATCGCTTGCACAAAGTGATAATGGCGCGTATTCAAATGCAAGAAATTACACATATCGAGTAAAGGTTGGAAGGCAATCTTCTATTCCTTCATCAGGAAATCCTTCACACGGTAGTTTGGCAGGGACTTCAGAATCTTCCGGCTCACAGACTGGATCACATTCAAGTTCGTCCGCAGAATCAAGTGCGGGTGATGAGCCCGGACCCGCTGGCTCGGATGATCATAGTGACGGCGATAGTAGCAGTGATAGTAACGGCCATATTAACGGGGAAGAAGACGATAGCCATAATTCTGATAAACAGAGCGCGGATGAAAGTGCTGATCATCGCGTAGAAGAGAATTTTAACGGTGATACTGCACAAATTAAGGCTCCGCAAGAGCATCCCATAGATCCTAAAACTGGCAAAGAGTTACTTGCTCGAACGCACGTTGACGCTGCCCATGTATATTGGGATAAAGCGACTCAAAAATTATCTATTGGTGTGATCGATGGCTCGACACTTCGACCAGCTGACAAGGTGTCGGTACGTCTCGGTCCAGATGCCGATACACGTGATGGTCGCGAGGTGTCTCGAATTAAATTGCCGTCGAATGGCGCATTATCATTCCTTGGTAAACCTGGTGATATTGTATGGAACGCGCCTGGTCAGTGGTATCAGGGGCATCATCCTGTGTGGGCAGGAATAGGTGCTGGGAAAATGCCTGATTCTGTCAACCCATATTCTCTTAATCTCAAACTTCTGAAGGTCACAGGTCCCGGATGGGTGAGCGTGTGGCGAAGCGGAAGCGATTTCGTCGCACAAGATCTCGATACGAGGAATCCTGAGAAAATGAGTATGTCGCTGGTAGCAGGCGGCCATGGGCACTATAACTGGTCTTTCTCACAACCTGGGCGTTATTCGATGGTCTGGCAAGCCACTGTAGCAATGCGAAATGGCACGAAAGTAGAATCCCCTGAATATACAGTTGATTGGTTAGTAGGCCACGATAAGGATGTCAATCTTCCTGCTGGATTTACTCCTTCATCTACTATCTCGATTCCGGCAGAGCAGTTTACAGAAGCATCAATAAATAATGATTTTGGTTCTGACACCTCGTCCTCTGATGGTGGTGAAGAGCCAGAACTTCCACGTGTTCATTCGTGCCTTGTCCCGGGACATTATGATCTTATGGCCAAGCATGATTCTCACGATGGACAGTTGCATATGACTCTCGCTGATGATTCAGGTTCTCAGCGTGTATTCCATAAAAGCTATACAGCTGTCATTCCTGTTCCTGATTTTGCGTCACACACATTGTCGGATAATTCACCATCAGTTCTTAAGCAGTTGGGCGCACAGGGATCACGTGTATGGACTCTTCCTCAGATTCAAGATCGTGACTTGGGCTGGTTTGGCATGAATACCCAAGAATTGGATTATAGGAAGATAATCAATCCTGGAGTAAAGGCTGAAATATCCGATTTCTCCGGACCAGGACGCATGATGCTGTGGGATTCAAATATACTTGACGGTTCTCATACGCTCCTCGATACGGCAAATTTTGATCGCAGTATTTTCTTTGAAAATGCTACGCATCGGCATATGGCAACTACTTTTAATAAGCCGGGACTGCATAAAGCGAGCTATTCCTATGAAGTAACGTACGATAAAAATTCTGGTTATCGAAATTTCGCGTACGACTATTATGACGTGTATTACGCCGTGGGTGACGATGCAATCAAGTCTGCATGCGGACAAGATTTCTTTAACCGATACGGTGTGCGGCATAGTCATGAGAATAATTCTGATGCATCTTCAGCCGATAAGAAGGAAAATCATACGGATGACGATTCTCACAGCGATAATCCTTCGCGTACTCAAAATGACCGGGAGAAAAATAAACGATTCTCGCTTACTCTAGATCGTGGGCATGCAGATATTTTCAATGTTTCGCTAAAGAATAATGCAGAAGTTGAGCTGAACCTTAAAGAGGACGTTACTGGAACTGGTGTGATTCATCAACCAGAAGACGTACTTCTTCGGGTTAATAGGCAAGCATATTACGCGCATCTTCCGCAGTCGATAACTGATATCGTAAAAGCGCAATCAGCATACGTGCTCCCTCAGACTCAGGATTCCCGAGTTCTGTGGCCAGGATGGGATACTCAGGAAATTGCTTCAGCTGGGTATGAAAGCGCTGCTTTTGATATCTCATATACTGGTCCTCGTGATGGTCGCATTGCCATGTGGATCCATGATGCATTTGCAGGAGCGCAATCACGCTTAGTTGATAAGAGCTTTATCCTTAAACCAAGCGGGTCGACGATACTCCAACCGTATCCAGCTCATTCTCATGCAAATTGGGCGTTTACTAAGCCTGGGCGATATGTGCTTAAAGTTCGAGCACGAATTTTTGATAAAAATCGAGCTCAACTTATGAGTAAAGTGCGCACGTATACGATTGACGTGGGCGATGAGCGAGAGAACGGATCTGTGGCGAAAGACAAACGTGCACAAGTATCTGAACGCGCATCTGAGAATTCGCGTGAGCAAGCAGGAGTCAAGGTAGATAGTACAACTTTTGCAGACCAATGGTCAGGTTGCCGTGAAACGACAATCACACGCGAGGCAACTGAGCAAGAGGCTCGCGAACTTAGTCAGAATGTATCAAGAGTACCTGTAAATTCTGCTCGAACAACGCTTACTTTTTCGGTTGGACCACAGGCGAGTGGAAATGCCACACAAGGGCATTTCGATCTGGGGCCAGTTGTAGAAGGCGATACGCTTGTGGCGCGTATAAAGGATGACCGTGTTGCAGGAGGACGATGGGTAGACCCGCGCTCGCTTGTATTTGCAGTAGGGTCATCGGCTCAGATTAACGCACCTTCGAGCTTGTCATTTGTGACGCATGAGGGGCATCGCATATGGTCGATTCCATCAACTCAAATTGCGGGTGTTCCTTGGCTTGGACTTAACTCGCAGCATCCACAATTGTCTGCGCGGACTAATGGGGCTGTTAACTTTACTCTTGATTCTGTTTCAGGACCAGGAAAATTTGCAGTCTTTAGTGCTGGGGCATTTGGTAGTGGCGTGGGAGCTCATGTATTCGACGCGGCAGGTTCGTCATATACGCTACCAGCACATACACATGCGCACTATAACTGGGTGTTTACAGAACCTGGCATATATCGTGTAACAATAACAATGCGTGTTACGCCAACCTCTGGCAATCTTAGAGGTAGCGGTTTCTATTCTGGAAATAATTCTGGTGTAAGTCGCCTAACCCTTACTGGTTCACAAGGTGAACACGGTAGACCAATGGTTCAAGAAACCGTTGGGCGTCGAAGCGATGGAACTGCTTGCGCACTTGCTGAAACAGGAGTTGATACATCGCTAAGCGTTGTAACTGTAGCATTCTGTGCAGTAGTGGGAATAACGCTAGGTCTATGTGCATACGGTTCACGACGACGATATAGGAGGTCACTCAATCATTATGCGGATAATGTGTGCGGTGCCTACGAAAGTAGTGCATTGCAGAGCTTGCATAATTTCGGTCAGTATCGTAATTGGGGTATTCAAGTAATAAAACGACTCATCGTGATTATTACTATCGCCGCTTGTGTATGTAGTATGTCAGCGTGCTCATCACCGTGGAATGAAAATTACCATAATGATGCTCATCAAACGCGCAAACTCAATGTCGTTACTACTACAGGGATATTGGCAGATTTAGCGCGAAATGTTGCTGGCGAATACGCTAATGTAACTCAGCTAATCCCGAACGGTGCTGATCCGCATAGCTGGGAGCCTTCGCTCAGATCCATTCGAGACATTGCATATGCGGATGTAGCGATAACAAATTATCTGCTTTTAGAACAGCATTCACTTATCCGTACTCTTGATGCTAATCTTCCCGAGAATGCAACTTCCGTATCGTTAGCTGAAGAAGCCACAAAATCTGGAGCTACTGTTTTACCTCTAGTAGAAAATAGGGCGTTAGATACCGTCTGGCTTGGGATGAGAGTTGCAGGTAGAGGCACACAATACGGAGCGAAGCGCTCTTCTCAGATTGATTTATCTGTTACATCTGTAAAAGGGCCAGGAGACGCAGCTGCATATATTACGACTACGTTTGGGGCGCCAGAAGTAAGTTTCGCATCGTCAGATGGATTTAATCCGTCCGACGGATATGCGGCTGATACATCAACCCTTCCTGCTGATGCGCATCAACATATGAGTTGGGCTTTTATGCGGCCAGGTGTTTACATCATTTCCGTTCAAGCAAAATTGCGAGTAGATGAGAAAACTACGCCGATCAATTTAGGTCAATCTCGTATCATGCTGGCAGTGGGTGTTGATGCGCAAAAAGCGGCTCATCGTTACGGGCGGCATGTCATTTCTTCAGGACATGCGGATGTAACAGTTGATCTTAATTACGGTGGCATAACGCTTATGGCAGATCGCTTAGCTGATGGAAAGACTCCTATTGATGCACCGGAAATAGATAAAGCCACACAGATTGAGTCAATGGCTGCCTTCAAGTTAGATGACGTTATTATTGATGTGCCAACGCGTACTTTAACGCAAGTTCCAACACAAAAACAGTATCGTTTTATCGCAGCCCCAGGGGCGGACGCGTATATTCTTGCCCAAGCGGTATTAGGCAAGCACGTACATGGTGAAATCGATCCACACTTATGGCACGACGTTCATAATGCTGGAGCCTATGTCAAAGTAATTCGAGATACGCTTGCACGTAAAGATCCTCAGCATGCGCGTGAATATCATTCTCAAGCCCAGCAGTATCTGCGTAAACTCGAATCCTTAGATGAGGATATGACTCGAATAATTTCGACGATTGATCCTCAAAAGCGACAATTAATCACGACTAATGATGCATACGGCTACCTTGCTCATGCGTATGCCATGTCAGTCGCTGGTTTTGTTACCCCGAATCCATCGACCGAGCCATCTATTGCCGATCGTAAGAAACTCATTGCCACATTGAGAGATCTTAAGATTCCTGCAGTTTTCTTAGAACCACAATTAGCGCGTACGCGGTCTGTTCTTAAAACGGTTGCTCAGGAAAATAATGTGCGTATTTGCCCACTTTATGGCGATACTCTCGATGACAATGCATCAACGTATATCGACATGATGCGTTTCAATGCACGGTCTTTAGCGACATGCTTAGGAGGTAAGCAGTCATGAATACAGCACAATCATTACAAACTGCGTGTCGAGGAATTCGTACTGCATACAAGAAAATTTCGAAAATAGCGGGCTTCATTCTATGCGCTGTGCTTATGAACGTGGTGCTTATGAACTCTGCGCCACTTGCATGGGCAAACAACAATGACACCGCGCATGATGGCGATTATGATAATGCGCGCATCGTTTCAGATAATGAAATGATATCAACAGATAAAGCTGCGATTGATATAGGTCATGTCGACATAGGTCCGAAGATAATTGACGGACAATGGAAATTGCTAGCGCGTGACGATTCAGGTGATACTCCTGTATGGCGTTATCTCGATAATGTCGTATTTAAGGTAAAAGATGCGGCGATAATGGATGCGCCACAGGGCGAGGAGTACTCCGTGTTTGGCGCTCATGAGACAGATAAGTGGTGGGTTATACCTCAAACTCAAAATCCAGACGTTGTTTGGCTAGGCTGGAATACACAAGATCCGCAAGCAAGCGGCATCATGGATAGAGGCGGAACATTAAGTCTAGAGTCAGCTTCATCAGATGATAGGTCTTCTGAAATTAATCACGGTCGAGCTTGGGTGTTTGTGCAAGACGGTACTTTTGGTAAACCGCGAATTCTTTTCGATAGTCAGAAGAAAAATCGTCAGGATATCTGGGTGGATGCCAATACACACGTTCATGCAAATTGGGTATTTACTCAGCCAGGGATACGCCTTATTCCTGTGAAATTCTGTGCTTCGACAACGACTGGAGAAACGGAATGCGCCAGTTCAGTCTTGCGCTTTGCCGTGGGAGATTCGGCATCTACTGAAGAGGCATTGAACGCGACTGTACGCGTAGATGAACACTCGCAAGACACGACTAATGATGATTCACGTGAAACGATGCGCAATGATTCGCGCTCTCAATCAGGTGACCATTCGAAATATTCATCATCTCAGCAATCGCAATCCCACCTTGTTGGAATAGTTTTGACGTGTCTGTGCACGATTGCTCTCATCGTGGTTCTGGGCGTCGTCGTCGTTCGTGCTCGTGCAAATAAACGAAATATTATTCGTGCAAGCAAAGAAATCGAGGAGGAAGCAGAAAAAGAGAGTTCAAAAAATATAGGACATAACAATGGTTGGGAGGGCAAACAATGAATACGTTCAAGCTACTGAAAAATACACAGACGTCAGAATCTCATATATCTACTCAGAAAACTGCTGACACTTCCAACCGTGTCCATACGCATGAGCACGTTCATCATGCATTAGATGTGCGATGTTTGAACGTCACGGCATCCGGACGAACCATACTCGATGATGTCAGTCTGTATGTCGATGCAGGTGAATTTGTTGCATTAATTGGCCCAAACGGGGCTGGGAAAACGACATTACTGCGCTCAATTCTCGGACTTATGAATCATAGTGATGCGGGCATTAGTTCCTTTGGGGCGAAGCTCAACCCTCGTTCAATAGGGTATGTGCCTCAGCGTCATGAATTTGCGTGGGATTTCCCGATAACCGTGAGACAGACTGTTCTTAGCGGTTTAACAGGAATGCTGAAATTTGGTCGATGGCCACGTTTGGAACATTATAAAGCGGTTGAAGAAGCTATGAAACGGGCTGATATAACACATTTAGCTCAACGCCCTATCGGTGAGTTATCTGGTGGACAACGCCAACGCGTTCTTGTAGCACGGGCATTAGCTTTGCGGCCATCTATCTTGCTCCTAGATGAGCCATTTACAGGGCTAGATATGCCAACTCAAGAATTGCTGAATGATCTCTTTCGAAGTCTTGCTCGTGAGGGTCATGCCGTCGTTATGACAACGCATGATCTTATTTCTGCACTGAATCAATGTGATCGTTTATATCTCATTAATCAAACAGTCCAAGCATGTGGTACTCGTGAGCAACTACAAGATGCGAAGGTATGGATTGATACTTTCCGCATACGCGAGACGAATCCGTTGCTTTCAGCATTAGGGCTTATAACTAGTGAACAAGTTTCTAGTGGACAAGTTTCCAGCGAGCAAGAAGAAAGCGCGTCAGGTATGAATGTTCCGGATGCGACTGTGCGCTCGATTAGCGAGTTCGATATGAGTTCTAAAAATATACGAGCCGAAATATATCTAGCTGAGAATAAAGAGAAAACATGCAGGGAACTTAAAGGGGACGAGGAGTAAGAGATGCTTTCGATAATGGATTTTATTAATGATTTGTATAATCCCATTTTGTCCTTTTTGCCGAGGGCGCTGTTGGTAGCAGCTGTGAGTGCAGTTGTCTGTGCAATTGTTGGAACGCATGTAGTGCTACGAGGCATGGCATTTATTGGAGACGCTGTCGCGCATGCAGTTTTTCCGGGGCTAGCTTTCTCCTTTATAACTGGAGGTTCGCTCGTTCTTGGAGGTGCTGTAGCGGGAATCGCTACGGCTATTCTTGTCGCATTACTTTCTCAAAATCGACGGCTTAAAGAAGACTCTGTTATAGGTGTTCTTTTTGTGGGAGCCTTTGCCCTAGGAATAGTAATTATTTCGCGCTCTGCGGGCTATGCTGGTTCTCTTCAAGATTTCCTGTTCGGATCTCTTACAGGCGTTAGTGTTGACGATATTCCGCTTATGCTCATAGGATCTCTCGTAGTTATAAGTATTCTCGCTTTTTTCAATAAAGAGCTAGTCGCAGTATCAATTGACCGTGAAACTGCGCGAGCACTCGGTATACCAGTTCTTTTTGTAGACATCGTTCTCTACGTTTCAGTCGCACTCGCAGTTGTTATTTCCGTGCAAACGATTGGTAATGTTTTAGTTTTGGCACTGCTTGTAGCTCCGGCTGCCACGGCTCGGCTTGTTACTAATCGCATGTCCAGCATGATGACAGTTGCGTCGATTCTCTCGTTGATTTCGAGCTTCGTTGGAATTTATTTATCGTGGGCTTTAGATCTACCTGCTGGAGCGACAATAGTATGTGTATTGACAGTTGTATTCGCAAGTGTATGGTTATGCGCCCCACATCATGGAATTCTTGCGAAATACTTTAGTACGTGGAAAATGCATAAGAATTTGTCTGATTGAGAAAAGAGAAAAAAGAAATGTCTCATACCACATGCGGACATATGATATGAGACATGACAAAGTCGGGTTAGCGGGATTTGAACCCGCGACTTCCTCGTCCCGAACGAGGCGCGCTACCAAACTGCGCTATAACCCGTCAACGCACTCAGAGGTACATTAACGAAAGTTAGTGTACCTCTATCTCGTCATTTTGAACAAATCTCGTGACCGCGAGTCTCATTATGCACACTATGAGCATCATCCTCGCATTGGTCAAATAATTGGTCGGATGAGAGATGGATGAGAACTGTAGAACAAGGGCGCTCATCGGGATACGAATGGGCGAAATACGTGAGAAATAATAAGCGCATAGAGGAAAACAGAGAATTTTTAGGTCGTTTTCAGAGTTTTTTCAGAAAAATAGTTTTTCCTTATATTCAGAAATATTCAGAAATAACGTTGTGAAGAAAATCAAGGAAATAAAAATGGTTGATGAATTATTTAATGAATCTGATAACGAACAAACTCGAAATATCAATTATCCTGATAACAATTACTCTCAGACTGCGTCAAACAATGCGCAAAACTCTCCATCAGCATTTCCATCGGTCTCCGGTGCAACACCGGTAGCTCCGATTTCTCAAAATGGTCAATTTGGGCAAGAACAGGTAGAAAGCGCATCACAGTCAGCTATGCCGTTATTTAGCGAACCGTCTGCATACGCGTCTGCTCCATCTTCTGCTTCACCGTCTGCTTCACCGTCTGCGCAGCCAGCAAGTAATGCTTTTGCTGATCCAGCAAATGCTTCAGGAACACCTGCTGCTGTAACTGCGCAGGGAGCGCAACTGAGTTATCAGTCGATTGAGTCGATTATGAAGAAGAATCGTAGAACGACGTTATGGACAGCAATCGGCGCTACGGTAGTCACAGCCGTACTTATGGGCGGGATTGGATACGCTGGAATTCGCACGGGAGTCATCAGCGTTCCGTCATCAACGAGTTTAAGCTCTATCTCAAGTTCAACAGGGGCAGCAGGAACAACGCAGGTTTCCAATTCGCAAGTAAATTGGACTGCTGTCGCTAAGAAGGTTTCCAACTCCGTCGTTTCAATTCAAGGAACTGTTTCAAACGGCTCAGTTATAGGTTCAGGAGCAATTTTGGATGCTCAGGGCAATATCATCACGAATAATCATGTGGTCAATGGTGCTTCAAACTTGCAGGTGACCACGGCAAATGGCGATATGTATGAGGCGGAAGTCGTGGGGGCGGATGCAACTACGGATTTGGCAGTTATTCGTTTGAAGAATGCGCCAAGTAATCTTGAACCAGTGACATTTGCAAACTCTGATGATTTGGCGGTCGGAGAAGCGGTTATGGCAATTGGTAGCCCATTGGGGTACGAGAATACTGCGACCTCGGGAATTGTTTCGGCGCTTAATCGTCCTGTTTCAGTTGCAAGCGATGACAATGGAAATAACGTTGTAGTTACAAACGCCGTCCAAATTGATGCTTCTATTAATTCTGGAAATTCGGGTGGGCCAACGTTTAACGCACAAGGTCAAATGATTGGTATCAATTCGTCAATTGCTACGGCTCGTACGTCGAATGGTTCGTCAAGCAGTACCGGCTCGATTGGTATTGGTTTTGCAATCCCTGCTAATTTAGCAAAATGGGTGAGTTCCTCAATTATTTCGAATGGTAAGGCGTCGCATGTTTCGCTTGGTGTGACGGTGCAAACTGCCACTACTACTGCAGACGGGGCAACACGTACAGGCGCTCAGGTGCAATCGGTGACAACAGGCTCTGCAGCAGCGTCAGCAGGAATACAACGTGGAGATACGATAGTTGCATACGATAATCATGCTGTTACATCGACAGTTTCGTTGCTGGGATATGTACGCGCAACGCAGAGCGGGAGCAAAGTAACGGTAACCGTGGTGCGTGATGGGAAAGTTTTGAACCTTTCAGTAAATATGAATCATGAAGAATCTGTTAACGTTACACCTCGTTCCAATAATGATCAGAATTCGGGGCGGGGTAATGATGACGAGAACAATGAGGGTAATTCAAACGGCGGCTCGGAAAATCCTTACCAGGAATTCTTCGGAAGAAATAATTAGTTGCGAGAAATTGTTCACGCGTCAAAGGGCGTTTTTAGAAATATAAGATAATTGTGAAAAGGGATTATGGTGCGCTTCTATTCGAGACTTTTGCAGCGCACCATTTTCCTATGCTTTTGGAGATAGGACTATTTGCATATATGTAAGAGATACCAACGCTGACTGTTAATATGTCGTGTATCTTGCGTGCGTGCGGTTTGGTGTTTTTTGGTGTGCGACACGCGGGTGGTTGTGGTGGTGGGTGTTTTGGTGTATTGTTTTTATTCGCTGCCTGATACGGCATGGCTTCCTGGTTGGGGGTTTGTGTTGGTTTGTGTTGTGGTGGTTTGAGAACTCAAGAGCGTGTTTTGTACTACTTTTTTATGTTTTGATAATGCCAGTGGATACTCGCTAGGATACTGTTGTGTGTTTTAGTACTGTGATGGTTTGATGAGTGTCCGTTTTTTTTGTGCGTTTTTTAACGTTGATTTTATTTTTTTGATGAGTCTGTTTATCGACTTTTTCATGAAGTTTTTTGTGGAGGGTTTGATTCTGGCTCAGGACGAACGCTGGCGGCGTGCTTAACACATGCAAGTCGAACGGGATCCAATGAAGCTTGCTTTGTTGGTGAGAGTGGCGAACGGGTGAGTAACGCGTGATTAACCTGCCGTGTAGTGGGGAATAGCTCCTGGAAACGGGTGGTAATGCCCTATGTTCCGCATTGTCGCATGATGGTGTGGGAAAGCTTTATGTGCTATACGATGGGATCGCGTCCTATCAGCTTGTTGGTGGGGTAGTGGCCTACCAAGGCTTCGACGGGTAGCCGGCCTGAGAGGGCGACCGGCCACATTGGGACTGAGATACGGCCCAGACTCCTACGGGAGGCAGCAGTGGGGAATATTGCACAATGGGGGAAACCCTGATGCAGCGACGCCGCGTGCGGGATGACGGCCTTCGGGTTGTAAACCGCTTTTAATTGGGAGCAAGCGCAAGTGAGTGTACCTTTTGAATAAGCACCGGCTAACTACGTGCCAGCAGCCGCGGTAATACGTAGGGTGCAAGCGTTGTCCGGAATTATTGGGCGTAAAGAGCTCGTAGGCGGTTTGTCGCGTCTGGTGTGAAAGTCCATCGCTTAACGGTGGATCTGCGCTGGGTACGGGCAGGCTAGAGTGTAGTAGGGGAGACTGGAATTCCCGGTGTAACGGTGGAATGTGTAGATATCGGGAAGAACACCAATGGCGAAGGCAGGTCTCTGGGCTATTACTGACGCTGAGGAGCGAAAGCGTGGGGAGCGAACAGGATTAGATACCCTGGTAGTCCACGCCGTAAACGGTGGATGCTGGATGTGGGGCCCATTCCACGGGTTCTGTGTCGGAGCTAACGCGTTAAGCATCCCGCCTGGGGAGTACGGCCGCAAGGCTAAAACTCAAAGAAATTGACGGGGGCCCGCACAAGCGGCGGAGCATGCGGATTAATTCGATGCAACGCGAAGAACCTTACCAAGACTTGACATATCAGCGACAGGCTTAGAGATAGGTCCTCCCTTCGGGGCGCTGTTACAGGTGGTGCATGGTCGTCGTCAGCTCGTGTCGTGAGATGTTGGGTTAAGTCCCGCAACGAGCGCAACCCTTGTCTTGTGTTGCCAGCACGTTATGGTGGGAACTCACAAGAGACCGCCGGGGTTAACTCGGAGGAAGGTGGGGATGACGTCAGATCATCATGCCCCTTACGTCTTGGGCTTCACGCATGCTACAATGGCCGGTACAGCGAGGTGCGATGCGGTGACGCGGAGCGGATCTCTTAAAACCGGTCTCAGTTCGGATTGGAGCCTGCAACTCGGCTCCATGAAGGTGGAGTCGCTAGTAATCGCAGATCAGCAACGCTGCGGTGAATGCGTTCCCGGGCCTTGTACACACCGCCCGTCAAGTCATGAAAGTGGGCAACACCCGAAGCCGGTGGCCTAACCATTTTGTGGGGGGAGCCGTCTAAGGTGAGGTTCGCGATTGGGACTAAGTCGTAACAAGGTAGCCGTACCGGAAGGTGCGGCTGGATCACCTCCTTTCTACGGAGATTTTGAAGGCTCACGGTTTGTGGGTTGTTTTGTGGTAATCCTTTTGTTGTCCTGGAGTACTGGGATGGGGGTTACTCTGGTGTGGAAGTTATCAGGCTTAGAGTGGTATGGGATATGCTTTTGGGTCCCCAGATTGCTACGGCTTCTGGCTTGGCCTGCTGCTACTGTTTGCATGCGTTGTTTGTGTGTGGGTGGTGGTGGTGTGGTGTGGTGGTTTGAGAACTGGATAGTGGACGCGAGCAAATAAGCTTTTGCTTGTTTGTTGTAATTGAACTGAACTCTTTTTGAGTTGTGGTTCGATCGTTTTGTGATCATTTTAGTGTGATGATTTGTTGTCTAGGAATTGTATCGGTAGGTTTCTTGCTTAGTGTTTTTTGCTGGTAAGGGCTTAGGGTGGATGCCTTGGCACATGGGAGCGATGAAAGACGTGGTAGGCTGCGATAAGCCTCGGGGAGTTGTCAAACGAGCTGTGATCCGAGGGTTTCTGAATGAGGGAACTCACCTCATATGAATGTGGGGTACCCAAGTAAATTGGGGGCGTACGTAGGGAAGTGAAACATCTCAGTACCTACAGGAAAAGATATTCCGTGAGTAGTGGCGAGCGAAAGCGGATCAGACCAAACCGTGCGTGTGTGATACTTGTCAGGGGTTGCGCGTGTGGTGTTGTGGGATGGCTTGTACTGGTTCTGACAGGCTGGTGAAGAGTGATAAAATGACGTGTGAGCTGAACAGGATTGAATGCCTGGCTGGAGAGGGTGATGGCCCCGTAGGTGAAAGCGCGTTGTCTCTTTATGGTTATTCCCAAGTAGCACGATACTCGAGGAATTTCGTGTGAATCTGCCCAGACCGTTGGGTAAGTCTAAATATATCCATGTGACCGATAGTGAACGAGTACCGTGAGGGAAAGGTGAAAAGTAGTCCGGGAGGACAGTGAAATAGTTTCTGAAACCGTGAGCTTACAATCCGTCGGAGCCTTGAGGGGTGACGGCGTGCCTATCGAAAAATGAGTCTGCGAGTTAGTGGTATGTAGCGAGGTTAACCCGTGTGGGGGATCCGTAGCGAAAGCGAGTTTTAAAAGGCGTTTAGTTGCATGCCCTAGACCCGAAGCGGGATGATCTATCCTTGAGCAGGTTGAAGCAGGGGTAAGACCTTGTGGAGGACCGAACGCACCTAGGTTGAAAACTGGGGCGATGACTTGTGGATAGGGGTGAAAGGCCAATCAAATTCCGTGATAGCTGGTTCTCTCCGAAATGCATTTAGGTGCAGCGTCAGGTTATAGTTTCCAGGGGGTAGAGCTACTGGATGCTTGCGGGCCCGTATGGGGTACCAATAGCAGCCAAACTCCGAATACCTGTGAAGTGTTTACTGGCAGTGAGTCAGCGGGGGATAAGCTTCGTTGTCGAAAGGGAAACAGCCCAGATCGTCGTCTAAGGTCCCTAAGCGTGTGCTAAGTGGGAAAGGATGTGGAGTCGCATAGACAGCCAGGAGGTTGGCTTAGAAGCAGCCATCCTTGAAAGAGTGCGTAACAGCTCACTGGTCTAGTGGTTCCGCGCCGACAATGTAGCGGGGCTCAAGCACACCACCGAAGACGCGGCAATCAACTTTTGTTGGTTGGGTAGGAGAGCGTCCCCTATTGGGGTGAAGCAGGAGTGGAAACTTTTGTGGACTATAGGGGAGTGAGAATGCAGACATGAGTAACGAAAGACGGGTTAAAATCCCGTCCGCTGGATGACTAAGGGTTCCAGGGCCACGTTCATCGTCCCTGGGTGAGTCGGGTCCTAAGGCGAGGCCGACAGGCGTAGTCGAATGGATGAAGGAGTTGATATTCTCCTACCAGTGTGTAGTCGTCAAATCCGAGGCTTACTATACTAACCTCTAATTTTCTTGATCTTTGCTTTCGGGTGGAGTGATGGTTTGTTATTGGGACCAGAGTTTGTAGTAGGACAGCACAGGAGTGACGCATCGTGATAGCCGACATGTCAGGTGGTTTTGGCATGGTAAGCACGCAGCCTGGTTGATAGGTAAATCCGTTGACCGTGTATGGTGAGGTGTGATGCGCATTAACGTTGGTTAGTGTTTTGGTGATTCTTGGTGTCAAGAAAATCTTCGGTGTGAGAGTACATACTGCCCGTACCCTAAACCGACACAGGTGGTCAGGTAGAGTATACCAAAGCGATCGAGCGAATCCTGGTCAAGGAACTCGGCAAATTACTCCCGTGCCTTCGGTATAAGGGAGACCCTTGATGGTGAAGCCACTTAGCTGGTGGAGCTGTTGGGGGTGGCACAGACCAGGGGGTAGCGACTGTTTACCAAAAACACAGGTGCATGCGAAGACGTAAGTCGCTGTATATGCACTGACGCCTGCCCGGTGCCGGAAGGTTAAGAGGATCCATTAACCCTTGGGTGAAGTGGTGAATTTAAGCCCCGGTAAACGGCGGTGGTAACTATAACCATCCTAAGGTAGCGAAATTCCTTGTCGGGTAAGTTCCGACCTGCACGAATGGCGTAACGACTTCCCCACTGTCTCGACCAGGAGCTCGGTGAAATTGCAGTACGAGTAAAGATGCTCGTTAAGCGCAGAAGGACGAAAAGACCCCGGGACCTTTACTATATCTTGGTATTGGCATTCGGTGTGGATTGTGTAGTATAGGCGGGAGACTGTGAAGCATGGGCGCTAGCTTGTGTGGAGTCGGCAAGTGAAATACCGTTCTGTTTATATTGGATGTCTAACCTCGACCAGTTATCCTGGTCAGGGACAGTGCCTGGTGGGTAGTTTAACTGGGGCGGTTGCCTCCTAAAGAGTAACGGAGGCGCTCAAAGGTTCCCTCAGCCCGGTTGGTAATCGGGTGTTGAGTGTAATTGCACAAGGGAGCTTGACTGTGAGACTGACGGGTCGAGCAGGGACGAAAGTCGGAAATAGTGATCCGGTGCCGGCGTACGGACGCGGCATCGCTCAACGGATAAAAGGTACCCCGGGGATAACAGGCTGATCATTCCCAAGAGTCCATATCGACGGGATGGTTTGGCACCTCGATGTCGGCTCGTCGCATCCTGGGGCTGGAGCAGGTCCCAAGGGTTCGGCTGTTCGCCGATTAAAGCGGCACGCGAGCTGGGTTCAGAACGTCGTGAGACAGTTTGGTCTCTATCCTCTGCGCTCGTTGGAATTTTGAGGAGTCCTGCCCATAGTACGAGAGGACCTGGGTGGACGAACCTCTGGTATGCCAGTTGTCACGCCAGTGGCATGGCTGGTTAGCTACGTTCGGAAGGGATAACCGCTGAAAGCATCTAAGCGGGAAGCCCTCTCCAAGATGAGAATTCCTGACACTCCTTGTGAGTGTGTGAGACTCCTTATAGATGATGAGGTTGATAGGCCAGGTGTGGAAGCATGGTAACGTGTGGAGCTGACTGGTACTAAGAGTCGAAGGTAATTAACACTCCACACACTAGTGTGTGTGGGCTGATACTCTTCCTAAGGTAACATTGAACACTAAGTGTCCTTAACGATTTTTTCGCGTCTACTAGCCGGTCCCCAACCCGCCACAGGGTTTGCGTGTATGGTTGTATCCGAATAATTTAAGATTTGTGGTGGCCTTGGCCTAGGGGTTACGCCCAGTCTCCATTTCGAACCTGGTAGCTAAGACCTAGCACGGTGATGGTACTGCACTCGATAGGGTGTGGGAGAGTAACACGCCGCCACACTAACACTTCAAGGGTGGTCACAACAGTGACCACCCATTTTTTTTATTTTCGTTTTTCGTGATTGAAACAGGACACAAACCACCACACACGCAATCTCACAAGTCGAGAGCATAATCAGGGAATATACGGGAGAATTCAGCGTGGAATTCTTATAGACTTTATGATTATGAGAACTTTAGGAAACATATTATGGATAATTCTTGGCGGTGCTAGTATTGCAGCTTCGTGGTTTTTTGTTGGGCTTGTTCTGTGTATAACAATTATCGGGATCCCACTAGGATTGCAGTGCTTTAAAATGGGATGGCTTACACTTATGCCCTTTGGACAGACTGTAACCTATGGTGGCAGCTTCTTATCTATGTTAGGTAATGTGATCTGGGCAGTTACTGTAGGTTGGATATTGGCTGTTCTTTACCTTTTCGCTGGGCTTCTCAATTGCATTACCATAATTGGTATCCCTTTTGGTATTCAATCATTCAAAATGATGAAATTAGCGTTCGCGCCATTCGGTGCTACCGTCACACCAAATTACTATTAAGCTTTTAATTACATGCTTGATGTATTGAATTATAAAGCAGCAAGGCCTAGAGCTGAATTCACTTCTGAAACGATTGCTTTCATAGCTTCACTTGCAGCTTGCGGTTCCCCCATCAGAATTGCATGTGCAACTTGCTCGTGGGACTTTAACGCTTTCTCATCAGGCTTTTGAGGAAACATATTTATTTCTACGCGTCCGCGTAAAACAGTTTCAACCATCCCAGAGAGATCTGCAAAAAGAGGATTACCACTATGTTTAAGCATGAGCGTATGGAATTGTATATCTAGCTGATGGAACTGGGCTATTTTGCCTTCTTTAGCTGCTTTAACCATCTCGATTCCAGTTGCGGAAATATGGGTACGTTCTTGGATAGAGGCTCGCTGAGCACAACCGGCAGCAGCTGCAGGCTCAATAGCTAGTCTTAATTCAGTTAGAGCCCTTAGTTCATCCTCTCGGTAAGGCGAGTACAGTTTCCACGCAATAACACGTGTGCTCATATCGTCCCATAAATCTGGTGCACAAGCAATTACACCAGTTCCTCGCTGGAACTGTACACATCTCAACGATGAGAGCAGTCGAGTCGCCTCACGGGCGACAGTTCGAGAAATATCAAATTGAGCTTGGATATCTTCCAGTTTCTTGCTATAGCCGGGTAACCACTGGCCATCTAGAATTTCGTGAGCAAGAGAATCGGCGACTGAGACATGCAGAGGCTCTTTAGAATTAGATATCTCCAATGGTGCTTCTTCAGACATGCAAACCTCCACAAATAACCTTATCAACTTATCGTATCAAGAAGTATGACACTCGAAATACTACAAATTATGCAAAGACTCTCAGCTACTTGACAGAGAGTCTCAGCAGAGATAGTATAAAATCATTGTCGATACCAAAGGGGTTATAATGGCAAATCACATAGTAGTTATGGGAGTCGCTGGATGCGGCAAATCCACTGTTGTTGAAGCAATCAGAGATCAGCTTGGATATACACTTGCTGAGGGTGATGATTTCCATCCACAAGCGAATATAGACAAAATGTCAGCTGGAATTCCTCTAACAGACGA
The DNA here is from genome assembly GCF_004332295.1 of Alloscardovia theropitheci. Lineage (GTDB taxonomy): Bacteria > Actinomycetota > Actinomycetes > Actinomycetales > Bifidobacteriaceae > Alloscardovia > Alloscardovia theropitheci. The sequence goes on from NZ_RXLP01000019.1 coordinate 359,615, forward strand.
GGACCGTTGGCCATGGCTTGATGTTATCAACAAGTGGATGATTGCTCGAGAAAGTCTAGACGAAAATACAGTTGTATCAAGCTCTGCATTAAAACGGTCATATCGTGAAGCCCTTTCGAAGGATTTGAATGTTTACTTCCTTCATCTCGATGGTTCACAAGAGCTGATTCAAGCTCGCTTATCGGCGCGAAAGAATCACTTTATGCCTGCTTCGTTGCTTCCAAGTCAATTCGCAATATTAGAGCCACTTGGAGATGATGAAAATGGCGAGGTCATTTCGATTGAGGGAACAATAGAAGATGTTGTAGCACGCTCAATTGAAGCAGTAAAAGCATACGAACTTCGTGAACAAAGCGCAAAGTAGCGTAAGAAAATACATTGGAGTAAAAAATGTCTCAATTAATCATTGCAGCAATATTAGGTATTGCACTTATCGTTGTTCTTATTGCTGTGGTTAAAGTACATCCATTCCTTTCTTTGATGATTGGATCAGCAATAACAGCAGTTATTGCAGGCGTGCCATACGACCAGAGCTTGACTAGCTTTACCACAGGTGTGGGAAGCACCGTTTCTGGCGTGGGACTGTTAATTGCTCTTGGTGGCATAATTGGTATTCTATTGACCCGTTCAGGTGGCGCCGACGTTATCGTTGACACTATCTTGGAAAAAGCTCCACACAATAAACTTGCGTGGGCAATGGCTATGAGTGCATTCATAGTCGGCATTCCACTCTTCTTTGAGGTTGGTGTTGTTATACTTATACCAATTATTTTGCTCGTTGCACGACGCGCTAAAATGCCTGTAATCGCATTAGGTATTCCTGCATTAGCTGGTTTGTCTGCTTTGCATGCATTTGTTCCACCTCATCCTGGGCCGCTTGTCGCAATTGATGCTTTACATGCAAACCTAGGACTTACCTTGGGACTTGGTTTACTTATCGCAATTCCAACCGTCATCATATCTGGCCCACTATTGGCAAAGTGGATGGTCAAGCTTGTGCCTATCATGGCGCCAGAAGAAGATACAGTAAAATCTAGCGAAAAAGCTGAGAGCCGTCCAAGCTTTATTGAGGCTGTAAGCGTTATTATTCTTCCAGTGGTCTTGATGCTTGCTGCAAGCGTAGTTGATGTACTTGGACAGACAAAGACTGCTGTAGGTCGTGCAATTGTATGGATCGGTAGCCCACTAGAAGCATTAACAATTACTACAATCTTTGCGATGATTCTTTTCGCAGTTCGTGCAAAATGGTCACGTGATACCTTGAATTCTCTTGTGGGAATGTCCTTCTCATCAATCGCAAGCATTCTTCTTATTGTTGCTGCTGGTGGTGGTTTCAAGCAAACACTTGTCGATTCCGGAATTGGCAAAGTCATAGCAAGCGGAATCGTCCAGGCAAATCTAAATCCTTTGCTTGCGGGATGGCTCGTAGCTGTTCTTATTCGCTTAGCAACCGGATCAGCAACGGTAGCGACTGTTACAGCATCCGGTATCATAGCTCCATTGGCGGCTAATTTAAATCCAGTGCAACTTGCATTGTTAGTTCTTGCTATCGGTGCTGGGTCTATCTTCCTATCTCACGTTAACGATGCCGGATTCTGGCTCGTGAAGGAATATTTCGGAATGACTGTCGGTCAGACATTTAAGACCTGGTCATTAATGGAGACGGCATTGTCGGTAGTTGGTTTAGCAATCGTCATGCTTGTATCCGCAATCGTCCCAATCTTTATGTAACAACGTAACGGTTCATACAGAATAAGGAGATAACAGAATGAAACTTGGTGTTATTGGATTAGGTCGTATGGGCGGCAACATGGTCAAGCGCTTACGTGCAGGTGGTCATGAAGTTGTGGGGTTTGATGTCAATCCAGAATCTGAACGTGACGTCGAGTCAATGGAACAGCTAGTTGATAAGCTCGAAACTCCACGCATCGTGTGGGTAATGGTACCCGCTGGAAATCCTACAGATACTACTATCGACACACTCGAAAATCTTCTCGAAGATGGCGATTTAGTTATTGATGGTGGTAACACGCGATATACAGATGATCATCGCCATGCTGACTCTTTGGCTGCCAAAGGAATTCATTTCATGGATGTTGGAGTCTCAGGCGGAGTATGGGGAGCATCTCGAGGATATGCGCTCATGGTTGGTGGTAGTGAAGAAGACTACAACCGTGCATTGCCAATCTTTGAAACGCTTAAGCCAGAAGGTGCTGATGGTTTAGTGCTCGCAGGACCAGTCGGTGGTGGGCATTTCGCCAAAATGGTACACAATGGCATCGAATACGGAATGATGCAAGCTTTTGGCGAAGGTTTTGAAACCATGATGCGTTCAGAGCTCATTGATAACCCCGCAGAAGTAATGACCTCGTGGCGTGAAGGCTCGGTTGTACAATCATGGCTCCTGGATCTCTTCGCACGCGCTGCACACGATGACCCAACATTAAGAAATATGCCTCCAGTAGCAAACGAATCTGGTGAGGCAAAATGGATGGTTGAAGCAGCACTAGAGCTTGGTGTGCCAACGCCAGCAACGGCTTCAGCTTTGTGGGCTCGCCAGACCTCTCGTGGTGGTGGTGACGATACACTTCGAGTAGTGTCATCACTTCGAGCACAATTTGGCGGACACGTAACTCAACAGTAGGAAAGAAGCAGTAAAAATAAAACATAAATACTAACAGCGCATAAGCGATACAGGTGGGCGAGAGTATAGACTTTCGCCCACCTTGTGTATGTGGGAAAGTGTAAACAGACATATACGCGGTATGAGAGTAATGTCACATGTGATGTACATCAATATGTATGAGCTTGTAAAGCGGTTACTGCTATTCGATAATTGTTATAGAACCTTTCACAGACGAAGGGTGGACACGAAAGTAGAATAATATGGGCATCACAGAAGATAACTCAAACCAGCGCAAGACAGTGCCAGCAAGCGTAGCGATGCTTCGAGTTCTTGAATCCTGGGGCGTTAAACATATTTACGGTTATCCAGGCGGTTCGTTTAATTCAACAATGGCAGCGTTAGATACTGAAAAAGAAAATATTCAATATATTCAGGTGCGGCATGAGCAAGTCGCGGCGCTCGCGGCATCCGCGGACGCGAAGTTAACCGGACATGTACAAGTATGCTTTGGGTCTGCAGGACCTGGAGCGACGAATTTGTTGACAGGTTTATATGATGCACGTGAAGATCATGCTCCTGTCGTTGCTCTCATTGGGCAAGTTCCGACGACGAATATGAATTATGACTATTTCCAAGAATTCGCAGAAAATCCAATGTTCGAGGATGTAGCGGTATATAACAGAACTGTTATGACAGCGGAAAGCTTGCCGTACGTCGTTGATAAAGCAGTGCGTGAAGCATATAAGCACAAGGGCGTAGCAGTTGTAGTTATTCCAAATAACTTTGGATACGTTCATATTCCTGATACCGGGTATTCCAGTTCTTCTCCAACTGACCGAAAACCTGCACCACTTCCACATGCAACAACTGAAGAAGTTCTTGAAGTTATCAATCTCATTAAGTCTGCAAAAAGACCAATTATTCATGTTGGTCGCGGCATTCAATCGGGCGGTGAGAAACTTGTAGAGCTATCACGCAGATTGAGCATCCCGCTAGTTCTCACTGGGCTTGCAAAAGGATTAATTCCGGATGAGTATGAAGCAAACTTAGGATATGCCAATAGAGCGGCATCAAAGGCAGCTGATGAAGCATTTGCTACGGCAGATTTGGTCATCGCATTAGGATCGAACTTCCCATTCGCAAATCTTGTATATCGCACCCATGAATTTAAATTCGTCCAAATTGATGTCGATTCCGCGCGATTTGGTTCTCATCATTTCCTGGACTATGGAGTATGGTCTGATGCAACAATTTTTGTCGAGAAAGCTCTTGAATTACTTGATAATGGTGCTGTATCTGAAACAGAGCCTACTGCTTTCTACCGAGCATGCGTTGCTGCGAATAAAAATTGGCGCGAATATCTTGACAAGATGACGAATAAGCCTTCTGACCCGCTAGAATTCGAAGCGGTATATAAGGAGATTAACAGAGTCGCGAAAGACGATGCAATATTCTCGATTGATGTAGGCGATAATATTATCAATTCCTTCCGATACCTGAATCTAACACCAGCAAATAAATGGACAATTTCTGCACTATTCGCATCGATGGGATATGGCTTGCCTGGGGCAATTGCCGCTTCTTTAAGTTTCCCAGAACGTCAGATTTTCCATATCGCTGGTGATGGTGCTTACTCCATGGTCATGCAAGATTTGATTACGCAAAAGAAGTATGGGTTACCGGTAATTAATGTCATTACGGCCAACGCCTCCTTGAATTTCATCAAGTCAGAGCAAGATGATTTGCCAATCCCGCAGCATTCAGGAATTTATCTTGAAGATCAAGATTTCGCTATGATTGCGCAAGGAATGGGTGTTGAATCTATAACGGTGACGTCATCGCAAGAATTGCCGGCAGCTTTCGATAGGGCTATAGAAGTTACTCAGTCTGGGCGCCCGTTCTTAATTGATGCAAAGATTACTGATAAACGAGGACTGCCTGTTGAAGAGCTCGAATTCCACGTGGAAAACGGTAAATTTGTAGAAACAATTAACGAGAACTATAACGCCAATGGCACATTGCATCATCCACAAAGTTTGGAAGAATTCTTTGCATCATATGACGGTGAAGAATTGAAGCCGATGACATACTACTTTGAACAGGAAGGTGTCAGTGCTGTCTAGAACGAACGCTATCTAGAACGAACGCTATCTAGAACGAGCAAGGAAGAATCTATATCATCAGAAATCATAAAGCAAGGGTGGGTAAGCATACTAAATTCTTACCCACCCTTGCTTTATCTCATAATATGTTTGTATAACTATTATTCAATAATTTTCAAGATGCCGCGTTCGTTGTACGTCATGAAAATTATGCCACCTGCAAGTAACAGGCCGGCGGCAACGAGAGCTGTTAAACGATATCCGAGACCAGCTGAGCCGATAAGAGAAATTGACGTAAAGAGAAGCATTGCTAGAGACTGTCCAAGTTTCATACTGAAAGTACGCGCAGCATAGAACATTCCCTCACGTTTCTCAGAAGTTACTATGGAATCAGCTTGCGCGATATCAGCTAATACTGCTTGTGGGAGGATTCCTAAAATTGCTAATGGCGCTGCAGATAAAGTCACCATGACCAAAGCCCAAACCATTCTAGGAATTCCAAATTGTCCCGAAATGGATGTCAATACAAAACCAATAACGAAAATTATAAAAGCTATAGATACGAGCGGTTTCTTGCCAATTTTTTTCGCAAGAATGTTGACTGCTGGATAGAACAGGAACGACAAAACAGTCATGCCTGCAAAAAAGACGAAAGTCATAGAATCGTTGAATCCCATGAGCTCAGTTATATAGAACGGCATTCCCGTTTGGAAAATAGTTAATCCAATCCAGTACAAGACGTCAGAAGCAATAAAAATTTGGAACTGATGATTTTTAAATGTTTTTCCTAAACTTTCCCACACGTTACTGCTCGATGGTTCCATATGAGCGTAAGTTTTCTCGTCAATAGTAAAAGTTGGAACTAACATACAAACGATAGCGATGATGCTTAAAATGCCAATTGTAATCCTAAAGTTCGTTACGTAACCCCAGTTTTGAGGCAACAGTGAAGCAATATTAGGAACAAGATACGCAAATGCGGTTCCAACGAAAAATGTTGTAGAAATCGCTGTCGAAACGTTAATACGTAATTCTTGCGTGCTACCTAGCTCGGGAATAAGCGCATTGTATGGTGTGCAATAACATGTCATGCAGAAATAAAAAGCCACAACGAGAACAAAAAGAACAATATTGTTGATAACTGACTCGCTATTAATAGGTGAAATGAAGACTAAAGTCGTGACCAAGCCGAAAGGAATGGCAGCCCAACGCATAAAAGGCATGCGTCTTCCGCGCGGATGTCTTGAAGCGTCTGATTTTGCGCCGATCCATGGGTCGAGAAATGCGTCAATGAGACGCCCGCTAGCAGTAATGAGTCCAATAACAGTCAGTCCCAAAACGATAGCACCTTGGGTGATAAAGAGTGGCACACCTCTCGAAATAAGAACGTCACTTGGTTGATAGAAATAGACAAGCCAGTTACTGATAACTCCAGATAGAATCGACCATCCGAGTTGTCCGACTGCAAACAACCACAGGATTGCGGATGTAGCTTTTCGAGGCGACGGTGGAATTGCGGTTGATTGTGTGTTGCTTTCTCCGCGTAAAGAACGTTGAGCAGTTTGCTGGGATAATGAATCCGTCGGTGAGGAAGTGATCGACATGAGGTACTCCTTTTGTACTCAAAATTGATAGCTCGACTATGAGACTCAAATAAATGATAATAGAAAAAATATGAATGCGTAAATTAGGTGGGGAAACAAGGCGGGGAAACAAAGCGGAGAAACAAAGCGGGGGAGACTGGCGTATAACGGCAAGGCTCAACTCATAAGTAAAGAATGACAGGGTGTGAGGGGGTTTAGAGGGGCGGTGGTTTGGTGTTTTTTGTGTGCGACACGCGGGTGGTTGTGGTGGTGGGTGTTTTGGTGTATTGTTTTTATTCGCTGCCTGATACGGCATGGCTTCCTGGTTGGGGGTTTGTGTTGGTTTGTGTTGTGGTGGTTTGAGAACTCAAGAGCGTGTTTTGTACTACTTTTTTATGTTTTGATAATGCCAGTGGATACTCGCTAGGATACTGTTGTGTGTTTTAGTACTGTGATGGTTTGATGAGTGTCCGTTTTTTTTG
>NZ_RXLP01000006.1 GCF_004332295.1 Alloscardovia theropitheci
TTACTTCATGATACGTATGTTCCTGGTTTGGCGAAGATATATGCGAGAGCGTTATCTGAGTTTCGTCGTAAGGCTCGCAGTCACGCTCAATCTGCGAAAGAGAATGTTAATAATGATATGGGTATGATGGATTCTTCTATTCGTGGTAAATCGTCATCAGCGATTCGTGAGACGGTATCACAGCAAGTTCAACGCTTGGATTTGATTGGGCAGGAGTAGGTATGCGTAGATTTGGGTTATGGGCAAAAAAGCATTGGGAATTGTGTATTCTTATTGTTTCTATCGTGGTAAGTGTCGGTGTTATTGGTGGGGGTGTGGTGTATATGAGGTATCAGCAGAATCAAGAGCGTGAGTATATGTATTCGGTTGTTATGGGTAGCGAGGGCAGAAAACTCATCGAGGATGAGTTACGCTCTGCGGATCCGAATGCGTTAACGGATAAGGGACGTATTAAATCGTATCGTATCCTTACGGATACGATTGAGCATAATCCCATGGGCGGAATCATGGTGAATGTTGAATTGAATAGTGATGCTGAGCTTGAGATTGGTTTAGCATTTGAAAAGAATAATCCAGAGGAAGAACTTACGGTTCGTATCACAGATTTATCTGGAAAAGCTGCTGATCTTTTTCATCAACTTGGAGCTTAGGAATTGCTTATGACATCGGAGTATCTTTCTGAACGTGATCGAGTAGATAT
>NZ_RXLP01000027.1 GCF_004332295.1 Alloscardovia theropitheci
GATATCAATTGTTTGATTTTTAGCAGATGCTAAATCGACACTCATACGTAAAAGATTTGCAATTACTGCATCAAAATCGACCATTTCATCGGCAGTTTGGCTCAATCCCTCATGCACCACAGCAATTGTCTCGACACGTCTTTGCGCTTCCTCTAGCTCACGGCGCACTTCATCAGACTTCGTACGGCGAGCCTGTAATCGAAGAAGAGACGACACAGCTTGAAGATTATTCTTTACACGATGATGAATTTCAGAAATCGTCGCATCCTTCGTTTCAAGCTGACGCTCTCGCCAGCGAAGCTCAGTAATATCACGGCACAAAATAAGTGAACCTGTTGGCTTGCCCTCAGTTTCCAATGGCAAGGAGCGCATGGAAATTACAGCATTTTGAGCTTCGAGAACAACTGCTGCAGCTACTCTTCCATCCACAACCAACTGTAATGCCTCGGGTACTTTAGCATCCGGGTCAAGCTTTTCGGAGACAATATCTGCAAAGCATTTGCCCACCATATCACCTGAAATACCGATACGCCTAAAACTACTAATCGCATTAGGCGCAGCGTACATGACGTTTCCATCACTGTCGAGTACGACAAATCCGTCCGCTACACGAGGATCATGTCGGCGGTATTTTCCACGTGCAAGCGATACACGCTTTTCATATGGGAAATCACCGTTCGTAATCATATAGAACAGCTGCTTACCTACGCCAATACTGCTCATTTCATAACGACCGTTATCACCGCGTGTATCCATATTGCTTTCACGCACCACCATCGCGATAACTCGCCCATTACATACCACTGGTGTAGCCACATCGCATACAGATATGCCATCAACGACTCTGTAGTGATCCATTCGCGACAAAATATTAGAATGCCATGTATGCTCAAGCAACGGAATGAGGTCTGGCTCAGGATTTTTCCCTACCCAATCTTCTGAAATACGCGAAATTACTGTCGAGGGACGGCACTGCGTCGCCACGATAAAACGCGATACGTCATCGAAATCATCCATACTTGGCGGAATGACTAAAAGTAAGTCAGAGAATGTTAAATCAGCGATAATTTGCCAATCTGCGATGAGCGAATGTAAACGATTCACATCATCTTCGTTATAACCAGGAGTTTGAGAAATAAGCGAATTGAAATCAATCATTCCTTTAGTTTAATTCAGGATAGATAAATCGTCCATTAATACAAAAAGTTGTGTCCCCAGCTAAACATCATACGCAAATATATATTCTCGTACGAAGGAGAGCTGAGGACACAACTTATTTAAAATTTAGGTCTTACCGTATCAGACAGTTTACATTGGCTTTGCTGATAAAATCTCAACTTTAAGCTCACGACCATTTGGTGCCTTGTACTCGACAATATCACCTTCATGATGTCCAAAAATAGCGCTTCCAATTGGCGATTCAGGACTAATAACGTCATAGTCAGATGCCACTGCTATTTCGCGAGAGCCAATAAGATATGTCATCTCGTTACCAGCAAGTGAGATGGTGACCACAGTGCCATTTCCAATTTCACCTTCAGCAACCGGTTCAATGATATGGGCGTTACGTAGCTTAACAATCAGTTCGTTAATACGGCCTTCGTTCTTCCCCTGAGCCTCACGAGCGGCTTGATAGCCACCATTTTCGCTCAAATCGCCTTCTGCACGTGCAGCAGCAATTTTCTCCGTAATATCTTGGCGCAATTCACCTTCACGCCATGCTAGTTCTTGCTTAAGCTTATCGTAAGCCTCTTGAGTAAGCTCAATTACCTTTTCTTCTTGATCTGCCATAATCCCCTCCTTAATTCACACATTCCGTAGTGCATCAACCTATATAGTTCTATTTCTATGGTGCGCTATCAGCGTGCTTAGCGAGCAGATGTTGTTGAGATAATATCAATAACGAAGACCAAAGTATCGGTACCGCCGATACCTGCCTGTGGAACGCCATAAGAACCGTAGCCGTACTGAGGTGGGATAGAAACCACCAAACGAGATCCCACATTGTGTCCAGGCACAGTATTATCCCAACCCTTGATTACCTGACCAACGCCAATACCAAAGTCAATTGGCTGATGACGGTCGAAGCTTGAGTCGAATGGCTTATCTTTACCCCAAATAACACCGTGATAGTTCACTGTAACGATATCGCCCTTACGAACCATTGGACCATCACCTTCAACGATTTCCTCACAATAAAGTCCAGCTGGTGCTTCAGGAGTTGGGAAAGAAATCTGTGGATATGCTCCAAACTCTGCATTTACTGTAGGCATTGCAGTATCACTCATGGGAACTCCTTTGTGAGAAACAGTGAAGCTTGAGAACTAAGCTAGTACCTCGGACGGGACTCGAACCCGTAAGCCCATTACAGGCGGCGGATTTTAAGTCCGCTGCGGCTACCAATTTCGCCACCGAGGCATTCAAACAAGATATGATTATGCCACAAGTTTTGGCAAAACGCCAAATCAAGCGCGTTAATTTTATTCTTTATGCGGAAATTTCAGCATATTTACGCGTGGCGAGGTCTAAGACAATACCATCTAATAGCCCGTGTTCACTAGCTACATATGATGTAATATGCCCTCCATCTGCTTCGACACAATCGCTAATATTCTTCAGCACACGTGACCAGACGAGTGCTCCCGCACCAATGACATCTCGGCGCCCAGGATGAACAACACTGAGCGTGTCACGCTCTACCCTGCTCATTCTGACGACACGATTATTAACAGCATCGACATCATCAATTTCAATAATTGTTCCATCAATAGATTCTTGATGATACTCGGTCTGACCAATAGCTATCGCAGACATGGTTGTCACTGTACCTGAGACGCCAATAATTGTACGTACCTTATGAAGTGGTACAGTCGTCGCTGCACGTGTAATATTCCCATCAATGTCTTCAATTGCTGCACTTATGGCATCTTCTTGAGGAGCGTCCTCAAGGTGGTAACGTTCACTCATTCGGACAGAACCGATATTCATCGAATAGGCTGCTTCAATCTGCGATGGATTCTGTGCATCACCTAAAACTAATTCAGTTGATCCTCCACCTAAATCAACGACGAGATAGGGAGCCTCAAATTTATTCATATCGAGCACACTTGTGGCACCTAGGAAACTTAAACGTGCCTCTTCCTCACCTGAAATAACATCCGGGTAAATTCCCAGTCGCTCGTAGATATATGATTCAAATTCATGTCGATTTTTTGCATCTCGAGTCGCACTCGTTGCGACAAAACGCACATAATCTACGTGATGATGGTCAATGATTTCGGCAAATTCATCAATTGCTTCATACACGCGACTCAGCGCAGCACTACTGAATGCATGATGAACGTCAACACCCTCGCCTAACCTAACGACTCGCATAATTCGAGGAACAATGACATGTAGTCCATCATTATCCATAGATGCGATCATGAGACGAATAGAATTCGTACCGCAATCAATCCCTGCAACTGTTATCATCACTGTTCCTTCGTACCTATGCACATTGTAAGTATTTCTGGTTTATCAGGCATATGCTACACACTCATCGTGCTCATCGTGAGCAGCGACACACATTAGGATCAAACTCTTCGCGAATTTCAGAAAGGATTAAATCCCCTACTGGGTTTACACCTGGGCCCATTGCAAGAGTTTGAGCCAAGACTGCGTGAAGACATTTAACACGTTCAGGCATTCCACCAGCGGTAATTCCCTCTATATGCTCTTCGCTGTCACCTAAACGCACTGCAAGCTCATGGCGAACGGCTAGGTAAGATTCATGAGCCTTCATATACCCTGCTGCTAGCACGTCGTCAGAAGTGAGCTGTTCAGTTAATTCAGCGAGTCGTCCAGCTGCTTCTACATGCGAAATCGCTTTTGTAGCTCCAGGATGAGTAAGGTAGAAAGTCGTAGGGAAAGGAATTTTTCCATCAATGAGTGGTCGCGTTACAGTAGTCAAAGGCTGCCCACAGACACATCTCGCCCCTACAGCAACCATTCCGCGCGGAAAACGTCCTAGTTGCACTTCAACAGCTTGAATGTCACTATCCGTAGCCTGATGTGTCAAGAAATACTCAACTAGCTCCTCGGCTGTCGTATAAACATGCTGCGGCCACATAGTTTCCCCCTTGCCTGAAAAAAGAAAGATAATTCACGATTTTAGAATGAGATTGAGATTATCTAATTCGCGATACTCATTGTTCCTTATTAGTTTTATTCTTTACTTGTTCTTTTATAATCCATTCACAGTGACAATAAATGCACTTATTGAGCAGTGTTTGCCTCGCCTGAAGAATTCTCAGCCTGATCAGTATTGTGAATTGCATAGAGTAATTCTGTAAACCACGGCAGTTGCGACTGAGTCGTATCACTCTTCTTGGTTGTATCCGTTCGCATATCTTGCGGTAGATTCTCTACTCGCACGCTTCGCTCGCCAGGGTAAACAAAGCCTAACCGTTTACGTGCCTGTGCAGTTACATATGCATCATCAGACCAGCGACTGATATCATTTTCTAACTCAGCCTTTTGCTGAATTAATGCAGCCTCTTGACTTTTTAATGCATTAAGTTGGCCAAGATTTTGCGCATAACTCCTAAAGACCAACCCAATATTGAGCAATGACAAAAGCAAAATAATAATACCAAGGATGAAGAGTAATCCACCACGAGAATCCATCGATGTACGATTTCTTCGCGCCATACTCTGCGAATGAGAACTCTTTAATTCAGATTGCGATAAACGTTCACGACCGGCGCGTGGCTGCTCCTGCACATGATTCGGGGACACACTTGAGTTATTACTTCTCAAACCATTATTTCGCGAATTATTCCTCGATAAGAATGAAAAAAGACCCGCACCCGTTTGGACTGAATTTCGAGATTTCTTTGACGAGTTTCGAGTTCTACCAGTTACCGCACTTCGTGACCGCTTAATATCGCGTAACTCATCCCGCACAACTCGTTCTTGACTTCCACGTCGTGTTCTTAGACCACTATTATCTCGCGTCGAGTCAGTCGAACGTGTTGATCGTTGACGCGATGAATTACGAGAAAAATTTTTATGAGTGCGGTCGGCCATATATTAAAAAATACCCACTATGCTCGACCGTCTTGAAGACGAACCGTTACACAGTGGGTATTTTTGCTTTTTAAGGCGTGTCTCTTATACAGATTTACTCAAATGCACACTCTCGCATGCATAAGTAAATCAACGTAAACTTAGATAGCTTTACTTAGCGATGTACTTCTTGCATGCCTTGAATGCATTGTAGCCTGCATACTCAGCGTTAGAACCGAGCTCTTCTTCAATCTCGATGAGACGGTTGTACTTAGCAATACGTTCACCACGAGCAGGTGCACCAGTCTTGATCTGACCGGTGTTCTTAGCAACAGCAAGATCAGAAATGGTTGTATCAGAGGTTTCACCAGAGCGGTGAGAAACCATAGAGGTGAAACCATTCTTAGTTGCGAGCTCAATTGCATCGAGAGTCTCAGTAACAGTACCAATCTGGTTGAGCTTTACGAGCAAGGAGTTAGCTGCTCCGAGCTCAATGCCCTTTGCCAAACGTGCTGGGTTAGTAACGAGCAAATCATCACCAACGAACTGAAGACGATCGCCAAGGCGAGCTGTGATAGCTGCCCAGTCTTCCCATCCTTCTTCCTGGAATGGATCTTCGATAGAAACGATTGGGTACTCGTTTACGAGGTTCTCGTAGTAATCGAGCATGTAAGCTGCTTCGTGCTCTTCGCCGTCGAAACGATACTTGCCTGTTTCCTTGTTGTAGAACTCAGAAGAAGCAACATCCAAGGAAATACCAATCTGCTTGCCTGGCTCGTAGCCTGCAGCTTCGATTGCGCTCATAATGTACTTGAGGGAATCTTCATTAGACTTCATCTTTGGTGCGAAACCACCTTCGTCACCAAGACCAGTTGCAAGACCTTCCTTCTTCAAAACATTCTTCAAGGTGTGGTATACCTCAACACCTGCGCGAAGTGCATCGCTGTATGTTTCGAAACCATAAGGGGAAATCATGTATTCCTGAATATCGGTTGCGAAGTCTGCGTGTGCACCACCATTCATGATGTTCATGTTTGGAACTGGCAAGATGTGACCGTTGGTACCACCCAAGTAACGGTACAATGGCTGCTCAGTTTCTTCAGCACCTGCATAGATAGCTGCGAGGGAAACGCCAAGAATTGCGTTTGCACCGAGCTTGCCCTTATTTGCAGTACCATCAAGCTCAATCATGGTTGCATCGAGAGAACGCTGATCAGTTACATCCATACCGATAACTGCTGGAGCGATTACTTCGTTTACTGCCTTAACAGCGTCGAGAACGCCCTTGCCCAAGTAAACGGACTTATCGCCATCGCGACGTTCCCAAGCTTCTGCCTCACCAGTTGAAGCGCCGGAAGGAACAAGACCCTTACCTACAGTACCGTACTCAGTAGTGAGAACTACTTCAACAGTTGGGTTACCGCGGGAGTCAAGAATTTGACGTGCGTATACACTTTCAATTGCAGACACAACTACTCCTTTAACTAGGTTGTGATTTCACTCACAAGAATAATAGTTTTTGTGGACTAACTTAGGCCTTGTCGGATACGTGTTTCCACTCTAAATCATCCAACAACTGATTCGTCCATCGTAAGACTTCATCCGTTTGCATAGCTGACTGCCCAAGCATGCCTTGGAATGGAGTTGGCAGAATTAACGTATGCGTAACCGGACGATACTGAACATTCTTATAGATTCGCTTAAGCCGTAGCATGACTGAATCTTGAGGATCAATCCCTACAATTCTTATATTCTTACCCTGAGCAATAAGATCACTAATACCCAAATTTCGAGCTCGTGAACGCAATCGCGCGATATCGAATAGAGTTCCCAACTCATGAGGCAGATTGCCGTATCGATCCTTTAATTCATCACGAATATCACTAAATTCTTCTTCTGTTCGAGCCGCAGCGATTTTTCGGTATGCTTCGAGTCTAAGCTTGTCGGAATCGATATAGCTTTGTGGAATGGATGCTTCTACAGGCAAATCAATGGATACCGCGACGCTTTCTTTCCGTTCAGGCTCTTTATATTCCATAACGGCCTCAGAAACCATACGTACATAAAGGTCAAAACCAACACCTTCGATATGCCCCGATTGCTCACCACCCAAAAGATTGCCTGTTCCACGAAGTTCCAAATCCTTCATTGCTACATCGTACCCAGCTCCCAGCTGAGTATTTTGAGCTATGGTACTCAGGCGGTCATGCGCTGTTTGAGTCATAGTTTTTGTAGCATCGTAGAGGAAATACGCATAGGCTCTTTCGCGTCCACGTCCTACTCGTCCTCGTAATTGATGAAGCTGCGATAAACCAAAGCGATCTGCTCTATCTACGATAAGAGTATTAGCATTTGAGATATCAAGACCCGTTTCCACGATAGTCGTGCACACCAATACATCTATCTCACGATTCCAAAAACCTTGAATCACAAGATCAAGCTGCTTTTCACTCATCTTTCCATGAGCGGTTGCCACACGGGCTTCTGGTATGAGTTCACGAATTTTCTGGGCTTGTTTATCAATGTCCTGAACGCGATTATGCACATAAAAGACTTGTCCTTCACGCAAAATTTCGCGTCGTACAGCAGCGACAACTTGTGCATCCTCGTATGCGCCCACATATGTCAAAACAGGAAGACGATCTTCTGGAGGCGTAGCCAGCGTAGACATTTCTCGTAGCCCAGTAATAGACATTTCCAAAGTTCGTGGAATTGGGGTCGCGGATAGCGAAAGAACGTCTACATTAGTTCGTAATGCTTTGAGTGTTTCTTTATGTTCAACTCCAAAACGCTGCTCTTCATCGATAATGACAAGACCTAAATCTTTGAATTTAATCGCAGGATTAAGCAATTTATGGGTACCGATAACCACATCAACTGTGCCGGCTTCAATATCAGCGATGGTAGCTTTAAGCTCTTTTGCTGTCTGGAAGCGGCTCATAATTGCCACTTTGACAGGAAAACCATCGTAGCGCGATGAGAAAGTCTCATAATGCTGCTGAGCCAGAAGCGTTGTTGGTACTAGAACGGCGACTTGCTTAGAATCTTGAACGGCTTTAAATGCCGCTCTAATTGCAATCTCGGTCTTTCCAAACCCAACATCGCCACAAATAAGACGATCCATAGGAATTGGTTTTTCCATGTCAGTTTTCACATCATCAATTGTGGTAAGTTGATCAGGTGTCTCTTGATATGGGAATGCTTCTTCTAGTTCACGCTGCCAAGGAGTATCGGGGCTAAACGCATACCCACGTGTTCTCTGACGTGTTGAATACAGCGCTACTAAATCTTGCGCAATCTCCTTAACCTTTTTGCGCGCCTTTGCTTTAGTCGTCGCCCAATCAGAACCACCTAATTTATTAAGCTTTGGAATCTCAGCACCGATATATTTGCTCAGCTGGTCAAGCTGATCAGCCGGGACGAATAACTTATCATGAGGAGCCCCCCTCTTACTTGAGGCATACTCAAGAACGACATACTCGCGCTGACTGCGCGCATTGCCTAATCCAACAGTGCGCTGTTGAAGCTCTACGAACTGTCCAATACCGTGCTGTTCGTGTACAACGAAATCACCCGGTTTGAGCTCAACCAAATCAATTGCTTTGCGCCTTCTCGATGGCGTACGCGTTTGAGCAGCAACTGATGATCGCCCGGTAATATCTTGCTCGGTAAGAACAGCTATACCGGCTTGATTATCAATAAATCCACGCGTTACATGAGAAAGAATAAAATCAATCTGTGAACTATCTGCATTAGTTTGTCCAATAATTCGTTGCAATCGCGCTAATGTTCCCGTTGCGGGACTTGTAATGATGATATGCAAACCAGCTTTTTGTAAGGACTCAATACCTTCATTCGTCCGTTTTTCATCACCGCGATATTCATCTGGCTGTGATGCATGGATGACGACATTCGTTTCCACAGAATCGTCTACGCCTAAATCACTCACCATCCATACATGGTGTCGAGCAGAATCCAAATCCGAGAGAACATCATTAAAATCAATAAAGCTCGCTTTATCAAAGCTAATTGGGACAGCGCTTGCTCCCCTGCTTGCTGCTACATGCCAGCTTGCAGCGAGAAATTCTTGTGCAGTCTTATTAAGATCTTCCGCTGCCCTACGTATGCGCTCTTCATCATGAACGAGCACAACACTTGACTCTGGGAATAACGAATATACTGGGACCACATCATCAATAAGCGCTGGGATGAGAGATTCCATTCCCTCTACAGGAATGCCTTGCGCAATGGACTCGAGCATATCATCGGCATTATCAATAGAACCAATTAATTTATGTGCACGTTCCCGTACATTATCCGTAAGTGGAATTTCTCGACATGCAGTTGCCCATATGCTTTCGATATTATCCCCATACGTTCGCTGATCGGAGGCATGGAACTCGTGAATTTCGTCAATTTCGTCACCGAAGAAATCTATGCGAACAGGATGTGCTGCCGTAGGAGGGAAAATATCAAGAATTCCGCCACGTACAGCGAATTCGCCACGTTCCATCACCAAATCAGAACGCGTATAAGCATGTTCAATAAGGCGAGATACTGCCACATTCATATCGATGATATCGCCACGCTTAAAAATCAGAGGTTCGATATCATAAACGCCTGAAACAATAGGCTGGATAAGTGAGCGAACTGGCATTACAAGAACTTTAAGCGCGCCCAGCGCGGCAATACTTGTATCCGGATGAACTAGCCTACGGAAAATAGCCATTCGCCTTGCAACTGTATCAGCGCGAGGACTGAGCCGCTCGTGTGGTAAAGTTTCCCACGCATCAAGAACTGCGATGTCATCAGGATTGCCTTTATACCATGAACGAATTTCTTCAGCAGTTTGGGTAGCTTGCCGTCCGGACGATGTAACGACGATAACCGTCGCATCACTATTTTCAGCGATGCTAGCTTCTAATGCAGCGCGCACACCTTGTACAGCACCAATACGTCGAATGGGGTCGTTAACGTCATGCGAACTTTGAATTATATGTTCAAAATCTTCAGTGTCACCGAGGCGCTGTTGAACATCTTGTAAAGTACCGTATAGGCTATATCTATCGGCCATTAAACTTCTCCTGCGTGCGCTGCAGACCGTCAGCCATCAGCATTTCCGCCGCATCCGCACCATCCATCAAAAACTCGTCCAGCTCCTTGCGCTGTGAGGCATTAAAACCACCCAGCACCCAATTCACTGTATTTTCGCGAGCATGAGCACCCCTTGCCGCATGTCCTACCCCTAGACGGACTCGAGCATACTGAGGCGTACCTAAAGATCGATCAATGGATTTAATACCATTGTGCCCGCCAGCTGAACCGCCTGCCTTAACCTTCATACGCCCAAAGTCCAAATCCATATCATCATGCATCACAATAACGTGTGATGCATCAATAGAATAGTATGCGCAAATGGATGCAACAGCATTGCCGGACTCATTCATAAAAGTCAATGGCTTTGCAAGGAAGAATTTAAAGGATTTACCTCCTAAATTCATGACTCCTTTCCCAAGCATCGCAAGCCCTTTATGATCACTCATACTTACGCCCCAGCGTTGTGCAAGTACATCTGCAGCCATAAAGCCCATATTGTGACGAGTACCTTCGTATTTTTTACCTGGATTGCCCAAACCTACGATGAGCCAAAAATCTGATGCCATATTAACCCTTACGCTGTCATCTATCGGTTATCGATTAATTGTGTTTCTAATACCGGTATTCTTCTTATGTACCCTTTACCTTTATCGTAATAGCAAGTGCTGTACATATTAACCATTTATATGTCTTTATAGCAATAAGCTCAATCGTATGTATGATTAAAACATATATTAAAATTCACATATTTCACATATAAACTAACCTACTTTGCTCAATCTAAATATCGCACATACTCCGCTTGGTGCTGCAAGCCTTACCGCCTAATAATCTCGGTATAAAATCAATCCTTAGCATATCAATTTCCGCTCAATCGATTGCGACTCGAAGGCATGACCATTTATACCGACATTTGTGAGCCATTACCTACTAGCCAAAATGTCTTTGCGCAAATCAAAAATGCCCGGCATTAAGGGTGCCATAAAAGAAGAACTCATGTGTGTGTGAATCGTAGAAGAACACGAGTAGACTTTTATCCTTAATTGTAATTTTTTGGTAGAAAAGTGTTGATGAACTCTCATGTGCAAGTGATATAGAAAATTCTTGATTCACATCGTATATGAGTCTGCTTACATCCACATTACGCTCAGATGTATTGAGAATATAACTTTCTTTAAGCTCAGAGATAGGAGAATAATTTACGGGATTCACGAGCGCATCAAGAGAGTGCCAATCGTTTTGATTAGCTACTTTAAGAGTCCCGTAACACAAAGTCGCATCCCATCCTTCTTCGGTATGGAGTGAATCTATTTTTACACGAGAAGGCAATTGAACTCCATACGAAGAAAGAAGATACTCTTGATACCGATTCCTATACCATGTTGCAGCAAAACCAACGCTAATAAGGACAGCACAGACTGCTATGACGATGATAATTATTCGTGTGTCTTTCTTATTCATCACCTTAATCAGCTCCGATTATTTAGCTTTATATATTCTAAGAATATAAAAATAACCGGTCACACAATACAAAACTGAGCAATACCATACAGTCTCTTCATATATCATCACACATAATTCAAGCGTGGAATCACGAGTAAGTTGTTACTATACCCTGATTCCACGCCTGTTTTGATTTCACATACTCGGCAAAAGAGTGAACTAACATATGTGTGATTACTTTATTCACTCTACTCTGTCGTTCTACGGTACTCTAAACTTGCTTTGTCTCCAGCGCTACACACGATTGCGCATTATGACAGACCTATACAAGGATCATGAGTACCAAGAAAGCACTTCTTGAGTAACGTGTTAGATACGATGCTTTCCGTGAGATGGAAGGCTCAAATTCCAAATCTCTTGAGCATATTGGCGGATAGTGTCATCTGATGTGAATTTATCAGAGTTGGCGATATTCGTCATGCTCATATGCATCCAGCGAGCGCGATCTGCATAAAGCTGTGTCAAGTGCTCTTGAGCCTCTACATATGATGTGAAATCTTGGAGCAAGAAGTATTCATCGTTATAGGTAATGAGCGCATCGAAGATTTCACTTCCCTCTCGCTGACAGTTCGGAATTGTCCCATCAACGAAAGTATTGACTACACGATGAATAACAGGGTCGTTATCATAGATACCACGTGAATAGTAATCACGCGTAGCATAGTGGTTATAAACATCGTCTTTAGTCATACCAAAGATAACGATATTGTCGTCGCCTACCTCATCCTTGATTTCGATATTTGCGCCGTCAAGGGTCGCCATTGTTACAGCACCAGTCATCATAAACTTCATATTTGACGTGCCGGATGCCTCTTTAGAAGCCAAGGAAATCTGCTCAGATACGTTTGCTGCTGGGATAATGAGCTCAGCAAGGCTAACCCTATAATTCTCAAGGAATACTACTTTGAGCTTATCACCGATCTGCTCGTCATTATTAATGAGATTAGCTAATTCATTAATAATCTTGATAATCGACTTCGCAAAATGATATCCAGGTGCTGCTTTTGCACCAAAGATAAAGACACGTGGAGTGAATTCACCCTCAGGATTATCCTTAATATCCCAGTACAGCTTGATGATGTGCATGACGTTAAGAAGTTGACGCTTATATGCATGAAGACGTTTGACTTGCACATCAAAAATTGCATCGGTGGTTACATGAACACCTGTAGTTTGCTCAATATAATCTGCCAAACGTTGCTTAGCGAGTTGCTTGACTTCCCAGAAATCAGCTTGAGCTTGAGAATTATCAACGTATTCATTGAGCTTACGAAGCTCATGAATATCGCTTCTCCACCCCTGCCCGATCCACTTGTCAATCGTTTTCGACAATCCTGGGGCAGCTATCTGAGTCCAGCGACGTTGTACGATACCATTGGTCTTATTATTGAACTTCTCAGGAGAAACTTTGTAGAAGTCACGCAAAGTATCTTCTTTAAGCAGCTCTGTATGAATCTGAGCTACACCATTAACACTATGCCCACCAATGATGGCCAAATGCGCCATATGGACTTGATTATTTCGTACGATACGCGTATTTTCAATCGTTTCGTAATCCACACCTTGGGCACTCATCTGAGCGGCATAACGATTATCAATTTCTACGATAATTTGATATACGCGTGGTAGCACATGAGCAAATAAACCAGTATGCCACTTTTCCAATGCTTCAGAAAGAATCGTGTGATTGGTGTAACTCATCACCTTTTGAGTAGCATTCCACGCATCATCCCATTCAAGGCCATACTCATCAATCAAAATTCGCATAAATTCCGCTGGAGCAACTGCTGGATGCGTATCATTTATATGAACCGATACCTTCTCATATATACGTTCCAGAGGAAGGCCCAATTTGAGATAGGATTTAACGATTGTCTGAAGGCCTGCAGAAGTCATAAAATACTCTTGCATTAAGCGTAACTTTTTACCTTCATCGCTCGAATCATCAGGATATAGGACAGCTGTAATGTCTTCGACCCGTCGACGATCTTCAATAGTTGGATAGCTAAGTTCATATTCTTCAGGAATTTCTACATCCCACAAACGCAAATTATTAACTACTCCATTGCCGTAGCCTAGTTGTGGAACATCATATGGAACTGCACGCAACACCTGCGCATCACTATAGACAGGCTTGAGCTTGCCATTTCCCGCATCAGTCATATACACGTTTCCAAAGAAACGCACATCAACGATGTCGTGATCCTTACGCGTTTCCCATACGTTTCCGATAGAGCCAAACCATGCGTCAGGAAGTTCAACTTGATATCCGTTGACAATACGCTGCTTGAACAGACCATACTTATAGCGAAGACCGTTTCCGAAACCAGCGTATCCTGTGGTAGCAAGCGAATCCATGAATGCTGCAGCAAGACGACCTAAGCCACCGTTACCTAATGCCATATCATGTTCAGCTTGCTTCACCTGAGTAAAATCGATACCCAGCTGAGCGAAACCTTCTTTTACGACATCGAGAATCCCAAGATTAAGCAAATTAGTTTCTAGCATGCGTCCAGGTAAGAACTCAACAGAGAAATAGTACGCAATTTTGTCTTTATTTTCCTGCAGTTTTTTATTGCGCTCAATCCATAATGGCGTGTAATACTGCCTAATAGTATGCGCGAGAGCGACGAATAATTCTGATGGTGTCGCTGTAGAAAGAATCGTTTGTTGTTGCTCATTAAGAGTTAATTCAAAATCATGAATAAATTGTTCCGTTGTCAATTCCATCATAAACTTCCTTCCACTCTATGAGGAAAAGAGAACACTCTAGGTGATTTTATGAAAGAAGCGCACCATAATGGCACGCTTCCTCATAGAATCTTCATCTATTACTTATACACTCATTGTTATACAAGTGAGCTGTATAATTCTTCATATTTTTGACATGCACTATCCCACGAAAAATCTACGAGCATCGCACGCGTCTGTAAATCAGTAAATTCATACGGATGATTGATGTACACATCCATGAATTTGAGAACTGTTTGAGTAAACCAGAAACCGCTAAACTCTTGGAAACTAAAACCTGTACCCGTATGATTGAATTCGTTATATGGCTCCACGGTATCGCGTAGCCCACCTACTTCATGAACTACCGGAATACTTCCATACCGCATCGCCATCATTTGAGACAAACCACATGGTTCGAATGCACTCGGCATAAGGAATCCATCACTGCCAGCATAAATTTGCTGAGCCAAATCAAGGTCAAAGGTAATTTGTGCGCTCACTTTATCCGGATAATTACTCGCGTACCACGAGAAAGCTTGTTCATATTGCGGATAGCCCGTTCCAAGTACTGCAATTTGTATATCTTGCTGGACAAGTGATTCTAGCTCACTGACTACGATATCAAAACCTTTTTGATCTGTAAGTCTCGAGACGATACCAAAGAGTGGAACATCGGCACGTACTGGAAGCCCCAAACGTTCCTGTAATGCTGTCTTATTCTTTTTCTTCCCGCTTCGATGGTGTGCAGAAAAATGATATGGAATTCGAGAATCTTTATTCGGATCAAATAGCTCAGTATCGATCCCATTAGTTATTCCGGAAGTCTTTCCAGACTCCATGCGTAATACCTGGTCTAGCCCACACCCGAATTCAGGTGTCATAATTTCCTGCGCATAACTTGGAGATACCGTGGTCACACGGTCAGCATACAGAATACCCGTTTTAAGCCAATTCAGGCAATTATTCCATCTTACAGTTCCATCTTCGTAGCGCTCTTGACCTACCCCAAATAGATCACCAAGCATTCCCGGATCATATTCACCTTGGAATTGCATATTATGAATAGTCAAAACTGTACGAATTGAGTGATATGCATTAATCCAACGATACTTTTCTTTTAACAAGAATGGGATCATTGCTGTGTGATAGTCATTGACATGCATCACATCAGGAATGAAATTAATCTTTTCTAATGCCTCAATAGCAGCAAGCTGGAAGAAAGCGAAACGCTCGCCATCATCCATGTCGCCATAAACATGTCCGCGGAAGAAATAATGTTCGTTGTCGATAAAGTAAAACGTTACTCCTGAAAGGGTATACCGTTTAATCCCTACATACTCGTGTCGCCATCCTACATTCGTGTAGAAATACATGACGTCTTCCATGTCCTGCCCAAATTTACGATCAACTTCGTCATAATATGGCATCAGCACAGCAACATCATGCCCACGTGTTGCAAGAGATTTAGGTAATGCTCCTATAACATCGCCAAGCCCGCCTACTTTTGCAAAAGGAGCTCCTTCTGCAGCAACGAACATTATTTTCATGACTAATCTTCCTCTCGCACGATATCGTCAGTAACTATCGAATTCTTAACCACAACTACTGGGTTTTGTGCCGTACCTTTGATTGTAACGCCAGGCGAAACAACCACATTCTTATCCAGTATCGCATATTCGACATGCGCACCTTCACCTATTGTGACTTTAGAGAAGGCAACAGTACATTCCACGTGCGAACCTGTTTCGATACGGCAATTTCGGGAAACGATAGAATGGCGCACTTCTCCCTTGATAAGACTTCCCGAGGCAAATTGCGAATCTTCAATAGTGCATTCAGGAGAAAAGTATGTCGCTTCCTCATTCTTCACTTTCGTATACACTTTTTGATTCGAATACAAAAGTGAATAGAAATGTTCAGGCTCGAGCATATCCATATTTGCTTTAAAATACGAGCGAACAGACATAATATTCGCTAAATATCCTGTATAACTGAAAGCCAGAGCACTATGCTGTTCGAGATGACTCCTCAGCAAGAAACGCAATTTTCGTGGATGCTCTTTAAGCACTTCAGCTTCCATACGTTCTATAAGCCATGCGGTATCAAGGACATAAATATCAGTGGACATATTAACAAGTGCATCATCTGATGTAACTCCACCTTTACCGATGACTCTATCATTATCAGAAATAGTTAAAACCTCATTGGCTGCCGTCACCATAGAGCCTGGAACGCGCTTATACACCACGGTAATTTTGCTATTGTTAGCCTCTGAGACGCGAATTACTTGACCGAGGTCAATATTGCATAAAATATCGCATCCCATGTAAATCGTGCGATCGCTACCCGAACGCTTTAAAAACGTGAGTAGTTGTTCGTAATAATCACGATCTGTTGTAGACTCATTGTGCTCGGTATTATAGAATCCTAAATACCAGTGGCTCAGCAGCGTATCAAGACCCCATTCACGACCACTTCGTACATGGTCAAAAATAGAGCTTATATTTTTACGTTGGAAAATACCGTAAATGCTATGTACGCCTGCATTGACAAGGCTGGAAAGTTGGAAATCGATAAGACGATACTTTCCATCAAATGGCAGACTTGCGAGTGGTCTTTTCTGCGTAAGACCTTCCATTTCAGGATAACCAATAGTATTTCCTAAAATTGCAGTATATTTATCAAGCTTCATCTGGGATACCTACCACTTCGTTGTAACCGACTACTTGAACTTCTCCATTACCGGTTTCCTCTGAGCCATCAATGACCACCCCTTCACCGATAACCGCACCTTCGCCGATAATAGCTCGCTTAATATGAGCATGAGGGCCGATAACTACACCGCTCATAATAAAGGAATCTTCAATAATCGCGCCTTCTTTGACCTGGACATTTGTCGATAAAATGGAATGATTTACTGTGCCGCTGATAAAGCAGCCATCAACTACTAATGAGTCATGTACTTGAGCATTTCCATCAACAAAATGTGGAGGCGAAATGAGATTCTTAGAGTAAATCTTCCATGAACGATCGCGAGTATGGAGAGCATTATCCTCACCAATATACTCCATATTTGCTTCCCACAGGGAATCAATCGTTCCTACATCTTTCCAATATCCCTTGAAATTATAGGTATATACTCGCTCATCAGCCTTGAGATAAGATGGAATCACATTCTTGCCAAAATCTAGCATATTAATCCCATTCTTATCAGCATTAATTAATAATTCACGAAGTCTCGACCACGTAAATATATAAATGCCCATGGATGCTTTAGTGGACTTAGGATGTTCAGGTTTTTCCTCAAACTCTACGATACGACCGTTGGAATCAGTATTCATAATTCCAAAACGAGAAGCTTCATCGAGAGGAACATCGATAACTGCCACAGTCAGCGAAGCGTTATTTTCTTTATGCTGGCGAAGCATATCGTCATAGTCCATCTTATAAATATGATCGCCTGAAAGAATCAGTACATATTCTGGGTCGATACTGTCAATATAAGCAATATTTTGATATACCGCATGACTCGTTCCTTGGAACCAACGATTGCCTTCTACAGCAGAATATGGTTGTAGAACAGTAACGCCGGAATCCACTCCATTGAGTCCCCAGCTGGAGCCATTTCCTATATGCTCGTTAAGAATTAACGGCTGATACTGTGTAATAACTCCAACATTGCGAATCCCTGAATTTGCACAATTTGATAGAGCAAAGTCAATGATACGATACCGCCCACCAAACTGTACCGCTGGTTTAGCAATGTGCTGAGTAAGTTTTCCTAAGCGTGAACCTTGCCCACCAGCCAAGATCAATGCTAATAGTTCTGTCGACATTGTTATCCCCTTTCCTTTTTTGACTTGCGCTGTGAACGCTAAGATTCTGATTTCTTCGATGAATGGGCAGAATCTTTATCTTTTTTATTCTTCTTTTTAGTTATAGCTTTGGTTTTTACTTTGTCTTTGGCTTTGCTCTTAGCTTTCTCGTTAAGCGGCTTCGATGCTTTATCTGACTTGTCAGATTTGCTCGAACTATCCGACTGCTTGTCAGCCTTCTTGCCGGTCTTCTTGTTCGACTTCTTATCCGCCTTCTTCCTGCCACTCTTTTTCGTCGTACCCTTATCAGCCTTCTTTTTCTGATTGGTACGATCTTTACGCACAAGCTTCCAGATGCTTGCACCCATCGCAGGCGCAGTAAAGCTTAGAGTCTGACCATAATCCTTCCACAAGCCCTCTTGAGTATGAGTTGGTGGATTAGTATCTTTCCATACACCGCCAAAATCACTCATTTCAGTATTCCAGATCTCTTCATATTCTCCAGCAATAGGAACACCAATCGTAAAATTACGACGTTCCACTGGCGCCATATTGAAGACGCAGACCAGGAATTCTCCTTTATCATTTTTACGAATAAACGACAAAACGCTCTCATTCGTATTATCCGCATCAATGATTTCTTGACCCTCATAGCTATCATCAATTTTCCATAACGGTGAATTATCCTTATAGAATTGATTAAGCTGTGACGTGAAATATTGCATGCAAGAATTCATGGAGTCATTAAGATTTCCCCACTCGAGTTGCTCATCATATTTCCATTCGAGGAATTGGCCATATTCACTCCCCATAAAAAGAAGCTTTTTACCCGGATGGCACATTTGATATGTCAACAAAGTTCGCAATCCTGCGAACTGATTGTACCTATCTCCCCACATTTTATGCATAAGGCTCTTTTTGCCGTGAACAACTTCATCATGCGAGAATGGCAAAATGAAGTTCTCAGCAAACGCATACATAAAGCTAAACGTGATGAGATTGAAATCATACTTACGATAGATAGGATCTTCCTCAAAGAATTCAAGGACATCATTCATCCATCCCATATTCCACTTGTAATCAAATCCAAGAGCTTCCCATTCAATTGGACCTGTTACTTTGGTATCGCTCGAACTTTCTTCTGCAATCATCATGACATCTGGATAGTAGCCTTTTATGACAGCATTCATCTTCTGGAGGAAGTAGAAGCCTTCATAATTTCGTGTACCGCCATCCTTATTTGGAGTCCATGGACCGATGTCATAATTGCGATAAATCATATTGCTTACCGCGTCGACGCGAATACCATCAAGATGATAATAATCAATCCAGAATTTGAGACTCGAAATCAAGAACGACTGAACCTGATTCTTACCCAAATCAAAATTGAGCGCTCCCCAACCGCGATTATGCGCGCGATCCGAGTCCTCGTACTCAAACGTTGGAGTCCCATCATAATATGCCAATGCATCATCGTTGACCGTAAAATGACCTGGCACCCAGTCAACTATGACGCCAATATTATTAAGATGACATTCTTCAACAAATTCTTGGAAGTCTTCAGGCGTTCCATATGAATGTTCTAAAGCGAAATACCCCATGAGCTGATATCCCCAACTCATTCCCAGAGGATGAGCCATAAGCGGCATAAACTCTATATGCGTATAGTTCATCTTTACCGCATATGGGATAAGCTCTTCTTTAAGCTCCTTAAATGTATATGGTGTGCCATCTTCATGCGCTTTCCATGAACCGGCATGCACTTCATAAATATTTACCGGTCGGTTTCTAAAACCTAAGTGCTTTCTGCGACCCATCCATAGACCATCATGCCATTTTTTCTCAGGATAATTCGTAATTATCGCAGCAGTACCTGGACGTGGCTCAAGATAGAACGCGAATGGATCAATTTTTTCGATCTGTGCCCCATCCGCACGCGTGACAAGATATTTATATCTCTGCCCAATTTGAGGCTTATCCGTAAATACTTCCCACACGCCTGCGTCATTGCAACTCATAGGAACGGGTTGCTGCCTCCAGCCCGTAAAATCACCTATAAGCGCTACTGCCTGAGCATGCGGCGCCCATACTCGAAATGTATATCCCCTTGTCCCATTTTGTTCATCTCCATGAAACCCAAAATAATGTTGGGCATGAAAATTTTCTCCAGTTCCAAAGGTCCTTAATGCCTCTCCTTGCATCATAATTGCCACCCCTCTTTTATGTTGCTTTCCCTCTTCAGTATAAGCACATAAAAATAAAAATGCGAGGAGAATCTCAAATTAATTCATTTACTGAAATTTTGAACAAAATAAGTTATCAATTACTCAATAATTTTCTCGAAAATCGCTAATGTATATGCGTCAATGATTGATTCTTTTTCGATACGAAGCGCATTATTTGAAATCACAAGATGCGATCCAGGGAAATCTTTAAGAACGTTATGTGCTGGAATGCTCACAGTTGTAGCGATGATTCGATAACGCTTGTCATCACCTGTAATATCGAAACCGAGGATACCCGTGTCTGGCATAGCCGACCACACATAGACATGCTCACGGATCTGCTCATAGCTATCGTATGCAAACATATCATCTGTGGTTTTTAGTGTAATAAGTGAGCGAACAAAATCGACAGTCTCTCGATGTAATGAGATATTATCCCAGTTCACACGATTCACCGCATCTGGTGCATTATAACTATTCATCGCTCGCAAAGTATCGGCGACTGTAATTTCTCCGTCTTCACCTGTCGGATGTAATTTCGTGCGCAAGAACTCTTGTCCCAATTGCATAAAACACATTCCTTGCATTACAAAATTCAATCCGTTCGCGAGTTCAATCCGTTCGATATGCGTCAATTCATCATCATCTGACTGAAGCTGAATCAGCAAATCATTCAGGTTGAAATTATCATGCGCTTCAATATAGTTGAGCACTTGTCGCGGAGAATCATATGGGTTTAGTTCATCGCTTCCCAAAACTGCCTTAGCAAGTATACTCTCCGTTGGCTCATGTGATACAAAGCCATTTTTGAGGTTACCGTAAACTTCTGCGCCTTTAATGGCATCACGAACATTATCATTAAAGAAACCTATACGTGGCATAAGCGCAGCATTATTTTTCTTTGCTTTATCATTGGCGCAAAGCTTAGAACCCATGTCCCATCCTTCTCCATACATAAGAATATGAGGATCAAGACTATCAAGGCTTTCACGAATACAATTCATTGTTTCAACATCGTGCAGCCCCATGAGATCAAAGCGGAAACCGTCTACATTGAATTCTTGCGCCCAATACATCACGGAATCAATAATGTATTTGCGGCACATTTCTTTTTCACTTGCTGTCTCGTTCCCGCATCCAGAACCGTCCGCGAAAGAGCCATCAGCGTTCATACGGTAAAAATAGTCAGGAACCGTGAGTTGGAATGGATGTGTTACGCTCGAATATGTATGGTTATAGACGACGTCAAGAATGACACCGATTCCGCTGTTATGATATTCCTGAATCATATGCTTGAGTTCAAGAATTGCAGATACAGGATCTTCATCGTTCGAGCTATAACTCATTTCAGGCACGTTGTAATGTGTAGGATCATACCCCCAGTTGTATTGCAAATGACCCACACGATTATAATGATGGTAATGGCTTGCCACAGGCTGAAGTTGTACGTAATTCATGCCTTGCTTCTCTAGATAATCAAAACATGTGCTCAAGCCATCAATATTCTTCGTACCGCGTATGCACGCACCCTCATAGGTACCGCGAAGCCTGCGTGGCACACCAGAGCTTGGTGAAATTGAAAAATCACGGATATGCATTTCGCAGATAACGGCACTACATGGATTGTCTACTCTCCAGCTAGCATCATCCCCATGAGAAACTTCAAAGTCATCTGGTCTCATCTTTTCATCCGATAAGATGACAGAACGCTCACCACCAGCAGTTGTTGCACGAGAATACGGGTCGACACTGGTATGAATTACGCGCTCTTCTTCGGTATTCGCGTTTTCCTCTCCGACTGAGTTCACAGCAGTAAAATCAAGACGATACATATAGGCTTTATCATGCAGATCGCCATCAACATGCGCAATCCACACACCGTGATCATTTATTTCGTGGTGCTCAGGAGAATAATTTTCCCCTCGAACCATAGAGATAACTCGCTCAATTGGTGAGTCATTCGTTGAATTCTCAAATATGACGAGTTCAACTGTATGAGCAGTTGGTGCCCACAATTTAAATTCTGTAGCTAATGGAGAGTACCGATATCCCAACCACCCAGAATATCCCCACTTTTTATCAAACTCAGTACTACGTACCGCCATGTCGAAAGCGTGCTCATCATGGAATGCGTGTGCTGTGCTCGTTAACACTGCTTGCGATGAATAGTAGACAGTATCATCGCCCTCTACAATCCACACATGTGTGTCGTTGTCACCTTGATAAAGTCTCACGCGGTATTCATGGGTTTTAAAAGTGAAATCATCATTTCGTATCAGTATATTTACTTCTTCAGCTTCAGTACCAAGAATGACAACGTCACGATTAGCGCTGTCAACGCGCGCAAATGATTTTTCTCGTGAAAAAATGATGGTCGATTGAGACTCGCGACTACTTACTTGGACAAGAGGAAAATCTTCCCCCTCGCAATTATCGAGCCAAAACCATACACTTCGGTTATCGTATATACCGTTAGCGCTGTGAAAATGCACTACAAGCTTATGCTTGTCTGTCACGATGGCCTCCGAAGTTTAATCTATATCCTTGTTCTTTTGTCGCCTAGACTGTATGGGAATCGTCGTTTGTATTGCAATTCTATTATTGTAAAAAATATCTACATTTCTTACTTCAATTATCGCATTATTTATTGTGATACACAATTGTTAGCAGGACTATCTATCGGAGCATGCTATACTGCCCAACATAACTGCCCAACATACTCGCACCGCAATTGCTGTCTATTCCTCCACCTGCGGTGCAGTCGACGTGTACACGCCTCAATCAGAACAGATAACTTACCACTAGCATGGATAAAGCGCAACATAACGCAAAGTATGTCACGCTTTATCCGTGTGCTGAGCGTTCGTCAGAGCGTACTCGTATCCTCACATCCATAAACATCCAACAAAATCATTGGACGTTATCACTGTGCTGATCAGACGTTGAACTTAAATTCGACGATGTCGCCGTCTTGCATCACGTAGTCTTTTCCTTCAAGGCGCATCTTTCCTTCTTCCTTGACCTTGGCATATGAACCCGCACTCACGAGGTCATCGAAAGATACGATTGCGGCTTTAATGAAGCCACGTTCGAAATCAGAGTGAATTACACCCGCTGCCTGCGGAGCAGTCCAACCCTTATGAATAGTCCATGCACGAACTTCTTTTTCACCTGCAGTAAGATACGTTTGCAAACCGAGAGTATCAAAACCTACACGTGCTAATTGGTCAAGGCCTGATTCGGAAAGTCCTGCGTCTGCAAGCATTTCACGAGCATCATCTTCATCCAGTTCAGTTAAGTCAGATTCAAACTGTGCATTCAAGAAAATTGCCTGAGCTGGGGCTACCATGTCAGATAGCTTTGCTTTAAGACCTTCATCATTGAGTTCATCGTCATCCATATTAAATACATAAATGAATGGCTTTGCAGTAAGAAGTTGAAGCTCTCGAATTTCAGCAGGATCTATACGCCCAGCTTTCGCAGCTTGATCAATTGTTAATCCTTCTTCGAGTACAGCTTGTGCTTTCTTAACCTCTTCAAGATATTCAGGCTTAATTTTCTTTCCGCGTAAATCCTTCTCAAGACGTGGAATTGCATTTTCAATTGTTTGCAAATCTGCGAGGATAAGCTCTGTATTGATGGTTTCGATATCATCCGTAGGATCTACTTTGCCATTAACATGAACGATATCGTCGTCGCTAAATACACGCGTTACTTCGCAAATAGCGTCTGCTTCACGAATATTTGCAAGGAATTGATTACCCAAACCTTCGCCTTCGGAAGCACCCTTAACAATTCCAGCAATGTCAACGAAAGTCACCGTTGCAGGAACGAGTTTCGTTGTATTCACAATAGGAGCAAGAGCTGCTAAACGTGAATCAGGAAGTGGGACGATACCAGTGTTTGGTTCAATAGTTGCGAAAGGATAATTTTCCGCAAGAACGTTGTTACGAGTAAGTGCGTTAAACAGTGTGGACTTTCCTACGTTTGGAAGTCCTACGATACCAATTGTCAAAGCCATGTTTGTTATCCTACCTAGAGCCCTCAACTGCATCAATTGCAGTGATAATACTACCTCTAAAACCTGTCTGTTCCAAAGATGCTACGCCTTGAATGGTTGTGCCACCAGGCGAGCATACTGCATCCCTTATTTGAGCTGGGATAAGACCTGTTTCTAACTGCAAAGCACCAGTACCCTGAATCATTGCCGATGCCAGCCTATATGCACTAGCTCGCGTGAGCCCGTGCTTCACGCCAGCATCTGCAAGCGCGTCGATAAACATTGCAGCATAAGCCGGCCCGCAGCCTGCAAGGGTGCCAGCGACAGAAAGATGTTCAGAGTCCACAAACTCAAGAGTTGCAATTGGATCAAATAATTCGTGAACTATGGAAAGCTGCTCGTCGGTCAAAGTATGAGCCGACTCAGCAACCACAATTCCCTGAGCTACTGAAATCGGAGTATTAGGAATCGTAGATATATGATGAGCCTGAGAAGGTAGAATTTTATTCCAGAAATCATTCAACCGTCCAGCAGCTAATGAAATCACGAGCTTGTCGGACCAATCAATATCATCGACAAATTGTGCAAAGATAGATTCAATTTGATATGGCTTTACAGCTACGATAATTATGTCTGAATCTTCGACCACTTGCTTTGGAGTTTTACAAGCCTCTACAGATCTTTTTTCTACTTTCTCAACTAGCGCATCATAATGCGCTGCGCACGCGACGATACGACTTTCAACTTCTTTCTGTGCTAATCGCCAACCGTCAACGATTGCGGTTGCCATATTTCCAAATCCAATAAAACCAATAGTGTGAGCCATTCCTATCCCCTATCTATCGCACAGTTATTATCGCACTGTTATTATCGAGCAGTTACTATCGTTGTCAATGTGCGCACGATAAGAACTAACGATTTTACAGAAGCGATTCCAAATCTCCAAGACTCAGTGCTTCATCATATAAATGTTTGAAAACATTTCCACTTCGAGCCCCATCATGTTCAAACTCGTTGGTTACCCACGCATGGGAATTACCAACACGCGATAAAGTATCAAGCTGAAGTCCAGAATCGACGTACATATCATCGAAATAAACAGCTGCATGAACAGGAACTTCATTTCGAAGAAGCTGATCCACGTCGTATATCTTGCCCCACTGAGTATCTTGCATCATAAGATCTACAGCTGGCTTAAAAGCATGAAGTGCACTGTCCTCTTCGAAGATTTCAGGAAGCGCAGCTTCACCGATGAACATAACTGGTCGTGCGGATTCATCAAATTCTTTCGTCTCACGAAGTACGTGATGAGCTGCCCAATTAATAGGATTAATCTGTTCGTTTGCATAAATGAATTCTTGCAAAACCCAATATAATTCATCGCCATATGATGTTGTGCGCGAGAACAATTCCATAAGGAAACCATCAGATAATTCTTCACTATCAGGGCTAGTAAACGCTGTATCTACCGTCCAATGCATACGTTCGAAGCTTGGCTTCATACCAAAATCACCGCCAAGCATTTGCAAACGACGAACGCTAACAGGATCACCATTAGGCAAAGTCACATCCCCTTGCGCAATGATGTCAGCAATGCGCGAAAGTGTGGCTATATCATCTGGATAACGATCATAGTATTGCTGTGTTTTCTTCATCATGCGAGGAACCGTATGCTCGTATACCTCACGAGCATTCATCGGGATGTGTGGAATACCGCCAGTTACAAAGCTCGCACTAATAGCCTGCGGGAAGGTAGACAAATACGCCATGGTTAAGAAACCGCCATAGCTTTGACCTAAGGTTGCCCACTTTTGACCTTCGAATACAGTTGTGCGTAGGAATTCACAATCACGAATAATCGAATCGGCAAGAAAATCCTTCAAAAAGTCAGCATTCTCACGTGGAGAACCCCCACGTCGAGAAAGTGACGATGAGTCAACACGAGACGAACGCCCTGTGCCACGCTGATCAAAAAGAACTAC
The DNA here is from genome assembly GCF_004332295.1 of Alloscardovia theropitheci. GTDB lineage: Bacteria > Actinomycetota > Actinomycetes > Actinomycetales > Bifidobacteriaceae > Alloscardovia > Alloscardovia theropitheci. The sequence goes on from NZ_RXLP01000027.1 coordinate 26,405, forward strand.
GCGAAAATGCTGTACTGCCTCTGCAAGCCAAGGGATGGAATCAGCACTCATCGGGCGTGGCCCCATTCCACCCGGACCGCCTTGCAAAAAGAGAAGCAACGGCAACTGACGGTGTACATTATTAGCTGCAGTAACTACACGATAGAAAAGCTGAATGTGTTCCCCTGTAAAACTACTAGAATCAGGCTGAGCTGCGCCTTCTTCCCATTGCCAATGCAATGGAACGTTAATCACATGATCTTCTACATTGAGACCCGGTACGTAATATCGTGAAATTTCAGTCATATGTATAGACTATCGCAGAAGGCAGAACGACATCTTTACATGCATACGGTTTTATGAGAACTCCCCTGCAACCTCACGAAGTCCTCTAAAAAATTCATCCTCATTCATAATGGATATTACAGCACCATCTTTTTGCAATTGTAGTGCCGATGCAATTTTCGCATAAGTACGCTCATCCGGAGTTGCGCAGACAAGCAAAAGCGTCGTTTGAGAGTTAACTGCACGAGTCACCGTACCACCTAATGATGTGATAAGAGATTCCACTTGCGTCCGAGAACCATAACTGAGCGTCCCACTAATGCACACTTTCGCACCGGTCAGGAATGCGACTTTGCGTGGGATATACGGCATTTTATAGTGCTTTCCACGGCTAATGCGAATATCTCGCGATTGTATATCCCTACGAAGCTGACGAAGGTAGTGTGATTTTGCTCCATTTTTCGTTACATCACTAATCACATCTTGCCCGAACTCGTGGTTCAATTGTGCAAAAATTTTCCCGCATGCAACCGCATCAGCATAGGCATTATGGTGGTCGAATTCTTGGTCAGGAAAGTAGAAATCATACACTGATTCAAGACCAAACGAGTCTAAGCGATTTTTGAGTAGATTACGTGATAGTTTGAGTGTGCAATGCCTGACATTTAGCCATGCTGGAAGATGATAAAACTGTGCAAGTTTATTAATTACTGATCCATCAAACGGCATATTATGCGCTACGAGTGGTCGATCTAAGATAAATTCACTGATGTCTTCATATATATCAGCCCACGTTGGAGCATTTATCACATCGCGAGAATGAATTCCATGAATCATCACATTTCGTGGCATAAATTCATTACATTGAGAAGGCGGCTTAATAAGTGAGTACCATGTATCAATAATATCCGCATGTTCGTTAAATTTTACGAGTCCGACTGAGCATGCTGATTCTCGGTACTGATTAGCCGTCTCAAAATCTAACGCCACAAATTCTTCCATAAACTCACAATGTACCACAGACCTGTTGTTTAATCTGCGAAGAGATATCACTTATTCGATGAAATTTAGCATGTAAAAGAATCAATCTGCCCCATGTTTTCTATCTCCACACGACATATCACTCTTTTGAGGGATATTCTCTCACAATGAAAACGGTTACATTATCATTGTGAGTGAAATTGATGAACGGCCCGCACGCATAGTAATTGCCGAAGATCAAGCGCTCATTAATTACATGCTTACCCATCTGCTTAATGAGCAAAAGAACATCGACGTCGTAGCTCAAACTTTCAACGGTGCTGAAGCTCTTGAAGCAACTCGTTCATTGCATCCCGATATTGTTCTTATGGATATACGAATGCCTTTTATGGACGGACTAGAAGCTACCCGTGCTATCAAAGATGAAATCAATGATGTAAATGTAGTCATCTTAACTACCTTCGATTCTCCGCGACATCGTTATTTTGCACGCGATTTTGGAGCAAGCGAATTCTTACTCAAAGATATTAGCCATGACGATCTTCTCCATACGCTAGATGACGTGTATCATGCACCGTTTGGATCACCAAGTCGCACACTTACAGATAAAACGGTTCCTCATGATAAAAATTCCGATTCATATGAATTCGCTGAATTAACAGCTCGCGAGCGCGATGTCATTATCCAAGTTGCTGAAGGATATACGAACGAGCAAATTGCTAACACGCTGCATATTTCTATTGAAACTGTAAAAACACATATCAGACATATCCTCCCTAAGATTCATGCATCAAACCGTATGCAAATTATTTCTTTTGCTTATGAGAATGCACTCCTGTACAAGTACAATCCATATGAACCAGCGGCAACGTATTACGATGAACGAGGAACTGTAGCACGATAGCATTGTGCGAAAAGTGTTTCGACCAAACGTTTCCGAGAGAAAACGATGTTGAGACTTGAGCTTTGAGACTGGATACTTGTTATACCTCTCTAGCATGTTCTGTAAGTAGTACCGCTGTAACTGTAAAGTGCAAGTATGAGTTCTTCGAAGCTAAGTAATACTGAGCACAATGTTTTGCGTGCCATTATCACTCATGAAGGCATTTCAAGATCTCAGCTAGCTTCCCTTCTTCATGTCAGCATGCCAACGGTTGCATCTGCTCTTAAGCATCTTCACGAGTTACGTTATATTTCCCAAACTCGCGGAGCACAGGATTCAAGCGGTGGTCGCAGACCTGATTCTTACTCTTTTGCATATTCGCGATGCATATGCATCGGCGTTCTTGTACGCAGCGGAACAGCATATATCATTGCCACAAATCTGCGCGGAGATATTTCATCGCGAACTTCCGTGGATTTGGGAAGTTTTAATATGCCTGATTTTTATGACAGTCTGGCATTAGCCATTGAATCTTTTATTGATGACAGCCATATAGATACGCGCCATTTGCGCGGAATTGGTGTCACTGTTTCCTCTCATGCGGCACTTGATGAGACGCGGGAAATGCGACTTCGCACCACTATTGAGTCTCGTTTAAGTTATCGCGTTCGAATTATGAGAGAACCGCTTGCTTTAGCTGCAGCGGAAACTTTATATAATAAAGACATTGTTGACAGTGTGTGTTTATATTTAAATCCAATGATGAGTAGCGCTTTTATTCGTTCTGGTCGTTACGTAAAAAATTCAAGTTTTGTTGAACACTCAATTCTTCATCCTGAGGATTCTCCACTTACCAAGGCTTCCCGCGATATGAATGATTCGTCACTGTATCGTTGCATATGCGGGCAAATTGGGTGCGCACAAATGTATTGCAGTTCTCAATCTCTGCTTAATTTCCCAGGAATCAATGCGTCTTCTATGCAGGATTTCATTAATCACACACGAGACGGTGAATACACTTATACTCGAGCTTTCAATACCTATATGGACAATCTCGCACTACTTATTCATAATATTCGCATGATTGTTCAAGTTCCGGTCATTCTAGGCGGAGAGGTAGCACGTTATTTGGATAGTTCAGATATAGCTGATCTTCAAACTCGAGTAAGAACTTTAACCCCACATATGTTTTTACCAGGTTCTGGACAGGCTGGTTTTGGACAGTCGAGTTTTGGCGGCAGACCAATTGTCTATAAAAGTATGTGTTCATCCGATCAGGCAATTATTGGTGCCGCATATGTACTTGCTCAAGATTATCTTGATTCGCTACTTGATTAAAGAAGAATGGATAGTCGCCAACACAATTTTTATCTCTTACCTATTTTTATCTATTTTTGAGAAAGATTTTATTCAAGATTTAGTTGACTGGACTTAAGAGCCAAAATTTGGGGAGTGTGTTATTAATTGTGGATTTATTAATAACACACTCCCCCTGATTCTTTCAAACCATATCCGCCACACTATATGCACGTGTTACGCCATGGCTTTACAATTTATTGCGCAAGACCAGCTTCACGAACAGCATCAAAGCCACTTTGCAAGTCAGCGATAATGTCGTCAATGTATTCTGTACCAATCGACAAACGAATAGTTGATTGGGAGATTCCCTGAGATGCAAGCTCTTCCTCAGTTTCCTGCGAATGAGTTGTCGACGCAGGATGAACGACTAAGCTCTTCACATCTGCTACATTGGCAAGCAGGCTAAACAGATGCAAATTATTGATAAATACGCGCGCTGCTTCCTTACCACCCTTGATATCAAAAGTGAAGATAGACCCCGCTCCCTGAGGGAAGTACTTTTCGTACAAATCATGATCCTTGCGGCCCTCAATACTTGGATGACTTACGGATTCAACTTCAGGAACACTTTGTAGATATTTCACCACTTTCAGCGCATTTTCTACATGTCGTTCTACGCGCAAAGACAACGTCTCTGTGCCTTGCAGGAGGATCCATGCACTAATTGGTGAAATTGCAGCACCCGTATCGCGCAAAATAATTGCACGAATTCGAGTAACAAACGCAGCTCCGCCAAGAGCTTCATAGAAATTCAACCCATGATAACTATTGTCTGGAGTAGTCAAAGTTGGGAACTTACCAGGAACTGCCGCCCAGTCAAACTTACCACCTTCAACGATTACACCACCAAGAGTAGTTCCATGACCACCAATGAACTTCGTTGCAGAATGAACTACGATATCTGCACCATGCTCAAATGGGCGGAAAAGATAAGGAGTAGCAAAAGTATTATCAACGATAACTGGAATATGATGACGATGAGCAATTTCTGAGATGGCTTCAAAATCTACGAGGTCGGACTTTGGATTTCCAAATGTCTCGAAGAAAACAACCTTCGTATTATCTTGAATTGCATTTTCAAAATTCTGTGGATCAGATGGGTCAACGAATGTAGTAGTCACTCCCTCGCGAGGAAGAGTGTGAGCAAGCAAATTATATGTGCCACCATAAATGGTATTCGCTGCAACAATATGATCGCCTTGCTCAGCGATATTCTTAAACGCGTAATATACTGCAGACGCGCCAGAAGCAACAGCCAATGCCGCTGTGCCTCCTTCAAGAGCTGCAATACGCTTTTCGAACACATCTTGAGTTGAATTATTCAAACGTCCATATATATTCCCCGGATCACTCAAGTTGAAGCGTGCTTCAGCATGATCAAAATCATGGAATACGTACGACGTCGTCTGATAAATTGGCACAGCGCGCGCATCGCTTACTGGATCTGCCTCTTCCTGACCCACGTGGAGCTGCAATGTTTCAAAATGATAGTTCTGTGTTGTCATGGTAATCCTTACTTGAAGATAAAAATTTATTCAATACCCCTAACTGTACGACCGTTACCACTCGAACACGCACTTTCTATTATCACGTTTGCTTATAGCCTTTTATTAATGCTTGAAATTACAAGGAAAATCGTATATTTTATTGGTTGAAATAGACCATACATGTAGATATTCTTAACAGTAAGAAATAATATTAAATCTGTTACATCGAGAGGATGCTCATGTCACACAGTAACGTGCTTTATCAACGTAATCCCCTATACATTCCACGTGTCGCTGCAGTTCACGATATGTGTGGTTACGGTAAATGCTCACTGACTGCCGCTATCCCAATTCTGTCTGCAGCAGGTTGCGATGTATGTCCAGTTCCGACAGCGCTTTTTTCTGCTCATACTATGTATAAAACATATACTTTCCATGACACAACAGAAATCTTGTCAGGGTACTTGGATGCATGGAAAGCTGAAAACGTAGAGCTTGATGCTGTATATTCCGGTTTCCTTGGGTCCCCTGAGCAGGTTGATTTGGTTGAGCGTTTATATCATGAATATCCTCAAGCTCTTCATTTAGTTGATCCTGTTATGGGCGATGGCGGGAAAATGTATCCTACATATACTGAAGAATTGTGCGAAGCAACGAAACGTCTCGCAGTCGGCGCTGATGTACTGATGCCTAACCTAACAGAAGCCTCCATTTTGACTAACTCAGCTTATCCTGGTCAAAATATCGACGATGCTACAGTGAACGAGATTCTCGACAAGCTCATCGATCTGGGAGCGAAAAACGTAGTACTTAAGGGAATCGACCGAAATGATGGAAAGATTCGCAATTTTGTCGCTTCAGCATCAACTCGTTCAGCTGGAAAGATTGAGCTCTCCCATGACAAGCTCCCTTATATGATTCATGGTACGGGAGATGCGTTTGCATCTTCCTTAAGTGGTGCAGTGCTTGCTGGCAAACCGCTAGATGAAGCTGCACATATCGCAGGTGAATTTGTACGAAGCGCTATGGAATCTACACGCCATCAGCCTCATTTTGAAGAGCGCGGTGTAAGCTTTGAGCTGGTTCTTGGCGAGTTAACAGATTTGGTCGCTCGATAAATGCTTCACTAAGTTACGGGTAGCCACATTGTGTGCTATTTCTAATAAACCTGCATAAAATCTGTGGCTCATCTTTATATGTAAGGTGGGCCACAACTCATATCAACATTTTGTTTTTGACAAGTCCCTATTCTCTTCTACCCTATATATTCCTTATCGTATCTATTCGTCTTTATATTCGTACATTCTTCTCGACCTTCTCTGAATTTTCGTGGCAATTGCCGTTGTTACTTTAAAACTTTTCCATCAGCACCTACACTATACGTTTTAAACATCTACGCCGGGCATACAATCCATCACATCATGCTCAATACGTTGAAGGGCTTCTTCCCAGTCGTTTAAGTAAAATCTGTATACCCTTGAATAGTGTCATTACACAATATTTCATTTATATCACAGTGCAAAGCCCATTCTTGCGTGCACTTTTGCTTTTCTATAAATTCCTCGGATAATCTGACTGAAGAACACAGCTTTTTGGTAATAGTCAGTCATACATATTTCTGCGATGACACGGTTATTCACATTCGTTCACATTGTTTTTTCCACTCGCCAATTCACGTTCACCTGTGGTGCACTTGAATTATGAATACATCGGTTATAGATCAAGCACATCCTCAAGCACTCCACGAGAAGCGCGATTTAGGAACATTTGGCGAGGATTATGCATGCGATTATTTAAGTACTCTCGGTTGGACTGTTCTCGACAGAAACTGGAAGTGTCGCTTTGGAGAAATAGACATCGTCGCTATTCAACCATCAACGTCTATCTCATCTGCCGAATCAAACAACGCCAGTACTGTACAAGACTTGTCACATGAGGCGCTTGAGCAGCAACAAATTCTCGTCTTTATTGAGGTTAAAACTCGAAGTTCCAAGGACTTTGGCGACCCGCTTGAGTCTATTACAGTTGCAAAGCAAATGCATATGAAGAAAGCAGCCGTCATGTGGCTTGCTCAGCATCATCTTTCCACGCCGCTCATCGTTCGCTTTGATGCCATAGGAATTATTGCCCAGAACCGTTCTGTACTAGAGCTTACTCATGTCAGGAGGATACTGTCATGAATATTGGAACAGCTCTCGCAGTAGCTACAAATGGACTGACGACAGATACCGTGCTTGTCCAAAGCTTTATATCATCAGGACTTCCATATTTCACTTTGGTTGGGCTACCTGATACTGTCCTCATGCAATCTAAAGAACGAGTACGTACAGCATGTCGAGCTATAGAATTTAAGTGGCCACGTACGAGAGTAACTGTCAATCTCTCACCAGCGTCCTTACCTAAGCGCGGAGCTGGATACGATTTGAGCATTGTTGCTAGCATTTTTAGCGCGATGAAATGTATTAATTCAGACAAACTTGAAGACACAATTATTATGGGAGAACTCGCGCTCGACGGAACGGTCCTTCCCATTCCATCTATACTGCCCATAGCATTGCATGCAAATACACATGGAATCTCGCGTCTTATTCTTCCTTCGCAAAATGTCGATGAAGCACATATTATTGACGGTTTGAATGTAATTGGCGTTAACCATCTCACCGATCTTTTAAAAGTGTTAGACGCCCAGCCTGAATTGCTATACAGTATCCCTCAATATACATCCGGTCATACATCATATGCGCTCGTCAGTGATTCATATCCTGTTGCTCATAAATCGAAAGAAACCGCGCCCACAGGGACACAATTAACATATACGAATACGAGCTCGAACATGAGTTCGAGCATGAGTTCTAACATGAATAAAGCTGCCACTCATGCAGTTAACACAAAATCATCTCTTAGTTTAGATATCGATACAACGTTTGACATTGAAGAGGGATTGTCCTCTTCTAACCTTGATTTTGCGGATGTGCTTGATCAAGTCGATGCCAAATGGGCTCTGGAGGTAGCTGCCGCCGGCGGACATCACATTCTCCTTCAAGGCCCACCCGGAGCAGGAAAAACTATGCTAGCGAGACGTCTTCCATCAATTATGCCCGACTTAACTCATAATCAAGCAGTAGAACATGCGTGCATTCGCTCTGCTCGAGGTCTTGCATCATGTACTACCCTCACTCACGACATTCCTTTTATTAGAGTTCAGCACAATGCAACCATGTCTTCGCTTGTTGGCGGAGAAATCGGTAGTTACATTCGACCAGGAGCAGTGAGTTTAGCAAATAATGGAATTCTTTTCTTAGATGAAGCTGCGGAATTTGACCGTACGGTTTTACAAGCTTTACGAATTCCACTAGAAACGCATAACGTAACTATCTCTAGAACTCGTGGTTTAGTGACATATCCTGCTAATTTTCAGCTTGTATTAGCTCAAAATCCATGTGCATGCGGGAAATTATGGAGCTCTCATGGCGAATGCACATGCACTCCGATACAACTGCGACGATACCGTCATCGAATTTCAGGACCAATCCTTGATCGTATAGATATGAAGATAAATGTATCTCACATAACGACTATGGCGCGAGCGAACAGTACAGTCCAAGAATATAGTCCTCTTCTTGGTAGAAATTTTTATGGCGACTCCGCTCACATGCGCGAAGATGTACGACTAGCACGCGAACGTGCACACTATCGTTTTCAAGGATACGGATGGGATAAAAATTCTCAGGCATCACCCACTTGGCTCATGGAAAAGACCCACACAAAAATAATCTCAGCTGTTAATAAATTATTGAGTTCTGAAACGATTACTATGCGTGGAGCACATAAGATATTGCGCCTTGCATGGACTATCACTGACTTATTTGGTCAGTCGCAACCTGATATGGATAATTTCCAAGCTGCACAAGCCCTTTATCTTTCTGGAGATTAAAATGCAACCACCCACAGATACAGCAATAGCCCATGCGGCTCTCACTTTTGCCGCAAGTGGAGCAGATGAAATTATGTTTTTCTTATCTGCTCGATACAAGCAGGGTAACGCCATCTCCTTATGGTCTCGTCTCCAAGAGCTGAGTATCGAATATAAGATGACGCATAGCCTTCCAGATTATAGTGATTTAAATGAGTGCGTGATGAGTACTGCGTATTCGAGAACCCTATCAAAGAGATTGCATAAAGTACTACCCCATTGGCTCGCTGCCATAGAATCTTATGCTCATATGAGCTTAGTCTCTTTGGCATCTATGCTAACTCGTAATTACAAATACTGGATAATTGATGAGACGAGCCCATTTTGGCCGCGTCAGCTTTATGATTTAGTTCTTCATACGGATTCATCTGCACCGTTATGCTTATGGGGATTAGGAGACCCATCCGCGTTGGTATCGTGTAGTCAACCTGTGAGCATTGTCGGTTCACGTTCGGTAAATAATTACGGACGAAGTGTTGCATTTAGTGCCGGAAAGTACGCTGCACTGCACGGTCACCTTGTCGTTTCTGGTGGAGCGTTAGGCGCAGATGCCGCAGCCCACTGGGGTGCTTTAGGCGCTTTCGACGTAATGGATAATCCAGGAAGAACCGTTGCTGTCATGGCTGGAGGTTTGGACTATACTGGTCCCGCACAAAATGCTGGACTTTTTGAACGAATACAGAATAGTCACGGGGCAATTATCAGCGAGCTCGCGCCGTGCGTTGTTCCCGAGCCATATCGGTTCCTCCAGCGCAACCGTCTTATTGCTGCACTGGGCTCCACCGTTATCATTGCTCAGGCCCAGCATCGCTCAGGGGCACTTAATACAGCTACGTGGGCAGCAAATCTTGATCGCTTTATCTTGGCTGCACCGGGAAATATCAATACACCGTATAACACCGGGTGTAATAGATTAATTTATGACCATAAGGCTACACTTTTAGCCTCAGCACATGATATGAGTGACGTGTGTCATGCAGCACACGAACCTTTTGCACAAAATCAAACTTTTTCACCTGCTATGCTTCCCACTGATACTGAGTCATATCAACAGTAACTGTCTGCCCATTATCCAGGAAGTGCACTCCTTCAGCTTCCAGCAATTTACGCTGCTCTTGAGGTCCGCCAAATGCGAATCCCGGTGCAAGCGAACCATCTTTGAATACAACCCTATGACACGGAACTACACCTTGGTAAGGATTGGAATGTAGAGCAAAACCAACGAACCGCGAACTTCGCGGCGAACCAATCAACGCCGCAACCTGCCCATATGTCGCTACCTTACCGCGAGGAATTCGCTTTACCACAGCATACACACGTTGTGAAAAAGACATATCTGCACTATCGTTGACCATACCGAGTTCAGTATCATGCACTTGAACACGCTCATGCTCTAGTTTTTGCTGTGATTCGCGAGTACTCATGCCTTAAAGATACAATATTCGTATGAATAGCACAACGTACTCTCAAATTTCTAAAGCTTGGCAATTCATCGAGGAATCAAGCAACGACGACCAATCCTCTTTAAGCCGCTCTATCTATAACGAGGCGGTGAAGAATTCCCATACACATTCCATTATTTCTTCATCACAAGCACAATTTTTGCATTTACAAGCCCAGCTTATTAACGCTCGAACTGTCCTTCTCGTTGGCACAGAAACGGGCTTGGAAATCCCCGCGCTTGTATCAGGGATGAATAATGAAGGTCAAATGACAGTTGTTAACAATTCATCCGAAGATGCTAATCGCACACGTAATATCTTTAATGCGTTACCGGATACTCACACAAAAATGCGTTGTGTTCACACTGATACAGATACTTTCTTGGCGCGATTAAATGCGCATGATTATGACATGATTATTGTATCTGGCGATCCACAAAATTATCGTTCCGCATTCAACCACAGCGAGCGCCTGTTGCGATCTAACGGTTTGTTGATTCTTACTGATGCCATGGCAATGAGGAACCAAGATTCGCATGGCGGGGTTCCCGATGCTGCTGATAGAAGCGAGAAAGCAGTTGCACTTCGCACGATTCTTGATGAGCTTTCACGAAATGATTCATTCGATTATTCACTCGTTGCCATTGCAACTGGCATGATCTTAGCAGTAACAAAATAACCGTGAGTTAATAGAACAGCGGATGCGATGATAAAGGTGGTGGTATATGAAACTCATCTACCACCACCTTTATAAGCTTCACAAGTTGTATTAGTGTCGAACTTTCGCAGATTCCGTTACGATTCGCACTGCCTCCTGGGGATCATCAGTAAGAATAAAACGATCTAAATCAGCAGATGTAACTTTTCCTGAAACTGCCACGGTATCTCGCAACCAATTAATAAGGCCTGACCAATATTGAGTACCAAATAATACGATTGCTCGAGAATGACTCTTATGCGTTTGTACGAGAGTTTGTACCTCAAATAACTCATCAAGAGTGCCCATACCGCCAGGAAGAACAATTAAACCATCACAATAACGCATGAACATCGTCTTGCGAGTAAAGAAATAATGACAATTCATCGAAAGATTAACATACGGATTAATCCCCTGTTCACGAGGAAGCTCGATACCTATGCCTACAGAGGTTCCACCAGATTCAAAGGCTCCGCGATTAGCAGCTTCCATAGCTCCTGGGCCACCGCCTGTTATCACAGCAAATCCCTGCTCTGCTAGAAGTTTACCAATGTATCTGCCTTGCTCATACTCTGCACTATCCGTCCTTATACGTGCCGAACCAAAAACACAAATTGCCGGCCCAAGATCAGCTAGGAGATTAAACCCCTGACGGAATTCTTCACGAATGCGTTCAAGGCGCTTAATATCTCCCGCTTCACGAATTTGCGCTACGGTAAGTTCCTCAACATCGGTATCAAATTCTGGAGTAAATGGCATGGTAATTATCACTCTCCTTAAACGGACTTAATGTGTGAATTCAAAGTTTAAATTTTACAAGGCTAATCTCGCTCTTCCATTGTTTCAGCATGCTCAAACCTATCAGATTGACGTTTCAACAAGATAGCAGCAATAGCCGCAGAAAGAAGCGAGCCAACCAACACACCAAAACGTGCTTCGTTACTGAGCTCCGGCTGCGAATACGCGAGTGAAGCCATAAGAAATGCCACTGTAAAGCCAATTCCGCATGCACTCGCGATTGGTAACAAATCTCGAACTTTAAGCCCTGAAGCTAACTTAAGTTTGAGAATATGCGTCGAAATCCAGGAAGCTGTGAGCACGCCCAGTGGTTTTCCTACAACGAGAGCCAAGATAATCCCCAAAACGATTGGCGATATGAATAGACGAACGCTGAGCTCATCAAAATGGATACCCGTTGCAAAAAGAGCGAATAATGGTAAGGCGAGAAGAGCAGAGAACGGCTCGATTTTATGTAGATATCGTTCAGCACGAGCATCATGCTCTCCCATAAGAGGCCTAGATGGGGTTAGCAGTCCTGCGAGTACCCCCGCTAGAGTTGGATGAATACCAACTTCATGCATGCTATACCACATAAGTAATCCCGCAAGAGCAACAATCACCCATGGTACTTTTGCACGACGAATCGCCCATGCCCAAATTAGAGCACCAGCAATAATTCCAAAAGCCCACCATCCATGATGCAAATTCGAGAAGAACACAGCGATAACAATAATGCCTAATAAGTCATCTACCGTAGCTAGTGTCATCAAAAATGCTCGCAAAGACCCCGGAAGAGCTCGCGCAAACAAAGCAAGAATAGCCAACGAGAACGCAATATCCGTAGCAGTTGGAATCGCCCAACCATGCGCCACTACTTCTGCTGGGAAAATCTGCCCGTTAGCTACTGTCTCAACGCCGTGGGTAACGGATGACCATGCAAATGTCATCCCCACAAAAATTAACGCAGGAGCGAGCATACCGCCAACAGCTGCAATCATAGGAACCGCGGCAGCACGCATATTAGACAATGATCCAGTTGTGAGCTCTTGCTTTAAATCTAACCCTACTACCAGAAAGAAAATGGTAAGAAGACCATCTTGAGCCCACTGCCCCAACGACAAATGAATTTCTAAAATCGGTATACGAATTACATATTCTCGAAGTGATTCAAAAGCATGGTAAGTGAAAGGCAGATTTGCAAGAACAAAACCGCATAAAGCAAAACCAAGCATGATAAGACCAGAAATACGATCTGAAGCAGCGATTCTCTTGAGTTCCGATACGAATCGTGACGATTTTCGACGACGCTCAGCACTACTCAAATGAGAAGAATTCTTCGCGGTAGAATTCACTGTATTTTCTGGCTTGGTAGTCATAACTCTCCTATTGTTTGCACTGTTTATAGTCTATCGTAAAGCATCGGATTACTTGCAGTGTCTTTTGCGAAAGGAATATACTCGACACGCCGAACTTGCATCAGGTATTAAAGAGTGGTTATTATATACATCGTTGCTTGAAGTTAATAACAACAAGCGCTGCGCCGATAGCCCAACGGATTAGAGCATCTGACTACGGATCAGAAGGTTGCAGGTTCGAATCCTGTTCGGCGCACAGATTAATCTCTCAGTTCAATGAACTGAGAGATTTTTTGTTATCCAATTGATGCTCACCAGATACTTATCCGATTCTTGTCAGACACTTATCCGATACTTATCAGCAATCGACATATGGTTGCGAATCCAACTATTACATTAATTTTGGAGTTTTCCCAACCATTCTTCTCCTAATTATCAGTAAGAAACTGCAGCTGTCCCCCTAGTTTTCTCACTTCACCATGAGTTTAATCGGCAAATTTGCAACAATATAAACAACGCACGCAAAATCTGCCGAGCACCTCAACACGTCACTATTCCATGCAGATACGATTCAAATCCATGGATGAGTCGATAGAAAAATCAGGACTAGATGGTTTTACCCCCGCACTCACCAAATTAGAACCCAGCATAGCTACCATCGCTCCATTATCAGTACATAATTTAAGCTCTGGAATTCTCACATCTATTCCACTTCGCTCACCAGCCAGTGCGAGAGCTTCACGAAGCTGCGAGTTTGCACTAAAACCACCACCTACAATTACTGTTCCAGCGTCAAAGCTCTTAGCTGCGGCAATGGTTTTACGAGATAACACATTAGCTACAGAATCTGCAAGAGCTGCACACACATCATCCACATTGATTTCATTCCCCTGTGCAACTTCTGATTCAATCCAACGCGCGACAGCTGTCTTGACCCCAGAAAAACTAAAATCGTATGGATGCTCAGCTGCCGCTTTTCCTTGTGTCAGCCCTTGAGGAACCTGCAAAGCATGCGGATCGCCTAATTGTGCATGACGATCAATGTGAGGTCCACCAGGATAAGGGAATCCTAAAAGCCTAGCAACTTTGTCAAAGCACTCACCAGCTGCATCATCCAAAGTCGTACCAATGACCTGAACGTCAGTCGCAATATTTCCAACTCTCAAGATTGACGTGTGTCCCCCAGAAACAATAAGCGCGAGAGTATTTTCTGGCACATCGCCAAACTGCAATTGAGTAACAGCCACATGTCCAATAACATGATTGATACCATAAATTGGCTTATTTGCTGACCATGCAAGGGCTTTTGCGCCGGAAACCCCTACCGCAAGACAACCCGCCAAACCAGGTCCCGCCGACACAGCTATCGCATCTATATCACTTAATTCGAGGTGAGCATCCTCAAGAGCTTGAGAGACAACAGGGATAAACGACTCAGTATGAGCACGGGAGGCAATTTCAGGAATTACACCTCCATAACGCGCATGCTCATTCATCGATGAAGCCACTACATTAGATAAGAGATTCTTACCTTGCACTACAGCGGCAGCTGTCTCGTCGCATGTCGATTCTATGCCAAGTACAATTGGTTCGCTCATTGCGTTATCTTTCTCGTTGTCTTTCTTCGCTAAATTCCGTTTTATTCGTATCCATACTCACTGATTACGTATGCATATAGTTACGCTGTTCAGGTTCACGCATTCTTAGGGGATACTAAAACCTATCGGGTTATTTGATTCTTTTCTCAATTCGCATACCATCGTATACGCATCTTTGTCTTCTGGCTGGTAGTATCTTTTTCTCAAACCGAAAATTTCAAATCCTGCCGCTTTATAGATAGCGAGCGCAGGATCATTATCTGTAGCTACTTCAAGAAGAATACGTTCAGCACTAAGTCGAATGGATTCGCTTTTGAGCAAGTCCATGAGATGCGTCGCAATATGTCGCCTTTGGAAAGACAGATCCACACCAATAGTCATAACTTGAGCATCAAAACCATCGAACCATATCCCCGCATAACCAATTATCCTGCTGGAAGTAATCTCACGCGCAACAAAATATGTGCGTCCTGCAGCTTGAAGCTCTTGTGCCACTGTGTCACGGCTCCATGCGCCCACACCAAAAAGTTCACGCTCAAGCTTAGCAATAGCTTCCACATCATGCGTAGCTAACTCCTGAATATTTAGCCTTTCAAACGATATTTGTTCTATATCGTTTTCATGCGTAGCACTTTCTACCATGAGACTTTCGGACAGATTACTACTCAATTTTCTCTCCAATATGCAAGGAGATAGCAGTTTGTCCCAGAATGTGCTTATTCGACGATGGAATCGTCACATCCGGTCTACGTAAATACAATGGATTAGTCGACACATCATTTCCATGGAATCTATTCATGACGGCACTCGCCGCGAAAATCGCTAAACCAGCTGCTCCAGCATCATGAACAACCGACTCGTCACGAATTTCCCCTATTGGAAGATCTTGCCAAGCTTGCTCATACTTTTGAGCGCCATGTCCGATAATGTCTATAACCGTTCTTGAAGATGTATCAAGCCGACCATGAGAATCCATAAGATTACGAACTTGCTGGGCTATATCGGCCGCAGTAGAGATATTCATATCAAGCAGTACTCGGCCTGCTTCATCATAGAGCGCATAGTAAAGTTGCTTGCGCCTTGCATCATTTACAGCAAGTGTTAAGTGCGCTGCATGAAGTTGCTCATTGTAATCCGCAAACTGACTCATATTTGCTATTTCAAGCCTATTCCAATTGCTTTGAACCTCAAGGATATTCTGTCCCAAAAGCTCAACGTTATTAGCAAATCCCAAGGCCCTTGCGGCAACTATCCCCGCACGCAACCCAGTAAAAGGAGCAGGCCCGGTCCCCACTACTATGCGCTTAATATCATGTGCTTGCATACCCGCATTCGCAACCGTTTTGATGATACTTGGCTGAAGAAGCTCTACATGTGAGCGAGAATCTGCTTCATACAAAGGTGCATACCCGACAACTCCTACGGTCAAACCATATGATGTATCGATAACAAGCGTCGGATTGTGATATAAATCGGCCACTATATCTGTGTCAAAGCCCAAATGTAATGCCTGAGCCATATGTGTCATATCTATATAGGTCACGTATTCCTCGCTTATTGCTTTAGCTCATACGACATGAGCCATTCATATTATTATCCGCTAGTTATTGTCTCGTGTATATTTCGCAGTTTGCTTCTATCACAAGTTTAGCTAGCATGTTTGTCATTGCCCATGATTATTTATCTGCTTTTTTACTCAAAGTATATCGAGTTGGAGTATATCGAGTCCGATTATATCTAATCAAAGGCGGATAGCCTAGTCTTGTACGTAATGCAAGTATTCGGCCACAACTTTTGCCGCTCGCTTTTCCCAAGACTTTCCGACTGGTCTCAATGTCACGCGTCGCATACCATCACCCGTTAATTCATCTGATTCCGTTAATAGATTGTCGGTTACAGATCTATCGATATCAATTTCCAGACGGTTATCTGCGAGAACAGAAGCCATCATTGATCCCCATTCAATGAGAATTACAGTATTGTCATCGGGATCTTCAAGTACTTCATCAAGTCCTAATGATTCCAATTCATCTAGTAGACGATTTGCCGCATTATGCGCGTATTGCTGCGATTGTTCATTGGCATTCATCGCCTCATACATGACATCATCATTGTCTGAGCCAGGTAATCGATATGCATCAACATGGATTAAATGTGCGTGAGTTCCGTTGCTAAATTGTCCCTGCAATTCTCTTGCAATCGTGAAAGTTGGCGAAACCACAGGCTCTTTAATCTGCAAGCCAATTCCGACCCCTTGTGTGAATGTCGTTTTGCCAGCACCTAACGGTCCGGATAAGACAATCACATCACCGCCATGCATAGCTTCTGCTACATAATGACCCAAGACATGCATTAATTGAGATGTCGGAACATCTACACTAAATTCTTGTGTCACGAATTCATCCCTTCGACTGTCACTTTCCCGTGAGAAGCGATACATTCAAGAGTTTTTTCTAATGCGTACAATGGGTCATTTCCCGATTTTTTGCACTGCTCATCTGCCCACGCACACATCTGTATGCCATGAGCCAGCCCTTGAGATGTCCATCCACGCAGATTCTTTTTAGCTTTGTTATAAACCCATGAATTTTTAAAGTTTGCTTCACTTTGGCTGACTTGACCAGATTCGACTGCTGCAACTTTTGCGATTGACCGTAAATTAGAAGCGAGCGCGCCGATAATTGCAATTGGTGCCATACCTTGGACTACAGCATTTCGCATATCAACAATTGCGCCTGTTAAGTCTCCAGCCATAGCTTTATCTGAGACATTAAAACCAGTTACCTGCGGATTACTCACCATATAGAGCGAAACCGTATGCTCTGTTATAGGATTCTCGTCAAAATCCGAGCATAATTGATTACACATTGCAGCTATCTCACCAGTACGTCCTGATAGTACTCCGATTAGTAACGCGATGGCATCAGGAGTCATAAACCGACCGTATCGCTCGCACTCACCCGTAATGAATGATCTATAGTCTCGCTCGGTCTTAAGCTGAGGAACATTGATTACATTTGCCCCTGATTTCTTGAGACGATTAACATGTCCCATACCTTTTTGACCTGGACTTTTACGACAAATGACGACAGAATCTCCTTCAACGCGTTTTTTATGCTCCGTGGCAAACGCATCTATAGCATCAGAAAGTTTGTCTGAGCTATTTTCCAAATTATCAAGATAAACTATCGCGCCATCGGAGAGCAATGAAGGACTGACGGATTCTATGAAATCATATTCACTCGTCGTAGATGCATCGAGGTCGATACGCTCCATATTAGGCAGTTCTACGCTTATATCATGAAGAAGTTTGCGAGAAGTTTGAAGGTTGAGATATTCATCTCCCCCATTAATTACGTATACTGCGCTCAATGCCATGTCTCTAATTTCCTTGTCAGCGTGGACAACTTACTATCATACTCGAGCTCCCCCATTATTTAGAATGCGTTCAATTCCTAATGTATCTTTCCACATCTGCGACCAGTATTGAATCCACCGCTGCTTCACCGGAATTCTATAGCTCTTTTCAAAGGCAGATTTCTTGGATTTTTGAGAGATGACCCATGCGATAATTAATGCAACAAGTCCAATACAGCAATAAACTCCTAACAGTTGTTCCGCAGTGCATGTCACTTGAGCGAATGGAAGCCTTTGAATAATAAAACATACCTGAGTGATTACTTCAGTTGCTTTACCCGCAATCCATGCACAAGCTAATCCAGCTTCTGGAATAATCCATGATATGGAAAGTGCACACAAACCACATACTGTCGCTATATCCATCGGAATTGCCACGACCATATTGCTTATTACTGCATATATCGGAATGGATGGCATTATGCCGACAGAAATGGGTAAAGTTGCACAATTAGCACTTATAGTAACTGCACATGGCAAAGCAAGCTTACGCGGCATTACATGCATTAAGTAGTCAGCTAGTGGTTTTGTGCATACTAGTATTCCAAATACTGCTGCACATGATAAAGAGAATCCAATACTGACCGCATAAGAGGGATCAAATAGTAGAAGAATAATAATTGCTGTACATAACGAAGCACACCCTTGTATACGTCGTCCCACCGCCGTATATCCAGCAGTAACAAATCCCATAGCAAATGCACGTACTGTGGAATCCGATGGATACATCATGGCAAATACTGCGCAATTAGCGCACAGTACTCCTATTGAACGAATCCATCTATACACTCTCCATCTTTTAAGAATCCATGTCACGGCAGAAATCGCTAAGGCAAAATGCCCACCTGACACAGCGAGTACATGAATAATTCCCGCTATTCGAAACGCATCCTTAACTTTCTTTGCTTCCATTCGTAACGAGGTCGATCTGTTGCTCGATCCATCCTGATCCATGTCATCAATAAGGTACGCGTCACTTCCTAATACGCCTATTGTTATACCGGGAACCAAAATAGCAGCTTGCACATCAAGCTTAGATGTTTGTGCCAAAAACTGTGCTTGTATGAAATTAATTGTATTATCTATCCCCGATGCATCCCGTATCAGTCTCACACTATCTAAGGACTCGTTAGCAAAATTTCCTTTTGAAGAAGTATGCAGAGTAGTCTTGCCAATTTGAAGCATCCATTTTTCGCGAATATATTCGCTCTTTTTCAATTGACCGGAAACTTCGTACAGGGCTCCACGTTTAAGATTGCATTGTGCAGTAGATCGACCATATATACGCATCAACATACTGCTCGCCTGTCGTACACCATCTTTATGGATCGATAGAGCTCGCGATTGGACACTGCACTTAAAACCCCGCACATGCGTTGTCATTACTGGGGAGTTTATTTTTACAACTGCTGAGATATCGTATGAATTCACGGAACTAAACTCTGATTGGACATCTGCATTGTATCTTAGCCAATCAAGATCACAGCGAACGATTACGCACATCACTATGCACACACAAAGTAGCACGTATGTACGCACGTATACGAAGGAATTGAATACATTATGGACCACGGTATGTGCAGACAATCCTGCTGTTAATGAGAAACTCTTATACGCCCTTTTGCCTCGGGATTTAGTGATTATCATACTCAGCACTGCAAGTCCAGTAAGTATAAGTGCACATGCGATGAGAAGCATGCGATACACAAAGATCCTTCGTGTAGCAACGAGATCGCACATGAGATAAGCGGCGACTGACCATGAAAGGATAACTGGTATGACAAGTCTAAAATCATGTCTACTATATCCGAACATGATTTTTCATCTTTTCAAATTTTTTGACGCCTATCCCCGATACTGATAATAAATCTTCAATCGAGGTGAAGCGACCATTGACAATACGATAATCAATTATTCGTCGGGCTAAAGTTGGACCGACTCCAGGAATTTCTTGAAGTTCCTCAAGAGAAGCAGAGTTAATATTAATGCCCACACCTGGCGATGCCTGCTGTTGTGATACGGATGGCGCTTGGTCTGAGACCTCATTTCTAGATGAGGAAAGTTCCTGAGGAGAGGAAGAATAGATACCAGTCGAGCCTGAATTTAAGTTCTGGCTAGAATTTGACGCTTGAGTTTCTTGCTGCCCATCATTTTTAGTTTTTTTATCGGATGATTGACCTGTATGCTCCTTATTTCCGGTGGATTTTTTATCCTGCTTGCCAGGAAAAGGGCTCGCTTCTGTATGAAGAGATTCACTCGATAAACTTGCACTGGCTATATTAATACTTTGAATTGTCAGTAGGGTTATCACTACGGCTAGGGCACATATCAATACTAAAATTGTACCTGCACTATACTGTGGGTTACCTAATACGCGTGGTAAAAGCGAAAGAAAAGCAAAGTCATTCTTCGAAGATGTCTTTTTGTCTTGATTTCTTCTATGCTTTCCATCGCTCACAGTATCTAGTGTGCGAGATTTACAGTGAAAAGAATTATTCTCACTGAACACACTGTGGTCAAAATCTTTATGTGCTGGCGATATCTCTGCAAATGGACTCTCCCGACTATCCTGAGCAGTTACTTCACTGAGTGATTTTAAATGTGTCGATGATACTGTACGCATACAGCTATTGTCGGTCGGAAAGATTCAGCTATTCAAGCTTAAAAATAAATGTGAACGAATGTGGAGAAACCCGAATACGAATAACCGCTTTCTACAAATCATTCAGCAGTAGCACTCGTAATGTCACAATATACAAAAGTGTTTGCTCTTCGTCTGCATAACTGCAACATACGAAGAGCAAACACTCTGAACAGTTTTAGGATGATTGGCTCAGAAGAAATAGTATTCTATTTCGCTGCTATCCACATCCTTCAATGATTCCGATATTATTCCGCTCTTATTCCCCAGGAACAATAGATACAATTCGTGGAGCTTTAACGATAACTTTACGAGGTGCTACACCGCCAAGACGCTCGACGATGGCAGGCAAAGCCAAAGCTTGAGCTTCAAGATCTTCAGCACTAATGTCAGGGCTAACTTCGAGTTTTCCGCGAACCTTGCCTTTGATCTGAACAACAGCGGTTACGGTATCGTTTCCAACGAAACGCTCATCTGCTTGTGGCCACTGTGCGTGAGCAATAGACTTCTCATGTCCTAGCTTATTCCACAGCTCTTCACAAATGTGTGGAGCTATAGGAGCGAGCATCAAAATCAGTGGCTCAATTGCCTTTCGAGGAGCTGCATCGAACGACGTCAAGTGATTGTTAAGTACAATCAAGCGAGAAATCGTCGTATTTGGACGCATATTTTCCATTTCCTCAGTAACTTCCGCAATGGTGTTATTGAGGAGCTTAGCAGTCTTGTCGTCAAGTTCATCTTCGCTTACGATGACTTCGCCGGTGTTTTCGTCGATAACATTTCGCCATAGACGCTGTAGGAATCTTTGCGAACCGATGACATTGCGTACGTTCCATGGGCGAGACTCATCAAGAGGCCCCATGCTCATTTCATAAAGACGGAAGGTATCTGCACCGTATTCATCGTACATATCATCAGGTGTAATGATATTCTTAAGGCTCTTACCCATCTTTCCGAATTCACGGTTAACCTTCTGACCGTTCCATTCATAGGTAATTTCCCCGTTATCACCAGGAACTTCTTCTACTTCTGCAGCTGGAACATACTGTCCGCGCTCGTCAGTGTATGCGTATGCCTGAATATAGCCTTGGTTAAAGAGCTTATGGAATGGTTCTGGAGTGCTAACAATACCAAGATCAAAGAGTACTTTATGCCAGAAACGTGAATACAGCAAGTGCAAAACTGCATGTTCGACACCGCCAACGTACAAATCAACGCCACCAGACTTACCAACAGTGTCATTGTGATTAGCACCGAGCCAATAGTTGAACTCTTCTGGATTTACCATCTCATTTGGATTTTGTGGATCGGTATAGCGCATGTAGTACCAGCACGAACCTGCCCATTGCGGCATGGTATTAGTATCGCGACGATACTCCTGTGGACCATTTCCATCGCCCAAATCGAGAGTAACATTAACCCATTCTTCGTTACGACTCAGTGGAGCTTCTGGTTCAGTGTTGCTATCCATCGGATCGTATGTACGAGGGCTATAGTCTGGTACATCAGGAAGATTAAGAGGAAGCATACTATCTGGGATAGTATGTGCAACGCCATTCTTATCATAAACGATTGGGAATGGCTCACCCCAGTAACGCTGACGACTAAAGAGCCAATCACGAAGGCGATAAGAAGTGGTGCCCTTTCCGACACCCTGCTCTTCGAGCCATGCGATTGCTGCTTGTGTCGCAGCATCTACTTCCATTCCGTCTAAGTTCAAATCAACTGAACCTACGTGAGTCGATGTGACATGCGAATTTATAACACGACCTTCATGAGAAGTGTATGCTTTCTGACCTTCATAATCATCAGCAAGTGTTTCTCCTGAAGCAGCGTCTGGCTCTACGGTATAAATTACCGGAAGTTCGAATGCCTGAGCAAAATCGTAATCTCGCTGATCACCTCCCGGAACTGCCATAATTGCGCCGGTTCCATAGCTCATCAGCACATAATCCGAAACAAATACAGGAATCTGAGCACCTGTAATCGGATTAATCGCATATAGACCCGAGAAGAAACC
Source organism: Alloscardovia theropitheci (assembly GCF_004332295.1). Taxonomy (GTDB): domain Bacteria; phylum Actinomycetota; class Actinomycetes; order Actinomycetales; family Bifidobacteriaceae; genus Alloscardovia; species Alloscardovia theropitheci. Next base: position 49,302 of record NZ_RXLP01000027.1, read on the forward strand.
TGTCTTTGCGCCGTTATCATTAACGCGGTCCATGGCAGTCTTCGCCATTGCTTGGCGGCGGTATTCTACAACTGCCTCAGCTAAGTTTTCGTAACCTCCACGCCACACTTGTGGAATGTCAGCCGACCAATTTGCTGGTACATGATCAAGCAATGGATGATCAACCGCAACAACCGCAAAGGTGGTACCAAAGAGAGTATCGGCACGAGTTGTATAGACTTCGAGATCCTGATTTCCAGAACCATCAGAAGTTGGCACTTCAAAATGAACTGATGCACCGTGCGACTCACCAATCCAATTTCGCTGCATCGACTTGACTTTATCCGGCCAGTCGATTGTATCTAAGTCTTCGATTAAGCGATGACCATACTTGGTAATGCGCATAGACCACTGGGATAATTCACGCTGGAATACAGGATAGTTCCCTCGCTCTGAACGTCCGTCCGCGGTAACTTCCTCATTAGCCAGAACTGTTCCCAATCCAGGGCACCAATTAACTGGAGATTTAGAAATGTATGCTAAGCGGAATTCGTTGAGCACATCATCTTGCTGCTTTGGTTCCAGGTCGTCCCACGATACGTCATCGAAACCAGGAATAGCCATGGCCCCAGAACGGAACTTTTCTATAAGCTCCGAAATTGGCCGTGCACTTCCCTTCCCTCCGTCTGCACGTACAAATTCTTCGTCATACCACGAGTTAAAAATGCGAGTGAAAATCCACTGGGTCCAGTGAACATATCCTGGCTCAATAGTTGCAAAAGAACGACGACTATCATGCCCCAAGCCCATACGGTGAAGCTGACGTCGCATATTTGCGATATTTTCTTCCGTAGTAATGCGAGGATGCTGTCCTGTCTGAACTGCGAACTGCTCAGCTGGTAATCCGAATGCATCGTAACCCAAAGTATGAAGAACATTTTCGCCCTTCATACGGTGGAAGCGAGCAACCACGTCGGTCGCGATATATCCTAATGGATGACCCACATGAAGTCCTCGTCCAGATGGGTATGGGAACATATCCATGACAAAATAAGGCTTACGATCTCCTGCTAGATTTCCTTCACCATCTGTCATCGTACCTTCTACGTTCGCTGCCCAGAAGGTGCCTTCCTTATCCCACTTTTCTTGCCAATGTTCCTCAATTTTTTGAGCCAGTTGCGCGTTATAACGCCATGCTGGTTCTGAAGTTGCAAATTGTTCCATGATTATCTCGCTTTCAGGAGAATGAGCCCTCAAACTAATCAAATTTTCACAGCCCATATGGACTTTAACACCCAAAAATAGCCTTATTGTTCATCAGGTGGTTGTTTAATCGCAGGAGCTTTAAGATTTTTAATTTGTGCGTGTGCGGATGAATTTTTGATATTGGATATAAACCGATTCCAACGACCGTCCTGTACGATTTTTGCGAGCAAAGTCTGAATCTTCGCATATAAACGCACATCCCCTGATGGAACTGCTACACCGTACGATATGTCCAGCTCGTCATTATCAGAGAGGTTCAATGCAAAGTTTTGCCCACTTGCTCGACGTTGGAGTTGCTCCAGAACTAATGAATCTCCTACCACCGCATCTACTGTCGTGGTGGCAAGTGCAGACATGCATTCGCTATACGTCTGCTGTATGAAGACCTGATTTGCACCACTCATGAGTGTGCTCACATCGTTTGCAGTAAGCTTATCAGAATTCTCCCCTGCAACCGAACACACATTTTTATTCGCTAAATCATCAATGCTACGAAGTTTAGTCGCATTTTGTGATCTTACTAAAATTCCCAAAGGAGCCGAAACATACGGGCCAGAAAATTCAACGTTATGCGTTTTAGATGACACTTGAGAATACTGTGAAACGCCTACAACCATATCGATATCGCTTGATTGAAAGAGTTGGTCTTGAGTTTGGTCAGTTACTTCTACCCATTCAATTTGCGCGGCAGAATAGCCTAAATCATACGCTATAGCCTGAGCAATCTGTGCATTAAAGCCGGAGACAGAACCATTTTGGAAAAGACTTAAACCAGGACGATCAAAAGCAATGCCAATTTTTATCGTTGGCCCCACAACATCACTAGACTCGATATTACTCGTTGTCACGGCGCAAGCACTGAGACTAGAAAGCGCTACGATACTCATAACACCAGCACATGTAATTCGCACTCGTTGCACTATGTCTTTCCAGAACATATTTTTCATTTCTCGTACACTATTTATTTGGCTTAATTAAAACGGTTAGAACGAGTAAAAATCCATGCAGCTAATCCAGATAAAGCCACAGAGACGATAATTGCTATCCAGAATCCCCCATGTGTACGCAACAACGGCATTTCATCGAAATTCATACCGTACAAAGAGAAAATCATAGTTGGAATAGCCATAACGAGCGAAATAATCGTGAATGTCTTCATCACATTATTCACGTTATTAGACACAATCGTGCCAAAAGCATCAGTCATTCCCTGCAAAACGGACTGATAAATGCTTGCCATCTCAATAGCCTGCTTATTTTCTGTAATAACGTCTTCCAACAAATCAGCATCATCCTCGTAATAACGGAAGCGCTGCAAATTCGTCAGTTTTTCCAGCACGACTTCATTAGATTTCAAAGAAGTCGTGAAGTAAACCAAAGACTTAGATAGCTCCATAAGTAAGAGAATCTCACGGTTTGCAGTCGAGCTTTGCAAACGATTTTCGAGTTTATCGCTTTCACGATCAATAATGCGCAGATAACGCAAATACATGGAAGCGTTACGATACAAAACTTGCAAGATAAAGCGTGAACGCATAAAAGTATTAAAACCGCGAATTGAACCATCCATAAATGGCTGCAAAAGCATAGAATCTTCCATGCAAACAGTAACAATCAAATCATCCGTCACAATAATTGACAATGGGATGGTCTCGTACCAATCGCGTCCGCCACGCTCTTCGACGGTAGGAATATCCACGATAACCATTGTGTAACCGTCTTCAACATCCACACGCGAGCGCTCTTCATCATCCAAAGGAGCACGCAAATCAGCAAGATCAATCTTGCATGTATCCGCAATCTCAGCAAGCTCAGAGTCTGAAGGGTTAGTTAAATTGACCCATGCACCACGTTCGGGTTTCGCTATCTGCTCGGTTCGTCCGTTTACAGTGCTAAATACACGCATCATAACTCATCACCCCTATTCATACTCGTAGCTCTTACGCTGCTCTAATATTTCTATCTCTGCTCGGCATATCTGGTGCATCTATTTTTCAGCAAACTAATTCTTGTGCTGTCTACCTCTGTGATGCATCAAACTTCGCCTATATAACTTTACGCTAAAGTGCCGAATTTCGGTAGAATGTGAGGTGTTGTGAGCCGTTCGCAATATGCCCCATGAAAGTATCCAATCCTCCAAGCTCATCCTCTACTCTATGAGCAAATTCTTTTCGAATAATTTTTCATCACTGGACTAGACCACTATTATATATATCAACATATTTTATGGAGGTTTCTATGGAATATATCAAGCTAAACAGCGGATATGAAATGCCAATTCTTGGTTTCGGCACGTATCAAATTCCACCATCAGACACTAAGCGCTCAGTAGAAAATGCAATTGAAGTTGGGTATCGTCATATCGACACCGCTCAGGTCTATCGCAATGAGGAAGGCGTAGGAAGAGCTGTAGAGGAAAGCAACATTCCTCGCGAAGAATTCTTTATCACAAGTAAGGTGCAAACTGACGGATATGACGAAACAATGCGTGGGCTTGAAGAGTCATTTAGAAAATTACGCACTGATTATGTGGATTTGTTTATCATTCATTGGCCTATGACGGATAGCCTCGGATCGTATCGCGCGTTGGAACAGTTTGTAAAGGATGAACGTATTCGCTCGATTGGTCTGTCGAATTTCAATCATCTTCTTACTCAAGAAATCATTGATAATGCAGAAATTAAGCCTGTAATCAATCAGATTGAAACGCATATGCGCTGGCAGCAGCAAAAGATGCACGCATATTTGACTAGCCAAGATATTGTTCATGAGTCTTGGTCACCGCTTGGACAAGGTCAAGGCGGTATTTTGACTGACCCAGCTATTGCGCGCGTTGCAGAAAAGTACGGCAAATCGGTTCCTCAAACTATCTTGCGCTATTTAATTCAAGAAAATATCGTGGTCATTCCAAAGGCTTCCTCGAAAGAACATGCTTTGAGCAATTTTGAAGTCTTCGATTTCTCTCTCAGCGATGAGGATAGAGATGAACTTCGCGGACTTGACCAGAGAACCGGTTTAGGACATTGGCCAGCATCTATGGAAATTGAGAAGGATTATTAAGTAAACTCGCATTTGCTAACAAGCTGCTTGTGAAGGCTGAGCCTTAATGTCAAGGAACACCTCAGCCTTCAAATTTCTATGTTTATTTCTAGCTATTTGCTGAACACTAAGAATTATTTCCACCAATATAAAAATAACCAGCCCTGGACTCAATATATTGAATACTGAGCGGAACTGGTCTTAGTGAGAAGAACTTATCAAATTATCTTGGACAATTCTTCACTACACCATTCGTCATACATTGCAAAAAAAGGAAATGCTAGACACTCGGATGGCACAGAGTCTGCTCAATCTCAGAGTTCCTCTGCTCTATATGCATAGTACCCTTCATAGTAATAGCTCGTGTCCAAACCCTTCATATAGGTCTCGCTATCATCAATTTTATCTGTTAAAGCTTTTTTCAATACATGCTTAATCTCCGTATCGCGTATCGGACTGCGTTCCATAGCAAGTAGGTAGTCTTCCCTATCTACGGCATTCCAATCAATGACTAAACCAACTTCTTTCTTGAGAAGCTGATTGAGCCAAATACGCATGCTCCTGCCATTTCCTTCACGAAACGGATGAGCTACATTCATCTCAACATATTTTTCGATAATCTCATCAAAGTTTGTTTGTGGCATAGAGTCAATGTGTGTGAGGGCAGCTTCGAGATACATAACAGGAGCAAAGCGAAAGCCACCTTTGGCAATATTCACAGTTCTTACCTGACCAGCAAATTCATAAATATCTTCAAATAGATATCTATGGATTTCCTGAAGGGTATCGAAAGTTCCAGGTTCGAATTTATCCAAGATTTTCTCTTCAAAGAGCTTAATCGCCTTGCGCTTACTCAGTTTTTCTTCTTCACGCGCAAGCTGAGATGAATCTTGAATATTCATCTTGTTTTCAAGAACCACGGCACCTCCTAGCAACACTACCATTCTATCAAATTAAAGGTAGTAACAGAAAGAGCCATCTGGTTTTACCCAGACAGCTCTTATAATTTGTGGAGCTAACGGGATTCGAACCCGTGACCCCCTGCATGCCATGCAGATGCGCTACCAGCTGCGCCATAGCCCCAAAAACATTTCTACTGTACACGAGAAGTGTGCGTTGCGCAAACGTGTCGGTCTGTGTACGATTCATACTTCATACTATGTCTCGCATAGCTGCACAGTAGCCTTACACAGCAAATTCTATAGTTACAGCTGCGGATTATCCCAATCTTGCGTATATGCCGCAGTTGGCCCGTGCGCGTAATCAATCAAACGATATCGTTCAGTTCCATCTGGCATATCGAAAAGCATGAGCCTGGTCCAAAATGCGTTACGCATGCTTACGAGATCAGCGAAATCATTATGGAATTCACTCCACCCCATAAGCGTCTGAACAGTTTGATTAATCCAAGCTCCATGTGAAAACACAAAAAGTTCTGTATCAGAGTTAACTGTATGAGCCCAATCATCTACAGCTTGTGCACCGCGAAGACCGACGTCAGCTTTTGGCTCAGCACCATGGCTAAGCTCGCCATCACCGAAATTTCGCCAACTTTCAAAATCTTCAGGCCAGCGTTGCTGCATCTCGGTAACAGGCATACCCTCGAGCTCACCAAAATTACGCTCCTGCACACGTTCATCCACATGTACTGTCAGCCCCAATTCATCAGCAAACGCGTGCGCTGTTTCTTGTGCACGCCCGAGCGTAGATGCGACAACAAGTGGCTTTTCATCGCTTTCACGGACATATAGTCTTCTCAATTCTTCAGCAGTTTGACGAATTTGCCAGCGACCCACTTCATCAAGCGGAATGTCGATTTGACCCTGCAAACGATGCTGCGCATTGTACTGTGTGCGTCCATGCCGCACTAATGTTATATAACGCGCATGATTTGCTTCACCTTGAGTACTTGCAGTAATGTCGTTGAGCGGTTGTGCCATAAAATTAACCTCAATTGGAACGCAACGTCTATTTCAGAGTTAATGTTTAATCGACATATTTAGTAGGCGAAGTTATCGTCGTCTTCTTCGCTGTCGTTATTAGCATCTTCATCATTACGCTGTGGAAGCCCTAAATCAATACGTGGGCATTCTTTCCACAAACGTTCCAAATCATAGAAATCACGCGAATCCTGATCCATGACGTGGACAACGATATCACCAAAATCGAGAAGAACCCATTGCCCTTCTTCGAGGCCTTCACGTTCGCGTGGATTCATCGAATGCTGAAGGTGCAATTGCTTTTCAATTTCCTCTGCAATGGACAAAACGTGTCGTGGCGATGAACCTGTCGCTATCAAAAAGACATCAGTTAGCCCCAAAGGTTCGGATACATCGAAGGCAACGATATCGTCACCCTTCATCTCGTCAGCTGCAAGTGCTGCTGTGCGAGCCATTTCAATTGATTCTTTAAAAGCTGCCACTTTTATCCTTAATACTTTAATTCTTAAAAACTTTTCTGATTATCTACGATGCATCGTATGACATCGCATATGCTCTGCGTCTTACTGCGCATCACGCTCCCATGCTGGTTTCCAATTTTCGACAACATGTTGCGAATTCTCGGAGTACACCATCGAATCTGCTGGAACATCATGACGAACTACCGAGCCGGAGCCTGTAGTCACATTGTCGCCTACTGTTACCGGTGCTACAAACATATTACCAGCACCGATATGAACATTCGCGCCTATTTCGGTATGATGCTTATGCACGCCATCATAATTTGCGGTAATTGTGCCACCACCGATATTTGTATGATGTGCGATATGAGCGTCGCCCACATAGCTCAGATGAGGAACCTTAGTACCTTCATCGATGATAGCTTTCTTCATCTCAACGAAAGCTCCTGCCTTCGTTCCCTTACCGAGTTCGTTACCTGGGCGCAAATATGTCCAAGGACCAATATTTGCTTCTTCACCGATATGGGTGCTTTCTACACGTGAGCGTTCAACTTTCGCTCCACGCTCGATAACAGCGTTAATTAATGTGGTATCTGGTCCAATAACCGCATCAGATGCAATGCAAGTTTGTCCTTGTAAATATGAACCCGGTAGGATAACTGCATCTGCTTCAATGCGAACATCATCTTCTATCCATGTCGTTTCTGGATCCATGATGGTTACACCCTCACGCATCCAATGCTCACAGATTTCCTGATTATATGCCTTGGCAAGTTTTGCAAGTTGAACGCGATCATTGACGCCTTCTACGCGCAACGGATTAGATACTGTGACGATTCCAACTTTACCAATTTCGCGTGCATTTGCTAACGCATCAGTAAGATAAAACTCGCCCTGCGAATTCTCAGAGTTTAGCTTTTCAATAGACTTAGCAAGAACATCAGCATCAAACGCATAGACAGAAGTATTAACTTCATTAACAGCTAATTCGCTATCCGTACCGTCTTTTTGTTCTACGATGCGTACAAACCCACCAGCGGAGTCACGAATGATTCGTCCGTATCCAAATGGATTGTCTAATTTACAGCTCAAGATAGTAGCTACACTTGAGCTGTCCTCATGTACACGAACCAGATCTGTCAATGTATCACCGTCAAGCATAGGCATGTCACCTGCCGTAACCAGCACAGTGCCATGTAGTTCTCCACGCTTCTTCAATTCCTCAATAGCACACTGAACTGCACGACCAGTACCTGGAATTTCATCTTGATGGACGATAACAGCATCGCTTACATAACTCAATGCAGCTTGAGAAACACGTTCCGCTTGGTTACGTACAACTACAGCAACTGATTGCGGCTTTGTCGCCGTTACAGCAAGCATCACACGCTGGAGGAAGGTCTTTCCTGCAATTGAGTGCAAAACTTTCGGAGTTGAAGACTTCATACGGGTACCATCGCCCGCTGCTAACACGATTGCTGCTGTAATGCTCATCTGACTAACCTATTCTTTCATGTACACTGAGGGATCTTAACTTCTCAGACTTACTATTTCTGCTACCGAATACTTTATCAATTCTAGTAAATATAGATAACACCCAGTAGCAGAAATAATACATTCACTACTCCTCTACGACTCCACTTTCAGCGATAGGAATCAAATCACCAATGGAATCTACGACATGGCTCGGTCGATATGGGAAGGATTCCACCTGATCTTTAGTCGTTACACCCGTAAGAGTTAAGAATGTATGTAAGCCAGCTTCAACGCCCGCAATAACATCTGTATCCATGCGGTCGCCAATCATCGCGGTTGTAGCCGAATGAGCACCCAAACGATTCAACGCGGTACGGAACATGATTGGATTTGGTTTGCCGATAAAGTATGGCTCGCGTCCTGTTGCGCTCGTAATCAACGCTGCAACCGCACCAGTAGAAGGCAAAATTCCTTGGTCGCTTGGCCCTGCATTATCAGGATTCGTCGAAATAAAACGCGCTCCTCCTAAAATCAAACGGACTGCAGTAGTGATCGCCTCAAACGAATAATTGCGAGTCTCTCCAAGAATGACGTAATCCGGATCACGATCTGACAAGATATAACCAGCCTCGTGAAGAGCGGTTGTTAATCCTGCTTCACCGATGACATACGCTGATCCATTTGGAATTGTTTGAGAAACGAATTGTGCAGTTGCAAGCGCGGAAGTCCAAATATGATCTTCTGGAATATCAATTCCCGAAAGACGCAAACGTGCAGACAAGTCACGTGGCGTATACATTGGATTGTTTGTGAGAACGAGGAACTTCCTATCGTTATCTCGTAAAGCTTGAATAAATTCTGCAGCACCTGGTAATGCACGCTGTTCATGAACGAGGACACCGTCCATATCAGTGAGCCATGTATCGATTGTTTGAGCAGTCATAATATGACTCCTTTCTATATATTTATATAGAAAAAGCCGACGCATCAGAACTAAAACTGACCGCCGGCTCCCTCTTGCAGCTCCCCCACCTAGATTCGAACTAAGACTAAGGGTTCCAAAGACCCGTGTGCTGCCATTACACCATGGGGGAATGTCCACTTAGACACTGTACCACAGGTCGATAACTTCTCACGAGGGTATGTCGCGCGTGTGTCGTGATAACTTTTAAGCTATACGTATTCTCTTGCTTTGAAGCATTAATTTACTTAAGCACTAATATCACGTAACTTTACTTACTGCGATATTTACCTACACTGATGGATTTATTAATTGTTCCTATACATGCATGAACTTGTTTTTAAACATATGTTCTTAAACATATATGAATAGGCGTGCTAGAAGTTTCCTCCTAACACGCCCTATTACCTTTGTTTATTTACTTAGCTGTATTACTATGCTTTAGCCAAATTGGAACTGTCCTTGATGATGAGTTGGATAACTATCAAAGACTTTAGCCATCGATGTATCTTCGAATACAGCCTTAATTCCTGAAGCAAGCAATGGCGCAATACTGAGAACTGTTAATCCGGCCCAACGCTTTTCTTCCGGAATTGGCACAGTATCGGTAATAACCACTTCACGTGCACCGCAGTTCTTCAAGCGTTCAACAGCAGGCTCAGAGAGCACGCCATGGGTTGCAACAACAGTAACCGACTTAGCTCCAGCAGCCATAATGACATGACATGCCTCAGCAATTGTGCCACCAGTATCAATCAAGTCATCCACCAGAACGCAATCTTTGCCTTCAACATCGCCAACGACACGATTAGCAACTGCATGATTTGGACGTGTAATATCACGTGTCTTATGGACGAAGGACAATGGAGCACCACCAAGACGCTGTGCCCACTGCTCTGCCACTTTGATACGGCCTGCATCTGGAGATACAACTGCCACATTAGTCAAATCAAGGCAATCACGCACATAATCAACAAGTACTGGCATAGCTTGCAAGTGATCTACTGGGCCATCGAAGAATCCCTGAGACTGAGCAGCATGCAAATCAACGGACATGATTCGATCTGCACCTGCAGTGTGCAAAAGATCAAATACAAGACGTGAAGAGATAGGCTCACGACCCTGATGCTTCTTATCCTGACGGGAATATGGCATCAATGGGCATACAGCAGTAATTGAGTTCGCCGATGCACGCTTAAGAGCATCAATCATAATAAGATGCTCCATAATGTACTTATTTGTAGGCTGCGTAGCTGTCTGCAAAACAAATACATCAGCACCACGAACCGACTGTGTATAGCGAACATACATTTCGCCGTTTGCAAAGTCGTACTGAGTAGTTTCGAGAACATCGATACCGAGTTTCTTTGCTACGTCTTCAGCCAACTTTGGATGGGAACGACCTGTAACCAGAATAAGATTCTTATCTGGTTTACCTTCGAGGACTGCACTCACAGTAACTCCAACCAGTTGATGGGATATCGTATCTTTTATCGTAATCGGAAATCTTGACACTTTGCAGTTATGAGTTTTGCATTTCACTAGCATACAAGCCATGCTTTGAAATATACTGCACTACTCCATCAGGAACGAGATACCATACTGGTTCACCGTCATGAGATCGTCTGCGTATATCCGTTGATGAGATTGCCAACGCTGGAATCTCAATAACATCTACTGCATCTTGCGGCACATCGAGTTTCTTGAGATTTGTCGAATACCCCGGTCTCGTTACACCGACAAAATGCGCTAAATCCCACATCTCATTGGCATCTTTCCATTTCATAATCTCTGCTAACGCATCAGCACCTGTGATAAAGAAAAGCTCAGCATCTGGTCGCAGCGCATGAATATCTCGCAATGTGTCAATAGTATACGTGATTCCAGGACGGTCAATATCTACACGGGATACAGAGAATCGAGGATTCGAAGCAGTAGCAATCACAGTCATTAAATAGCGATCTTCAGGATTGGTCACTGCTTTATTCTGTTTAAATACCGGACGGCCGGTTGGAACGAAAATTACTTCGTCCAAATCATAAACCCACGCAACTTCTGATGCTGCAACTAAGTGGCCATTATGAATAGGATCGAAAGTACCGCCCATGATACCGACACGTGGTCTATCATGAACGCATCCTCTATCGGTTGCACGCTTTCGTAAAGGCCGTGCAGAAATATCGACACCAAACTCAGCCTGTTCGATATGTGGTTGTGCAATTTGCGACATGGACCGTATAGATGTCATATCTAATGCTTCTTTTTCCACTTCTCAGATCCTCTTCATATGAACTTTTCTCATTAAATATAGCAAGTTGAGCAAGTTACAATCTGTATAGCAATTTCGATAAGAACGAAATATAAGCATTCTCTATAGATTAAGGCTGCAACTCACTGTGTTCTGTCGTTTTAGTTACTTCCTTCTTTATCACGATTCTCATTATCTGAACTCTCGATTTCTGTGTTCTCATCGCCGCGGGCTGCCATCTCTTCATCCCACTGGCGTTGCACATATCGACGAATTTCTGCATATGTAGGAAGCAAGAATTCTGGTTGATACTCTTTACGTACAAGTGCTACATATTCACTAATATGAATCAGCGTATCGCTCATAGTATCAATGTCATTTTGGCGTTCTGCATCGCTAAAGACTTCGACCCTTTTTTCTAATTCGATAACGAAGTTAATAGCATTATCAATCTGGCGAGGATCTACGATGTCTTCAGCATCCATTTCAGGCCATCCGATAAGCACTGCATCCGAGTACTCGAGCGCGCTGCGCTGTGCAACTTGTGGGATACCATCTTCAATGGAGACAACGAAAACGTATCTGACTGTACTTAATCGTTCAGAAGCAACTCGAAGTAAAGTACGAGGTGATAATTCCTCAGCTGCACGTAAATCTTTCTTGAGTGTTTCTACGTCAATTTTTGTCTCTTTAGCTGGCATTATTTCCTCACCTGCCCTGTTCCGTATCCAACCCAATGAGTTGTAGTCAATTCCTGCAATCCCATAGGACCGCGTGCGTGCATTTTCTGAGTGGAAATGCCGAGTTCTGCCCCAAAACCAAACTGACTTCCATCAGTAAATCTTGTTGAAGCATTAACCATGATAACCGCACTATCTATGCTACGAGTAAATTCTTCAATTGCTTCATAATTTTGACTAATAATTGCTTCCGTATGATGAGTTGAATGAGTATTAATATGGTCAATTGCTTCTTGCATATCACGCACCACACGCACGCCTAAAATATAATCGAGGTACTCTGTATCCCAATCTTCATCGTCAGCCTGTAGAGGCGTGAATCCAGCTTCACTCAAAATTGTATATGCTCGTTCATCTGTGCGAAGCTCAACATCGAATTCTTCAAGGGCTTTGGCTACGAGTGGAAGAAATTCCTGAGCTACAGCCTCGTGCACGAGTAATTTTTCGGCAGCATTGCAGACACCGATACGTTGGGTCTTCGAATTAATGATTATCGGTATTGCCTGTGTGAAGTCTGCTGACTCATCCACATAAATATGGACATTCCCAGCACCCGTCTCAATGATAGGGACAGTAGCATTATCGGCAACATATTGGATAAGAGACGCACTACCACGAGGAACAAGCAAATCTATAAACCCTCGCGCTTTCATCATCGCCTGCGCACCTTCACGCCCAAATTCATCGACACTCGAAACGATATCGGGATTCATGCCCTGATCATGAAGCGCATCATGCACAATGCGCAATGTCGCTGCATTCGTTTCAATGGCTGCATGCCCTCCTCGAACAATTATCGCATTACCCGATTTAAGAGCCAAGGCAATGACATCAAGAGTGACATTAGGACGCGCCTCATAAATCATTGCGACTACGCCCATCGGTACTCTCGATTGAATTAATCGCATTCCATTGTCCATATTAATTCCACGAACAACTTGACCAACTGGATCAGGAAGCGCAATGACCGCGCGCATTCCTTGTACGCTTGCAAGCACACGTTGCTTATTAAATAGCAATCGGTCGAGCAGTCCTTGACTCATTCCTTCAGCCCGAGCAGCACTCATATCTATCGCATTTGCAATCTCAATTTCATCCGCACGTTTCTCCAGTTCATCGCATACTGCCTGTAATAAAGCATCTTTTTCATCCGTCGACATCTTTTCAAGTTTCTTTTGCGCGACACGAGCACGAGAAGCTTGATTCTGTACAGATTGCAAAACTTCATTCATGCATCTCATTGTATGCAACCCGACGCACATTGTGGGCATGTTTCACGTTAAGATTTTATTAGAACGATTTTACAGCGGAATGTTTCTGCTCTTTGTACATCACATTTCGTTTAGTAGGATCGCGTGTATGTTGTCTAATCTGCATGAAACATAAGACGTATTGACGTAATGAAAGGTACATCGTGGAATTATTTCACAGCACGAGAAGCACAGCCATTCAGGTAACAGCGAAGCAAGCTATTCGTCAAGGCATTGCCGACGACGGCGGACTTTTCGTTAATGATGCCTTGGGACAAACCACAATTGACATCGAGTCGCTTCCTGGTAAAAGTTACCAAGAAATCGCTCTTGAAGTTTTATCGGCATTATTGCCAGACTTCACGTCGGAAGAATTACAAGAATGCATCGATGGTGCATACGGAGATAACTTCACGGATGATGCCATCACGCCACTTAAAGCTATGGGAATGAATTACGTCCTCGAGCTTTTCCATGGGCCTACATCGGCATTCAAAGATGTAGCTTTGCAGATTCTTCCTCGCTTTATGGCACACACTACAGCCCCTGAGCCAACTTCCCAAGAAGATATAACTGATCGAGTGCTGATTCTTACTGCAACAAGTGGCGATACTGGCAAAGCTGCCCTTGAAGGTTTTGCTGACGTTAATTCCACAGGAATTGTAGTCTTCTACCCTGCCGGACAGGTCAGCGAAGTTCAGCGTCTTCAAATGGTTACCCAAAAGGGTTCAAATGTAGGTGTAGTCGCTGTTCGTGGTAATTTTGACGATGCTCAAAGTGCTGTAAAAAATATCTTTGGCGATCACACATTAGCTGTTCAGCTCGCTACTGAGTCCGCTACTCGACTCTCAAGTGCGAACTCTATCAACGTAGGACGCTTAGTTCCTCAGGTCGTGTACTACTTTGCAGCATACGCTCAACTCCTGTTTACCCAAGAAATTAATTTCGGTGATGAAGTTGACTTCATCGTCCCTACAGGTAATTTTGGCGATATTTTGGCTGGCTATTATGCAAAGCGTTTAGGGCTTCCAGTTGGAAAGCTTGAAGTCGCAAGCGATAAAAACAATGTTTTGTATGATTTCCTAACTACTGGCGTATACGACCGCAACCGCGAGTTCTTTACAACGATTTCGCCAAGTATGGATATTCTTATCTCTTCAAATTTGGAACGTATGCTGTATTATTTCAGCGATGGAAATACCGCACTTATTTCCCAGCTTATGAATGATTTAGCTACAACCGGTCGTTACGAGGTACCAGCAGAAATTATGGAAAAGATTCGTTCTGTATTTGACTGTAGCTGGGCAGATGAAGATCAAGTTCGAGAAGCTATTGCTGAGTGCTGGAATGAAAATGGTTACGTCATTGATCCACACACCGCATGCGGTTATCACGCGCTATCCACTACCGAAGGCACACCAACTGCTCCTCGTGTGGTCTTATCGACTGCTAGCCCTTACAAGTTCCCACGCGCTGTTCTTGAAGCTCTCGGACAAGAAGCACCTGAAAGCGACTTCGCATGCATGGATGCTCTTCAACAATTTAGCGGGATGAAAATCCCTGAGAACTTGCGTTCTTTGGAGAATCAATCGCCACGATTCACCGATGAGATAGATGTAGCTGATATGCCAGAATATGTGAAGACAATGGCTGCGCGATTCGCTGAATAATCTGCTGCGCCATAACTTTTGACAAACATAAACGTGTGGTAAGGAAGTCTTTATATCTTCCTCACCACACGTCGTTTATGCGATGTGCTCCTTTTTCTTCTATCTGTATGTCTTTCTGGAATGTAGATACGGGCTTATATACAGGCGTGTGGTACTTAGTGTTTTGTTATTTGTTGGCCGATGGCGGCTCCTGCAGCTTTTCCTAGTTCTACCTCTGGTAGAGTGACTGTATTATGGAAACTATCTGTGAAGTTTGCAACCTCTCTGGCTAAACTCTCATCCTTGTTTATACACTCATCAATAGTTTTATTCACACTATCGCGTAACTTTTCAAACCCGTCACACACGCGTGATGCCAGAGTAAGATTAGCATCCACTAGCACCTTCAATTCTTTGCACGCTTCTTGCAGACTCGCTTTCTGACGCATAATTTCAGCATCAATATCCGAGGAGGACACAGCATACAAATGTGTATACATGACATTTATCGCACTGTTCAATTCTTTTTCTAATTCCATGACACTCGTCTCATACGCTTTCGTTATTAATGTTTCTAACGCATTCGCATCAGCAACAAGAGCATCAGTCATATAGCGAGATTGAATATAATCCACCATAAACGTATATTCAGATGGATGTATCAAGGAAAAATGAGTGAGACGATATGCCGCCAACACTGATGTCATCTCATCAAGACTGGGCTTTTCCTCAATCAAGCTACCATTCTTATCCCAACGATACCCGCCCCACATATGCTGCCGGGTTATATCACCCATCCACTGGAGATTTGACCATATGAATATTGCCAACAGTGCCATTATGGTCACTATAACCCAACGCAACGCTATCTTTACAATCCACGTAATTATGAGCTCTACCCGCAAGCTTCGCAGTGTTAACGCGTTGTCTACTCGTCAGCGTGGAATAAATATTAGGCCCCTCATACATGTACGCACCACGAATACGGTTCGTATCCTTCACATTCGTAATAGCATACTGAGCACACATCGATCCTAACGAATGCCCATATACATCAAACGATGCTCCCTTATGTTTATCCATCACCTCTTGAAGCACTGAAGCAGCCTTTTTCAATTGAGGAGTTGCCATCTTAGTTTTAGATAAAATAGCACCCGCCATTGGAGCATCATTTTCAAGCCAATCCTGCTTGCCACCCTCTTTATTAAAATCCGTCGACCCCTGATACAACACCGTGTAATGCTTATCATCTGTTTTAACCACATACATCTTCAAACCCGTAGACTTATCATCCACCACCTGATCCAAAGTACCCAAAGTTTTTCTCGTTATGAGTACCATACGTCACAGGCTTATGCATCGCATTAGGATTATCAAGTCTCTTATCATACTCAAGTTGAGCAATCATAGCACGTTCTTGTTCACTCGCCATCTTTATCTCTCACAGCATCCTCTTGATAAAAACCAAGACTCTTATACAAATCAAAAGCATCCGAGGAAAGACTCATAGGACGTACAGTCAATTTCCCTTCAGAATTCGACTTCTCAAAAATCATAGTCAAATTTAGGTCAGGCTTATCATTAAGCTCAATATCGACCATAATCCCACCCATAGGATTACGCTCTATAGTATCAGTGAGTATCTTATAGGATTTGATTGTCCCATCAGAGGTAAAAGCATTCTTATCCGCATACCGCAACTCATCCTCAATAAGCTTCTTACCCTCAGTCCCTGTGACCACGGAATACATATACTCTTGATCACTCTTCTGCTTCTTCTCCAACTGAGACTCTATAACCATTTTCCCTCCCACAACTACAACTAGTATCACTACAACAACGCTCATAACCACAACCAAAACCGGACGCACTTTTCCAAACGCTCCAGGCTTATTCATACCACTACCCATTACAAACCACCCCCGGGTATCTTCTTCACATCATCTTTATGCTTATCAATATAATGCCGAATAGCTATCGACGATTCACCATGAATTGACACATCCATCCGTTGCGCATCCGCTTGAATATTTTCTCGCGTATCATGAGCAGCTTGTCGTATCTTATCTTTCAACTCGCCTTGGAAACGCTTACGAATCGATATAAGCGCAGGAACATACACTTCACACAACAGACGCTTCTGCAACTCAACTTCTTCTGGAGAAATCCCACTATCCTGACTCGCACTATCCATAGAAAACCGAAGATTCTCCACGCATACCTTCTTACATCAAACGATCTGATTTCACGCCTTAGTAGACATTTTAGTACTTTCCCACATATGTAATGATAAACATTCACATAACGAGATTGTTCTAAGTTACGAACAAATTCCAGAGCTCTACAGGATAATTGTTGTTAGTCTTAACTAATTACATGTCTAAAATATTTGCGCTATTAAATAGCCAGCACGTCATTAAGATAACGTGCACTCTTCCAGCAGCTCAGCCGCATGCTGAAGTGACATGTCCGACTGCGAGCCAGATAGCATTCGTGCAATTTCTTCTACACGCTGATTGCCTTCTACAAGAGAGACAGTCGTAGTAGCATTATCATCCGTTTTTTCTTTTGATACAACAAATTGTCTATCTGCCCAAGCTGCCACCTGCGGCAAATGTGTGACAACTATAATTTGTGCCCCGCGAGCAAGTAGCGCCAAGCGTTTGCCAAGCTCAGCTGCGGCTTTCCCACCGACACCGGCATCAATTTCATCAAATATTAACGTTGGCACGGAGTAATTTTCTTGACCTTGTCCATGTTTATTTTCGAATGCCACAAGCTCAAGCGCCAACATGAGTCGACTTAATTCACCGCCAGAAGCACTCTTGCCCAAAGGCAAAGCAGACGAGCCAGGGAAAGGAACGAATTCAAAAGCTACATTATCCGCACCAGTGATATCCAAGTCTCGATTAGTTATGGAAATGCGCAATTCGCTCCCCTCCATTGCTAGGGATGCTAATTCTTGCGTCACCTTTTCTGCTAATTCGTGGGAAGCTTTTACGCGGGTTTGAGTTAATTCTTTCGCAGCATCTTGCGCTATCTTGTGTGCTTGCTCAACTTGCTCCTCTAACTCGTGAATACGTTGTGGTGACGCATCAAGATCTTCTAGCTCGAATTGAGCTTTCTGCTTCCACTCGAGAACATCTTCGAGGGTTGGCCCCCAGCGTTTGGATAACTCATCTAAATCATGAATGCGCTCATTAATACGATCTAAATCTTGCGGATTCACTTCATCATCTCCAAGTTGAGATAATGCATACACAATGTCTTGAACTTCGTCGCTTACTGATTCCAACCGCGATATGATATCAGCCATCTGTTCGATAGATTCTACGTCGCGCAAGCTATGGATAGCTCGGGAAATTAATTCAGTAACTGATTCATTTCCATTATCGTCGTCTGAACCGTCCAATGCACTCAATGCTGATGCTTGTGCTACTGCGATTTCCGCAGCATTTTCGATATAATCACGTTGAGATTTAAGATCCTCATCCTCACCAACATGTGGGTCAATCGATTCAATTCGAGAAATGGCATCCTTGAGATAATCAATTTGAGCTATCGCTTCAGATTGAGCATTGTGAAGTTTTTCAAGCTTGTCCTTGATTCGCGTGTAGTGATTAAACGCTGAAATATACGTTTGCTTTTGCTCATTATTTCCGGCAAAAGAATCGAGAAACTCGCGTTGGCGTGCACTGTGAGCAATAGTCAACTGTTCTGACTGCCCATGAATGGTAACCAGCTGTGTTGCTATATTCGTCAATACTGTACGAGGTACGCTATGCCCGTTTAGGACAGCACGAGAACGACCATTTTTGGGTACAGAACGATTGATAAATAACTGCCCATCCGCGCATTCACTACCAGCTGATGCTGCAAGTTCTTGGATATCGGTATCTTTATCGACATCGAAAATTGCCTGAACCCATGCTTGCTCGGAATCAGGACTGACACGAGATGGCTGCGCTTGAGCGCCAGAAATAAGCTCAACTGCATTGAGCAACATGGATTTTCCGGCACCAGTTTCACCGGTAATAGCATTCATACCCGGATGAGGCGTTAACCGTGCTTGTCGGATAGGTCCCAGAGCACGAATCTCAAGTTCTTCCAGCAATTACTTCACGTAGCCTTTCTTTTCCGCAGCTGTTTCACGCCATCCCTTGACAGGTAAATCAAATTTTCGCACCAATCGGTCAGTAAATAGCGCATCACTCAAGCGAGCAAGACGAAGCACACTCGAAGATTGGCGAATTCTCACTCGAGAACCTTTTGGAACGATTCGCTGGCGTCGTCCATCACAGCAAATCCATCCGTCACAACTCGAAGCTTCCAATACGTGAAGTTCAAAAGTAGAGCTTGACCCGATAATGAGCGGACGCGTAAATAACGCGTGTGCAGCAATTGGAGTCAATTCCAGTGCCTTCACATCAGGCCACATCACAGGTCCTCCAGCAGAGAAAGCATAAGCAGTGGAACCTGTCGGCGTTGAGACTAAGACACCATCACAACCAAACGAACTCGTTGCAATATCGTCGACGGTAATGCCTACTTCAACCATTCGTGCCCGATCTTCATGCTCCAAAATCACATCATTAAGCGACCAGTCACATATCGACTCGGTATGTCCTGGTAGAAATAGTTCTACAGCGGCAATCATTCGTTCGTCGATTGTGTAATCCCGGTCAGCAATTTTTTGCATTGCTGCACCCAGTTCAAAGCTTTCAAATTCTGCAAGGAATCCCACATGGCCTGTGTTAATTCCGATGATAGGAACATCTGTACCTTTAACTAATTCAGCAGCGCGAAGAATTGTTCCATCACCACCAAGCACAACAACAATTTCGACATCCCCGTCGACGGCAGTAGCGTGCTCACCAAAATTTTGTGTATCCGGTATATCATTTCGCATTGATACTTCAAATCCTAAGGATTCTAAACGCGAAATCGCTTCAGCAACAGTAGCATCATTGCTCAGCGCTTCATGAGTAACCACAACAGCTTTACGCATGCCTTGTGTGCTTGCAGTATTGCTCATTAGTTACCTCCAACACGACGATGATGGTATAAACCATCTATCTTTATGGTCATTATTTTAGCGTGTGGGTATCACCACACATGCTATACGCGAGTTATCCACAGCAAATATTCTTGATTGCCGTGTGTTCCCGTTATTGCTGAAGGAACAACACCTTTAACATCAAATTGATACAATGTAGCACACTGAGTTACTTTTTCAATGGCTTCACGACGATACTTTTCTTCAGTTACTATGCCACCTTTGCCCAGCTTATTACGTCCGACTTCAAATTGCGGCTTAATAAGAAGCACAGCATTGGCACCACTGTGAGTAATTCGCGAAATCGTTGGAATTACATATGTCAGTGAAATAAAAGAGACATCTGATACCACGACTTGTGGCATAAATGGTAAATTCTCAGCCTCTACGTGACGAATATTTACGCCGCTCATGTCTATCACACGGTTATCATTCTTAACTATCGGGTCAAGCTGATTATGTCCTACATCGAGTGCAATTACGCTATGTGCACCTTTTTCTAGAAGTACTTGGGTAAAACCTCCCGTAGATGCTCCTATATCAAGGCAATTTTTCCCCTCAATATCCCATTCACCCTCTGGCATAAAAAGCTCAAGAGCCTCAATAAGCTTGATAGCTCCACGAGACACGTATTGTCCACTTGAGCGAGTCGCATGATTCAACGTAATGTCATCATTGTCGTCTACGCTCAACGAAGCTTTGATTCGCTCATTTGTTCCATTAACAAGAACTACGTGTGAATCAATTAACTGCTGAGCTCTTGAACGAGTCGGAGCTAAACCTCTTCGAACAAGTTCCTTATCTAATCGTTGCATTGCTACTGCTCGCGATCATTGAGTTCAGCTTGTAAATCATCAAGAATCTTCGTGTAATGCGCAATAACCGTATCAAATTCACTATCATCAGATAGTTGCTGATAATCATGTGTATTATTCTCATCTACCATATGTACCCCGCAATTTCGTAGGTGATTTGTATTGGCAACATTCTATCTGCGAATAATAAAATTTTTTACGTCTATTCGATACCAATTACTCGGCAGGGTCAACAGATTCGTCAAGGATATGTGCTGCGAACCGAGGAAGGATAATTTCATCCGCAGATATTCTTCCTGAATCAACGGCTTCCCAGGCAGCACTCGCTACAGCTCGAAGAGCATCAAGACTGGCGATGTTTTCCGAGAGCTCTTTACCTGCAATCTTGACATGGACTGTTTTATCCAGAATCCATGCTTGGGATTGTCGATAAGTAAAAGTGATGATGTCGTCTGACGATGTAACTTCAACTTCTGGTTGTGGTACAGTTAAGCCTCGCAGGTCTGCACAAATATAGGTAGGACGAAGTATAGGTTCAGCTTTAATAATCTGCTCTGCGTTAGCTACACCAGTAAGAACTACTGCACTATGATATCCACCTCGATTTGCTGCTTCAATATCCGTATCTAGACGGTCACCTACTGGCAAGCATTGCTCAGTTTCTACCATCTGATCAGTTGGACTAAAAAGATGCCGTGCTTGATGATACATTGCAGCTTCTGGCTTACCCGCAGAAGCAATAGGTTCCTTGCCAGTAGCAGCAATGACTGGGAGCTGAAGAGCACCATTTCCTGGGGCAATGCCTTGTTCACGCGGAATCGTCATATCTCGGTTTGTCACGAAATACTGCGCACCTTTTTCAATTGCATACGCTGCCTGTGCAAGCATATTCCAATCAAGTTCTGGATACCATGATTGAATTACGACATCAGGTTCATCGTCGGCACTGCTAACAATTACCATACCTGCTTGTGCTAGTTCGTCTTTCAGATGGTCTTTACCAATGACAAGTACTTTTGTCCCCTGAGCAAAACGTTGCGAGAGCATCGCTGCTGAAACCATGGCGGATGTAATAACATCATCGCCATGCGCATCAATACCAAAACTGCTGATCTGCTGAGCTACGACATCCGGATAACGTGAAGGGTTATTCGTAGTATAAGCGATACGCATACCCTGAGATGTAGCCTCCTGGATACCTGAGGCTGCATGCTCCACAGGATTTGCGCCGCGATATACTACCCCATCAAGATCGAGTAATGCCAATGTATATCGGCGAGCTAAACTTATAGAACTTCCCTCAACCTTGCTGGGATAGACCACTTTTACTCCTCTACTATTTCCGTTCCATCAGCGATGTCTTCGTTAGATTCCTGCGTATCATTTTCATCTACAGATTCAGATGAGTTCTCTGAGTCCTCTGATAATGATGTTTCTTCTGCTGATTCTTCTTCAATATCGGATGAATCAGAGTCATCACTATCCTGTGCATGATAGCTCATATATTCAGCCATTTCACGTGGATCAATACCAAGACCTTCAAGCATTTCATCATCTACTACTTCAAGATCGTTATCAACGTATACATCATCTTCGTCGAGCTCATCAACATCCGCATACTTATCTTCAAGCCGATCAAGTAAATCATTGAGCTTTTCCGCTTCTTCCTGGCGACCTGCAAGTTCGAGGAAGTTCTGCTCTGCCTGAACAGCACGCATACGATACGCGCCACCCACACCCTGTGCGTGCGCAATCGTATGAACAATTTCAATTGCCTTATCAAACAAATCAAGATCAGCAAGCGCACCAGCATAAACTAAGAACAACTCAGCTTTAGGTTCACCTTGTAGCTGCTTAGCATCATCAGATAACGCAATATCTACGGCTTTCTGTGGATTTCCCAAACCACGCTCGCAATCAGCCATAAATGGCAGATAATCACCGTAACCATTCATACGGAAAGCCGTACGGAATTCACGTAACGCTAGCTTATAGTTTCCTTGACGGTAAGCAATGAATGCAAGGGTCTCACGAGACACATCAACGCGAGAAGCTTGACGAGCTACCCACTGAGCATGTTCCATAGCTGCAGCAGGATCGTCCTCTTCCAAAGCATAGGCTGCAAGCATATGCAGACCAATGTTTTCAGCATGTTCTTTCGACAGACCGCGCAAGCGCTCCTTCTCGTCTGTTGAAAGCATATTCCACTCAAGACCCTTAGGCATTTTTGGCTCACCAGGGCGACGATCCGTGTATGGATTTTGCGATGGGAAACTTAGTGTACCATCAGAGTTCTTGCGTGGGTTATCGTAATTTGCCGACGACTGACGCCCATTATGATTTCCGCGCTGATTGCTAAAGCTTGAACGGTTTCCGCGACCATCCGCACGCCCTTCAAAGCGACGATCATCATTGCCATTGCGTTCATTGTTATAGCGTGGATTACGTGGTTTGCGATCATCGTGACGATCATCCCGATTAAACTCACGATTGCGATTATCGTCTCGACGTTCAGAGCGACGGTCGAAACGACGATTATTACGTTCGTTACGTCCATTGCTATCACCGCGATAGCCGCCACGTTTATTATCGCGACGATCTTCACGGTTAAAGTGGCGCTCTTCTCCATCGCTGTTTCGGCGATCAGAATTAAAACGCTCCGAGTCGCGACGCCCCTTGAAACCGCCACGACGATTATCGTTAGAATCGCCCTGACCACGACTACCCGAGAATTTTCCGCCTGATCGACGATTTCCAAACTTTCCACCAGACTTAGATCCGCGACCTGAAGACTGGAATCCTCCACGGTTTGATGAACCGCGTCGAGCAGAGTTGCCGCCTGAGCGGCGATTACCTTGATTTTCAGACATTACTTACTTTGCCTCCACAGCACCAAGTGCCTTCTTACCTCGTCGAACGAGTGCAAAACGATTAAAGAGGAAATCTTCGCTGCTGAGTACAGCTTCAGCGTCCTCAACTCGCTGATTATTTACGTAAACACCGCCACCTGCAATGGTCTTACGTGCCTCAGAAATAGACTTGAATAGACCTGATGCGACACCAGCCTCGACGACACGCATTCCCGGCTGCGCATTAGCAAAGACCTTGTTGCCCTCACCATCGTCAATCTTTACACCTTCAAGAGCAGCTTCTAAAGTCTGCTCATCGAGGTCAGTTAATTCGCCACGTCCAAAGAGTGCAGCTGAAGCATCAATCGCCGCCTGAGCAGCTTTATCTCCACGTACGAAGCTAGTGACTTCCCACGCAAGAACACGTTGTGCTTCACGAGCACCTGGGTTTGTCTCAACTTCCTTCTCAAGACGCTCAATTTCTTCCTTAGGCAAGAAGGTGAAGTACTTCAAAAGCTTAATAACTTCACTATCTGGCTGGTTAAACCAGAACTGGTAGAACTTATAGGTACTGAACATTTGTGGATCCAGCCAGATCGCTCCACCCTCAGACTTACCAAACTTCTTCCCCTGAGAATCGGTGATAATTGGAGAAGTCATAACATTGACCGAAGCGCCACGAACTTTACGAATAAGATCTAGACCGGAAGTCAAGTTACCCCACTGGTCCGCACCGCCAGTTTGCAAAGTTACACCATAATTGTCGTACAAGTATAAGAAATCGTTTCCTTGTAGAACCTGGTAACTAAATTCTGTAAAGGAGATACCCTCATCAGAGTTCAAACGTCGTGCAACAGTATCCTTGGCGAGCATCGTGCCCAAACGGAAATTCTTACCTACGTCTCGTAAGAAATCAATGACATTCATCTGTGCAGTCCAGTCATAATTTGATACAAATCGTACTGGATTGTCACCATCAGTTACGAGATACTGAGAAATCTGGTTGCGCAAACGCTCAGTCCACTGTGCAACGATTTCCTTAGAATTGAGCACACGCTCACCACTTTGGCGAGGATCACCAATTAAACCAGTAGCTCCACCTACCAAAGCAATAGGATGATGCCCTGCCTCTTGCAAATGACGGAGCATTAATACTTGAACAAGGTTTCCAATATGAATAGATGCAGCAGTTGGATCAAAACCGCAATAATATGTAATAGGTTCTCCGCCCAGAGCCGTAGCAAGTTGTTCACGATCAGTGGATTGATTAATCAGTCCACGCCATTCAAGTTCTTCAAGGAGCGAATCAAATCCTGCTTCCTTGTAGTTCCTTACCTGAGCCATCGGAAAATAGTCCTCCAAACCATATCTATTCTATGAAAACACTTTTTCTTTATAAGAAAATTAACACTGTAGTCAAGTTTCCCATGCGAGCCAGACTTTCAAAACTCGTCAAAGAACTCGTCAAAATCGAAATATTTATTTATTTTCACGAGCCCTATCTGACCTTTTATGCGCGTAAACTACTTCATAAATTTTGAAGTTTTCTCTTCACTCGTAAGAATCTGTCCATACGCAATTTTCGCGTTGACTATAATGTCGTCACTACCGTGCTCAGATGCAATTAGCGCACACTGTCGAAGCGCATCCATACACTCGTCATACTCGCCTTCAATAACCGTTTCGAACGGCGTAACTTGCGCGTCTGGGAAACGATCTTGCAAATAGTAAATTACCCTATCAATATCAGGAATATAATCCGATACCTTCATTGGTAAAACTTGAATGGCTATGCTGCAATTATTCATTTTATCCTTCCTTTCGCTGGCATTACCCAGATCAAGTACGGTCGAAGCACCTTGCTTCCTCTCAGCCCTAAAGCTCCCGCTGAATTTAATAGTAACTCACTATCTTGCCAATACGTCTTCGCTAATATGTCCGTGCCGATACCTCAATAGCGGATTACGACGTGATACGTACCGCGTATAACTTGTTCACTCTTTGAATATTGAGATATAAACAGCACAGAATCTTACTACTATTAAAATATGGAAAATATTTTAATAGTATCTGGCCACACATATCCTGAAAATTCTATCGCGAATAAACACATCATCTCACTATTGAAAAAGCAATATCCTGATACTCACATTGATGATTTATATACGTTATATCCTGATTACCGCATTAATGTTGCATCGGAGCAAGAAAAACTCAAGAATGCGGATATTATTATTATTCAGTCCCCGATTTTCTGGTATTATATGACCTCACTCGTATCACGCTGGATTGAAGAAGTCTTCACATACGGATGGGCATATGGAAGCAGTGGTAATGCCTTATCGGGAAAGAAAATTATTTTCTCCGTAACTGCTGGTGCGGATAACGAATTTTATAATTCGCAAAGTTCTGCAGAAATCTCGATTGATGAGATGATGAAGCCTTATATCGTTTCGGCAAACTACTGCTCTATGGACTATGTTGGGACAGTATTTACTGGCGGAATGATGAATTTCACTGAGCTGAGTACATCTGATAAAGAAAATTACATAACCATGTCAAACAAATTGACGCGTTAGTCCATGCATAGACACGTGCATTGTTAGAAAGAAATGCCCCTACATAAAAGGCGTTGTGACGACTATTGTCAGTCATCACAACGCCTTTAGATTTAAAGTAGCGTTAACGTCGAAGTCGATATCTCCGCAAGATTAAATCGTATGGTTTACAAACTTCCACAAGGCTTATATGCAGTTCCATCACTTGTTTGCTGAGCGAATTCGGATACTTGCGCATATTTTTTTTCGGCTTGTTCAATCTGCTCAACAACTCGATCGTAAGCGGTGCCACCCTTACCAACGCGGGAATTAACGCTACCACGAGTTGATAGAACCTCACGCACATAAGGAGCGGTATCAGGATCTAAGAAGTCATTGAATTCTTGAATAAAATCATCATCGTTCAGATCCCACAGCTCTACTCCACGCTCTTCTGCTATGCGCACGCATTCACCAGAAAGTTCGTGAGCATGACGGAATGGAACTTTCTGCTTAACGAGCCACTCGGCTATATCAGTTGCTAAGGCAAAGCCGGTCGGAGCCTCTTCTTCCATTCGGTCAAAATTAAATCGCATAGTTGCAATCATGCCGGTAAAAGCTGGAAGAAGTATCAAAAGCGTATCCACTTGATCAAATACTGCTTCTTTATCTTCTTGAAGATCTCGAGCGTAAGCCGTTGGCAATCCTTTAAGAGTAGTCAACAGTCCCGTAAGATCACCGATCAGACGACCAGCCTTGCCACGAGCAAGCTCAGCAATATCTGGATTTTTCTTCTGCGGCATGATAGAAGAACCTGTAGAATATGCATCATCAAGATGCACAAAACCAAATTCTTGCGTATTCCATATGATAATTTCTTCAGATAAACGAGAAATATCCACACCAATCATTGCCGCGATAAAGGAGAATTCAGCAACGAGATCACGTGATGATGTGCCATCTATAGAGTTCTCGGTGACATCTACAAACCCAAGCTCAGCTGCAACTGCTTGGGGATCTAGTCCGAGAGTATTTCCCGCTAATGCACCTGATCCATAAGGCGAGTACGCAGCGCGCTTATCCCAGTCCATCAGACGATCTAAATCACGCAGTAACGGCCAAGCATGCGCCATCAATTGATGAGCTACCAGAACTGGCTGAGCATGCTGCATATGAGTACGCCCGGGCATTACTGCATGACCTGCTGTCTTAGACTGCTCGATAATCGCATAAACTACTTGTAGAACTTCCTTCGATATAGCTCGAGCTTGACGACGAAGCCACATGCGAATAAGCGTAGCGATCTGATCATTTCTCGAACGACCTGCACGGAGCTTACCTCCAAGCTCGTCCCCTGCGATAGCAAGGAGACCACGTTCAAGTGCAGTAGCTTCGTCTTCGTCGCTTTCCTGAGGAGCGAATTCGCCCGAATCAACTTGTCGTTGGAGCTCATCAAGGGCAGATTCCATGGCGATGAGTTCTTCTTCACTTAAGTGCCCGGCACGACCGAGAGCACGTGCATGAGCTCTCGAGCCAGCAATGTCATCATCAGCTAGACGCCAGTCAAATTGAGTGGATTTACTTAAGCGTGCCAATGCCTCGGATGGTCCTGATGCAAATCGACCACCCCACAAAGCAATACCGCCTTCTTGAGTGGATTGATTATTTTGCTGAATACCCGTATCCATATGATCAGACTGCTTATGATTCGAATGTGCGTCTTGCATAATTACTCCCCTGTGAATTTCTGGGAATTCACAACATTACTCTTACGATTTACTCCACAGTATTAGCTGGAACTTCTACAGCGTTTCCGAATTTAACATCGCGAGCAGCAGCTACCTTAGTTGGCAAACCATAAATCTCGATAAATCCGTTAGAGGCATTCTGATCGAATGAGTCGCCTGATTCGTATGTCGCCAAATTGTAATCATAAAGCGATGTTTCGGAACGACGTCCCACCACTACTGCACGTCCACCATGAAGAACCATACGAATTTCACCAGAAACGTATGCCTGAGTATCATCGATAAACGCGTTTAGCGATTTTACAGCTGGAGAGAACCACTGAGCATCGTAGACGAGCTCAGCCCATCGTTTATCAATATCACGCTTGATACGATGTTGTTCACGCTCGAGGCAGAAATTCTCCAACTCTTGGTGTGCTGTGATGAGAGCAATAGCGCCAGGAGCTTCATACAATTCACGCGATTTAATACCTACTAATCGATCTTCAATTAAATCAATTCGTCCAATTCCTTGAGCACCAGCACGTCGATTCATCTCTTCAATCGCCTGCAATGGAGTAACTTCGCGGCCATCAATCTTGATAGGAATTCCCTGTTTAAATTCAATGGTAACTTCATCAGCTACTGGAGGGAAAGCAGGATCGTCAGTATAAGAATAAACGTCCTTTGTAGGAGCATTCCATGGATCTTCCAAGTAACCTGTTTCGATAGCACGACCCCATACATTCTGATCAATTGAATATGGGCTCTTCTCGGTCTGTTCAATAGGAAGCTGATGATCTTTTGCGTATTGGATTTCTACGTCACGAGTGAGCGAAAGATCACGAATTGGGCTAATTGCAGACAAAGTTGGATCAATCGATTGAATAGAAACTTCAAATCGAACCTGATCATTTCCTTTACCAGTACAACCGTGTGCAATAGTATCAGCACCAAACTGATGAGCTGCACGCACGAGATGCTTGGTAATTAATGGACGCGATATAGCAGATACCAAAGGATAAACACCCTCATACAAAGCGTTAGCCTTGAGCGCACGCATGCAATACTCATCAGCGAATTCGTCTCGTGCATCAACAATATATGATTCCACCGCACCGCATGCAAGAGCACGATCGCGAATAGTTCCTAAACGCTCTCCACCTTGACCAACATCAAGAGAAACAGCTACAACATCTTTACCTGTACGATCTTTCAAGAATGGAATAGCGACGGAAGTATCCAAACCTCCAGAGTATGCAAGGACAATGCGCTTTTGATCAGCCATAGTTACCTTTCTTTTATGTATTTTATAAAATTAAAATCTGTATATTCTGTATATAAATCGTCCAGAACAACAACTTGCGTTCCTTATGATCGCTTATTTGATGTAATTGACAATAGCCAATGAAGCTTTTCTTGTGCGGATTCGTTATCTGTAGTAATCATCAAAACCGTATCATCGCCCGCAATCGTTCCCGCAACACTGTCAATTGGTTGCTTATCAATCGCACTTGCTACATATTGAGCTGCTCCAGCTGGAGTATGAATGACGACAAGATTTTGAGCACACACAACGCGTGTAACTAGCCCACTGATGACTTTGCCTAATTGTTGCTCAATCTTTTGGTTCAATCGTGATTGCTGAATCTCATTGAACTTTTGTGCATTTACTCTCGTAAATTCACTATCTTCAGCAACGGCATAGGCAAAAGTACCTGCAGCAGTTCGAACTTTACTTGCCCGCAAATCATCCAAATCACGACTCAACGTTGCTTGAGTGACTTTAATGCCCTCCTCAGCAAGTTTTTCAATAAGTTGCTGCTGCGATTCGATAATATTCTCAGCAATAATTCTTTCCACTATGCTTAAACGTGCTGCACGTGTAGATGGTATACCTGCATTCATGAGTTACAACCCTCTCTTTGCTCTCTCATAACAAATATCTATAAGCTCATTCTCGTCATTGTGCTCCTGAATAGCGATTCGAACGAGATGCGGGATTTCTACGTTTCTATATGAACTATATGAAAATGTCTTATATAGGAAACCGCATACCTGGAAGACAATATCGCACAGCGTTATGGCTACTTTACTATATGTGAGATAGTAATTCGCAAAAATCTTAGAATGTAAGAAACTGCTGTGTAAGTAAACCATGTTGGACCACATATTCCCCTCCTTACCCATGAGCTTATAGCTTTGCTTAACTGATTACAGTAAGCGTTCCGCACCTTATGCATAAACATACATCATCATGTATATTTTTCTAATCATTCGGCAAGTCATACGGTATGTGTGAAAGAATCTGAACTCCTTCTTCGATTTGAGCACTCGAAACATTGAGAGGAGGCGCCAACCGTAAGGCCTGAGGATTAACTGCATTAGCAATTAACCCCTGATTAAGCAGCCACTCCACAGCCGCATGTGCGCACGGGTGGGCGAGCTCAATTGCATTCAGCAGACCCGACCCATGAACTGAAACGAAGAGATCATTTTTGCAATTCATCAGAGCTTCACGAAGCTGAATTCCCCTCGCCGTGGCATTCTCAAGAAGATTCTCTTCCTCAATAATGCCTATCGTTGCCAGCCCTGCTCGAGCCGCAAGAGGATTACCAGCAAAAGTCGATCCATGCGATCCAGGAGTAAAAAGTTCCGACACTCTCTGTCCAAAGGTAATCAGTCCTCCCATTGGGAAACCTCCTGCTACACCTTTAGCGAAGGTAATAGCATCAGGCATTACACCGGCAGAGAGCTGTTCATTTTGGAAAGCAAACCAATGACCTGTACGTCCCATTCCTGTTTGCACTTCATCGATAATAAGTAAGGCATCATTGTCATCACATAGCTGCCGAGCTTTTTGCACAAACGAGGCACCTACTTCGAGAACCCCCGCTTCGCCTTGAATGAGTTCCATAATGATTCCGGCAACTGGCCCTTGATTAAAAATTTGAGTAAGAGCATCAACATCTCCTGCCTCAACAAATTCAATATTAGGAATTAATGGCTCAAAAGGTTCGCGTATAGCAGGCTTCCATGTAGCACTCAAAGCACCTAGAGTACGCCCATGGAATGCATGAGTTAGTGCAATAATGCGCGCATTCTTAGATACCCCTTTACGCTTGGCATGAAGCTTCATCAATTTCAGAGCTGCTTCATTACCTTCAGTACCAGAATTAGCAAAATAAACGCGCGATCCTTCTGGAGCTTGCGCGAGGGTAAGCAATTTTTCAGCAAGTTCAATCTGAGGGACGGTCGCGAAATAATTAGAAGTATGCGCTATCTTTCCAGCTTGATCAGCAACTGCAGCAGTCCATTTTGGATGCGCGTATCCTACAGAGTTCACAGCGATACCCGCAAGAAAGTCAAGATACTTTTTCCCCGCAGTGTCCCACACATAGGAGCCCTGACCATGGTCTAAAACCATAAGCGGTCTGCCAAAAACATTCATATGATAGTGATCGTATGAATCCAATTGTTCATTCATATCTGTCATTGCGTTTTCGCTTTCTTCCTTAATTGCATTCCTTCACCTTTAGCTACCATCGTTCCGATACCCGCAGTAGTAAAGATTTCATTTAAAATCGAATGCTTCTTCCTGCCATCAATAATGTGAGCCTCGCCCACGCCACCATCGATAGCGCGCACACAAGCTTCCATTTTCGGTCGCATTCCACTTTCAAGTTCCGGCATCATGTCTCGCAAGGTTTCAGCGCCTATCTCCCCCACCAAGCTATCTTTATCAGGCCAATTCGCATATAAGCCCTCGACATCAGTGAGAATAATGAGTTTTCGCGCGCCTAAAGCTATAGCAAGTGCCGCCGCCGCTGTATCAGCATTCACATTAAGCACCTGGGTGGCATCTTCTTCGTCAGGAGCTACCGATGAAACCACTGGTATACGATGTGAAGCAATCAAATCATCAACTGCTCGCGTATCAACGCTTACCACATCACCCACATAGCCCACATCAACACTATGCCCATCGACTATTGGCATGCGTTGAGCAGCGGAGAATAACCCTCCATCTTCACCTGACAAACCCACAGCATACGGGCCATACGAATTGATAAGGCCCACTAATTCACGTGATACTTTACCCGTAAGAACCATACGAACTACATTCATTGTCTCTTCATCTGTAACACGTAGTCCCGCCTTAAAACGAGATTCAATACCCAGCGCATGGAGCATCTCGTTAATCTGCGGTCCACCACCGTGCACAATTACCGGATGTAGTCCAAGCTGACGAAGAAATACCATGTCCTGAGCAAAGCACGCACGTAGCTCCTCGCTAACCATCGCATTTCCACCGTATTTGATAACAACAAGCGATCCAGCGAATTCTTGTAGCCATGGAAGCATCTCTAGTAAAACTTCAGACTTTTGGCTATCTGTGAGATCTTCATGAACATCAATATCTTCATATTCCGTATTAGTCATTTGCCTCTACAACCCCTACGATTCCTACTATCCCTACGATTCATAATCTGCATTTATATGCACATAATCGAGCGTAAGATCATCTGTCCAGACGACAGCTTCCTCATGAGAATCTGTGCATAAATTGATATCGATAAATACTTCTCGTTCTGTCATTGAAACAAGACTTCGACTCTGTCCAGGTTTTCCACCCTCGCAGACTCTTACTCCGTTAATATCAACGACAACATTATCTGGATCGAACTGAGCAACGCTTTCAGGAACAGTTCCCAAAGATGAGACTACACGCCCCCAATTCGGATCATTGCCATATATTGCACATTTAAGTAGATTAGATGAAGCTACAGCACGTGCACAAGCCAATGCTCCTTCATAGCTTTGTGCACCGCTTACCTTAATTCGAATATCATGGGAAGATCCTTCGCCATCACCAATTATTTGTCGCGCGAGCTGTGAGCAGGCTTTGGCAATGAGCTCTTCGAATTCATCTTTGCGAGCCTCAACACCACTGGCGCCAGACGCTAGCAAAACGACTGTATCGTTTGTAGACATACATCCATCTACATCAATGCAATCAAAACTCTTTGCTGTTGCTTTCTGCAATGCTTCCTGAGCGGTTTCCTGATCCACTACAGCATCAGTAGTGATAACACTAATCATTGTTGCAAGCTGAGGAGCAATCATACCCGAGCCTTTAACCATGCCCCCGACTCGATATCCACTGGGTACATTCAGAGTAACCATTTTAGGTTTAGTATCGGTTGTCATTATTGCTTCAGCAGCGTTTTTCCCAGATACCTCGTCATTATTTAACTGCTTAGCCGCAGACTCTACACCTGCGAATACCGCATCAAGTGGGAGAAGTTCACCGATAAGACCTGTTGATGCCACAAGAATCTTATCCGGTTGAATACCCAACTTTTCACCAGCAAACTGAGCGGTTGCTTTGACTTGTTCGAATCCAGCCACTCCTGTACATGCATTAGCACCACCGGAATTGATGACCATAGCGCGAGCACCACCATCGGCAATTATTTGGCGCGAATACTTCACAGGAGCTGCCGCAAACCTATTCGTTGTAAAAACGCCTGCTGCTACAAAGATAGGACCATTATTTACGACGACGGCCACATCTTTCTTTCCTTCTACCGAGGAAATTCCTCCGCGCACACCTGCCGTGCTAAACCCTTTTGCATAGACTACGCTCATGGCGCCACTCCTATCGTTGTTAATCCTGCATCTTCTGGCAATCCCAGAGCAATATTGAGGGACTGAATCGCTTGCCCAGCAGTACCGCGGTTAAGGTTATCGATTGCACTAAATGCATACATTAAATTTGCTTTTCTATCAATCGAAATTTGAATATGCGCACTATTAGACCCGATTACACTCGAAACCTGAGGTAGCACAGATTCAGGAAGCATGTGAATGAATTTTTCCGTTGCATACACATCGTCATACACCTGTCGAATATCATCATCACTCATGTCTTGTGCCTGCTTAGACAACGGAGCACATACAGTCGCCATAATTCCTCGCGACATCGGTACCAAAACAGGTGTAAAGCCAAGTGAAAACTGATGCGCGTCCACTGCTCCAAGCCCTGCAGCATGAGCAAAATTTTGCTTAATTTCTGGAATATGACGATGCTTTCCACCTACCGAGTACGCGACAGCATTACCCAAAGCCTGAGCTGCAAGCAAATTGGCTTGCCCCAATTTTCTTCCCGCACCTGAATATCCGACAACTAAATTAGCGATAATATCCGACGTCACTAACCCAGCGGTAATTGCAGGTTGGAAAGCAAGGGTAACAGCCGTGACGTTGCACCCCGGCCCAGCAATGCGAGAAGCTCCTTTGAGATTGCCCCTCTGCTTTGGAATTCCCACACAATCCCTAATAGAATACTGTGCATCTACATCATTAGAATTCTCACCCATAATGAGCTCAGGCATTCCATAAGCCCACGATTCGTAGTACTCACCGCCATAAAATTCATCCCAATCTAATGGATTTTCCAAACGATGATCAGCACCTAAATCGATAACTACACGTACATCGTGTAGTTGCGATGCCAATTTACCTGATGCACCATGCGGTAAAGCTAAAATTACAATATCGTGTCCGCTGAGTACCGATGCGCTCGTCTCTTCAACACGAAGTCCTGCTATAGAAGGAATATGAGGCGCGTACTCTTGCATGCTACACCCAACAGATGAGTGACCAGTTACGCATGTAACATCAAAGTTCGGATGTTGTTCCATAATTCGCAATGCTTCTTGGCCTGCATATCCTGTTGCACCGGCAATTGCCACCGTATATTTTTGGTCACACTTATGCATAACTACACCTCTTTATTCAATGGTATGAATAATTATGCATTCATTGATAGACATTAACCTGAGTCAGCACGTCACCATATCACATTATGGAATTCTGCGAGAAAATCGGACGCTTCACGATCTACCATTAACGAAACATTTGTATTTACCCGCTACGCGCTGTGCATTATCAATATCTTATAGAAAATTATTTACACAGATTATCCCGTTCAAATATACACAAATGCCGGCACGCACACACATGCATACCGGCATATTAATGAATTATTATGCAAATTAATTTTATTAGTTAGTTCATATTATTAAGCTGTGCTTGACTCCAATTAATCAGCATTTGGAGGAATTCTGTCTCGCTTGTTCCTGTAATAATCAGATACGCAAAAATTCCAATCTGGATGACGCACAAGACGATAGCAATAATCGCCAATGCTCTTCCCTTCATATGGAATTTCTTCGTACGACCCAACGAGACAATCCCAAAGAACAGCGCAACTACAGTAGTTTGCGTGAATAAAGCACAAATGATTGCCACAATTGCATAAAAGTCCCAATGCCCATAAAGAGGGTTCTTTTGAGGATCATCCGGGTCAAACTCGCGAATCTCGACTGGTTTCCCACTCAGGTCGTAGAGCTGAGGTATGCGTTCTCTCTCTTCAGAAGGAGTTTTCTCACCGTCTTGACGTTGTAATGCGCTAGGCGCTGTCATAAGACGTGGTTTACGCTCATCAGACTTAATAGGCTTCTCTGGTTTGCCATAAACGTACGGATCCCAATCAGGAAACTCTGAGCGCATTCGTCCGTATGCTCGACCATTTTCTGACGCAGAATTTACATGTTCTTCGTTAGTCTCAACCGTGCTAGCATCTGCATTATTTCGCGTTTCCTCGGAGTTTTCGCTCTCATTTATGCTCGGCGTAGACCCCTCATGCTCTTCATGTGCCTGATTTAAGAACTCTTTGTTTTCGTCAGTCATATAAATCCTATCGTCTTCCGGTTATTCGTCAATATCAGTCTCAACGAATATCCTTCTCAACAAAACTCTATACTTCAACGTTATCGTTTGCAGTATATTTCGCGTTCAGCATTCACATCGTGTGGAATCTTATCGCTTTGAAGCCTAAGGATACATCGTACGAATGCGTAAGTATCCTTAGGCTAGCTTGCGTGTCGGCAAAACGCCAATGATTTAGTTACGCGCGAAGTACTGCTCCCACTGCTTCGGCAGCAGCAATAATATTCGCACGAACGCTATCCGTATCTTCAGCGGTCAACGTACGATCAGGTGCACGGAAAGTAACTGCATATGCAAGCGATTTCTTTCCTATTCCAACTCCTGGCCCTACGAAGACATCGAAGAGATCAATTGACTCTACTAATTCACCTGCTGCTTCGCGAATTACTGTCCCCATACGATCAGAGGTCATATCTAGTGGAACGATGAACGCAAAGTCCTGATGGACAGGTGGATACGTTGATACAGGCTTTGCCTGCAATGGCTGATACTTCACAGCATCGAAAATTGCATCTAAATCGAGCTCGAACGCAGAAGTATGAGCTGGCATACCAAGAGTTTCGAGAACGCGAGGATGGAATTCACCTACTTTTCCTACTGTCTTATCGCCAACCATGACATAAGCGAAACGACCTGGATGCCAAGTTTGTGGAACATCTTCTCCATACACTTGACGTAATGTAAAATCAGCTGCGAGACGTTGAGAAATTCGCATTACTGCTTCTACTGCGTCTGTCCAATCAGCTGTGCGCTTCTCTCCCATCCATCCTGTTTCTTGAACAGTACCCGTGAAAACTGCTGCTACGTGCAATGGCTGCACAGGCAGTCCAGCATCAAGAGCCTCAAGCTGTTCGTCGGTTGGTCGTACGCCACCAGGAAGAGCTGGGATAGCAGGAGCCTGAGGATCCCATTCGAAGACATGCCCAATCTCATATGAACTTGCTTGCGGATTATCTCGGCGTATATTGCGCTGAACTGTACGCATCAATGTCAACAAAATCTCACGACGCAAGTATGGACGGTCTCCAGCAAGTGGATTTTCCAATTCGACACTAATAGGTTTCAACTCATCAGCATCGTATGCGAAGTCCTTAAAATCAACTTCACCGACAAATGGATAACTAATTGTTTCAGTTAATCCATATTCCGCTAAAGTATCAGCTACCTGACGTCGACGCAATTGCGAATCGGTTAATCCAGATTGAGCGGATGCTGGCACAGATGGGACAGTAATCGCAATCTTATCGTAGCCAACTAAACGAGCTACTTCTTCAACTAAGTCGCATGGTTCAGTTAAATCTGGTCGCCATGTAGGAGGTATAACCTGCAGAATACCCGTTTCAACAGATGAGACTTCGCACCCTACGTCAGTTAGAATGCGTTCAATATCTTCATCTGATGTAGGTAGACCTGTCAAACGAGCGACTTCTGACGTAGCGAAACGAATAGCAGATGGCTCAGATGTAGCATTGATATCCGTAGGATTATCACCTGCTACACCGCCACTAATAGATGTGAGAAGCTCAACTGCTTCATAAGCGGCTGCTGCCTGGAGTCGCGTATCCACACCACGCTCAAAGCGTCGGCTCGCCTCAGATGGAATCTTATGGCGACGAGCAGAACGAGCAATGGAAATTGGATCGAAATGAGCTGATTCGATTAAGACATTGGTAGTTTCTTCGGTGACTTCTCCATAGAGACCACCCATCACACCTGCAATGCCAAGGATACGAGAACCTTTATTGCCGTTTGGAGAGTCAGTAATAAGCAAATCTTCCGATACAAGATCGTGCTCCTTACCATCCAAAGTAGTAAGTTTTTCTCCATCAACAGCTCGACGAACTACAATTGGCTGCTCAATTTTATCTAAATCATACGCGTGCAAAGGCTGGCCCAAATCAAGCATGACGTAATTCGTTACATCAACTGCAGCAGATATTGGACGCATACCGGAGCGAAGAAGACGCTGACGGATAGTCGCAGACGACGAAGCTTTCGCATTAATGCCAGTTATTGTGCGAGCGTAATACCTGTCACATCCTGCAACACCGTGAATAGGATTATTATCTTCGATAATAACCTCTACAGCACCATTTTCTTGTGCATTCAATACTTCAGCTTTACGTGCATACTCGAGAGCCTTATCGGTAAACTGGGCGCCCGTGGAGTGATGGAACTCACGTGCCACGCCACGATAAGAGAACGCATAACCACGATCTGGCGTGATGTTAATCTCCAACGTTGGTTCATTAAGTCCCAAAATATCCATAGCATCCTGGCCAGGCTCAAGAGCATCATATTGCTCTTGAGTAAGGCCATAATTGCTGAACAATATAATGCCGTTATGGTCAGAGCCGAGACCTAATTCACGCTCAGATGCACACATACCATCCGAGATGTGACCATAAGTCTTACGTGGCTCAATCTTGAAATCACCAGGCAATACAGCACCTGGAAGAGTTACTACAACTTTCTCTCCAGCTTTAATGTTTGGTGCTCCGCAGACAATGCCGCGAGGAACTTTATTGCCATTCTCATCCAAAACGTTATGCTCGCCTACATCAACATGGCACCAATTAATAATCTTGCCATTCTTCTGTGGCTCAGGAGTTAAATCAACAACATATCCGACAACAATCGGTCCTGTTACCTGTGAAGTATGAATTTCTTCTTCTTCCAAACCAACCTTGACAAGATCAGCTGCAAGCTGTTCATATGTTTCACTTTGTGGCACAGCGACATGATCGCGAAGCCAATTCATATCAATAAGTGGCATTTGTAAAACTTCCTATTCCGCTCAGTACGCATATTAGCTGCGCACTAATTATTCACCCATCGCAAACTGTTGACTAAAACGTACATCGCCTTCAACAAGATCGTGCATATCGTTAATATCATGGCGCAAAAGCAGGGTTCGTTCCATACCTACACCAAAAGCAAAACCAGAGTAAACATCTGGATCGATACCAGCAGAACGCAAAACATTAGGGTTAACCATTCCACAGCCACCCCACTCAATCCAGCCTGGACCGCCCTTCTTATCAGGGAACCACAAATCAAGCTCTGCACTTGGCTCAGTGAATGGGAAATAGCTAGGACGAAGTCGTGTCTTAGCATCTGGACCGAACATAGCAACTGCAAGCTTATCAAGCACGCCCTTGAGATCTGCCATAGTTAAATTCTTATCCACTGC
Organism: Alloscardovia theropitheci; assembly: GCF_004332295.1. Taxonomy (GTDB): domain Bacteria; phylum Actinomycetota; class Actinomycetes; order Actinomycetales; family Bifidobacteriaceae; genus Alloscardovia; species Alloscardovia theropitheci. The sequence continues at coordinate 88,285 of NZ_RXLP01000027.1, forward strand.
CAAAGCTTCACACTGATGGAATACCGGCGTATGTGTGGCATCTAATTCATCAGTTCTAAACACACGACCTGGGCATGCAATGTACAGTGGCACACCACGTGAGAGTAACGAACGAGCTTGCACTGGAGATGTATGAGTTCGCATTACCATATTAGAACCGACAAATCCAGCGGAATCTTTTGCTTGATTGCCCTTGATATAGAAAGTATCTTGCATTTGACGAGCAGGATGATCCGGACCGAAATTCAAAGCATCAAAATCATGCCACTCAGTTTCAACTTCAGGACCTTCAGCAATTTGCCACCCCATAGACACAAAGAAGTCCTCTACATCTTCCAGAAGCTTAGGAAGAGGATGACGAGCGCCAATTGGATTGCGCTTTACAGGCTGTGTCATATCGACAGTTTCAGCTGCGAGCGCCGCCTGCTCAAGAGCATCTTTTATCTTTTCTTCACGGGCAGCAAAAGCACGTCCAAAATCAGCACGCAGTTTGCCGACAACCTTACCCGCTTCCTTCTTCTTCTCAGCGGCGAGAGCGCCAATGAGTTTGCTGGCGTGAGCCATCGCGGAATCTCCACCTGCATACTGTGTACGCAACGCACGCAACTCTTCAATAGTAGTAACGGTCTTAAGCTTCTCTATGCCTTCTTGAACAGCTGCTTGTACCGCTTCGGCATCAAACTGATTATTGTCAGTCACTTGGCTTACCTTCCCTTATAACAGTCTGTATGCCATTTTTCCTTTTGGCTTAGACTTTATACACATAATGTATTTTGTTTTGCTACATGTGCATGTATGCATTATCGCGTTTTAAATATCTATGCACACTAAGAACTTCTTCATGTGAGTTCGCTATTACTACTCATTTAATGTTCGCGATGAGAACGCATGGCAAAGGCATACAGCATTATTGATGCACTCATAGCAACATTAAGTGATTCCGCATTCCCATACAGCGGGATTACTGCTGCTCTATCGCATGAATTAACCAGTTGCGAAGTAAGTCCCCTGGCTTCGTTACCAAAAAGAATGGCGTGAAGCTTTTTATTCTGGGTCTGATTATCTTCCAATGCTTTTTCTAATTCGATAACAGGAGTCTTTTCGGTTCCATATACATCTGCTGCAGTAATATAACCGCCGCAGTTGCGCATAGAAGAGAAGAATTCTTCCTCCGTCATAGAAACAATTGGGAGATGAAAGAGCGAACCTGCTGTAGAGCGCACTACTTTAGGATTAGTAATATCAACGCAGTCTCCTACTAGAATCACAGCCGAGCACCCCGATGCATCTGCAGCACGAATAATTGTGCCTGCGTTTCCCGGATCTCGAAGTTGCCAGCATGCGGCAATAAGAGCTGAAGCTTCTGGGGAGGTGCTTGCTGAGAGTGCATCAAGGAAACCCCGCGAGCCTTCAGAGTCTTCATGACTGAGTGCACTCGTATCTACCACAGCTACAATCCCTTGACTATCAGCACTAATAGCTTCAATAACCTCAGAAGTTGCTTGATGTACGTATATATCTTTGTCTAAGGCTTCATTAACTAAGTCGACTAGCACTTGAGATTGTGTAAAATCACTGCGAACATATATATCACGTACAGATTCTGATGCGAATAGCAAAGCTTCGCGAACAGATTGCGGACCTTCTACAAGGAAACGTTTCATTTTCTTGCGCGTTTTACGCTGAGCAAGTTCTGAAACCATGCGTACGCGTGACGCTTTAGTATTATCCATAATTTCACGATGCATTGGCATGGATAATCAGCTACTTTCTAAACGAGATTTCCAAATAAATTAAGTGTTCCTCCATAATATGCTACACCAAGAGCAATCACTGGAACAGCTATAGCTACAGCTAGCGCACACCAATCTCTAAGATGCGTTCGAGAGATTCTAATATGTGTTCTTGTAACTTGCGAACCGAAGCCACGCGCTTGCATCACAATTGACAATGTTGTGGAACGACGAATTGCCAAAACTAACAAACTCACAGCATCGTCGCGAAGTTTTTTCAAGCGTGACCGCGACTGAATTGCTCGAATAGCTCTCGCTTGATGAATTGATTCCAAATCAACTCGCAAGAATGGAAGTAATCTAAATCCAGCAAGAGCCGCATACACAAAACGGTCAGATATATGCAATTTTTGCACGAAAGCATCTGCTAAATCAGTGGGATCGATACGCATAACCATAACAATCGCCGGGGCTCCCATGGCTATTACACGAATTGCTGTCGCTAACGCTAATATCCAACTGTGCTGCGCGTTATACATCATAACGGTGATAAACGATCCGGCAGCTCCAATCAACACTGGCCATGTATATCGCGCTAAGGTTTTAAGAGAAAATCCGAGAACCATGGCAATCACAAACTCTAGTCCTAAAGCCACACTCGCTGAAATTATATCGAGCGATACTATCAGCGGCAGACCGATAATAATCCCGATCCCCAAACGAGTGATTGGATTGAGAGAAGATACAAAATGAGATTGACTTGATTTAGCAAAGACATGAATATCGTCATCCCCGTCCTTGACTGATGCGTGCGAAATTTCTAGTGGAGATAACTCAATCTCCCGCGCACCTAGCATTTCAATGAAATCCCGATCATGTGTAACCGTAATAATGCACGTCCCGCTATCTCGAAGCTGTGCGAACATCTTTACTAAGGCCATCCACGTTATCGGATCTTGTCCATATGTAGGTTCGTCCACAATCAATATACGAGGATTCGCTTCGATTGCACATGCCACAGTTAGTCGTCTTTTTTGACCTCCGGAAAGTGTATAAGGATTCTGATTACTTTGCAGTTCTAATTCATAATATGCAAGACGATTTATCGCAAGAGAACGTAGTCCTTTTTCATCTAATTGCGGATGTGAAATTCGCAATGCACTTATCATCTCTAAAAGAACGCTATTCGTGACAAATTGATGTTCGGGATTTTGAAAAACGAACTGAATACGTGGAGCAAGTTCCCTACTTTCCCACTCATGAGGGTCACAGCTAGCGATATCAGCTCGTATATCTTCACTTACACTGACGTCACCACTTATCGCGGGTAAGAGTCCAGCAAGTGTCATAGCTAGAGTCGTTTTCCCAGCACCATTAACGCCTGTAATCGCAGTAATTTCGTGTGTATTGAATTCACCCGTAAATTCATGCCCTACATTCTGCCCCTCAAATCCGCATTGCAATGCATGCGCACGCATCGCTTGTATAGACTTACTGCTGCTTCTTTCATACTCGGGGATTTTGATTTCTTCCCGCAACTTCGCTATCTGCTCTTTAAAATCATTGTTCTCATATCCGGCGTCCAAGATAACTTTTCTGTCAATAATCGGTTCCCACACGGTATCGTTATGATCGACGACAATAAGAGTAGCGCCAATTTCTTCGGCTATCTGCCCAATGGCTACTACTACATCCTTGACACCCTCTGGATCAAGATTTGCTGTTGGCTCATCGCAGATAATAACATCTGGCTGCATCACCATTATGCTAGCTATACTTAAACGCTGAATCTGACCTCCAGATAATTCTTGAGCAAGATGATCTGGTTCAATTCCGCAATCTTTATCGAGATGCACAGTGCTCAAAGCGTTATGAGTTCTCGATAATATTTCCTTTCTATCGACACCAAGATTTTCTCCGCCAAAAGTCGCGTTATCGATAACACGAGCGAAGACAATCTGGCTCTCAGGATCTTGCATGATCAGTCCCACACATCCGTGCTTTTCCAATGCAGACTCATCATCAATCATGATTGTGCCGAGTGCTTGCCCACCATCTTCAGTATCACCGACGATACCCGCTATCGCTTGGAGTAAAGTACTCTTGCCCCAGCCGGAGCGGCCGGTAAGAAGAATTTTCTCACCAGCCGCAACGTTGAGATTCACATCTTTAACTGCCCAATCTTCTTTGAGCGGATATCGATATGACCAATGTGTTATCTCTATGCGAGCTCCCACTTAAATGCGCGCCTCCTGTGAGTTCGCACTCTGGACAGTACCTGATTGAGAATCTTTACGTCGTATAATTCGACCAGACTCAAAATGATCCAAAGCACCCGTTTTCGCTATTGCGACATAAAGCCACCAAGAGAATAGTCCTGCGAAAAGCGCTCCAGAAATTATCGTCGTTATCAAATTAACCGACCCATACACGCCGTTCCAATCAATCGCCTGTAAATTAGTCACAAATGTATACCCCCAGCACGCAACTCCTGAGACGGCACCAGAAATCATCGTTACCCATACATTCCATACTGAGTACAGGACGCAAGCGAATACAATTTCAGCCGCAAGACCTTGTACTAGACCTATGAGGAAGGTCGCGCTTCCTCCCCATGAATTGCCAAGTAAGGACTCAACTACTGCAGCAACTACTTCAGCGTATACTGCAGCACCCGGTTTTCGTACGATAATAAGTGCGAGTGGACCAGCAAAAAGCCACAGGCCATTCATAAGTCCGAGAATACCTGGAATCGCTGCATCTGCAAATGCTAACGGCGCATAAGCAAGTGCTGCAGCCCAGTAAATTAGTGAGCATGCTATAGCAATTACACTTGCGACTGTAATGTCAACTACTCGCCATTTTAAATTTCTGCGGGCTGGTTGATCTGATGATACCGATAATGGTTGTGAAGAATTATTCATAGCAGTGCCTCCTATGATCGTATGGTCATTCATACATCCCCGTGATGTATGTGAGGCACGGGTTTGGTTGACGTCCGTGCGCCGGCATTACCCGGTATACGTTCAATCGGTTAGGGTGTTACATTAACTTCACAGTTAAAGTTCTACCCGTCTCTCAGCAACTTTTGCTCTTCAGCGCAAAAGTGCACCCGTGTCAAAAATCGAGTATAACAATAAGGCTGTGCAAAATGGCACATTCCCCACTTGTCTGCATGGCTTTTCAGCTTTCATGTGAGGTGCACAGTAAAAATAGTTATACGCTACACTCAGATACTTGCCTCACAAAAGGTTGAAAACATTGAAAAAAAAAGAATTTTTGACATATAATCGTTTTACTTATCTCCATCGTTGAAGGTAAGTCTACTGCTCACAGAGAGGAGAGCTCAGAGAGGAGAGCTCAGAGAGGAGAATTTAGAGATGAAAATTTAGTATCCTAGCATCTTTGCTGACATTAATCGTTGCTAATCATACCTATAACTGCTCCACTAATACGTAATTTCTTCCATCAAAAGGAGGCTCTCATGAACTTTAGCAACAGAAAAATAGTAAACCGAATATATGATACTGTTTATTTTCTTCTTACCCTTGCATGCATATACATACCATCCTCATTGAATCCTCTGAGATGGGTTATCTTAGCCTGCCTGATAGTTGGTACACCCATTTTTGCCTACACACAGAGGAGTTACTCTACAGTATACAGAGTCATTGAATGCGTCTTATATTTGCTCGTATGCGCAATGCTTGGAACTATCATACTTAATCAAAATATATTGTGGTTGAATGAATCTGCGCTATCAACAGTTATCTTCTTTATGATAATCATTAACTCCAGCATTCATTTTTACAAGGAAAAGCAGGAAAGGTAGCCAATAGAAACAGATAATACAAAGTAGCGGGTGAAATGCTCATCAAGGCATCTCACCCGCTTTTAATATTTTTTGATTACTTCTTCTTGATTACTTTGCGAGTCCCTGCAAAATCAAAGCTTCTGTAACCACGTTATTCTTCAAAGCTGGCAAACTGATTGATTCATTTGGAGAATGAGCATTTGCCTTTGGATCTTCTGGGCCAGTCACCAGAACTTGAGCATGTGGGAAGATGCGCTGAAGTTCAGGAATAAATGGAATAGAACCACCCTCGCCCTTGTTAACTGGCGCTGTTTCAAAAGCAGCTTCCATTGCAGATTCTGCAACAGCTACTGCTTGGCACTCAGGATCCATTGCCCATCCTTGACCATTTTCTCCGAGATCTACAGTTACTTCTGCACCAAACGGAGCATTATTAACTAAGAAATCAGCGAGCGCCTTCTGTGCTTCAGCCGGATTTTGATGTGGCGATGTACGTAGTGAAAGACGGAAACGTGCACTATCAGCGATAACGTTGAATGATCCTTCTACTGGGTGAGCGTCAAATCCAATAACCGAAATACTTGGCTTTGTCCACATTCGTGCAGCTAATGTACCAGTTCCCGCTAGCTTGTATCCCTCAACGATTGCAGCATCACGTCGAACAGTTTCCTCATCCATATCACGCTGCAAACCGCCAATTGGTTCTTCGGAAAGTACGCCTGGGATAGCTACATCACCATTGTCATCATACATGGATGCGATAAGCATAGCTGACAGTGTATTTGCATCAAGAATTGGACCACCAAATTGTCCAGAATGAACAGGATGTCCAAGTACGCGAACGGTTACGTCCATATCTGTATTTCCACGTAGCGAGGTCGTCAAGCTTGGAATAGTGTCTGACCAATTGCCAGAATCTGCCACAATTATGACGTCAGATTCGAATTCGTCCTTATGCTTTTCGATAAATGGAATGAAGCTAGGAGATCCCATCTCCTCTTCACCCTCGATAAAAATTCGAATATTTACACCCAAATCGTCACCAAGCGCATGCAAAGCACCCGAATGAATTGCGATACCACCGCCATCATCTGCCGCTCCTCGACCGTACAAACGACCATCTTTTTCAGTTGCGCTAAATGCTGGCGTATCCCATGCTGACTCATCTGGGACTGGTTGCACATCATGGTGTGCATAAAGCAATACTGTAGGTGCCTGCGGATCGACAATTTTTGATCCGATAACTTCCCACGCGCCAGGAGTTCCGTCAGGATTTGTAGACTGGACTACGCGCGCATCAACACCTTGTTCACGCATTTCCTGAGCAACAAACTCAGCTGAAGCTTTCATATGTTCAGCAGTAATTCCTTTAGCGGAAACAGAGCCTAAAGCAATTTTCTGCGATAATACATCAACAATTCGAGACCAGTCCGACTCGACACGTGAACGAATTTCCTCAATGGATAATTCAGCCATGTTCACAAACCTCCGTTAGAGTTCCTCATATAGTTTTCATCACTCATATAATATCCGCATAATCACGGCTACATTCATTGAAATATTCCTAATCTCGTTGAATATTCATCACATGTAACGTAACTTCGCGCCATATTGTGATACTTTACCTATAGATTTTAGTGCATGCAGTCGATACTTTTACATAACCTAAAAGAATGAATTGGAATCCTTTCTCTCGTAAAGATAAGACATCTAGCGAAGTTGACGAAAAGCTAGATTCTACACACACGACTGCAGGTAAAGGTCGCCCTACACCAAAACGTCGTGATGCTGAAAAAGCTCGTCTGACACCAATCGCCCCTAAGGATCGAAAGGCTCAGCGCAAAGCCGCTAATGCTCGTCGCCGTGAACGCGAGAATAGCGAATATGAAGCAATGCGTACAGGCGATTTGCGTAACATGCCAAAAGCAGAGCAGCTTCCATGGCGAATTTATATTCGTGATTACGTCGATGCACGATATAATCTTGGCGAGTATTTCATGATTGTTATCGTTGTCCTACTCTTCGCAGCACTCGGTGCGACCTACGTGTTCCCACAGGCCTCTTTGGTTATTCTTATTTTGATGTATGTCTATCTATTTGCAATCATCATTGATACATGGATTATGTGGCGTAGCTTAAAGAAGAAGCTCATCGACAAGTTCGGCGAGCGCGCTGTTGCTCGTGGTATGCGTTCTGGCTACTACGCATGGAGCCGTGCACTCCAGATTCGTGCATGGCGCTTGCCAAAGCCTCGCTACAAGAAGCATGGAAATTATCCAAAGTAAAATTCTCTGATTTATTCAGGTATGTGGGTATGTGGGTATGCGTCATATGCGTACCCACATATTTTTATGTCTAAAAGCCCTGTTCTTGGAATCTGCTTCTAGCATAGATTTGAGGACTGCTTGTATCCACTTTGGGCGAAATCGTGTATATATTTTGTCATACACGTTAGTTGTACATAGAGTTTATTATATGAGATATTTATGATTGCTCATCATTATCATCAATCATTATCATCATTTTATTTTTAAGAAGGAAAGTATGAAAGTCGCAACATTTATTGAACCTGGCCATATGACAGTAACCGATGCCCCTGTCCCAACAATTCAAAAAGACACTGATGCGATCATTAAGATCGTACGTGCTTGTGTTTGTGGGTCTGACTTATGGTGGTTCCGTGGTATCTCTCCACGTGAGTCTGGTTCCTTCGGCGGACATGAAGCTATTGGAATTGTTCAAGAAGTTGGTTCCGCAGTAACTTCTGTACAGCCTGGAGATTTCGTCATTGCACCATTTACCCATGGATGCGGTTACTGTGCTGCATGCAAGGCAGGTTTCGATGGCAATTGTATGAATATGGAATCAGGTGGCAATGCTGGATACCAAGGAGAATACTTACGCTTTACTAATGCTCAGTGGGCTCTCGTTAAGGTTCCTGGACAGCCTTCTGATTACACCGATGAGCAATTGAACTCTTTGCTTGCTTTATCTGACGTCATGGCGACTGGTTATCACGCTGCAAAATCAGCTGAAGTTAAGGAAGGCGATACTGTCGTTGTTGTCGGCGATGGTGCTGTAGGCTTGTGTGGCGTAATCGGCGCAAGATTGCTCGGTGCTTCACGTATCATTGCGATGAGCCGTCATGCTGACCGTCAAGCGTTGGCTCGTGAATTTGGCGCAACAGACATCGTTGAAGAACGTGGCGATGAAGCAATTGCACGTGTTATGGAACTTACTGATGGAGCTGGCGCAGACGCTGTACTTGAGTGCGTTGGAACCGAACAATCTATCGATACAGCAGTAGCGATTTGCCGTCCAGGCGCAGTCATGGGTCGAGTCGGTGTGCCACATAAGCCAGAAATGGATACTAATTCCCTCTTCTGGAAGAATATTGGTTTGCGTGGAGGTATTGCTTCTGTAACGACATACGACAGAGATAGACTCCTAGACGCTGTTCTTAATGACGAAATCCATCCAGGAAAAGTCTTTAACCAGCGTTTCAGTCTTGACGATATCCAGTCAGCATATGAGGCAATGGATACTCGAGCAGCAATTAAATCACTCGTTATCGTAACAGAGTAAGTAATAGCTGATTATTTTTCGCCTATATTTAGCATGGGGTTGAATCCTAGTATTTGAGGATTCAACCCCATGTATGCGTTATCCGAATATGCACATGTCATCATCGTATAACCTAACTCAGTGTTTCCTGACAAACCCATTGAATATTCTGATAATTTTGAAAGCAACAAGAACGCATTCGCGTTCACACATAAACAAGATTATAAGAAAGAAAAAGATTATGACTCAACAGTTTGCAGGTAAAGTAGCACTCGTTACAGGGGGCGGATCAGGAATCGGCCGTGCTATCTCTGAGCGTTATGCGTCTGAAGGTGCACATGTTATTATCGCTGGTCGCAGAGAAGCAGTTCTCAAAGAAGTAGCAGACGCAAACGATAATATCTCTTACATTGTCGCAGACGTTACAAATTCCGACGATGTTGCAAAGATTGCTGATACTATTAAAAACGAGTTCGATGGAAAACTAGATATTCTCGTCAATAATGCTGGCTGGGCTCCTGTAACGCCTCTTAAACAGCTTACTTTAGCTGACTATGACAAGGCATTTGCTCTAGACGTTCGAGCTCTCATTGACGTTACAATTCAAACTCTCCCATACATTTTGAATGCTAAGGGCACTATTATCAACCTATCCACTGTTGGAGCTCAGCATCGTGGACCTAATATGTCAATGTATCTCGGCGCTAAGGCTGCTGTAGAGAATTTCACCCGTGTATGGGCATTCGAACTCGCAGATGACGGCATCCGCGTTAATGCTATTGCGCCGGGAGCTATTGCTACTAATATTTGGAATCTTTCTGATCTTTCCCCTGAAGAGGCAAAGAAACATATGGATGGTATTGTTAACACAATTCCACTCAAGTTTGTGGGCGAAGGTGAAGACATCGCAAATGCAGCAGCATATTTGGCCTCTGACCAAGCACGTTATATGACTGGTGCAATCATGGCCGTAGATGGTGGTCTTGGAGCTAGCTAAACATTCACTTGCACAATACTATAGAAATTTATATTTTTCTTTTATAAAAAATAATTAAGGATAAAAATGACAATTCAGAATGTAACTTTTACAAATAAAACTCTTAACCTTCGCCTTGCAGGAAATCTCTATTTACCAGATGATTTCAATGGGAATAATAATTATCCTGCAGTAGTCGTAACAGGACCAATGCTTTCTGTAAAGGAACAAGCACAGTCTACATACGCTCGTTATCTTGCAAAGGCCGGATATGTCACATTGACATTCGATGGTTCATACTACGGTGAAAGCGAAGGAACCCCTCGTCAGCAAGAACTTCCAGATGTCAAAGAAACAGATATTGAAGGAGCAGTAGATTTCTTAGAGTCACTTCCGTATGTAGATAATAATCGCATTGGAGGCCTTGGAATTTGCGGTTCTGGTTCATATATGTCTGTCGCTGGAGTTAAAGAGCCTCGCTTAAAGGCAATCACTGCTGTCGTTCCAGCAATTTCAGATATTTCTACTTCCCCAATGACTAACTTCTTCATGCCTGAAGACGAAGTTAAGGCAGCAAAAGAAGCATATGAAAACGGCAATGGGGACCTTGTCTATTTGAACTTCTTGCCACGTGCTTTCGAAGAAGGTGCAGCATATTACTACACCGCACGTGGAAATAAACCTCGTTGGAGCAACCGCGTAGTAGCATGGAGCCAACTTGAGCTCATTTCCTACAACGTTACAGAAATCATGAAGTCTATGACGAAGCCATATTTGGTCATTACTGCTGAAAACGCATGGAGCCAGCCTGCTTCACGTGAAATCTTTGATGCCGCTCAAAGTGAAGTAAAACAATGGGTTGTTATTCCAGAAGCAGGACACTACGATCTCTATGATCTCTTCCCTTATGTGGATGAAGCAGTAGAACAAATTGTTCCATTCTTTAACGAGAATCTCGCGTAACATATAGATTGTTTCAACTGTTAATCCCCGTATTTTAATAGCGTTGATGTTCAGATTATCTATGAATGTCAACGCTATTAATATCTTAAAATTGAAATCATCAATCTTGATTATCGCAATATAATACAGATTGATTGCGCTCTCATCGAAAGCAAGCTTAAAAGATTTTTTCTTCACAAGCTCATACCGTAAACTATCTGTATGGCTTTTGATTATGACGTAATTATTATCGGCTCAGGTCCTGGCGGGTATGCGACGGCGCTACGCACAAGCGATTTAGGGCTAAAAACTGCAGTTATCGAGATGAAAGATGTCGTTGGTGGCACATGTCTTAACCGTGGTTGCATACCTACGAAAGCATATCTCACTGCAGCACACACTCTTCATGATGCTCATCGGGCAAACAATTGGGGTATTGATATCTCTGTCAATTCCGTAGATATGTCTGCACTCAAGCAAGCTAAGGATAAGACCGTTTCTGGCGTGGTTAAAGGGTTATCCCAGCTTATGAAGGCAAGAAAAATCGACATTATTCATGGTCAGGGTTCTCTCATTGCCCCTCATCGTGTATCGGTGTGCGATGGAGAAGATTCACGCGAATTCAGTGCCAATCACGTTGTTCTCGCAACCGGTTCATACGCGACTGAGCTTGAAGGATTTGAATTCTTACATGCAGATGCCCAGACAGTTCGTGAAGCGATTGCTGATAAAAAAGTTCCAATTCTGTCCTCTGATGAAGCTCTCGACATTGATATCATGCCTGAAAATGTTGTAATCGTTGGATCTGGAACCATTGCAGTGGAATTCGCTAACTTTTGGAATTCACTCGGAGTTAATGTAACAATTTTGCTGCGCAAAGATACTGTATTGTCACGATGGGATTCGCATATCAGTTCCGTTGTCATGCGAACGTTGAAAAGACAAGGAATAAACTTTGAATTCCACAGTAAAATTCTTAGTGCAGAAAGCGGTGACGTTACTTTCAGCGTTACTTCTGAAAAAGATGGAGCAGTTGTCCAGAAAACAATCCCTGCTGACTTCGTGCTGTGCGCCATTGGCCGCTCCCCTCGCACGGATTTCGATTGGTATAAAAACGCTGGCATTAAGCTAGATGCCCACGGCTTTGTAGTTACGGATGATTATGGAAGGACCAGCCTTGACAACGTATGGGCTCTTGGGGATATAACAGGCGGGCATTTGCTTGCTCATGAAGCATTCGAGCAAGCCCTCACTGTATCTGAATCAATCGCTGGAATTCCAACGAGAATCGTCGATACGCATACCATTCCTGAAGTCGTCTTCGGTATTATTGATGCCGTATCCATAGGATATACCAAGAACCAAGCGGAAGCATTGGATTATATTGAGGTTGAGGAAACAGTAGTTCCACAACTTTCTAATCCACGCGTGGCCATGATGGGATCAAATGGAACAACTGTTATCGTATCTGCTGTGGATCCTCATACAAATACCCGTATAGTCATCGGAATTCATATGGCAGGACCATCTGCTTCCGAATTAGCAGGAGCAGCGCGCGAAATTATTCAAAATCGTATCCCTCTTCATGATGCAGCTAACGCCCTATTCGCACATCCAACAATAAGCGAAACATTAGGTGAGAGTCTACTGAAGGCCGATGGGCGTCCGCTTAATCTTCGCTAGTTTGTTTCACACCCTCTTCAAAATGAAAATAAGCGTAAAGTGTGAACTATTGAGCCAATTATTTAATTAATTTCGACTCGATACAGTAATATGACAAGAAGATTGAATTAGCTGGTAGAACAGCCGATACATAGAAACGCAAAATATGCTAAAGGAGATGGAGCATGGCTGGAGAAACAAGTAAGCCAAAGCGCAATAATATATTCCGTCAGATGAAGCAACTCTACGATTTCACTCGTCAAGATGATCCTCAGGTTACATGGTGGCTTATAGGCGCTTTTGTCATTCCATTTGTCGCTGTTATTGCCATTGGATTTGTTTTGAATTTGGGTTGGTTCGCATGGATTCTTAATGTTATTTTGGCATTCATGCTTGGTCTTCTTGCTACCACCTTCGTACTCTCTCGCCGTAGTGAAACTGTTGGCTATAAGCGCATCGAAGGCAATCCTGGCGCTGCTGGCGCTGTGCTGCAATCACTCAGCAAGCGTATCTACACTTTTAGCGAGCAGCCAGTTTGGGTAGATCCTCGCACAAAGGACATGATTTGGCGCGGAACATCACTTTATGGAATTTACCTCGTTTCTGAAGGACCAACTAGCCGAGTTTCTAAAGCAATTGAGTCTGAGAAAGCTCGCATTCGCCGAGTCACTCAGGGATCAGATATTCGAATTATCGTAATTAATACAGGTAATGGCGAAGGTCAAGTACCTATCTCCCGTTTGAGCAAGGAAATGCGTAAGCGTTACAAGCATCCGCTCACAACTGAAGAGCTTGACCATCTCAATGGTCGTTTGCGTACACTTGAGCGTATGGGAGGCATTGGCGTGCCTGCTGGTATTGATCCGCGAGCTGCTCAGCATCAAAGCCGTCGAGCTATGCGCGGTCGCTAAATCTAAAAGCGTAAATGAGCGTTTAATAAATGTAATAGCATATTTTCTGTTATTTATCTGTTCGGTTATGGCGTATTGCTTTATGGCGATACGCCATAATTATTTGCCAGTGCACGAGTATTACGCTTGCATATGCCATTGAATTCTCTTATGAATTTTTATCCGTTACATTCTCGTAACGTAAAACGGAGTTTTAGGTAACCCCGTTCCTTAGAATGGTTATGTACATAAATTCAGCTAGAGAAGGTTTAGTCACATGACTCTTTCTACTAAAGAAGATGTAGAAGCTCTCATTAACGAAGAGGGTATCGAATACGTTTCCGTTCGTTTTACTGATTTAATTGGCGTTCAGCAGCATTTTAATGTTCCTGCAAGCGAATTCCTTGATGGTGCATTCACGGATGGTTTACCATTTGATGGTTCTTCCGTTCAGGGTTTCCAGGCAATTAATGAATCGGATATGAATTTGATTCCTGACGTATCTACTGCCTACATCGATCCTTTCCGCAAACACAAGACTTTGAATGTAGCCTTCTCAATCGTTGACCCAATAACTGGAGAAGCTTATTCACGTGATCCTCGCCAGGTTGCTGCAAAGGCTGAAGCTTATCTCAAGTCCACTGGCATTGCTGATACTGCATCATTCGCTCCAGAAGCAGAGTTCTTCGTCTTTGACAAGGTTCGTTTCGAAAACTCCATGCGCACCTCTTTCTATGAGGTTGATTCTGATGAAGCTGGCTGGAATTCTGGTGCTGAAACAAATATTGATGGCACTCCAAATACCGGTTTCAAGAATCAGCCAAAGCGCGGTTATTTCCCTGTACCGCCTCTGGATCAAACTGCTGATTTGCGTGATGAAATGGTTCACAACCTTCAAGAAGTAGGTCTTACTCTTGAGCGTTCACACCATGAAGTTGGTGGCGCTGGCCAGGAAGAAATTAACTATCGTTATAACTCCTTGCAGCACGCTGGTGACGACTTGATGAAGTTCAAGTATGTTGTTCATAACACCGCTGCACAGTTCGGTAAGGCTGCAACCTTTATGCCTAAGCCAATTGCAGGCGATAACGGTACTGGTATGCACTGCCATCAGTCCTTGTGGAAGGACGGAAAGCCATTGTTCTACGATGAGAACGGTTATGGTGGTCTTTCTGATATTGCTCGTTGGTATATCGGCGGTTTGATTAAGCACGCTTCTTCCGTTCTTGCATTCACTAACCCATCGCTCAACTCCTACAAGCGTTTGGTTCCAGGCTTTGAAGCACCAGTAAACCTCGTTTACTCAGCTCGTAACCGTTCCGCTGCTATCCGTATTCCTTTAGCAGGTACTTCCCCAGCAGCTAAGCGTATCGAGTTCCGTGCACCAGATCCAAGCTCGAACCCATTCTTGGCATTCTCTGCACAGCTCATGGCAGGTCTTGACGGTATTTTGAACCGCATCGAGCCACCAGAGCCAGTAGATAAGGATTTGTACGAACTTCCTCCAGAAGAAATGGTCGGCATCAAGACTGTTCCTGCTTCTCTTGACGAAGCACTTGCAGCACTTGAAGAAGATCATGACTTCTTGACTGCAGGAAATGTCTTCACAGAAGATTTGATTGATACTTGGATTGACCTCAAGAAGCAGGAAATTGATGCTGCTCGCTTGCAGCCAACTCCTCTTGAGTATCAGTTGTACTTCCATATCTAAGGATTTAATTATTGATATATGTGGCGTGTAACTCATTAATGAGTTACACGCCACATATATTTACGCTTAATAAACATTCCTAGTTCTCTGTGACGAAGAGGTATACATTTCATCGGCAAAACTAGTAACCCTAAGCAGATAAGTTATATATCTTTACAGTTAAATTTACACTCATATAAGTAACGGAATTATAATCAGCGATAAAAAGTTTCTCAAAATAATCGCCTTGTATACCTTCATACACAGTTTTAATTAAAAACCATAAGCCGACATTTATATGCTTTTAGATCTCACATGAAGATTCCTATTATTGAGCTCATTACTCTCATTGAGGAGCATGTTACGGAGAAATAGTTCTAAATACTCGGTGGTCTCGTAAATTCCGTCATGTACATCAGTATAGTTCGCTCGAACTAGTGCATTTCTGAAGTACCATGAATTATCTGCAAATATATCGTTTGTCGCTTTGAAACCAAGCGTTCTTGCATATTTGATAAGGAAAACCGCGGTCGTTCGAGTATTACCTTCTTCAAAAATATGAATCTGCCATAGACGTGAGATGAAAACTGCTAGATGGTGAATCACTTCATCTAAGGTTAGCCCTTTATAATTAAAGTTTTTTTCGAGAGCAAAATCATATTCAAGAGTCTCTTTCAAGTGTGAGGCATCACCGTATATAACAGTTTCTTCATCTAGAACCCATTCTTTTTTTGTTATATTATATTCGCGAACCATACCGGCATGCTCTAAAATATCCTGAAAAAGTTGACGATGAATGCCTAAATATTGCGTAGGCGAAAAAGTAAATGCATTTTCAGACAAAATATGCGCTATACGAACGGAAACCTTATCAGCTTCTTCAATGCGCTCTACATTCGTGGCATTAGATGTGCTCTCTAATTTCTTTTCATAATAGCTATTAATTAATTTGCGAGCTTCATCGAACGATAAGTCACCTTCAATATTGTCGATAGCTATGTCATATAAGTATTTCGAAGGAGACAACCCATCTACCTTTTGCAAGCCGACTGCAGTACGCCAAACATAGCTTCTTTCCTGCTTGCTGGCATCGCCTTCTCTCTGATAGCTTTCAAAAGGATCTTTTTCCATGCTTACCTACCTTGTTATTAGCTACCATTGTAGCGAAAATCTTTATATTAAGAAGACAAAACAGGTTACTACTATCAAAATTTTGAACTAGCCAATTATATTTTCAGACTCATGCAACAATCTGCAATTTTCGAATATTATCAAGCTCTCACATAATTTGACATGATTGTTTATACAGAAAGAATCCATTTCCTTCATCGGTACTACACTAGGAATCAACTTAACAGTCAGTCATATAAGTAAATACAAGGGAAGGAGTCTTTCATGAATTCTAACATTAGCGCGAAAAAGATTGCATATTATTGCGGCGCGACCTTCTTTGATTTAATCTTTATTGTAGGTGTATGTACTCTTCTCATCCCTCAGCTTCACGTTATCCCTCCCCTATACTCGATCATGCTTTCCCTAATTGGCTTGGTCGGATTGAGCGCATTTTGGATCCTATTCTTTCAATTGCAAAAGAAAGAAAAAGAAGAAAATGCGTTACGCGTACGACATGCTCAAGCAAACGATGTAACTGACTCACACGTTCATAATGAGCAAACGTCATTTGATTATCACGATAGCTTAGATCAAAAGACGATTGATGAAGATACAAAATTCTAAGCACGCTTATTACAAGTCTCGTGGCGCTATTTCTCTGCTTGGCAGAATCAAAATAACGCCACGTTTCATATACTCACTACGTTCTATACGTTCGCGTATATCGTAATTCATATCTCAACCTATTCATCCATGCATTCACGCACTATACTGAAGTTATTATGTCAAAACGAATCCGCCGAATTATTGTTCTTATTATTTCTCTTGCACTCGTTGCAGGTGCTGGTTTCTTTGCCTTCCATTCTCTTTTCCCTGATTTCTCTGTTGAAAAGACTACGCAGCAAGTTTCAAAAGTTACTCAGATGAATAAAGCGGATAAGGCGAATATCACTACTGAAGAAGTACATATTCAACATGATGATATTAATCTCTTTGGTCGTTTATACGCGCCTGCCAATTATCGCTCTTTGCAACTTCCTCTCATAATTCTTTCTCATGGTTACGGAAGCAATGCAGATGTTTTCGACAGTTTCGCACAAAAAGCAGCAGAACAAGGATATCTCTTATATACCTTCGATTTCTATGGAGGCGGACCTGAAACCCGAAGTGGCGATCCAGATATGCTTGATATGTCTATTCAGACAGAAAAAGCTGATCTTCAATCAGTTCTTTCATATTGGAAAAAACAATCTTTCATCGATTCTTCTTACATATATCTCGCCGGTTTCAGTCAAGGCGGGCTGATTAGCACAATGGTCGCAGGTGAACATCCTGCTGATGTTAAAGC
Source organism: Alloscardovia theropitheci (assembly GCF_004332295.1). Classification (GTDB taxonomy): domain Bacteria; phylum Actinomycetota; class Actinomycetes; order Actinomycetales; family Bifidobacteriaceae; genus Alloscardovia; species Alloscardovia theropitheci. The sequence goes on from NZ_RXLP01000027.1 coordinate 106,017, forward strand.
CCTTATACTTGTCGCTCCTGCATTTAATATCCCAGATATCGTCCGACAAGGAATGTCTACATTCGGTTATAGCGATATTTCACAAGTTCCAGCCACTGTGTCATACGATAACCGCACTATTGGTCATCGCTATATTGCTGATGCTTTGTCCTATGACGTCGAGAAAGATCAGAAAGCTTACAATGGTCCTGTACTCATAATTCATGGTACAGCCGACGATGTAGTCCCATATTCATACAGTGAGACTGCTTCACACGTATTCTCACATGCTCAGTTAGTTACGCTAGATGGAATTGGCCATTCTGCAGATGCAAGTAGCGTAATGAGCGCACTTCCACAGCTCATCGCTTTTCTTGTCAAAAACTAGCTACATATATTGAACGCTACTTTTAATTCCTACACTAGTTCCTACACACCAGTGCATCAATTAAAAGCAGCTGCCGAGCAACTTCAGGCCCCCACCATGTCATATATCCAGCACGTGTCGGATGTATATTGTCATACATATATAGTTTGAGCTGATTGGCCGTAACATTATTGAGTGACACATTGTTCCATAAATTGATAAGTGAACACCGTGATTTCTGTTTGCACACATCTTGCAAAGCACTCACTGTTTGTGCATACTGTTCGTTATCAAAATGAGTATTTGTATAGAAGACAATGGGAACATTCCATTCTTGTTCGATATATGCGATCATCTCACGGATAGATGTTATAACGTCGTCCTCGTTAAAGCCTTGCCAGACATCGTTCGTGGATAATTGGATTAAGAACATATCCGGCGAATCAGTATGATGATTATGCTTCTTAAGTCGCGCTACATACGTGTCGGAAGCATCTCCAGCAATAGATGTGCCATTAACAGCATCTTTAATAAGATGAAGATTAAAGCGTTGCGCTAGATACTCGCCGAGTGCTTGTCCTCCTGAGGCATATCCCCACGTAATAGAAGAACCCAACGCAAAAAGAGTTTTCCCGGATAGTTCAGAACTCTCAGCTTTAATAGTTGTAACATCGAATTGATGAGCATTACCAGGATGTTTTTCCCATCGTGGAGCGAAATCACTCATGAGACTCATCCTCGCTATCCTCATTATCCTCATTATGCGTAACAATTTCCGTTTGATTATTTTCCATAAGTTGCTGCACAATTTCTTGGAAACGAATCGAAAGATCGCTACTCGCGAGTTGTCCATCTTCGTCTAAGACAACAGGACGTCCAGTTTCGCCCACCTCACGCACATCAGTTTCAAGCGGCAACTGTGCTAAAAGCGGCACTTTATGCCCCAGTTTTGTTTCCAGCTGCTGTGTGAGCTGATCAGCTACACGCTGCCCACCACCCTGGCCAAAAATACGAAGTCGCTGTCCATCATGGTCATACCATGACATATTTTCTACGACCCCTGCCACATCCATAGGAACCTGCAACGCCACAAGTCCAGCTCTTACCGCAATATCGGACGCCGAAGGTTGCGGAGTTGTCACGACGATAAGCTCTGCGTTCGGCAAAGACTGAGCTACTGAGATAGCCATATCACCAGTTCCAGGAGCCATATCAATAAGTAGAACATCAGGCTCACCCCACCACACATCGGAGAGGAATTGCTCTAGCGAGCGTTGAAGCCTTGGGCCTCTCCACAAGATAGCTTGATCCGAACCGGCAAACATGCCGATGGACATCACTTTGACTCCCCATGCTTCAACAGGCATGAGCATACCATTAAGATTCGTAGGGTGAGAATGCGCGCCTAAAAGTTTAGGCATAGAAAAACCATAGATATCAGCATCAATAACAGCTGTATCATATCCTAGTGCAGCAAAAGTGGCAGCAAGATTAGCTGTAACACTCGATTTTCCTACTCCACCCTTTCCAGATGCTATGGCAAATACTCGCGTCTTGATACCTGGCTTATGAAACGGATTTTCTCGTCTTGCAGCTTTGAGCTCTGCAACAAGATGATTAAGTTTTTCCTCCCCCATTGACCCCACATCAAGAGTCAACGACAAGTCAGCATCAGGATACGACGTGACAGCAGACTCGATGCGTTCACGGATAACTTCTGATAATGGGCAACCCGGGACAGTAAGTTCAATACTAATTTTGACAGCATAGTGCTTCGCTGACGTATTTTCAACGCTCACGCCAGTAACCATACCTAAATCAGTAATCGATTTTCCCAGCTCTGGGTCAATCACACCGGTTAAGCGCGCGTAAATTTCTCGAGCTATAACCTGTTCGGATGGCTTAATGGCATTCTCTGTATCTTTCATCGCAATCTTTATAGAGTCTATGTCTTCGTCAAGTTGTTGAGCATTCATTGAGGTAGCTGTCCTGTCTCCATTAATGTCATAAATTGTTCAGCATTAATTATCGGCACGCCAGCTTCTTCAGCTTTGGTTAATTTAGATGCCCCAGGTTCATTACCAGTAACGAGATAGGATGTCTTTTTACTCACTGATACTGACGCTTTTCCTCCGTGAGCGATAATCGTCTCTTTAATACCATCTCGTGTAAAACCATCTAAAGATCCTGTGACTACGATAGTAAGCCCGCTAAGAGTTTGTGATAGCTCTTCCTTCTGCACAACACGCATCCCAACGCCGGCATCCATCCATGCTTGGAGAATGCGCCCACGCCAGTCTGCCGTATTTCCCAGATGCGACATCCATGAATACACTGAATCCGCTAAAGCTGGACCGATACCATTAATTTGTAGCAGTTCTTGCCTCGACACACCAGAAAATGATGGAAGCGAAGGATACAAATCTGCTAAGGCACGCGCATTTGGAGCACCAATATGTCTCATAGACAAAGCGACAAGAACGCGCCACATTTCAGCTTCGGGAGCATGACTTATCTGTTCAAGCATGGAAAGAGTATTCTTTGATGGCTGCGGTGTCTCATCATTTTTAGCAGCATTATAAAAGGCCGGAACTTGATGCCATAGACCAGAGCCGCCTATCTTCTTACGCTTGGTTTTCTTCTTGCCCGTATCAGGATCAATGTACCGAGTAATGCGCACTAGCGGAATCTCACGCCACACCCGAACATCACGAAGCTTATCGACACTGAGCGTAAACAAATCAGCCAATGACTGAACTACAGGCGTTTGAGGCGCAGGAAGTTCTAGATCTTCAGCTGGTTCATAGTCGTCAGGCTCTTGTCCGTCAATAACTTCGATAGCTTTCATATGCGGAGCATACAAGTTCACCGAAGTAGGACGATCGAGCTCAGGATTTGCGAGCGCAGAAGCGACCTGATCGCCAAGGAAATCTATATCGAATGCTGTACGAGATCCAAACGTGATAATTCGCTCGGTCAACTGCGCCGGACACGATTCTGAATTCGGACAGCGTATATCTTTGTCGCCTTCTTTTTCAGGTGCGATAGGCGTACCACAGCTTGGACACACTTGCGGCATGACAAAATCTCGTAATCGATCTTCTCTACCCGCACGCGCGGCCATAACAGGCCCTACGATTTCTGGGATAATATCGCCTGCTTTACGTACAACAACGATATCACCAATCTTCACACCCTTGAATTCCACTTCAGAAGGATTATGAAGGGTTGCCCTTGAAACTGTCGAACCAGCTACATGAACCGGCTTAAGCTGCGCTACAGGAGTTACTCGACCAGTGCGACCAACTTGAACTGTAATATCCACTAACTCAGTATTCACTTCTTCTGGAGGATACTTGTATGCAATCGCCCAGCGAGGAGCTCTCGAGGTACTGCCCATTCTCTCTTGGATACTGCGTTCATTGACCTTAACTACGATACCGTCCAGAGCATGTTCGATATCATAACGATGCTCGCCATAATAATCAATCATGTCGGTAATTTCGTTGAACGATTGAACTATCCGAGTATGTGACGAAATAGGTATTCCCCACGTTTTATACAGTTCATACGCATCAGATTGGCGTTCAACCCCAGATGCTCTCTCGGAGCCCTCAGGCCACTGCACTATGCCTAATCCATGAGCGTAGAAGGATAATTTACGCGTGGCGGTAATACGTGGATCTTTCTGTCGTAACGACCCAGCTGCTGCATTACGAGGATTAGCAAACAGGGCTCTACCCTGTCTCTCATTTTCGCGGTTAAGTTCTTCAAAATCATCGAAACGCATGAAAACTTCTCCGCGAATTTCTACAAGTTCAGGTATTTCATCAGCATCGCCGGCAAGATTTTGTGGAATCGACGCAATAGTACGCACATTAGCCGTAATATCTTCGCCTATTACCCCATCTCCGCGAGTAAGCCCTTGCTCCAAAACCCCATTGCGATAGATAAGATTAAGAGCGAGTCCATCAATTTTTACCTCGCTAGTCATGGATAAAGGCTCATGTTCAGTCATACCTAATTGGCGTCGTACTCCTACGTACCAATTTTGGAGTTCAGAAATACTGAAGACATCATCAAGACTCATCATCCGAGATGGATGCTCGACAGAGGTAAATTCTTGAGAGAAATTACCTCCCACACGATGTGTAGGACTCTGCTCTGTATCTAAAGTTGGAAAAGCTGTTTCCAACCGTTTTAAGAACTCCATACGCGCGTCATAGGCTGCATCCGACGATGCGGGAGCATCATTAATATAATAAGCAATTTGATCTGTCTCAACCCATGCAGCTATCTGAGCCCAGATGCGAGCTGCTTCCTCAGTAGATAAGACCGATATATCTGCACTATTAAGCGATAATGCATTGTCATCGGTATATTCTAATGATTCCCACCAGTTTTTCGAACTACCCGCTCGTAGCCCATTTTTATTGCCGTTATCGACCTCAGAAGAGCTCAAGCCGAAACCTCCGGAAGCAGGATAACCAGCAGAAGAAAACGCATCATCAAAATCGAAAGTATCTTGAATTTCAGGCATTAAGCGACCTTAAGAATTGAGATTGAACAATATATAATGCTTCCGCATCATTCTCATCCAAATTTTGAGTAATTGGGACGAGATTAATAGCAGCGATATTAAGAGCACGGGCAGCAACAAATAGATTACTATCTACTGCTGCTTTAGCACTTGGAGTCATCAGCTGCACCGCATCCGTAAATGGCCATAGATCGATACCGAAATACATCAAAGCATCCGCAGCTTCATCTGCACTATCCGGAAGAGCAATATCTTGTGATCGTGCACGTGATGACAATTCATTAAGCTCTTCGCGTGCATGAGGAACTGCACGTTCAGAAATACCGATGCTGATGATATAGCACGCAGCTGCAGTACTAAATTCATCTTGCATCCATGCGGCATATGCCATCCGATAGTACGCATAAGCCGCATCATCCTTATCCAAGGCGACGAGTAAAGCATTATGCGCGGCAGCAAAAGAAGACTTCCAATCTTCATCTTCTGCAAGCATGACAGATAGACGCAAATGAGGGAATGCATATACTGGAGCATACGAAACAGCCATATTCACATGTTTTAATGCTTTGTCGCGCTGCCCAAGCTGACTATAGACCTCAACTAATTCCATATGAGCTCTAAAAAGATTATCCGGAATAAGAACGAGATTTTCCTGCGATGATGCGCGAAGCTTGTTATACACTACTCGTTCAGGATATGAATTGAAATATACAGGAACTCGATCCCCACTCCTAAATTTCGCATCTAAGATTTCCAGATGATCTTCTAGCATCGTCAATGCCTCTTCGGCGTTTCCTTTAAGGAAGGTCTCACGGGATTTCTCACGCACATTGTCCAATTCATTAGACAATGTAAAACGATTGCGATCGATAGCAGTACCGTCAATCACACTTCGTAGATAAGATTCTTTATATTCGTTAAGTTCCGGATCATTAATCGAATCTATATATTCGGAGATCTTTTGAGCTTTCTGAGGAACCGACAAATCAGTTTCTTGTGCAAATGCTGCAATGTCCTCTTGTGCACGTTCCAGGATATCCGAACGTTGAATCGACAGACCTTGCGCAGTATGAGTTCCTAGCATATCAGCGGTCTCGTCCGACAACACTGCTCGAGAAATCTCAGGCTCATCCTGTGAACCTTCTGGCGAGAAGAATGTATCGCGAATATCAATGGATGTCTCAATTGGCTGCAATACTCCATCCGCATTAGGACTAATCGTGCAGGTCTCAAACTCACGATAGAAATCATATGGTTTCGTTAAGCCATACTCGCGAAGAATTTCCATAAAATGTTGACGCTCAAAAACCACAGCAGCAACAGTATTATTCAAAGCAGTACGACGGATAAGTTCCAGAGGATCGGTACCAGGAGCAGAGGTAATTTTTACTGGTGAATTAGATTCATCGTTCTGCGATTCTCCACTGTGATTTTCACCAGCAGAATCGTCGTTCGCGCTTGTCACAGCATTGAATACTTCATCAACTTCAGCATCTGTTGGCTGTGAATTATACGATTCAAAAGCGTTAATCTGGTCATCGCTAAAGTTCGCAGAATTCATAATATCAAAGAAGGCATCATTATCAGACGATGCAGTATTAGATTCCGCATTGAGCACAGCATTATCAGTCTGCGTGCCTGAAGAATTCTGAGCGCCTGAAGTATTCTGGGTATCCGTGGAACGCGTATGCCCTGGTGCTTGGGAATTCGAATGGAGCTGTTCCTTAGAAGGCGCATTCGAGGAGGATGAAGGTGATTGATTATCCATTCCCATTTTTTCAAGCGCACGCATGAGAAGCGCATACATCGTCGGATCTCGATCTTCAAGATCTTGTGTACTATCCAAACTATCGATACGGATAGCAACCTTATCTATGTTATCGCTTGCTCCAAAGGCTAACGCAGCAAGAATAATTCCTACTCGCAAATTGTATCGAGAACTCATTTGCGCACGCTCAGTATCAGACAGGTCAACCCACGTTTGGCTGGCGCTATCAAAGCGTTGTAAAGGCATACCTGTAGAAGCTGTGCTAGTGAAATCAATTACCGTAGCACGCGCTTTTTCAACATCAGCTCGAAAATCTATATCGCTTCTAAGTGGCAAACGAAGATACGTGATAAGTCTAGACAATGCTTGGCGATACACCCATTGACTATTATGCGCTCCATGATTCTGCTGTGTTTGCGCAAGATTGCGATACGGATCATTATGCATTGCAATGCCAAATGCCGTTTCTCGAGCGGCACGAACCATTGGATACACAGCATTAATACGCGGAATGTTATTAAGCACCGTGTATTGCTGAGGATCAGTTATTTTTTCGCGCGCTTGAGCATAGAATTGTCCCAGCCACCGAGAAGTAAAGGATGATTCTGGCACCGAAGTCTGATTCTTATCGCGTGTATACCAAAGAGCTGGATAAGCTTTAACATCTTCAACTCCATGAGTGTCCAAAGTGCTCAAAGCATCGAAAGCAGGATTCTCTAATAAATCTTCGCTCAATTGCGCCACATACGAGACATGGATGCTGTCCTCAGTAGGCAAGAAATCAAAATGATAGTTATTTTCTATAACACTTGCCGTAGTAACAAAACGGTTAAGATTAGACTCAATACGCAAAGTTTTTACAGCTGCATCAAAATCTACACCGTCTCGCGAATGAAGGTAATACAGATGCGAGCGAGGGTTCGTTTCAGTCTCAAGATTTTCTTGCCCATGCTTTGCTTCAAGGTGAGGAATACGCTCTAGGGCTCCTGATTCCTTCATAGCATGGCAGAAGTATTCTTCCAAACCGGATACGCGAAGACCAGCGGAACGTACGTCATCAATATCAGCATTGCTCATGCGAATTGCACTCAAAGGTGCTTGCTGACGTAAACGGCGGTAAATATTTGAAGTGCCAAATCCGAGCACACGAGGGTTATCTAACGCTAAGGTTGGCTGAGCGTAAATCATAAAGTAAGCAATGACCATTGCGTCCTTTTCACGATTATTAGCCAAATCAGCAGCCGTTAATATCGAAGAACGAACTTGCTCAAAAGTATACCGATTCCCCTGTTTCAAAAATGAAGCGAGCCAACGCGCTCGACCATTTTCACTGCGCGCAATAACCGCACCATGTTTAATATTAATAACCGATGAATTGGAAGCAGATGGCTTCGTACGCATAAAGCGACTTATCTTAACTCGCCCTTCGCCTTCGACTCCGACGTATACGCGTGATTCTAATTCGTTCAAATCAGCACGTAGCTTGCTCGTTTCGTAAATTTCGCCATCAGTATTTGCAAGTGCTATAGGTATGAAATGACTCTTCTGCTTGTCGGTAAAAATTCCCAAGGCATAGCGGTTAAGGGGCATTATTGCAGGATTGTGCATCCAGCCTACTAAGAAACTGTGCCCGTCGATGACCATGGTTGCCACGATTTTACGACTCATGTAAATTCTGCATGTATACATGCTGTCGGCCCAAGGAAACATTTTTGATACCGATTCTAAAACCTGTGCAGAATTCTTCGTAGACATGTTCATAATTGTCCCAAACCGACATGACATGATTGGGCACTCATTCTAATAGAATAACGAACATGGCACGCGCTCATTATGAAGGAACAGTTAACGACGAAACGGCGGATAATACTCAGTTCAGCAACGTTACACCTTCCAGCTTCATCGAGCGCGCTCACAGTTTTGTTGAGCGACCGTCATGTCGTTTTTCGCTCGTAGCGTTGCTCATAATTATTACCATCGAAATTTGTGTTTTTAATATCGGTTCATGGATTTCGCCATCATCCGATGAATCGATGTCATGCAATCTTTCGAATTCATGCACTTATAGCCTCAACAATGCACGACTTATTTCGTCTGCAGCCGACAGCAATACAAAGTCTGATACTACAGCTGTTGAAATTTCTCATTTAGATGCTTCACTTGTCATTCCAGTAAAACCTGGAACTCATATTTCCACTCTTGAATTCACAACAAGTGATGCAACACCATCTTCATATTTCTCACCTATTACAGTAGGAACTAAGCAAGTCACTCTTACTGCACATAGAGATTCCTTTGTTTTCCTTCCATCCCAAGTCAGCGATAAGATAGCACGATCGGGGAAAGTTATTATTAATTTTCCACAAGCCCCTTTGGATACGCGCTCAGCTACACCATCTACAACGATTATTCCTCTTCAATCCGTAACACTCAACGCGCATAAGCCATTTCATTTCAATATTTTCCGAGTTATTGCAATTTTCCTTCTATGCGCTTTTGTGTGGTTCTTGAGACCTGGTTCACGCATTTATTCTATTGAGCTCAATACTCATAGTCGCAAGCAAAAACGCTATTTTGGACTATTCGTTATACTTCCATTCACACTTTTAGCAGTCGCGAGTATGGTTGCTACAGGAATTTTTGTCGGTGAGGATACATGGTTCGAGCAAGGAAATTACATATATTCGTATCATCATTATATTTTGGCTTCACAGTCGATTCTTGAAGGGCACCCGTGGGTTAATCTTCCCATCGATGATGCTTTCGCTTCCCTATCGAATCCATACGACCCACAAGCACGCAATATATTACTGTCGCAAGGATCTCAAATCTACTGGGATTATGCGTTCTTTAATAATCATTGGTATTCATACTTCGCAATTCTGCCGAGCTTGCTCATCTATATCCCTTTTCATGCTCTTACCGGTCAGTGGCCTTCAATTTTTACAGTTATTGCTCCGCTTCTTGCTATCTCAATTATTATGACTTTGGCCACGGTTATACGATTTATCAAGCGTTACTTCCCTCGAGCAAGTATCGGTCATACTATTTTAGTGCTGATAAGCGTTTTTGTGGGTATGAATTTTATTCAACTACTCATGGTAACCAATTTATACGCTGTTGCTTTTACCAGCGCACTTTGTATTAATTCCATTGGGCTGTTCATCTGGATGAAAGTTTCGTCATCGGCGCCTCGTTTTAAAGATTATGCACGCATGGCTATAGGCTCGTTACTCATTGCTTTAAGCAGCTCATGCCGGCCTACATTTATTTTTATGGCCATTCTTGTGGCTCCTATATTCTTTGAAACGGTATGGAAAAAGCCATTGTCAACCGTAGTAAAAGCTACCGCGGCATGTATCATTCCCGCTATCCTAGGAATACTTCCCTCTTTGTGGTATAACTGGTGGCGTTTTGGATCAATTTTTGATTTTGGATCGCGCTATCAGATAACTGTTACCGATGTCATGCATTTGCACGCTTCACCTATTGCAAGTCTTCAAGGAAGTCTCTACTATCTCTTCTATCCGTTAGAATTTAGCTCAAATCCACCATATATTGAATCACCATCGATTGTGACGAGTACATGGATTCATAGAGAAACTTTTATCGCCGGTCTTTTTATTATTGCTCCCGTTATCTTTATTGCTCTTATATCCGCTCTTATTCCACGTGTTCGCCATCATTTATTACACAGATTTATGTGGGTATACACTGTGTTCGGTGTCCTTGTAGGAACTTTCTTATGCGTATTTATCACACGAAGTGGCGGAATCGCTTGGCGTTACGTAGCTGATTTCTCATGGGCGTTTACATTTGCTGCTCTCGCTCCACTTCTCTTTATTATGACTTATGCTCAACGTGGATTGTCTCGAAAGATGCGACTATGGATAAATTGGACTATCGTTCTCGCAACAACATATGAAATTGTTATCCTTATTGCAACAATTTTCATCCCCAACCGCTTTGCATCATTCATTCAATATGCACCGCAATTATATGCATTCATCAGCGATGCGATGACAATTATTCCTTAACTTTGTCGACTGCTTTGTCGACTGCTTTGCCGACCACATCGCCGGCTGTATTACCGACTGTATCGTCATCATCTGAATCGTCAATCTTCGCTGAACGCATTCGCTGGATAGCCATTTGTGTATGAGCCCATACCGTAGTAATGATGATGCTAAGCAATACACCCAAAACTGTACCTATCAAACGATAAATAGCATACAGCATCCGATCTTCGCCAAATTGCACAAGCATCACGAGTGCTAAGGAAATCATTGTAATTTTCCATGATGCCGAAGGCAATTTAAATCCATAGAAGAGCGCACCAATGATGATAATTGCCGTAAATGCAAGAGCAACGAAGATGTAGGGATTATTGCCCATAACATCATCCAACGCGACAACCAGTAATCCAGAAAGTCCGCCAAACATCGTGCCAATCAATCGGCGAAGTCCCGCTTTTCGAGCTTCTTTACGATCAATTTGCGTACACACAACAACAGCAGTAGCCATTGATGTTGTCATATAATGAATGGAAAAAAGTGAGACAACTGCGACGATCGCAATACCGATAGCCACTTCAATTTCTAGAGTAGTGACACGTGGTTTATCAATATGATCGGCCACTTTATCTACTGTTTTCTGGGCGCGCTCTTGAATCTTCTTCACGTTCAGCATTACTCTATAAAACTTTCAATGATACGAATTGTTTCTTTCATTACCTTTTCAAAGGTATCGGATTGCGGTAACAAAGACACCGACATATAGCCATTCGTCTCAATATCAAAGAAATACCCTGGGGCACTCATGCTATGGTTCTTGTTGAGGAGCATAATTCCCAGTTCATCATCATCAATGGATGATGGATATCTCAATAGTGCGCTCCATGCCCCTTCAGTCCGTAATACGGATACTATCCCTTGAGTTTCGTTTGAATCTGTCGTATATGTTTTTAGCCATGTAAGATTAGTCATACATCTCACACGTATTTTTTCACTTTGTGCATCAGCACGCTCGAGAAGCGAAGGAATTTCTCGAGTTATATACGACGACATGGGCAAGAAATCATCCGCAATCATGTCTAAACGCTTTTGAGCTGCATGAACATCATTTTCTGGCCCACTTACATAAATCCAGCCGACTTTTGCATCAGGAGCAGCAAGCATTTTTGAAAACCCATCAAGAGCAAAAGTCAAAACATTTTTTTCGCCGACTAATCTGTCTCGATCATCAAATGCGTCTAACGAAAAATCATAGAAAACTTCATCAGTAATAATCGCTATATCGTATAACTTGCATAATGCAATAATTCGTTCACGTTCTTGACGTTTAACATATGACCCGGTCGGATTATTAGGATTAATCAGAACAATCGCTTTAATGCGATGCTCACTTTCCACGCCATTATGTTCTCGAAGTTGTTCTTCAATAGAAACATAATCGATCATCCAAGACCCATCGTATTCCAAATGATAGGGTAACGCATGCGCAGAGCACAGAGAACAAATCGATTCAATCAATGGGTATCCCGGACGCGGATAAAGAATGTAATCGCCAGGATCGCACAGAAGCATCATGAGCCATGCATAGGCTTGTGAAGTCGAGTTAAGAAGGTACAGGTGTTTCTCATCAAGAGTTCTCTGGTATCGCTTACTAAGGTACTGCGTGAGGTAAATTCGTGCCCTTTCGTCCCCACGCGCGCTAGCACTATACTCAAAATCAGGTGAGTGCACGCTTAGACCAAAATGCGTCGGATTTGAATCATTAAGATGTGAAATGGCAATGCCCTGTCCCTGAAGTTCATTCGAACGTTGAGACAGAGCATTGACATAGGTATCTTCTATACGATGAGAAAAATACACGAGCTGATAATCCTTACTTCCCTCGTATGAGTATCCCCGCGAAAGCTATTGTTGTTTTAAGCTTTCGTTTATTTTTCTTGCGTTGATGCATAGAAAGCTGCACCTACAATTCCAGCATCATTCAAGAGAACAGCTGGAACGATTGGAGTCTTAATCGTGATGTACTCGAAGAATTTTTCGCTCTTTTTCGATACTCCTCCACCCACAACAAAGATATCAGGATCAAAATATTTCTCGAGCAATGAATAGTACTTCGTGAGACGCTTTCCCCAACGCTTCCATGTCAGCTCTTTAGCTGAACGCACAGAGTCCGCGGCATATTTCTCTGCGTCTTTTCCTTCAAGCTCGATATGACCGAGTTCTGTATTAGGCACAAGAGTACCGTTTATAATCAATGCGGTTCCAATTCCCGTGCCCAAAGTTGTCGCTATAACTACACCTTCAACGTTTTTTGCAGCGCCGAATTGTACTTCGGCAAGGCCAGCCGCATCAGCATCGTTCACTACGTGAACTCGACGCCCCGTGCGCTCGCTCATAAAAGCATTCAAATCAATACCGACCCAGGATTGATCAAGATTCGCTATGTATTCCAATCGGTGTCCCGCCTTGACAGGGGCCGGGAACGCAATGCCAATCGGCGTTCCATCATGGACATCATAATGGTCAAGAATTTGCTTAACTATATCAGCTACTGCTTCGGGAGTTGATACCTCAGGAGTTGGAATGCGAAGACGTTCTTCAGCAAATTTACCGTTTATCAGATCTACAGGTGCCCCCTTAATACCTGAGCCACCAATATCGATGCCAAAAGCTTGAGCCGTTTCAATCATGAGCCTTCTCCTTCTTAGGTATGCACAGTATGCATGGATTGCGATGTGCAAATTCATCTTTCTTCGCTCATCTCACCTGTGCCCATTATAATGCAAGTATGAGCACTACGCATTCACAAGTCATCGATGCAATTGATGTACGAGTTTCTTCACGTTCATTTACTAGCGATCTTATTGAAGATGGCATCATTCATCAGCTTCGCCAAAATATTGATGCAATGTCACTATTGTCAGGAGTTAATTTTACTTTGCTAGAAAATCATCCAGAGATTTTCTCACACACAGTTCAGAATTATGGCATTTTTGAAGGAGCAGCTCACGTCATAGTACTTAGTGGAGATGCGAACGATTACGAGTCTATCGAAAAAGCCGGTTTTTATGGCGAGAGATTAGTTCTTACTGCTACGCTTATGGGACTTGCTACATGCTGGGTTGATAACAGTATCGATATGGACTTAACAGCGAGCATCGCTCATATTGACCCATCACATACTGTCTTTGCTGCAATTGCCGTTGGTTATTTCCACAATCAAAAGGATGTACTTGAACAATCCTTCGACGAACGAGAGAACTATCAACGCGAGCATCGCACAAGCCTACCTTTATCTGAGCTAAGCCTTTCTGAGCTCTCTGATGATACACCGTCATGGTATCGGCGTGCTCAGCAAAGGCTCCCTCTCCTCACAATAAACAGCCAATTCGACTGCATCTTGATGGAGATCATTCCATGAGCGCGTCTATTGAACAATCCGCACGTGAGTCCATTATAGCGAAGAATCCTCGCAACTATATAGCTCTCAACTTGGCTCTAGGAATTGCAAAGCTACATGCTCATATCGGCATCACGTCGTCGTCAGATGATCCACACTCCGGACAATGGACTTGGGGAGATAACGCTATCTACACTCTTCGTTAGATGTACAGAGCTGACTCCCGTCCTTACGTTCTTTGGCTGCCTTGCGTAACTATCTTGATGTCTTCATCACGGTAGAGGTTGCGTGACCATGTTATGGTTATTGTGTAAGTTTCAGGGCGAGGCGTAACTCCTCGACTGGCGGTATAGCCCGCGACCCGCATAGCGGTTGATTTGGTGTGATTCCAAAGCCAACGGTATAGTCCGGATAAAAAGGAACGGAAGAAGACTATGACTTCTTATACCCAAAATAGCGATAACTCTCATTCACAGAGCACTAATTCACAATCCAACCAAGAAACAGCTGAATCGCTGCAACCATATTGGACATCACAGCGTATAGCTATTTATGCACTTTTTACTACTCTAGCTATCGTACTTAGTTTCATTCAAATTCCTATTTTCCCAGCTGCGCCATTTTTACGTTATGACCCAAGTGGAATCGTTGTCCTCCTTGCAGGATTCGCATACGGTCCGCTTGCCGCGGTAATTATCAGTGTTCTGAGCGCTTTGCCTCATGTTTTCACAAATCCATTTGGTGGTCTTATTCTGATCGCATGTTCTATTGCTTTTAGTGTGCCATCTGCATGGTTGTATTCACGAAATCGTACTCGCAAAACGGCAATAATCTCAATGATTGTGGGCGCTGTTTGCTTCATTGCCACAGCAATTATCCTTAATCTCATTATCACGCCTTTCTACACTGCTACCCCGTTAAGTGCAGTAATCGCTATGATTGTGCCTATCCTTCTTCCGTTTAATCTTCTGAAGGCCGGAATTCATTTAATCATTACGATGGTGTGCTACAAGCCAATCACTGGATTACTCAAATCCTTTACGGCTTCTCAGACGGCAAGCCGTCGAGTTTAAGATATCCAGAATTGCTATCAGGCATTTGGATGCGCCAATAGTAATAATTTCTTTGGTGAACGCACTGCTTAGACATATATCTAACAGCGCGTTCACTAGACAATAAGGATAATGTTATGAATCCTTCTCTAGCTATCGAATTAGAGCATGTGAGTTTCACATATACCGGTATCGCGAAGACTTCAGATTCTCATACATCTGCGGTACATAATGATTCGTACAATGCACTACATGATATAAATCTTTCCATTCCACAAGGTCAATGGGTCACAATTATCGGCACTAATGGAAGTGGCAAAACAACACTTTCGCGTTTACTTGCCGGTATAAGTGCTCCTAGCTCGGGACGATTAACGTTATACGGTGAAACTGTTTACGATAATTCAGTTTCTATTAATCGTGAAGCCTACATACAAGCTCGTCGCCATATTTCGTATGTTACTCAAAATCCTGAAGACCAAATCGTTGGAGCAACAGTAAAAGACGATGTGGCATTTGAACCTGAAAATCTTGGCTGGCAGCCACAAGATACGGCACATGCTGTGTACTCTTCTCTTGACGATACACGAATGACAAATTTCGCGAATCACGATCCGCATAATCTTTCTGGAGGTCAGCAACAAAGAGTAGCTTTCTCATCAGCCCTCGCTCCACAGACCGAACTACTCATTCTTGATGAGCCTTTCGCTTTCGTCGATGAAAGCGCACGTGAATGTCTCCTTGAAACCCTTAAGAACATTCACAAATCAGGCAAGACAATAATTCTCATTACTCATCATACTCAGCTCGCTCGTTATTCAGATCGTGTCGTTGAACTGCACAATGGTGAAGTTAAACGAGATATGAGTAGCACAGACTATATCAGTCATGTACACACTCATGGTAGCTTGCTCCCACCAACACAAAACAATATAGAAAATTTGGGAATTCTCGTATCGTCCCATGCATCAGCTCAGACCGCCCATAATACCCTTAATTCGCATCCTGAACTTCTGGTAGATGCACGCGACATATCGTATTCCTACACCGACAGTGAATCTGGCATCCATAATTTTAATATGAGCATCGCTCGTGGTGAATTTGTCACGATAAGTGGTCCAAACGGCAGCGGAAAAAGCACCCTTGCAGGTATGCTTTCAGGAGCTCTCAGGCCTAGCTTAGGCGATATGAATATTTATGCGAAACGTATCGGTTTTGTTATGCAGAGGCCTGAGCAGCAGCTTTTTGCATCCACTGTGTATGACGATATAGCCTTCGGACCTAGAAATTTTGGTGTAGATCCTCAAGAAGTTGATGAACGTATCACACAAATCACACATTTTCTTGGGCTAGAAAGTATCATTAGACGCCCTGTCTGGAATCTATCTGGTGGCCAACAGCGACTCGTTGCTCTCGCAGGCATACTCGTCATGAAACCAGATTTTCTCATCCTCGATGAACCAACTGCTGGCGTCGATACTGCTACAGCAGAGAAAATATTGACATTACTTAAATCGCTCCATCGCAGTGGTACGACTATCGTTATGATTACCCACTCTCTCAATCATATCCAGCAACTTGCTACGCGTGCGATTGTACTGAATGACACCGGATTCGATATAACTTCACAAAAACACGAGAAATGTAATACACCTCAATCAGAAAATACTCACGAAGTTCGTGACAATACTCAGATTTCGGCTTCTACCCCACTTCCGTCACAACAAGCTGTACCGATGTCGCGCTTTGACCCCCGCGTCCTTACGATTGTAACTTTGTGCGTTCTTTTTACATCTTTTGCTCTAGAAACGCCATGGCAGTTATTTTTAGGAGTCGTAGTAGCTGGAGCATATGTAGCAATGTCTCATATCCAACTTTCTAAGCTTGTAAAAGAGCTCCACGGTTTCTGGCTTTTCATCGCGTTTATGGGGCTTTTTAATCTGTTCTTCGTCCAAACCGGCAATGAGATCATTCATACAGGTATGCTACGCATTACAGATGCAGGCGTATGGTCATGTATTCTTTACGCGGGACGCTTTGCGCTTTTAGCAGTGATTGCTGTTTCTACTATGCATATTCTTCCTGCAAATCGAATTACTGATGCCGTCGAGTCGATGTGTAAGCCACTGAAAAAAATCGGTTTCCCTGTACATGAGCTAGCTTTAACCACATCATTGTCGCTTCGCTTTCTTCCAATAATTACACACGATTTTCGAAATGTCATGACGGCCCAAAGTCTGCGTGGCGCAACTATTACACACGGGCCATTTTCCTCGCGCATCAAAGCTATTCAAGCGCTCATCATTCCTTCGTTTTCATCAGCGCTTCGTCATGCGGATAAGCTGAGTATCGCATTAGATGTTCGCGGGTTTGATAATTTATCGCACAGAGTTCCGTGGCGTATCATGCGAGTAACATGGCGAGATTATGCCCTTATTGCTACGTATATCGCATATCTCATTGCTCTTCTTACAGTAGGAACCATGCTATAAATATTTAATCGATATTAAATGAAAAGCTGGGAAATCTCGGTATGAGATTTCCCAGCTTTTCTTTAATGCGCTTTATTATCTATTAGCCACGCACAGCACGAGGCATAATTAATACGAATGCTGTCAGAAGCACCGCCCACATCATCGCCGGTGGCCAAACAGTCAAGCTAATAATGAGTCCAATGACTTTGATAGCAATATCGAGAATCATTAGATAATTATGTCGAGTTGCACGTAGGATTAATTCCTGGTCAGTACTAACTCGCCCGAGTTCCGCATACATCCACACGTTTACTAATGAAACGAGAATAACGATAATTCCGTAAACGCCTTGTGCAACAGAATTATTAAAATTCGATGACACTATACTCGTAGTATATGGGAAGAACGACGAGAAGAAGAGTAGCAAGACAGAAATCCATACAAGCGTATTATTAATTTTCTCGACTCTATCCCACGAGCGATGCATATTCACCCACATCGTTCCAAGCCAAAAGAATGAAATCGTGTAAGCAAAGAAATTCGTCCTCAAATCCCAAAAAGCTCCCCATGTAAGAACCTTTGGTCGTTCAAGTTCCAGGACAAGAATTGTCATGATAATAGCCAATACGGCATCAGTAAAAGCAACTAGTCGTTCTTTGGACATACTCATATTTAATTACATTCCTTATACCGTCTTATGGATATGCGCTTCGTCAACATCCGTAAGCTCGCAACTTCTCGTATTTTCCTTTGAAAGACTACACCAACCAATGCATATTAGAGGGGTTAAGTAGCACGATGTATCCTCTCAGTCTTGGCGTATTAGTTTCTGTGCGTTTTTTCAACTCGCGCTATATTAATACCAGCAAGAACCATGATCACAGCAAAAATAAGCATAATATACTGAGCTCGAACGATCATAACATTAGCTTCAATAATATTAGCTGTAAGTAATGTAACAATCGATAATCCCACTGCACCACCTATTTGATGGACAGTATTAACTACGCCGGATGCAGCTCCTGATTCAGTTTCGTTCGCTCCTTCTACAGCTTTGATAGTCATTGGAGCAACGACCAAGCCTTGCCCTATACCGATAAGTAGCATAGGAATTGCAACTCCCCATACATATCCATAGTTAAGACCTATCAAAGCACCCAGTGCGATCCCTATACCATCGATAACAGCACCTGCTATAAGCACCGCAATATGAGAGAATTTATCACTGAGCTTATTTACCAATAACGATACGACGAATTGCGTAGCGGTCATAGGAATAAAAGCTAAAGCTGCCTGGAATGGTGTAAATCCGTAGAAATTTTGTAGCGCCTGTGGCATCAAGAAGAAATACGACATACTTGCTGCCATAAAGAAGAAGCGCGAAATATAGGCACTCGCGCGTATCCCACTACGGAAAAGCGATAATGGCATCAATGGCTGCTGATGCTTTGACTCAACAATAATTAAGCACACAAAAGCCAGAAGGCTAAGAAGCCCGGCATATAAACGCAACCACTGACCGTCTATAAAGTAGACAAGACCCGAAAAAGCTATTACCGAGAAAACTGCTCCCCACCAGTCGACACGCGATTTAGAGTTACGTTCTGATTGTGGAACGAATATCCATGTAAGAATACACATGAGTATTCCCACAGGCACATTAATCAGGAAACCATACCGCCAGTTGCTATAACTCGTAATTAATCCGCCGATGAGCAGACCAAAGCTTGAGCCTAAGCCAGCAGTCACACCATAGTAGGCTATAGCTCGAGATCTTTTCTCTCCCTTATACGTATCCATTAAAAGAGCCAATGTAGTTGGCGCTAGAATTGCAGACCCAATACCTTGAAATGCCCTCATTGCGATTATCATTGTCGCACTTTGCGAAACTCCTACTAGGAATGAAGCAATAGTAAAAATAACAAGCCCTGCTAAAAAGACATACTTTCTTCCATATATGTCTCCTAGGCGTCCAAAGAACAGAAGTAAGCCGCCGAAAGTGAGAGCATACGCATTACTTACCCATGCGATTTGTGATGACGACATCGACAAATCATTGCTGATATGCACAGTACTAGTAAAGATAATTGAATTGTCTAATAAGATCATAAAGTAGGTTAAAAGAACAATCGGCAGAATAATGCCAAATCCTTTAACTGCATTTTCGTCTTTTTTCATTCTTCTCTCTTTCTCATGCTGTGCTTGTAATTACTTCTGCGACTTACCTTGCTAATTTCGGCTGCCTACCCCGCTCTACCGGTTTGGTTCTTACTTCGTTTAATACACCGGTCGATCTGAACCCTGAGTGCTACTGTTTGCAATGCCAATGCTTTCTCGACTCAAATAATCTGGATTAGAGACAATCTTGACAACTACGTCAGCCATACTTTGCCGTGAGCCTGATACGCCAACATATTCTTCACCCTTATGAGTGATGACATAATCAATTTCATCTCTATCGTTAAGCCACGGCAAACGCAAAGTCGTATAATCTAATCCCGATTCCTCGAGAATTTGATCTGAGCGTAAAGCACGCTTGAGTCCATCACGTGTGAGCATCTGAGTATTCCATCGGCCAAATTCCCCTGGAACTTCGTCGTAAATACCCAATACATTCGCTGCAATAACGCGAGATACGCCCGCTTTCTTCATTGCGTCAATGACACCTTGTGTTAAAGCGTTATCACTGTCATGATCGACATTCGAGATGAATACGATATCCTGGCCACTGATTGCAGCATTTAAAGCTTCCTGATCATGAATATCTGCATCAATTACATGTACACGCTCAGTATCAAGATCAACGATATCTTTAACTCGGCTGCTATTTCGTAAGTACAAGGTCAGATCTACATCATCATATTCATTGAGCAAACGCTTTTCAACGATGCGTGCAATCTGTCCGTTAGCACCTAAAATAAGTACCTTTTTCATATGTATACCTTTCTGTATTTTATTAATGCGAATACTGCCTTACATAGTAAAAACTATAGGAAAATCTATAAGTAGTTATCTTAATTTCGTTGATGAGAGAGATACAAGTTATGCCGCAGCTTTGTTTGAACTATCGAGCCACAATTTTTCCACTATCATCACGTTCAAATTCTTTTAAGAATTCCCATGAATAATAAGCTTCGTGTGCATTAACACGATGATCTGCTCCATCGATAAGTATTAACTGTGCAAAAGGCTGTCTATACTGCTTTTTTCTATAATTATTGATAGTCCAATTAACGCCATCAACCATATCCGTTTGAGAATCATTCGGAATGTAGCCCCAGTATGGGGTTTGTTTATAGTCTGGCTGCACGTTACTATCAATCATAGAATTATACAAAAGCAAGCCTCGTATTGATTGAGCAGTATCACTTCGGACCATGGGATTCTTGTCGTAGTCATACCGCGTAGATTCTTGTGAACCTTGAATGACCTGAAAAGGAATTTCATAGCCTTGTTGCGGATTGAGAAGATCTACTTGCCATCCATACGCAGCGATTCCCGAGATAAGCTCTGGATGACGTGCTGCTAATGCCACAGAGGTAGCTCCCCCATTCGAAAAACCAACTGAATAAACACGGTTAGTATCTATCGGATAAAGCTCGCTTGCTCGATTTATGACATCAACGATATAGTCAACCTCTGTATAAGTGGCCACATCATTATATTCAGGAGAGACAACGACGATATTACTTTTTTCTGCTTGCTCGGACCAACCGGAGTCAATTGCCTGCTCTTGCGGATCACCACCAGTTCCGTGAAGGAAAATTACAAGCGGAACTTTCTCCCTGCCGTTACCAGACAACTTGTCATTACTAGTCAGCGTTGTTTCGCGACCATAGACGTAGCTCTTCCTGTCCCCCACCATGAAGGTCGTTGAAGAGCCCTGCGATATCGAGCTAGCCTGAGTGTCACTGGTTTCAGACTGTTCTCCAGATTCAATATTTGCGAAAAACTGAACCTGCAAGAATATGATAACAGCAGTTAAAATTACCAATGCAACAATCCCTGCGCTTATAAAACCTCGCTCGATAAAAGACCTATCGCGTTTCTTAGGCATGAAAATCTCTATTCTTCGACATCAATTACACGTAAAGATTCTTTTCAGACAACCTCTCAAACTAACTCGGAATGATTCTCTTAGCGTGATATCACTTAAACAGATACTGCATACCATGCTCAGTTTCTATTTCAAATGATTCTTGACTATGGCCTCCGTTGTCATTTTCCCAATAGATAAGATTATTATCATTAATCACATTGGAGTGCTCTCGTCGCAAAGCATTTATTTGTGGAATCATACTAGACTTTGTACCGTCATTTTCACCAACCATAGCGATAATCTTGAAATCATTGGGAGTATACCCATTCTTTTCAAGACCCGACACTAAAGTATCTGCTACTTCATTAGTGGACGAGTTGCCAGTCGTTTGACCAATCCAGCTATCGCCTGCCATTGGCATGTAATACCCAAAATACTGACTCTGGTCAACAAGCACATCCCATGTAGTGATACCGCCCATTGAATATCCGCCAAATGCACGATGCATTCTACTGTCCTCAAAGCTCTGGTCAGTTGTTTCAGAAGCATAGGTAGTAAATTGAGATTCGACCTTCTGCATTACTGTTTGTACTTCTGTGGTGGCGAAGAAATGGTTAAGAGGATAATCGGCAGAATAATTACTGACGACAAAACTTCTATCTGGATAATATGTAGGGAAAGCAACAAGCATAGGTTCCATTTGCCCTTGTGCAATCCACTGATCAAAAAGCGGTTGCATTGCTTGAGCAGTTTGCTCGCCACTTCCAGTCGACCCATGCATAAGATAAAGGATATTCATAGGCGTTCCTTGTTTATATGCATCTGGCACATAAACAACGACATTTTTATCGTATGTTTTTCCGTCATACTCGATGTTGTAATCAACTGTTTGCAATTGACTTCCTTGCTGGGAAGAGCGAGTTATTTGTGACGTAGGTTGGGAACGTGTGGTTGCCGAGCTAGTTCCTGACGAATTGAGTCGTATATAAACAAGCCAAACAACTACCGCGACTATGAGAACTGCCGCTATTGCCGCACCTACACGTAATATCGTTTTTCGCATTTTAATATCCATTCGTTACATGACGTACTGCCATACCGCATGTAGGCGGCTCATACATCTACATAGTTAATCGTTCATCATAAAGTCGAGCTTGTGGAATTCCCATGGCATTGAGCTGTGATCTTACTCGAATGACTACAGGAGCTGACCCCACGATGAAGAACTGTGCTGAATCCATCTCTTGCTGACTGATAACTGAATGCAAATCCTCTTGGGTAAAGCGATGAGCTTTTCCGTCATATCTGACATGTGAATTACTATCAGCAAGCCTTGTAAACTCACTATCGAGATACATCTCATTCTCATTCTTAGCTGACCAGATAAGGTGAACTTGTCGTCCGGTTTTTGCATACGCTAAAGCCATACTGTAAAGCGGAGATACGCCTGAGCCTAATCCATAAAGAACAAGTGGAGCTTGAGAATTCTCATTAGCAATCGCATCGAATCGTCCAAATGGTCCTTCTACAAATACCTTCGTACCTATTGGGACATTTTTTATATCGGCCGTGTAATCCCCAACACTTTGGATGATAAAACGTATCGTATGTTTATCGTCAAGAGGTGAGGAAGCAACTGAGAAAGGATGAACTTCTGATGAAACTCCTTTGGCGCTAAAGCGAATGAAGTAAAAATCTCCTGGCCTGTAATTTTGCTCATTATCAAATTTAATCGACACTGAGCGAACATTATCGGATAATGCCTTATTCTCAACCAACATACCAGTAGAACGTTCATCATACGAGGAGACAAACTTTCTGTAAGCATATGTGCCTAGAGAAACCAACGTATATACATTAAAAACAATAATGAAACTTGTTATGTTAGCAACTCGAGGAATCAGATGGACGTGTAACCAAATCAGTGCTACAACTACAAAATTTAACCGGTGAATCCATACCGACAGCTGATGTTTAAAGAAAACTTGTAACTTTTCTTTAGTGATTCGAGCAACTGGGAAACGGTCAACAAACCAGCCTGACATGAATATACTCGCATAAATAATTCCGAAAACGGCTAGGTAAAAAGCCACATCTCCTGTTAAACGAATTTCATCATGATAAGTATAGGCCAAAAGCTGATGAACGAATGCTAAGACTACCGCGAGGACACCAACCATACCATGTACAAAATACATGGCTGGTAGCCCGATAAGTCGGTCAAGCCATTTTGGCCTAGTTGACAAATAAATAATAGCCAGCCACCATACATAAGCAGTGATTCCAAAATCATAGATTACAAGATCACGAGTTCCAGCTACAAGATTAGTATTCAGCAAATAAACAAGTGGGAGCGGGAGAATAGCAAGGATAGCTACCCATACTGCGTACAGCGCAAAAGGATGCTTCTTCATTACTGTGTTACCCCTATCTGCTTAAGCCATGAGTCAACATCTGCTTGAGAATTAGCTGCTTCAGGACCACGCACACTAAAACCATCTAGGACAGTTGCCTGTGGGAACTGCGAACTGAGCTGCGATTGAGTATTGCCCAAGCCGGAGCCTTCATTGGTAGTAAATGGAATAAGAGTTTTATTCGACAAACCGTTTGCTTCAGCATCTAAGAAGGTTCGTACGATCATCGGATATTCTCCCCACCACACCGGAGCACCGATAAAGATATACTCATATCCGCTTAAGTCTGGTAAATCACCCTTGATAGCTGGACGGGCATTATTATTCTGCTCATCACGAGCTATACGAGTTGTCTGAGTATAGTCGTCTGGATAATCGTTTTGTGGAAGAATTTCAAACGTATCAGCATTAGTTGCTTCTTGAATAAAGTTTGCGATACGGGCCGTATTACCTATTTCTAGCGGTCCATTCCATACGCCCTGAGTACGTGAGAAATAAACTACTAATACATCATGGTCTCCAGAAAGATCCTTCGTGCTTTGACGAGTTGTTTTCGCTTGAGATACAGCTGCAGAATTTTCCTGAGTAGCCTGATTACGTGCTTGCGAGCGCGTATACATAAATATGCCAGCGGCTACGACAATGAGCGCTAACACAATAGTAAAAATCGTGATTCTCTTTTTCATCTTATGTTCTCCTAAATTTCCAAGTAAAAGATATTTTTCGATTCATGTGAACTTCTATATATAACTTTATAGAGTAAAAGTTGATAAATGAGGAACTCTCTTATTTAGCCCATTCAGTTTAAGTATACGTAATTCCACAAACCGTATGGAGTTATACGAACGCTTTACTTTGTATGCTTTACGAGTATGAAATATTAAAAAAATGAGCTTCAGCAATTTTATAAAACTATTGTAAACTTTACGACAATAGATGAGAGGCTCCACATTCTACATGTGGAGCCTCTCATCTAATACGATTACTTTTAGCCTAGTGGGGTTTATTCCACTTCAGAACCAGTATTCGTATCCTCATTCGAGTTATTGCTATCAGACTGATGTGCATCATCAGATACAGAGTCTGCTACAGCTTCTGCTTCGTCGACAACAAACTCTTCTTGAGCTTCTTCTTTAGCTTCAGCTTCTACCACTTGAGCTGGCTGCTCATAAGGCTTTGCTGTAAAGATAAACTCACCAAGAATTCCTTCACCCTCTGCATCGACTTGAATCTGCTCGTTATCATGCAAATCGCCAAGAAGAATTTTCTCGGAAATAGCATCTTCAATATCGCGCTGAATTACTCGGCGAAGTGGTCGAGCGCCTAGAAGAGGATCGAAGCCCTTCTCTGCTAGGAGATCTTTCGCTGCATCTGTCAATTCGACATCCATATGACGTTCGAAAAGACGATCATTGAGACGTGCTACATCAAGATCAACAATTTGACGAACTTCTGGCTCTGTCAGCTGCTGGAAGACGATAATGTCATCCAAACGATTCAAGAACTCAGGTCTAAACTGGCTCTTAAGCTCAGTGGAAACTTGATCCTTCATACGCTGGTATGAAGTCTGAGTATTTCCGCTGATGTTGAAACCAGTATTAGCAGACTGAGAAATCTTGCTCGTACCAAGATTTGTCGTCAAAATGATAATGGTGTTCTTGAAGTCCACCTTGCGACCCTGACCATCTGTCAAGTGTCCGTCGTCCAAGACCTGAAGAAGCGTATTGAAGATATCTGGATGCGCCTTTTCGATTTCGTCGAAGAGAACAACTGAGAATGGCTTGCGACGCACCTTTTCGGTTAGCTCGCCACCCTCATCGTAGCCCACGTATCCTGGAGGAGCTCCGAAGAGACGTGAAGCAGCGTACTTCTCGCCAAACTCTGACATATCGATACGAATCAATGCATCGTCATCATCAAAGAGGAACTGTGCCAAGCTCTTAGCAAGCTCGGTCTTACCCACACCAGTTGGACCTGCGAAGATGAATGAGCCAGATGGACGACGAGGATCCTTCAAGCCTACACGAGCACGGCGTATAGAACGTGCCAGAGCACTTACTGCTTCATCTTGTCCGATGATACGCTTGTGCAGCTCTTCTTCCATGGACAAAAGCTTCTTAGATTCTTCCTGAGTCAGCTTAAATGCTGGAATACCCGTAGTCGAAGAAATTACTTGCGCGATGACTTCTTCATCCACAACCATGGACACATCGGATTCACCTTCGCGCCATGCTTTCTCACGGTCCACACGCTGCTTTTCCAAAGTTTCTTGTTCATCACGAAGTGCTGCTGCCTTTTCGAACTCTTGCTGAGCAATTGCTTCGTCCTTTTGCGTCTTTAAAGCAGCGATACGCTTATCCATCTCCTTAAGCTCTGGTGGAGCAGTCAAACGACGGATACGCAAGCGTGCACCGGCTTCATCAATCAAATCAATTGCCTTGTCTGGCAAATGACGATCTTGAATATACCGCGCAGAAAGTTCTGCGGCAGCCTGAAGAGCTTTATCCGTGATAGTTACGCGGTGATGATCCTCGTAATTCTTACGAAGCCCCTTCAAGATTTCAATGGTATCGGCGATACTTGGCTCATTCACCTGAATAGGCTGGAAACGACGTTCGAGAGCAGCATCCTTTTCAATGTACTTACGATACTCATCTGTAGTCGTAGCACCAATGGTCTGTAGCTCTCCGCGTGCGAGCATTGGCTTAAGCATATCTGAAGCACCCATAGCGCCATCAGCTGCACCTGCCCCAACGATTGTATGAATCTCATCAATAAACAGAACTACATCGCCACGGGTTTGAATTTCCTTGAGAACTTTCTTTAAGCGCTCTTCAAAATCACCACGATAACGAGAGCCCGCAATCATTGATCCCAAGTCAAGAGAGTAAATCTGCTTATCCTTTAATGTTTCAGGCACATCACCTGCAACTACTTTTTGTGCAAGACCCTCAACAACAGCAGTTTTACCTACACCTGGTTCTCCAATAAGAACCGGGTTATTCTTAGAACGACGACTCAGAACAACCATAACGCGTTGAATTTCGGCGCTACGTCCGATAACCGGATCAAGCTTACCCTCACGTGCTTGCTCTGTTAAGTTACGTCCAAATTGATCGAGTAATGCTGAACCGGATTGGTTCTGCTTATTCGATACACTTCCGGAATTTGCTAAGCCATCATCAGAACTAGAATCATGAGTATCTCGGATAGCATCAATAACAGAAGTGCGAAGTTCGCTCAAGTCCACGTTCATCTTGACAAGAACCTGGGTTCCTACTCCCTCGCCTTCATGAATCAATCCAAGCAAAATATGTTCAGTGCCGATATAGCTATGTCCAAGCTGCAAAGCTTCGCGCAATGATAATTCAAGTACCTGCTTTGCATGAGGAGTAAAAGGAATATGCCCGGTAGGAGCAACACTTCCTTTACCAATCATTTCCTCGACTTGAGCTTTGGTAGCGTCAAACTGCACACCCTTAGATTCCAGCGCTTTCGCAGCTACACCCTCACCCTCTCGGATAAGGCCAAGCAAAAGATGCTCGGTACCGATGTAGTTATGCTGAAGAGAGCGTGCTTCCTCCTGAGCTAGCACGATTACTCGGCGAGCCCTATCGGTAAAACGTTCAAACATAGATTCCTCCATATATTTCTGCTGATTAATACTTTACAGTCTTAACAGCATTTTTGGGTAGAATTTCCGACTTTTACCTCTGAGAGCCTAAAAACTTGAGTCCACTCGGCGCAACTTCTATGAAATTGTAAGTATTTATTCGTTTCCTAGAACGGGTACTCCGCTAATATCACTGCCTCTACCACGGCTGAGTAATTGTTATACGCTGTTCGTCGTGATTTTCTCATCATTTATTTCAATTTGTATGCCATTATTTTCCAAATGCGGTAAACTGAAACAAAGGAGTAATCATGACACACACCGTTGAAAATACATATATTCCTCGTGGTGAACTCGCCGTCGGAGTCGACGGGTCAGACGAATCCTTCACTGCTTTAAAATGGGCAATGCAAGAATCAAGTACCACAGGTCAAAAAGTTCATGCGATCTATGGATGGACTCATTCGTGGGATTTGGGCGACGAGCCTTCTTCACCTCAAGAATGGGAACGCGTTCGCAAGGTTATCAATACGCAGTTGCAAACATGGGCAGATGAAGCTGCTCGCGGGATCAATTTTGATTCTTCTCTCTTGAAGCTTACATCTGTTCATTCAGCTGGTGCTACTGCCCTATTAGACATCGGCGAACATGCTCATCAAATTGTCGTTGGAAGGCGAAATATGGGTGCAGTGGCTCGTTGGTTCCTCGGATCAATGAGCGAAAGCTTAGTAAACCAATCCCCTGTACCGGTTACTGTCGTTCATACTGCACAGCATGATGATGACGACATTCCTTCTTCTGAATTAATTAGTGAAGAAAGTATGCTCGGGCAGAATCATCTCTTACCAATAGTTGTAGGAGTTGATGGCTCCCAAGTCAGCCTTCGTGCTTTAGATTTTGCTATCGAGGCTGCTCGCATGGAACATCGTGAATTGCACGTTATATACTGCTGGCAAACTAAGTCGCTTGCTGAATACATAACTCCTCAAGAAGGTATACCATCAGTTACACAAGAGCAGTCCATCGCTGAAAAAGTGTTAACAGACATTATTGATCAAGCAGGTATACCAAGTGAGATTACCGTTGTCAAGCATGTTATTCATACTCCAGCAGCTAAGGGTCTACTTGAAGCATCACGTTATGCATATCGAATTATCGTAGGATCTCGTGGCTTGGGCAAATTTAATCAACATGTTTTAGGATCAGTAAGCCAAAAGCTCCTTGATAAGTCTATGACAACAGTCACTGTTGTCCACTAATACTTAATAATATTATTCGCTTTTAGTGTTGTGGGGAAGGATTTGATTGATCCTTCCCCACAACACTATGCAGATGTATAATTTCGCCTGTTATTATTCCTCGCTAGCTGATGACTCTGATATCTCCGATTCTTCAGTATCAACGATCTGGCGAGTAGCTTGCAACGCATCCGTATCTTCGGCATCTTCCGTTGCAATTACTGTCGTTTCACCTTCAGTATCTACTGTAACTTCTTGCACTTCAACAAGATTGACGTCGTTATTAGCATCGTTTGATGCGCCATCATTCTCTAGCTCTTGTGAGCTAGACGCGTCATCTCTCTTGTTATTGTCAGAAGCCGAATTCTCTGTAAGATTTTCTGGATCATCCACATCTTCAAGAATGTCAGCGATACGACGCTCTTCGACAGTTGGCTTATGTTTTTGCGGGCGCGAGATGATAATAATTTCATCGTCATCATCTACTGCTGGATCTGGTTGAATCCACATTGCTGTAGGTGTAGGTGGTTCGATATCAGAATGTTCTCCACACCCATGATCTACCGACACCACTCGCCCATCATCTTGGCTCCATTTATTTGCACATACGCCAAACATTGTGCCTAGTTCACCCTGAATTTGGACGAAGAAGCCACATGTTTGACACGTTTTGCCATGTGCCACTTTCGTGGATAATGATTTAGGACCATGAGGACCTGTATACCAGCGATCCGCTGTCTGACTGCGCCCAGCAGGAGAAAGAACCCTTGAACGACTCAAATTAAATTCTTCGATAATTTCTTTCGCCTGCTGTTCTTGATCATCCGTTACAATTTCGTCCGAAGAAGTTTGACCGAGTTCAGCACCTTCACGATCTACTGAAGAGGATTCTGATGTATCTACGGTCTTTCTAAATGATACATCCTGCGTGTGGGTGTTATCACTAAGCGTATTAGTAGTACCGCCATTTGTATCAGTTACATTGCTAGTATCAGCGGATATCTCACTCGCTTCAAGGCCTGAGTTTTCCAGCGTCTTATCATCGCTTTCAGGAGTAACTAGCGAACCTTCGTTATCCGTAGATGATGCTCCTGATTCGAGACGCGCATCGTCCGGATCGGTACCTAATACATCAGTCGGAGATATATCAGAAGGAATCAGACGATCTTTCCAAGGAATCCATTCTGGCGCTAAAAGAGCCTTCTCCGTAGGAATGAGGGAAGACTCATTGATTGTCCATTTATCAGCATCTTTATCATGATACAGAGTAATAGACCACTGCCATCCCTCATACCCCATAATATGAGAAGAGAAACGAAAATCTATAACATTATCAGCTACTTCACCAGCAATGATGAACTTACCTACATGACTTTCATCATCCGCAACGTGCTGTAAAGCCTCATGAGCATAATCGATAACCGCAGTATCTACCTGTACTGGCTTAAACTCGGTATCAGCATATGATGGTTCAGTCATAGTCGTCTCTTCAATTTCTATAAGCTCTTTAGGATGTGTCTCTATTTATCTTACTCAGATATGTAGCTTTGCCTAATCTTGAACATCAAAGTTGTCAGCAACCGCTCGTAGTACTTGTGCAAGCTTTTGCGATTCACGAACCTGAGGGTAACGTCCTCGACGTAAACCATTGCCGGCAGAGTCAAGCAACTTGATAACATCTTCGACGATAGCAGCCATATCTTCTGGTTTTGGACGCGTAGCTTTAACTACTGAAGCTGCAGGTCCAACGATTTTAATATCCATCGCTTGTGGACCACGACGGCTCTCGATACGAGAAAATTCTACTTTTGTCCCTTTGCGCAAAGTTGTAGCCCCAGCTGGTAGAGCAGTCGCTGGGACGAATACATCTTCGCCGTCTTCGCTGCTGATAAAACCATATTTCTTATCCGCATCGAACCAACGTACTTTTCCGCTTGGCATATTCATCCTTATCTATCTACAATTTTTTACCTTTAGGTATTTTATTGTAGCGCAAACAGCACGTTATTTCCGCTTTTGTGAATTATTCTTCGAGTCTAGCGAAATTTTTATCTGCGTAGTAGCCATGTCATCGTTATTCTTGCGCTTGCGTTTTCCAAAAATAGCTGGAGAAGTATTTCTTGTACGGCTTCTTTCTTCAACAGGATCATCATCAATGAAAAGTGCAGTCTGAGAAATCGGAATGACAATCGTATAAGTTAATCCTCCACCTGGTGTTTCAGTGGCACAAATTAACCCATGATGTGCTTTCACGACAGATTGAGCGATGGACATGCCTAAACCAGTGCCACCTTTATCGCGAGCGCGAGATGGATCAGCAGTATAGAAACGTTCGAAAATTTTATCTCGCGATGCTTCGGCTACACCTGGTCCGTGATCAATTATTCGAATAATTACATATTCGAGACTATTGCGCGCATGTGAAGTTGTGCTTACTGCGTCAAGGAATGTATTAAGTGATTCAACTGTAGATGGCATATTAGCAAAATCTCGTGAATCTACATCTGCATATACGACGCTCGCTCCCACTTCAACAGGCGAATCCGATGGTGTATATCTATGAATATTTCCAATAATATTTGTCATCACTTGACGCATACGAATTGGATCGCCGCCCACATCAATGCGAGGAATTTGCCCTTCGACAAATACGAGAGAATCATGCGAATCCTCGCCCAACATTTCTTGCTGAACAGACTGTAAAATTGACCCCGCGTCAATGCTTAAACGACCAACAGAAATCTTTCTTTCAGGATTGAGCGCATGCAAATCTTCTACAGAATCATTGAGCATGTCTTTAACATGAATTGTTTGCGCCAAATCAATTCCACGGCCTTCGTCTAAACGTGCAAGACTGAGCAAATCTTCAACTAATGCGGACATACGAGAACTTGATTTATCGATATGGTCGATAACCATATCGGCATTCTCTACAGGATCAGTCGCTGGAGAGTTTCTTTGCATCTTATAAAGCTCAGTACTTCCATGAATCACCGCCAATGGAGTCCTCAGCTCGTGTGAAGCGTCAGAAACGAAGCGCTTCATTTGATTGGTGATTTCTTCTTGCTTTTTAAAGCTCCTCTCAATTCGTGAAAGCATGGTATTAAGTGATGCAGCTAATGAACCAACCTCTGTATTAGCTGGCATAGGCGAAACTCGTTGAGATAAATCACCCGCAGCGATTTTTGCAGCAGTTTGTTCTATACGTTTGAGTGGCTTAAGAGATCGCCTGACTGCTAAGAAAGCTAAGAATCCAGCTGAAATTACAATTGCAATCGCAGTACACACGAAATAAATCGTCAATGCCTCGGTTGTGTCATTCACATCAAACAGCGATAATCCGATGTAAACGACATATTGCTCACCCGTACTGCGATTAATATAACGCGTAGCTATTACTCTCCATGGTGAGTATGCTATGGAACTATCCCGGTCATTAAGTAAGACTCCGTTAGCAGTGTGAACAACTGCCGAAACGGTTGTAGGTGTGTCAAATCCAAATGATGCTGATTTACCCTCAGCTGGTAAATCAGGCGTTGCTTCTACCCCATCTCGTGCGATAGGAATTAACGGAGTACTAACAATCTTATCGTTCTCATCACGTACCTGAACGAAATAATCAGCCGGTCCAAGATTTTGATTGCCCGTCGTGGAATATGGCTCTGGACGCCGTTCAGGTTGATCTTGTGCATCTCCATTAGGACTGCCTGATTCAAGCATATTTCGCATAAGCGAAGAATTATCTGCTTGCTGCTGCTTGTTTGAATTTTCTGAGTTCTCTGATTGTAAAAGCTCGGTATTATTAACAACAAGAGTAGCTTGACGAATCAGCTGAGTATCAGTCTTATCCATCAATGCGGTCGACACTAACTGTCGCGAAGCTACCACCAGAACTGAGCTAGCAACAAAAAGAAAGAGAAGAACTACCGCAACGATACGTGTGGCTAAGGGAATGGCACTTATACGCCACGATATCTTAGTCCACCCTTTTCTTTGAGGAACTGAATTCTTCATATCATTGAGCTTTCTGTACCCTGTTTACCATTAACTGAACTGTTAATCGCGTGGTTCGCGAATCATATACCCAATTCCGCGCTTGGTAAGGATAATTGGCACGACTTTCTGCTCGTTGCCGTCATTATCTATATACGTTACGCCATCAATTTTCTTACGCAGATACGAGATGTATGATTCTACAATGGCAGCGTCCCCGCCCCAATCGTATTGCCATACATGATCAAGAATTTGCGCTTTGCTGAGCACTCGTCCCTCATTATCCATAAGATAGCGCAATAATTTATACTCAGTCGGGCTTAAATCAATGAGTTCACCGTGTCTAGTAACATCGTGCGAATCTTCATTAATCTCCAAATCTGCTACTCGGATAATTGGATTATCCGGAGCTTCATCACGTGTACGTCGCAAAATTGCACGAATACGGGCGACAACTTCTTCTAGACTAAAAGGCTTAGTAACATAATCGTCGCCACCAACGGTCAATCCCATTACCTTATCTTGTGTATCGTCGCGCGCAGTTAAGAACAACACTGGAGCATCTATTCCTTCTTGACGGATACGACTTGTCACTGTAAAGCCATCGATATCAGGCATCATGACGTCCATAATGATGAGGTCAGGATTTGAATCAACAATTACATCAATCGCTTCAGTCCCGTTCGATGCCGTTATTACCTCAAAACCTGAGAAACGCAAAGATGCTGATAATAATTCACGGATGGAAGGTTCATCATCTACTACTACTAAACGTGCTTCTTGATTATTCGCCATTCTCTAAGTATGACAGACATATCTGAACATTTCCTGAAAACTTGCTTAAAGCATCATCATCGATTAATGATAGAGCGAAGAAACTTACTATTAGTTTCTTCTACCAGTTATATATATCTGAATTAAACAAGCGTTGTCACATCCGTCCACATTCTTCTCGTAGCTTCCCATCGCCGATAACGATTCGTTAAAGTAAATACACCTCAAACTTTTAATGTGAACACAGTAAAACATTAAACAATAAACGTATTATTCCACATCTTATCCAGCAAAGGAGAAGCTATTATGCCACAATATCATGTTGATTCCGAACGAATTAGTAACGCAAGTATAGCTATCAATAACACAGCAGATCAGATTCGCAGTGCGGTCACAGTCATGTATTCTCAACTATCAGAGCTTGAAGGAAGCTGGCAAGGAACATCCGCTAATCAGTTCTCTACTGTGATAACAGACTGGCGAAATGCTCAAAATTCTATAGAGAATTCTTTGCAGTCCATTCAACAGGCACTTTCTCAGGCCGCAGTTCTCTATAGCGATGCCGAAACGCAAGCGGGGCAATTATTTATGCAATAAATTCTGTTCTCACTCACATTTCATAAAATCGTTACGGTATACATGCGTATATGCAGAAGAGCTCTCCACATGCGCGGAGAGCTCTTCATATTTACTGTATTGAGTTCGAAAATCTTATTTCTTATTATTTAAGATTCTTACTCAAGCACGTCAATTTAGTAGCCCATATCTGGTGCTGCTGGAGCTGGAGCAGCTGGCTCTGGCTTATTTGCTACAACTGCTTCAGTTGTCAAGAACAAACCAGCGATAGAAGCTGCGTTCTGAAGAGCAGAACGAGTCACCTTAACTGGATCGGTAACACCAGCTGCCATCAAATCTTCATATTCACCAGAAGCAGCATTCAAACCGTGACCTGCTGGCAAAGAACGAACCTTGTCGATAACAACATCGCCAGACAAACCTGCATTAGAAGCAATCTGCTTAATTGGAGCTTCAACTGCACGGAATACGATGCTTGCACCGGTTGCTTCATCACCTTCGAGCTTTACTGTATCTTCTACAGCTGCAGCTGCCTGAATGAGTGCTACACCACCACCAGGAACAAGACCTTCTTCAATTGCTGCCTTTGCATTACGTACTGCATCTTCAATGCGGTGCTTACGTTCCTTAGCTTCAACTTCAGTAGCTGCACCTACCTTAATAACAGCTACACCACCAGCAAGCTTTGCCAAACGCTCTTGAAGCTTTTCGCGATCATAGTCAGAATCTGTTGCTTCAATCTCCTGACGAATCTGAGCCACACGTGCTGCAACATCCTCAGCTGAACCTGCACCAGAAACAATAGTCGTCTCATCCTTAGAAACGATAACCTTTGCAGCATGACCAAGAACAGTTTCATCGATAGAATCAAGCTTCAAACCGACCTCTTCAGATACAACCTGTGCACCTGTCAAGATAGCCATATCTTGAAGCATTGCCTTACGACGATCGCCAAAACCAGGAGCCTTTACTGCAACAGTATTAAAGGTTCCACGAATCTTGTTCAATACGAGAGTTGGAAGAGCTTCACCATCAACATCCTCAGCAACGATGAGCAATGGCTTACCGGACTTCATGACAAGTTCTGCTACATGCACGATATCCTGCTGAGAAGATACCTTGCCGGAGGTAAGCAAAATGTATGGATCTTCAAGAACAGCCGTCTGATCTTCTGGATTAGTCACGAAATAAGGGGAAATATAACCCTTATCAAAACGCATACCTTCAGTAAAGTCGAGATCAAGACCAAACTTATTGTTATCTTCTACTGTAACAACGCCGTCTTGTCCAACCTTATCCAAAGCTTCTGCGATGCGCTCGCCAACCTCTGGATCTGCAGCAGAAATAGTTGCAGTTGCAGCAATCTGTTCCTTTGTCTCAACATCCTTTGCTGAGTCAAGCAATGACTGAACGATTGCAGCAGATGCCTTCTCAATACCGCGACGAAGAGCAATTGGATTAGATCCTGCAGTAACGTTCTTCAAGCCTTCGTGCACGAGAGCCTGAGCAAGTACTGTTGCGGTAGTAGTACCATCACCAGCAACGTCATCGGTCTTCTTAGCTACTTCTTTAACAAGCTCAGCACCGATACGCTCATAAGGATCTTCGAGGTCGATTTCCTTAGCAATAGATACACCATCATTGGTAATTGTTGGAGCACCATATGTCTTATCAAGGACGACATTACGACCCTTAGGTCCAAGAGTTACCTTTACGGTATCTGCGAGCTGATCAAGACCAGCAAGCATGCCCTGACGAGCTTCATTATCATAAGCAATAATCTTTGCCATAATCTTCCTTTCGAAATTATGTCTAAACTTTACTTCAAAACCTGAGCCAATCAGACTCAACTTTTGATTTCTACCTAATAGAGTATCACCCTCAGTAAGAAAAATGCTAATTAATTTTCAGCGTTTTGCCTTCAGCCTAAGATTCTAAAAAAAAATTGTTGAGTTCGGAAACAACTGCTCTCCTAGCTTAAGGCATATCAATAAGCGCAGAAATTTCTTCTAATCCCTCACTAACTTCCTACTGACTCACCAAAATAACAGCAATATCACCTTGGTTTAATCCGTTTACCTTCTGCACATTGCTAATGCCCAACTGTGAGGCAACGTCTTGTGCAGTAGTTTGGTCACCATCATTGACATACCATACGGTGTTTTCACTCGGTAAATTGCCTGTGGACGGGTTCGTAGGAGTAACAC
The DNA here is from genome assembly GCF_004332295.1 of Alloscardovia theropitheci. GTDB lineage: Bacteria > Actinomycetota > Actinomycetes > Actinomycetales > Bifidobacteriaceae > Alloscardovia > Alloscardovia theropitheci. The sequence goes on from NZ_RXLP01000027.1 coordinate 142,464, forward strand.
TAGAATATCCAGCGTTTGTAAGAACCGAAGCTCGATCAGCAGCATAACCATTAATACCCGTAGCATTAAATACGTATACAGATCGTGACTTATCAGGCTGAGCTGCTGTTTGCTGAGTCTCACTAGAAGAGTTACTTGCTGAGCTAGAAGTACTATCGGAGCTAGACTGCGATGAGCCATTACTCGAATTTGACTGCGAATCTGTTTTCTTCGAGGATTGTGAAGACTGAGTTGAGCCGTTTGATTGCTGAGTCGTCGTAGAAGAAGTAGATGGGAATAAATTCAATCCATTTCGTCCGAGCCAACCATTAGTCCATGTCAAGAAAATTCCAGCTAATACTGCAGCAACAACAATAGCAATAATATATGGCATAATTCGCGCGAGAATGGTTTTAGAACCACGATGCGCACCACCATTGCCACCTGTAATATGATCAAATTCATCGCGTGGATAATCGGAATGTGAACTCACCATGAATACTCCTTTAATAGCTGCCTACCATTCTACGAAATACCATGCACTACTCTAACCGTAACACCATAGACATGATATTGTTTATGTCAACTCATAACAACACACCCGCCGATTAATTAACAAGGGGTTGTTTATGGCGTCCACATTAGATACCATAAACAACCCAAAGATATAACCATTACCCAATTATACGATTAAAATACCGCTCATTGCTTTGGTTATTGTCATCATAATATCGCAATCATGCTTTATGCGAACTCTTGACGAATAGACTGATCGTTTTCGTTATAAGCTGGCGCATCCTTTTGGACACCATATGAATTCCAATAGCTATATTTCATTGGGGTTCCCATAACTTCTTGTCCGTCTGACATTGTCTTAACCATACCGCGCTCAATGACTTGAGGGAGACGGCGAGTTTCGTCAACATTGAGCACTAATCCTACCGGAACACCCGCTTCTTCAATCTTCTTATGCCATGACTTTGCGGTTCCGGTCTTTAAAACGGATTCCATTGCTTCTTTTACCTCTCGCCAATTTTGTTCACGCAAATCATTCGTCAAGAATCTAGGATCATTAGCCCATTCTTCATGCCCAAGAGCTTTAGAAAGAACTGACCACAAATGATCGTTACCACAGCAAATAGCAAGTGGCGCATCTTTACACTGGAACGTGTCAAATGGATAGATATCTGGATGTCTGTTTCCAATGCGATGAGGAACTTTATGTTCACCAAGCGTTGTCATCAAATCTTGAGACATAAGAGACAAAGTTGCATCAAGCATTGCGACATCAACAGTAGTTCCATGCCCTGTGTGCTCACGCGCATACAATGCTGTCGCGATACCTGCATACGCAATCATGCCAGCGACAATATCAGAAATAGATGTTCCCACTCGAGTAGCTTTCCCGTTTGGTTCACCCGTTGCATCCATAATTCCCGACATTGCCTGAACGATTGTGTCGTATGCAGGTTCGCTGCTCATTGGACCGTACTGACCAAAACCTGAAATAGATGCCACTATAAGACGAGGATACTTCTTGCACAAATCTTCAGGAGCGATACCAAGTCGTTTCATAACACCTGGACGGAAATTCTCAACAACGATATCAGCCTTCGCAATCATTCGATTGAGCAACGCAAAATCCTCAGGGTCATGGAAATCTAAGGCAATAGATTCCTTTCCTGTATTTGCTAAACGGAAATACTCGCTCGAGCCATCTTCAACATATGGCCCCATAGAACGCGTATCATCACCCTTTCCTTTACGCTCGACATGGATTACTCGTGCTCCGCCATCAGCAAGCATACGGGCACATGTTGGCCCTGACAGTACGCGTGTTAAATCAACTACTAATAAACCTTCCAATGGGTATGGCTTATTCTTATCCAAGTGATTATTTTCTGATTCAAGCTCAGCGTATGCTGGTTCTTTCTTTTCCATTATTTTACCTTTTCTACTTTTATCTTTACTGTGAATTTATTCATGATTTTCTGCAGTGAGAATTCCAATAGCCTCGCATAAATACTGTAACTACAGATTATTTGCTGCCTTCTTCAAATCAATCTTCGCATTGAGATTATCGATATGACCAGATTCGGTTCCTGCCGAAGGATTCAATGTCGCATTAATAATAGATGGATTATTACTGTCCATTGCCTTGACAAGAGCATCTTTAACCTCTGAATAAGTAGAAGCAACATAACTATCTCCGCCAAATGCACTTGAAAGATACTCATAATGAGCGCGTGGATCTAAATTCGTCGGGCTTGGTTGATTATCTACAACTTTATCTGTTCCGTTATAGATACCGCCATTATTAAGAACTACGACTGTAACAGGAAGATGATAACGACAAATTGTTTCCATTTCCATCGCATCGAATCCGAATGCACTGTCACCCTCTAATGCAATGACACGTTTTCCAGTCTCAACGGCAGCTGCAATTGCATAGCCTAAACCAATACCCATTACACCCCACGTACCACAATCAAGACGATGACGAGGAAGTTTCATATCAATAATATTTCTTCCCATATCAAGGGTGTTTGCACCTTCGCTGACAAGATAAGTATCTGGATGCTCATTCATATATTCCTGAAGAGGAAGTAACGCGCCAAAGAAATTCAATGGTTCTGACGTCTTACCTGCTTCGAGCCTTGTCCTCATTTTTTCTTTATTTGAGAGTACAACGTTTTGCACGTCATCTAACCACTGAGATTCCACAGTTACTTCTTGCTCGTGAACGGCGTCAATGAGTTTGCGAAGTGAAGATTTCATATCCCCAAGAATTGGCGCATCAATTCGTCTGTTAGAGTCAAATTCATACGCATCGATATCAATCTGAATAACCTGTGCACTCTCATTGAAAACTGGCGCTTTTCCATGTGACAACAACCAATTAAGCCGTGCTCCCAGAAGAATTATAGTGTCTGCATTCTTCAAGCTATACGAACGTGCAGCTGCTGCACTATGAGAATCGTCGTCTGGGATAAGACCTTTTGCCATTGACATTGGAAGATAAGGAACATTAAGGGTATCAATTAATTCCTTAACTTCCTTTTCTGCCCTTGCACTGGCAGCCCCTTTACCAACAATAACAAGTGGTTTCTGAGAATTCTTAATGATATTTATAGCACGAGAAATAGATTCATCTGAAGGTATAACCGATGGCGCAGGGTCTACGATCTCATAAACATTATTCCCCTTCTTATCATCGATCATCATGCTTTCTATAGCTTCTGCTGGAAGATCAAGGTATACACCACCTGGCCTGCCGCTTACGGCCGTACGAATTGCACGCGCCACAGCTGTGCCCATATCCTCAGCCCGATTCACACGGAAAGCTGCCTTACAGAAAGGCTTAGCAATGTTATATTGATCAAGCCCCTCATAATCACCTTGATCCAAATCAATAATGTTTCGATCCGATGAGCCAGAAATCATAATGAGAGGAAAACAATTTTTTGTCGCTTGCGCAAGAGATGGCAACCCATTGAGGAAGCCAGGAGCTGAAACTGTCAGCGCGATACCTGGTTTCCCAGTAATAAATCCTGCTGCTGCAGCAGCATTCACCGCCGCATCCTCACGGCGAAATCCGTAATAATTCATTCCCTCAATCTGCGCCAGACGAGCCAAATCAGTGACAGGTATACCTACTAATCCGTATATATTTTGTATTCCATTAATTTTGAGTGCATCAATAAGTAATTCAGCCCCACTTTTCGTAGTACTATCGCTCATATTTTCTCCTTTCAAATCGCAATTGGGCAATATACTACCCCCCC
>NZ_RXLP01000020.1 GCF_004332295.1 Alloscardovia theropitheci
ATACTGAGCCGTATTCCTATCACCGTTCGTATCCTGATCACAACGATCCCATACTTGACTTTCACTGACACCAGCCTGATAAATAGCCGACTCGATCTCCTCGTCCGACAAAGCATACAACTGCGTATGCATCATAGCTAGAGCGGAACGAATCTCACGCTCCACACACGCACGCATATGCTCATACTCACGCTCAATAGCCCTCTGCATGTCACAAGTATCAGAGACTAAAGCACTCATCATATACTCAGCTTGAATATAATCCAGCATAAACTGCTTCACAGGCGTCATACCCGACGCACACCGTACACGCCGATACGAGTCAATCACCCGCTTCATCTCACCCACATCAGGCTTACCCTCAATGAGGCTACCATCTTTATTCCACTGATAGCCACCCCACATATGCTGCTTAGTCACATCATGAGTATCCTTGGAACACACGTTATGAACCAGACCCACACTACCCAAGAAATCACTAAACCCCAACGCTATGCTATCTTTACTATCCACATAATCATGAGCTCTACTATTAAGCCTGGCAACCGTTTCACGCTGCTGCTTATTCAACGTGGAATAAATATTTGGCCCTTCATACATAAAAGCACCACGAATACGAGACGGTTCCCTCACATTCGCAATCGCATACTGCGCATTCATCGACCCCAACGAATGCCCATACACCTCAAACGACGCCGACTTATGCTCACTCATA
>NZ_RXLP01000008.1 GCF_004332295.1 Alloscardovia theropitheci
TTTCTATCTCGTATGCCAAAAGTATATAGTCAGCGGTGTTATGGCGGGTGCCGTAAAGGGCTGATACTAAATTGCGTATACTAAGCAGCTGTACAGTTTTAGCTGTATGGCTGCTTTCGTATAACAGTGTACTGTGTTTGATGCTAATTAAATTCAATTTAATTTAATCGCAGGTGCTAAGGAGTAGCTATGAATTGGCTTTCGCCCGACTCGCGTTTTATGCAGGCGTGGGGTAATTTTACTGATGGAATTATCATCAATATCTTGATGATTCTTACATCAATTCCTGTGATCACGATAGGGGCGTCTCTTACTGCTGGAAACGTTACAGCTCGAAAGACTCTGTACGGTGAAGGTAGAGGAGTGCTACGCAATTACTTTACTGCACTGCGTGAGAATTTGCGTCAGTCAATTGTGCTGTGGCTGCCGTATATGATCGTAGGGATTGCTCTAGGGTATATGTGGTTTTTCGTGCATATTCGTGAGCTATTAATTATCCAATATGGCTTAAGTATCGTATGGGTTATCGGATGTGAATGGACATTCGCTACTCAAGCACGTTTTGAAAATTCTATCGGACGTACATTATTTAATGGATTAGTTTTTGGAGTGACACACTGGACGACGACCATAGTTCTTGTCATTATTGATGCGATTTTTGTTGGGATAATTATCGCTACTTTCATGTATATGCCACGTTTTCTTTTCCTCGTAATAGTTATTGGATATGGAAGTATGCTTATGCTTCATGTGCCGTTGACAGAACGTGTCTTCAAAAAGTATTATGCATAACGAAAATACGGCGGTTGCATTCCGTATAGCGTGCTAATGTAATAAACATGCCTACAGATCTTTTGGGACGAGAGTACGAAGCTTTCCCAGCACCGCGAACGCTTGAGCAGCATGGTCCAGCTCGAATTATTGCTATGTGCAATCAAAAGGGCGGTGTCGGTAAAACGACAAGTAGCGTTAATATCGCAGGTGCTTTGAGCCAGTATGGGCGACGAGTGCTCATAGTTGATTTTGACCCTCAAGGGGCTGCATCGGTAGCTTTAGGCGTTAACGCTAACAAAGTTCCGAATACTATATATACCGCTATGTTTAATCCACGTATGGATGTGCATGAGGTAATTCAGCAAACGCGTTTCCCAAATCTTGACGTTATTCCAGCAAATATTGATTTGTCTGCTGCTGAAGTTCAGCTTGTTACGGAAGTTGGTCGTGAACAAGTATTGGCATCGGTTTTGCGTCAAGTGAAGAATGAGTATGATCTTATAATTATCGATTGCCAGCCTTCTCTTGGTTTGCTCACAGTTAACGCACTTACAGCTGCTGATGGCGTTATTATTCCTGTAGCAGCAGAGTTCTTCGCATTGCGTGGTGTGGCTTTGCTCATGGATTCTATCGATAAGGTGAAGAGCCGTATTAATCCAAATTTGGAAGTTTACGGTGTACTCGTAACGATGTATACGCGTACATTACATGCGGAAGAAGTTCTTCAACGTATTCAAGAAGCTTTCCCAGGAAAGGTTTTCCATACGGTAATTACACGCTCGATTAAAATTGCAGATGCATCTGTTGCAGCGAAACCAATTACGATGTTTTCTCCTCAACATGCTACTGCTAAAGAATATCGTGAGGTTGCTCGCGAAATCGTAGCTAAAGGAATTGTTGCATAGTACGAATTGGGCGGTTAGTGCTTGTGCTACTACGTATAATGCGATTTACTAGCCAGTTCATGAGTATCTGAGTATCGGAATAAAGCGAGAGAAGCAAGAGTGGCAGAGGTCTTTAACGTTAACTTGAAAAGTTATCAAGGGCCTTTTGACGTGCTGTTGAACCTATTGTCTCAAAGACAGCTTGAGTTAACTCAGATTTCGTTGTCGGAAATTACTGAGGAATTTGTGGACTATGTTAAGCACCTCGATATGGCTCGAGACGCTGACCAGGTTAGCTCTTTTATTGATGTCGCGTCCATCCTCGTAGAGGCGAAGTCTGCTAGTCTTATTCCACGAGATGATGAAAACTCGGATCTCGATATTAATCTCGAATCCTTGCAAGAGAGGGATTTGTTGTTTGCAAGGCTTTTGCAATATCGTGCGTTTAAACAGGCAGGCGAAGATTTTAGACAGCGCATTGCGGCGAATTCGGGACGATTTGCTCATCCCGGTGTTTTGATGGAAACGTTGCAATCCTTGATGCCGCAGCTAGAGTGGTCTATGCCAGCTGATGACTTTGCAAAGCTTGCAGCAGAAGTTATCTCTAACGCTCCAGCAAGTGAGGTATCTATACGTCAGCTTCATGTGCCACTTGTCGATTTGCGAGCTCAAGCAGCAGTTGTTCGAGATAAACTGCGTGCTGCTGGTAATAAAAAAGACATTACATTTAGTCAATTGATAGCTGATGCTACACACAAGATAGAAATCGTTGCTCGCTTCCTTGCGTTGCTCGCTTTCTTTAAGCAAGGAGTTGTCCAATTTAAGCAAGATGAGCCATTTGATGAACTACATGTGCGTTGGCTTAGTGATAACGATACTGCAGAAAATACGGACGTGGTCGCAATTTCAGAGGGAGATTTTGCATGAGTGAGCGCGAAGAAAACTACATGGACAGCAATTCGCCCGTTTCCCAGGATGCGTTATATCCTGTATTAGAAGCTATTCTTATGGCATCTGATCGCCCGATCGAAGCGAATGAACTTGTACATGTCCTTGTGCAAACAGGCTATATTTCTGAAGAAAACGGTGATAATGAAGACAATATTGAGCTAATCAATCAAATGCTCGACAAGCTTAGTCAGTCCTATGACCATGAAAAACGAGGATTCGAACTCCATCATAGTTTGCAAGGATGGCAGCTGATGAGTGCTCAAGAATTTGAACAAGTGGTTGCAAAATTTATTACCGATGGTCAAACATCACGGCTTTCGCAAGCTGCTCTTGAATCTCTTGCTATTATCGCGTACAAGCAGCCTATTACAAGAGCTCAGGTAAGTGCTATTCGCGGAGTGAACTCAGATGGAGTTATTCGATCGCTTACTGTACGAGGACTTATTCGTGAGCAGGGCGAAGATGAACAAACACGTGCTTCTTTGCTCGTGACTACGGGTCTATTTTTAGATAAAATGAATATACAAGGAATAGAGGAGCTACCAAGTCTTGCTCCATTCCTGCCACAATCAATTCCGACAGATGTTTCTGATGACGTTGCTTAAGGATATCGCTTGATGACGTTTGTTGATAACAGTTCTCGATAATGGTTATCAAGTAGGCGTGCGCGGATGCCTGCAGGGGTATGTAATCGTGTGTCTTTAAGCAAGCGTAAGCTTACAAAGGTTTTTATTAAGTAATTAAAGAGGTTAAATCAATGGCAATCCGCTCTAATATCCGTAATGTGGCTATCGTCGCACACGTAGATCACGGTAAGACCACTCTCGTAAACGCGATGCTTCAGCAGTCCAACGTTTTCTCTGAGCGTGAGGAAGTTCCAGACCGTGTTATGGATTCTGGTGATATCGAGCGCGAGAAGGGTATTACTATCCTTGCAAAGAACACAGCTATCGATTATAACGGTCCAGCAGCTGCTGAGCTTGGCGAAAAAGACGGTATCATCATTAACGTAGTTGATACCCCTGGCCACGCTGATTTCGGTGGTGAGGTCGAACGTGGTATTTCCATGGTTGATGGTGTTGTTTTGCTCGTCGATGCTTCCGAAGGTCCTTTGCCACAGACTCGTTTCGTATTGCGTAAGGCGCTTGAAGCAAAGCTCCCAGTAATTTTGGCCATTAATAAGACCGATCGTCCTGACGCTCGTATTAGCGAGGTTGTTTCCGAAGCAACAGATTTGCTTCTTGGCTTGGCACAAGATGTAGTTGAAGAAGGTATTGAGCTTGACCTTGATTCATTGCTCGATTTGCCAGTAATCTACTGCGCTGCTAAAGCTGGACGTGCATCTGTAAATCAGCCAGCTGATGGAGATGTTCCAGACAATGATAATCTTGAGCCACTCTTTGAGATGATTGTGAAGAATATTCCTGCTCCACATTACAACGAAGATGCTCCACTTCAAGCACACGTTACGAACATTGATGCATCCGATTATTTGGGACGTTTGGGACTCGTACGTATTTACTCTGGTGAACTTGTGAAGGGAAAGCAGTACGGTCTGTCGCGTACTGATGGAACAATTCAAAACTTCAAGCTTACCGAGATTTTGCGTACGGACGGACTTGATCGCGTTCCAGCAGAAACCGCTGGTCCTGGCGATATCGTTGCAATCGCTGGTGTTAACGATATTATGATTGGTGAGACGATTGTCGATCCAAGCGATCCACAGCCATTGCCTCTGATCCACGTCGACGAGCCAGCTATTTCGATGACTTTTGGTACCAATGATTCACCTCTTGCAGGTACTGAGGGTAAGGATCATAAGCTTACAGCTCGTATGCTTAAGGATCGCCTTGATAAGGAATTGATTGGTAACGTTTCTATTCAGGTACACGATACTGATCGTCCGGATGTGTGGGAAGTACGTGGCCGTGGCGAACTTGCTTTGGCTGTTCTCGCGGAAGAAATGCGTCGTGAAGGTTTCGAACTTACCGTTGGTCGTCCTCAGGTAGTGACGAAGAAGGAAGATGGTAAGACTCTCGAGCCATTTGAGCATTCGACAATTGACGTTCCTGAAGAATACATGGGTGCAGTTACTCAGCTTATGGCTGCGCGTAAGGGCCGTATGGATTCAATGACTAATCACGGATCTGGTTGGGTACGTATGGAGTTTACTGTACCAAGCCGTGGTTTGATTGGATTCCGTACCCAGCTTTTGTCAAGCACACGTGGCACTGGTATTGCTTCCTCCATTTCTGCTGGTTATGATCAGTGGGCAGGCGAAATCGTGGTGCGCCAAAATGGTTCCATGGTTGCAGATCGTCAGGGTAAGGCAAGTCCATACGCAATGCAGAAGTTGCAAGCACGTGGAAACTTCTTCGTACAGCCACAGTCTCCGGTATACGAAGGTCAGGTAGTAGGCGTTACTGGTAAGCCGGGTGATTTGGATATCAATATCACCTTGGAAAAGCATATGACCAATATGCGTTCGGCAACTGCTGATGTTCTTGAAACATTGACACCTCCAATTCAAATGAGTTTGGAAGAATCCCTTGACTTCGCAAATGATGACGAATGTGTAGAAGTAACGCCAGAATCCATCCGCGTACGCAAGATTATCTTGAGTCGTGATGCATGGTACAAGTGGCATGCTCAGCAGCGTCGCCAGTCCAAGCAAGGTCAGTAAAACTAGAATAGAAGTAGAATTACTGGTTACATAACCGTAAGTAAGTAAACGGTAAGGAAATAAAGTGCCTTCTCAATCAATTATTCGAGATGTCTTATGCACAGTTATCTCAGCTCTTGTAATTGGTATAGTAGGCACTTTTACATACCGTTTGGGAGCTGCTTATAACGTCCCGTATGGGTTGGTTCTTAGCTTATTAATTGTTGCCTTTTTTGCATTTCTAGCGGGAGTGCGTGGCGGTATCTGGCATGAGTTGCTCCATGCTGTGATCGCTAGTTGTGCAGCGTGGTATCTTGCTTTACAAGGTAGTATTACGAGTACCCTTGTCGTCACTGGGGGAGCTGCGTTAACGACATTTTGGTCTATTAATGCTGCGTATATATGGCTCTACGGAATTATTTTCGTTCATGTGGTAGTTGCATTTTTACCAAGTAAGTGGTTAAGAGCATTCAGAGACGACGAGTAGGATTCGCCATTATGAAGCTTTTTTATCTAGGTCCTGAAGGTTCCTTTACATTCCAAGCGGCCCGTATAGCAGGCACAAAATGTTTTACAAACAATGAAATTGAGTACGTTGCCTGCGCGAGCGAACGAGAAATTTTTAATAATGTCGAACAAGGTCGTGGCGACGGCATAATTGCGTGGGAAAACAATGTCGAAGGATATGTGGCAACGAATCTCGATCGACTTATGAATTCCCATAACGTAGCAGGAACGCAGCGCATTAGCCTTAACATACAATTTGATGCATTTGTACGTCCTGATTGTGGCGAAATCACTGAAGTGACAGCGCATCCTCATGGACTAGCCCAATGCACTCAATTTATAGAAGAGCATAATTTACGTGAAGTTCCATCTTCTTCTAATAGTGCTGCTTGTAAAGATCTTAAACCGCATCAGGTTGCTTTGGCGCCTCACAAAAGTGGCGAGTTATACGGACTTCATACTTGGCAGGAAAGTGTTCAGGATTATGCTCATGCGCATACAGATTTCCTGCTCCTACAATCACGTGAAAAAGCCTTGGACACTAATACTATTCGTGAGAATTGTGGAATCGAATGTGAAACTATTCTTACAGTTATTCCACTGTCGATTGGTCCAGGCGTTATTGCTAATTTGCTTGACGTTTTTCGCGATAATGGATTAAATATGACGAGTCTTATTTCGCGTCCTATTAAAGGCGTGGATGGCACGTATAGCTTTGTTATAACAATTGATGCAGCACCTTGGGAATCTTCAGTCCAGCATGTATTTCAGGAAATTGAGGAACATGGCGATTGGTTAAAAATTATGGCGGTGTATCCTCAGCGTACAACTCATTCGCTGCCCATTAAGCAATGGAATCTCCCACACAGGGGTATCAATGCAATGCTAACGCATATGAGAGTGTCACAGGAGCATGGATTAAGCACCGACTGTGATGGAGAAAGTGGGGAAGAGCAAGCATGAGAATTGCTATCGCTGGATTAGGTCTCATCGGAGGATCTCTTGCCCGCATCTTAGTGAATTCAGGCTATGATGTAACTGCATGGAATCATAGAAGTCAGTCATATGAGGCTGCTCGGAAAAATGGTATCGTATGCGTGAAAAGCCTTCCAGAGCTTGCAGCATCTCAGCCAGATATCCTCGTACTTTGTACGCCTCTTAAGGCTATGGATTCTGTTTTAAAGCAGCTATCCGACAAACTCGCTCCATCGACGACCCTGACGGACGTTGGGTCGGTAAAGCGAGAAGTGCTCGCTACTGTAAGCAGATACGGGCTGCGTAAGCAATTCGTGGGTGCCCATCCGATGGCAGGTAATGAACTTGCTGGGTTTGATGCTTCCGATGTTAGCCTTTTTGATAATGCTACATGGGCGATTACTGTAGAGAATGATACTGAGTTTGAGCATTTCTTAAAGGTCGCACGAATGGTATGCGATGGAGTACATAATCGTTTTGTTGTCGCAAGCGCTGATGATCATGATCAAGCGACAGCTCAAATATCACATATGCCACATGTGGTTGCTACAGCTCTCGCTGCCCAAATTGTGCGTAATCCTCAGTCGAATCTTGCATTAGCTTTATCGGCGGGTTCGTGGAGAGATATGACACGAGTAGCTTTAACAACTCCAGATAGAACGTTTGCGATGGTTGATGAAAATCCAGATAACGTTGCGAACCTATTGCATGATATTTCTCAACAGTTGAGTGATATCGCCGACTTGCTTGATAAGCGCGAAACTGAGCGAAATATATACGATAAAGGTCTCGAACAATTCTTTGAGAGCGCACAACCTTATAGAGATGTACGTGCAAAATTGAAGGATAAAGTTCCTGAAGGTGTGTATTCGCTTGCTCTTTCAACGAGTTCTCATGAATGGGCAAATCAGTTGGTTCAAGCCTCACGCAAAGGTGGGCGAATTGAATTCATTGACTCTGTTGAAGCTATAGTGCGCCACTTTCCACATTTGCGCGACGAATAGGGATAATGGGACGGGAATACCTGTAACTGTACAAGTGTTCGTGCGGCTTCTGACGCTCAATCGATCTTTTTCAAAACTGGTCGTTCTGGGATTGGTTTGAGTCGTACAATTTTTGCGAATGGTATGTCAACAATTTCAGAAGGACGATGACCGTTTGCTGAACCATCTCGATTGAGAACGATCGAATTATCGGTTGTATGGTCTACGTGGCCTACATAATCGCGGTATTGAATTCTGCCTGAGAACTCATCTATACCGTCATGCGTGCGAATTACTACGCGTGCACCTTGTGGAATGTTTGCATATTTTTTCGCGATATCCATATAACTATTGTAATTTCAAGAGGACAATATATGAAGGTGTCAGAGAATAATTATCGCTATCATGAACTTTGATATGCGCAGTACTGTAGGGGTGAGCTACGTGACAGATAAAGAATTGTATACGCTAAGTCCAGCAGTACAAGAATGCGTTGATGCATATAGTGAGTATTTGACGATTAATAAAGGGTTGAGTGCTAACACGGTAAAAGCGTACATCTCTGATATTGAGCAGGCAATGCATATTTTGCATTTGCGAGGAATAGATAAATTGGATGATGTTACTCGTGATCAGCTTCGATCTTGGATGGCGCACGCTTTGCATGCAGGGATGAGCAAGACCTCGCTTGCTCGAAAAGTTGTAGCTTTACGTGGCTTTTTTGAATATGCTCATGGTCACGACATGGTTCAATCGAATCCTGCAGCTAATCTTGCGACTCCTAAACAGGCATCTCGACTTCCGGAAGTACTCAATAAAAGTCAAGCTCAAGCGATAGTCGAAACTCAAACTGTACGCGAACAAGAAGAAGACCACAGTGCGATCGCTCTTCGTGATAATGCAATGATGGAGCTCATGTATGCCACTGGGGTGCGCGTAGCCGAATTAGTTTCGCTCGATTTAGGTGACATCGATTTAGATCAACGAATAGTTCGAGTCACAGGTAAGGGCAATAAACAACGCGTTGTACCATTTGGTCTTCCGGCTATGCATGCTCTGGATAGTTGGATAAATAGTGCAAGAGTGCAACTTGTAACAGAGGAGACGCCATCGGCTGCTCTATTCCTAGGCTCTCGTGGAGGGCGTATTAATCAGCGACAGGTGCGTTCTATAGTTCATGAAAGAGCTCGAGCGGCTGGAGTTCCTGACATTGCACCTCACGCGTTACGACATACTGCTGCGACGCATCTTCTGGATGGAGGAGCAGATTTGCGCGAAGTTCAAGAAATGTTAGGGCATTCTTCTTTATCTACGACTCAACGCTATACACACGTTTCTTTGGAACAACTGAAGAAAAAATATGAGCAGGCTTTTCCTCGTGCATAAAACTGGTACAATGAGTAATAATTAGTTAACAAATTCGTAATATGTCAAATTCAATAACACGATAATCTCGCAAATAAGTAATGAAATCTCATTATGTGATACAAATGGATATTTTTATAAATATTCATGAATAATGGCTATTTTCCTCAGTTTATGCATGTTTTTATACAGTACATTGTATAAATATTTAAGAAAAAATATGATTGTAAACGAAATATGACTTGTATTGAAACATTTTTCTGATACATTATTCGATACGTTCAAAAGACGCAATCATGTCACATCGTTTTTTATGCGTATTTTCCTTAGCGGATTCACCTAAGGATAACTAAAAGAAAGAGAAATCATGAAGAAGTCTAAGATTACAATGATCACCGCTGCAGTTGCTGCTGCAGTGTTGGCATTGGGTGCTTGCGGTGCTGGGAATAATAACAGCTCTTCAAATTCCGCATCCACTGATGCTGTGATTACTGCATATGGTTCCGAACCAGAAAACACACTTATTCCAGCAAACACTAATGAAAATGGTGGTGGCCGAGTAATTCAATTGCTTTTCTCCGGTCTTGTTGGTTTTGATGCTGATGGCAATGCGCATAATGAAGTTGCAAAGTCTATCAAGGCAAACGATGATAATACTAAGTTCGATATCGAGATTAATCCAGATTGGACCTTCTCGGACGGTACTAAGGTAACAGCAGAGTCCTTTACCAAGGCATGGAGCTATGCAGCAGTAGTAACTAATGCACAGCTTAACAATTCTTGGTTCTCTAATATCAAGGGTTACGATGATTTGCAGGCTGATGGAACTGCTTCAGATGCTCAGCTTTCTGGTTTGAGCGTAACTGATGCAACTCACTTCAGTGTAGAGCTCACTGCTCCATCATCTACATTCCCAATTCAGGTTGGCTATTCTGCATTCTCGCCACTTCCAGAATCCTTCTATAAGGATCCAAAGGCATTTGGTGAGAAGCCAGTAGGTAACGGTCCATACAAGTTCAAGTCATGGACTCACAATCAGTCTATTTCTTTGGAAAAGAATGATGATTACAAGGGTAATTTCCCAGCAAAGAACGCAGGCGTAGATTTCAAGATCTACACTGATGTCGATACTGCTTATGCAGATATTCAGGCTGGAAACCTTGATGTAATGGATACTGTCCCTTCATCAGCAACTACTACTTTCGAGTCTGATTCCACCATTCAGGCATTTAACAAGCCAGGTGCTACAATTCAGACAATCATCATTCCTGCAACTATTGAACACTTTGGTTATAACGAAGAAGGTCGCTTGCGTCGCCAGGCTATCTCTCGCGCTATTAACCGTGAACAGATTGTACAAAAGGTTCTTGGTGGGACCGGTACTCCAGCTGTTGACTATATCAGCCCTGCGATTCCTGGATACTCCGAAGACCTCAAGGGGAACGAAGTTTTGAAGTATAACGCTTCTGAAGCTAAGAAGCTTTGGGATCAAGCTAATGCAATCAGTGATTGGGGCAACTCTAAGCTCACATTGGCTTACAATGCTGATGGTGGTCACAAGGACATCTTTGACGCTTATGTCAACTCCATTAAGAATGCATTGAATATTGATGTAGCAACTAACCCAGTAGCTACCTTCCAGGAGCTTCGCCAGGAAATTAACAATCGTTCCCTGAAGTCTGGTTTCCGTGCAGGTTGGATGCCGGATTATCCATCAGCTGAAAACTACTTGCAGCCTCTGTACAGCTCTTCGGCAGCAGACGGTCACGGCTCGAATGATGGTGACTACAAGAACCCAGAATTCGATGCATTGCTCGAAAAGGCAGCAGCAGCTTCTAGCACAGAAGACGCAAATAAGATCTACCAGCAGGCAGAGGAAATCTTGCTCCAAGATCTTCCAGCAATTCCTATTTACTATCGCAATAACACTGGTGCAGCAGCACAGGGTGTAAAGGGCTTCAACATCGGTTGGAACTCTTTGCCAGACTATGCAAACATTACCAAGTAAGGTATTGCGAATAAGTAGCGAACGCATTTATAATGATGGTGCTCATTTCGTTTCATGAGATGAGCACCATTGATGATAAAAAATTTGAATTTTATAATTTAATACTTGTATTAATATGTGTGGCATAAATTAAGAAGGCAGCATGATGCGCTTACAAAAACTTAAGTTTTGTAAGCACGTGTTGTGCAAGCAATATATATGCCGCTGAGTTTTCATCGCAAATATTTGATGAATCGATGGAACAAAACGAAGAATCTCGAACGAGAGTCTTAACTGCTTTATAGCTCAAACTTTTACAAGAGGGAAAAGCACAAGGAGAAGATATAATATGTGGAAGTACTTTCTGCGCCGCGTGCTACAAATGATACCTGTTATCTTGGGCACGACTTTGCTGATTTACGCATTGGTCTTCGCACTTCCAGGTGATCCAGTTGTGGCAATGTTTGGCGATAAGCCTGTAAATCAGGCAATTGCTCAACAGATTCGTGCTGAGTACCATCTCGATCAACCATTTATTATTCAGTATTTCTACTTTTTGAAGAATGCACTGACATTTGATTTTGGTAATACGCTTCGCGGCAATCGCCCAGTAATTGACGTTATGGCGGCCGCATTCCCGGTAACTATCCGACTAGGCTTGATGGCATTCGTCTTCGAAGCTATTTTTGGTGTTATTTTTGGTATTGTTTCCGGACTCAAGAAGGGCAAGTGGTACGACTCCGTTATCTTAATTGTCTCACTCTTGCTCATTTCTGTACCAACCTTCGTAACTGGTTTCGTTATGCAGTACTTCCTTGGTGTGCAGTGGCATATCTTCCCGGTAACCGCAGGAGCAAATCCAGGATTTATCGATTTGCTTATGCCAGCTATGGTTCTTGGCTCAACTTCCATGGCATACATTATTCGTTTGACTCGTACTGAGGTTGCATCTAATAGAACACTTGATTATGTGCGTACCGCACGTGCAAAGGGCCTGAGCAATCGTAGCGTTATCGTTAATCATATTTTGCGCAACTCGCTCATCCCAGTGGTGACATATCTTGGAGCTGATTTGGGTGCCTTAATGGGTGGCGCTATGATTTCTGAACGCATCTTCAATATCAACGGTATCGGTAATACTTTGTACAAGGCAATTCTCCAAGGCGAATCGAACTTGGTCGTATCCATAGTTACTGTGCTTGTACTTATATTCGTTGTATGTAATTTAGCGGTTGACATGCTGTATGCGGCACTCGATCCACGAATTCGTTACGCGTAAGGAGAGGCTGAACATGACTAATACTATTTCTGCACTGCCAGGTCAAGAGCGCTACGTGGCGCCAATTGAAGAAACTCCGTTACGTGCTGTCGATGCTGTAGACACCGATGCTCCTGCTACAAGCATGTGGGCTGACGCGTGGAGAACTCTTCGTAAGAATCCGCTGTTTATCATTGCAGCATTGGTGATTCTTTTTATTGCATTTGTGGCTGTATTCCCACGAGTATTTACGAATCTTGATCCGAACTATTGTACATTGGATAACTCTAGGGGAGCGGCAACTGCTGGTCATCCTTTTGGATTTGATTTACAGGGCTGCGATATTTATGCTCGCGTTATTTACGGCACACGTACATCTCTTACTGTTGGTATTGCGACCACGCTGATCGTTATCTTACTTGGTGGAATTATTGGTGCAATCGCAGGTTTCTTCGGCGGTTGGATTGATTCTATTCTTTCCCGTATCGTAGATATCTTCTATGCAGTTCCGCTGCTTCTCGGTGCTATCGTAGTTCTTCAGATGTTCCGTTCATCTACTTCCATTTGGAAAATCATTTTGGTAATGGCAATGTTTGGTTGGGTTTCTATCGCTCGTATCGCTCGAAGCTCTGTTTTGGAAGCAAAGAACCTTGAATTTAACACTGCTTCTACTGCATTGGGGTCGACACCAATGCGTAATTTGTTCCGCCACATTATTCCAAACGCGTTAGCGCCAGTTTTGGTTGTGGGTACAACGTCGCTTGCTAGTTATATCGTTCTTGAAGCTACATTGAGCTTCCTCGGTTTAGGTATGCCTTCAGGGAATGTGAGCTGGGGTGGCGATATTTCTACAGCACAAACCATGCTTCGTACTCAGCCAATGATTTTGTTCTATCCATCTGCTGCATTGGCTATTACAGCTCTCGCATTCATCATGCTTGGTGATGCAGTGCGTGACGCATTAGATCCAAAGAGCCGTACTGAGTAAGGTCGAGGAGTAAATAATGACTGAAAATACAAATATCCCTGAGCCAATACTCGAGGTCAAGGATCTTCAAGTTGAATTCAATACTTCAGCTGGAGCAGTTAAAGCAGTTCGTGATGCAACTTTCAATGTTTATCCTGGTCAGTGGGTGGCAATTGTAGGTGAGTCGGGATCTGGTAAGTCTACATCGGCTATGTCTGTCCTAGGTTTGCTCCCGGGTACTGGTCATATCACTGGTGGAAGCATTAAGCTTGAGGGCAAAGAAATTTCTCATTATACCCAAAAGCAGTTTGAAGCAATTCGCGGTCTGAAGATGGGCTTAGTTCCACAAGATCCAATGTCTAACCTCAATCCTGTGTATCGTATTGATACGCAGATTAAGGAAGCTCTTAAAGCGAATAATATCGATATTACACGTGAACAGCGCATTAAAATTGCTGAAGGTCTAAACATGACCGAGGCTGAAAGAATTGCATATGAAAACGTTCACGATGATTCTGACGAACTCTTCTTGGGTTCTGATAAGCGTTCAGCTTTACTTGAAGCAGCTAAGAAGGCTGGAGAAGGAATCATCTCTGATGAGACCTTTGACACTTGGGATAAGGAGTGGACTGCAGGATCCGTTACTCGATGGAATGTTCGCCATGACATGGTGAAGGCAGGGATTGACGAGAAAAAAGCTGAAGAAATAGCTAACGAGTATGTGACTGGTTCCTCGATGAGTGATCGTATTGCGGGGCTTCTCGATGAAGCTGGTCTTCCTGACGCTGCTATGCGTGCACGTCAATATCCTCATGAATATTCAGGCGGTATGCGTCAGCGTGCACTCATCGCTATGGGTCTTGCTGCTCGTCCTCGTTTGCTGATTGCAGATGAGCCTACTTCTGCTTTGGACGTAACAGTTCAAAAGCGAATTTTGGATCATTTACATACTCTGACTGATTCATTGGGAACAGCTGTTCTATTCATTACTCACGATTTGGGATTGGCGGCTGAACGTGCTCAGCATATCGTGGTTATGTATAAGGGACAGATTGTAGAATCTGGTCCTAGTTTGGAAGTTCTCCAGCACCCTCAGCATCCATACACTAAGCGTCTGGTTGCTGCTGCACCATCTTTGGCATCTAAGCGATTGGAATCTACAAAGGAACGTGCTGAAGTTCATTCAAAGCAGCAAGAGAGCGGTCATCCTGAGAATATTAGCGATACCGTTATCTCGGTGAAGAACCTTGTCAAAGAATTCAAGGTACCGGGACGTCGTGAGCTGTTTAAGGCAGTTGATGATGTGTCCTTCGACGTTAAGCGTGGCACGACATTAGCTATCGTAGGTGAGTCTGGCTCAGGTAAATCAACAGTTGCAAATATGGTTTTGCATTTGCTTAATCCGACTTCAGGTACTGTCACGTACGAAGGTGAAGATATTCATAGCTTCAATGCTAAGCAATTACTTGATTTTAGACGTCATGTGCAGCCTGTGTTCCAGAACCCTTATGGTTCATTGGATCCTACATACACGATTTATCGTTCTATTGAGGAGCCACTTCGAATTCATAAGATAGGTGATCAGAAGTCTCGTGAAGCACGTGTACGTGAATTACTTGACATGGTTGAGATGCCTCAGTCTGTTATGAGTCGTTATCCAAACGAACTTTCGGGTGGGCAGCGCCAGCGAATTGCAGTTGCTCGTGCAATGGCATTGAATCCTGACGTTATCGTAGCTGATGAAGCTGTGTCTGCTTTGGACGTACTTGTTCAAGATCAGGTGCTGCATTTGCTTAATGATTTGCAAGCAGAACGTGGATTGACGTATTTGTTCATTACTCACGATTTGGCTGTTGTACGCCAGATTGCTGATGAAGTCGTGGTTATGCAGCACGGAAAACTAGTCGAGCATGCAACTACTGACGAGGTCTTCAATAATCCACAAACCCAGTACACGCGCGATCTCTTGGATGCTATTCCTGGTGGAAAGCTTGAGCTAGGTTTGGACTAGAAAAAGGCATAATGATACATTACTGTGAGGTTGAATTCTTAATGAGTTCAACCTCACATTTGTTTATGGATGATTTGGGCATGTTGGTCAGTGTTGCCGTTAGAGTAGTCCTATGACCATTTCTATCACCACGTCGAATTTGAACGGTATCCGAGCAGCGAAACGTAAGGATATGTACGCTTGGGTAGAAGAGCACACTCCTGATATTTGGGCAATGCAAGAAGTGCGCGCTCCTCAGGATGAAATTGATCCTATCTTTGATGAGATTAGCGCGATTTATATGCAATCTGCGCGCGGCGAATCTATGAGTTCACCTTTGAATAGGCAAAATGAAGTATGCCGGATTAAAGGACGCGCGGGAGTAGGATTGTTATCGGCTTTACCTGTGACGTCACAACGGTATGGCTTACCTGGGCTAGAAGAAGATGTAGATTCTGGCCGTTGGATCGAATCTGATATTGTCACTCCCGATGGATACACCATCACAGTCGTGAGCGTTTATGTCCACGCGGGCAATGTGGATCATCCAGATAAGATGGAGCAAAAATTCCGTTTCCTTGACACTATGACCGAAAGAATGCGTGAGCTACAAGATATAGCCGCGGCGGGCGGAAATCAAGCAGTATTGTGCGGAGATTTCAATATCGCACACACGCCAATTGATATCAAGAATGCGAAAGCAAATGAGGAGTCTTCCGGATTCCTTCCTGAAGAACGTGTCTACATTGATAAGTGGCTCAATGAGCTCGAGTATGTCGATGTAATGCGTGACCTCGCCGGTGATATTCAAGGTCCATATACATGGTGGTCTCAGCGTGGAAAAGCATTCGATAATAATACAGGCTGGCGTATTGATTATCAGTTTGCTACACCAGAATTAGCTGACAGCGCACGGGGATTCGTTATTGATAGAGCACCTTCTTATGATGCTCGTTGGTCTGATCATGCGCCGCTGACTATTACATATAACGTTTAGGAATAATTCGCCAGCACCGTGTATAAGCTGCGCGATGCGACATTCAGACACTTTTAAGGTATGTGCTGTATTCTTAACAACCAGTGACATATACGAAGAAAATTGTCGAAAGGGACATAATGCGATTTTTCGGATTCGGTAAGAAAAAGGATGCCGAAGTTGACGATGAAGTCATTGAGGATGCTGTTGCTGAGGAAACTGCTGATGAAGCAGATGAAACAGTAGAGCCTCACGGCCCATGGGATATTAACGATGATAATGCTCCAGATTACGACGAGTATCTTAATATGGGGGCACTTTATTTACCATTCCTCTTTGGAATTGAACTTCGTTTGAAGGCAACGAATCCTGAAGGTAACATCATTAGCGCGACAATCACATATGAGAAGTCGTCGTTAGAGATGGAAGTTTTCGCAGCCCCTAAGTCGAGCGGTATTTGGGATGAAATTCGTCAAGAACTCTTGGATAATCGTATGAAAGCTCAAGAGGTCAATGGAGAGTTTGGTAAGGAAATCCTTCTTCCAGTGCAAGTGCAGGGGCGAGAAGTAACTTCTCGAATCGTGGGAATTGATGGTCCTCGCTGGATGGTTCGTGCTATTTTTACTGGTCCGGCAGCGACTGAAGAAGATTCCGAGGAAAAGAAAGCACTTGATAAGTTCCTGTCTGATGTCGTCGTAAATCGTGGGGAAGAACCACTCGCTCCTCGAGATCGTGTTTTCTTAAGCAGACCGCTTACTCCTTCTCAGATGCGTGAGATGGAAAAGGCAGCTCAGGAAGCTGAGGAAGTTGACGAGGACCATAGCGAACTGATTTTGCCAGATGATCCTAACGGATATGGCCAGCAAAGTCAGGTTCAGCATACGCTTCGACGCGGTCCTTTATTCTCTGAAATGCGTTAATAAAGAGTATGTCATCGTTAGCTCTCTGCTTTACTGCAGGGGGCTAACTTGTTCAAGGTAATTGATTTTTATGGTTCAAAAGCAGCATAATACTGGTATTAAATCCCTCGCCGATTCTACAGAAGAATTTTCAGTTTGGGATAGTATCGGGGGATGGCGAGGAATCTTCGAAGCTGTTATTCCTGTGCTCGTTTTTATAGTTGCATATACAATAAGCGCGAATCTTGGTGTGTCGTTGACTTTAGTGGGTGTGATTATCGTCGCCATCATCGTAGCTCGATTAATTCAACGACAGACTTTAATGGGGGCATTGTCAGGAATCGTTGTCACAGCTATCTCCGTAGTTTTCGCATTACTTTTTAATTCTGCACGCGATTTTTATACACCGGGAATTTTTATTAACATCGCAGCTGTCATTGTTTTACTCGTTTCCATAATCATTCTTAAGCCGGGTATTGGCTGGATGCTTGAACAATTTACGAACGATAACGCTATGCATGAGCTTTTTAAACCGTACATGTATGCAACGTGGGTCTGGATTGTGGGATTTAGTATACGACTAATTGCTGAAATTCCACTGTATCTTACGCACAATGTGGGAGCACTGGGTGTGACTCGAATTATCACCGGTGTACCGCTCTTTGCGCTCATGCTTCTAGTATCATGGTTGATTATTGCTCCGCAGCGTAAGAAACTTCTTACAAACCGTGACATGAGTGAGAAGTAAAATTAAGCATACGCAACTACAAACTGCATACAATAGATAATGACTAAGGTAAATTTTTCCGCGAAGGGGAAGAAAATGGTTGATAATGCACAGATAAGCGATTCCTTTTCGCAACTCGAATCAGTAGGAGATGGACGTCTTGAAGCGGACGTGACGATAGAAAGATTTGCTGATCAAGGTCGATGCGTGGCACATATTGATGGGCGAGTAGTTTTTGTAAGATTTGCTTTACCAGGTGAAAAAGTTCGAGTGCGTATCGATGAGCCTCATAATCGCCGAGATCGTTTTTGGACAGCAGAAGTAACTAAAGTTTACGAAGAAAGCCCGTATCGTGTCGAGCCTAGCTGGTTACTGGCTGGACCTCTTGCATGGGGAGGCGGAGTAGGCGGTGCTGATCTGACCCATGTGTCTCTTGAAGGGCAACTTCTATGGAAACGAATGAGCATTGAAGAACAGCTTAAGCGAATTGGCAAGGTTGAAGACCCAAGTGTGCCAGTGCTGAGAGTACCTGAAGATGAGGGCGCTCAGGGGCTTCATTGGCGTACACGCGTAGAGTTTATCGCTGACGATTTGGGATATGTTTCGATGCGACGTCGTGAATCGCACGATCGTGTGCGTGTTAAGGAAATGCCATTGGCAAGCGAACAAGTACTTGCCGTAGCTGATGAATTAGGATTATTTACCCGTCGTTTTGAGCCAGGAGCACATATTCGTATCACGGCTCCAGAACCCCGTGAAGGTCAAAGCCCGGTACTTGAGAGTGGAAACTGGGCAATGATTGTTAACCGCGAACTTGCTGAAGGGCATGAGTATGTACGCGAACGCGTTGTCCTCGCCGATGGAAAAGCATATGAATACAGTGTTCTTGCATCGGGATTCTGGCAAATGCATCGTATGGCTCCACAGGTACTCGTACGCGATGTCGTGAAGCAAGTGCAAGATTTCGCTGTTAAAAATGGTGTGCTGTCTGAGAACGGAACTATCTGGGATTTGTATTCTGGATCTGGACTTTTTACTATGCCGCTTGCTTCACGTTTCGTTCCGCGCGGGCAGGTGCTTGCAATCGAGGGGGCTGAGCAAGCTGTTTCTTCCGCAATGAAGAATGCAAAACGAAATAATATTTCGAACGTAACTGAAGTTGCTGGTGATGTCTTACAATCTCTACGCCACGTGAAGAATAATTTCCCAGAACTTGCAAAACCTGATGTGGTTGTGCTTGATCCTCCTCGTGCTGGAGCAGGAAAGAAAGTTGTTGAGCAAATTGTTCGAGCTAAAGCGCCTGTAGTTGTTTATGTATCATGTGATCCTGCATCTTTGGCTCGAGATATAGCGGTATTTCGTGAGAATGGGTATGCTTTGAGCTTTATTCATGCGCATGATATTTATCCAATGACCCATCATGTGGAGACGGTGGCTGTACTGACAAAGGCATGCTAAATATAAGCTTCTCGAAGGCTTGGGTAACTGTACCTGTTTAGACGTTGCGTTATCAGTTATTCTGTGCGCTATTATGAGTTCCGTAGATGTGCCTGTAGCATCATGTCACGGAACTCATATGTTAGAGCTAGCTATCAGCATCTTACTGGCTATAAGATTATCCAATCCACGGTCAACGCATGAGTAGAACTGATTTCCTAACATGAACGCATGGTGATAGGAATATTCATAATCTATGAAGCTTCAAGAATAATTCGGGTATAGATTCTCAATACAAAGCCGAGCTATCAATGGAATCACAATCGCCACAAATAGGTATATGATTTGATGATGATGAAGCCAGATTATATGATAAGTATTTAGTGTGATATCTAAAATTCAAGGTGGATCTGTCAGGATAGTTGGTTTTTATAGGTGCATCGTTGTAAAGATGTACAGGTTAACTTATAAAGTTTTAGCTATATAAAAGCTGTCATGTTCTAGGGAAGATTTATGAGCGATTTTGTTGTTAATGATGCCGAATTGAGAAAATTGAAAACCGATATTCAATCTGCTAAACAAAATCTTTCAGATATGACAGATATCGATATTAGCGCAGGAAAAATAGAACATCCTGATGTGGAGAAAGCATTGTCAGATTTTTTGGACGGCGTTAAACTTCACAAGAAAAACATTACAAAGGGTGTTGAGGTATGGCTACCGCAATTGATAACGCTCTTGATAATACGGATAAAGCATATACTGAAATGGCAAGTTCTCTCCAAGGATCAGGTTCGGAAGAATAAGTATGAAGAGTGTCCAGTACACGTTAATGATTCCACCACAATGGAATGAGTTTTCTCTTACTGAGAAAAATATTAGTAAGGTAGCTCGCAAGAGCACAGATAATATTATTAAAGCTATTCCAAGTTTAGAACGTAAGCGAGCTCAACTTCGTAATTTTTGGCAAGAGCAGCTTTCTCATGCGAAGTCGGTAGGCATCAATCATGTTGCTAGTTATTTTGAACAGGCAGAGGATAACGCGATTATCTTACTTATGCAGGTTCAAATTATGCCGTTACCAGTTGTAGATCCAGACGATACGGTATTAGATACTTTGTATGATGCATATAGTCGTCCAGATGAAAATTCTCTCCGGCTGCCTGATATAGCGATTATAAATCATCCTAATGTTGGTAAGGGAATTAGAAGTATTTCATACCAATTTTTGGATGAGGAGCGGACGATTAGTGATCTCGAAATGGTTGTGATGAGATCAGTCTTCCCGC
Source organism: Alloscardovia theropitheci (assembly GCF_004332295.1). Taxonomy (GTDB): domain Bacteria; phylum Actinomycetota; class Actinomycetes; order Actinomycetales; family Bifidobacteriaceae; genus Alloscardovia; species Alloscardovia theropitheci. Next base: position 20,632 of record NZ_RXLP01000008.1, read on the forward strand.
TGAACACATGCGTTTTTGCGGTTAATTTTATGACACCGAATGTTGGAGAAATTACGCCACTCATGGAACTATTTGAATTAATAGTATCAACACTTCACGTATCGGAAGAAACGGAGGACTGAACATGTCACGTCACGATATTTCTGAATGGAATGAAGTTGGCTACTCTAAGGATCAGGTTCCTGGAGATAGTGAGTCAATTGCAACGCTTTCTGCTAAATTTGCTACTAATGCAAATAGTCTTATTGAGCTTGCTGGACTACTAAAAAAGGTTAATGGCAGTGCTTCTGATGGTGCAATTTGGACTGGTAAAGGTGCTGAAGAATTTAAGAAGGAATATAAAGATTTTGATACAAAAGTTACTAAGGTAGCTGACAGTTTTGAGAAAGTAAAGACTCAGCTTAATACGATGGCTGATACTGTGAGCCAATATCAGCCGCTTGCTAATAATGCGTTGGATGAAGCGCTTGAAGCAAAGAGACGTATGAAAAACTTGGGAAATGAGATGGTGTCTGCGAATGCTACGCTAAATCGAGCTAAACATGATGTACAGGTTGCTAAAAGTCTACCGCCGTCTGATAAAAGTGCCCACGATAAGCAGTCGCAGGCATCTTCGGCTTTGAGTAGTGCTCAATCGCAATTAGATATGTTTAAGGCACAGCTAAGCTCAGCTCGTAATGATTTAGATGACGCAAAGCGACGAATTAATTCTTATCATGACTCATATGACGAGGCAGCACAAAATGTTGCGACTCAGATTCGTGATGCACAAAATACGGGTGATTTAAAAACAGGATTTTTTGAAAAATGGTATTACTCGGATGTGTGGAGAGGGATCGTTAAGGTTGCTGAAGTTGTTGGATTTGTGGCTGGTATTGCTGCAATATGTCTTGGCGGTGGTGGTCTTATCATTGCTGGGATCCTTCTTGCAACGAGTTTGATTTCTTTTGTAGATACCGCAGTTGGATATCAAGTTGGTGATAAAGACGGTTGGGATGTTTTATTTAGTGCAGTTGCACTGGGACTTTCAGTAGTTGGTATGAAAGGTGCTGCATCAGAGTTTGAAACAGGACTAAAAGCTGTGAGATCTAGCGGATCTCCAGTGAAGATGGGGCAAGCGCTGTTGGGACGTTTTGATAAGGCTTCAAGTGTATTTATTGTTGGTACAGAGGGTGCTTCGCAAACAGTGAAGCATACGGCTACATGGGGTAATTATATTAAAAATAATCTTAAAGGATATGGTGCAAATCTCATCAATCCGTGGTATATGAAGACTGAAGTGGATACGCTAACTGGCTTTGTGGGTAAAAGTAAGTTTGTGGGGCGCTCTGAATTTATCAAAGGTGCTGTGGAACATGCTAATGAGTTAGGTAAAGGTATTCATGGCATGGTAAATGATTTGACAGGTGATAAGAGTGCCAGGGAGTCAGGTATTAGTACGTCTGTTGAATTAGTTAAATCAACGTCAAGCAACGTATTTGGAGAGATATACGACAAGTTTGTTGATGGTCCAAAGAAAATCGGTGAGCTCATTACAGGAGAGTGGTAAAAATGGCTAAGAGTGAGGGTTGGTATGAGAGAAATCCTTGGGCGAAGGATCGTGCTTCTTTAGATTATGATACGTTTGATGTTAGTTATGTTGATAATCTTTCGTTGATTATGAAAAGTTTCCTTCCTGCACCGTTGTTTTTAGTGAAGAATAATGAGAAGAAGGTATTTTCTGTAAAAGGCGTGAAACTTAAGGCTCTTGGGTATTTGGTATGGCTAGCTCTTGCGTTTGTAGTGTCGTATTTCTTTGTTGATTTTGATGTATCCCAGCAGACGGATAGTCAGAAGATGATTTCTTTTATCTTTATCATTCTTATACCTGTGTGGTTTGCTTTGCCGATGTGGCTGAATGGACACTATACCGTGATAGCGTTTATTTTTTCGCGTTTCTGTGAGTTGGCTTTTCTTGCTACAGTTGGGTATCTTGCTGCTAGTGGTGTGACATCTCGTCCTTCAACATTGCCGCTGGTTATTGTTGTGTTTACTGTTTCTGTGTTATGTGTATTGTTTATTGATAGACTCACTGGAAGTAAGGTTGGTTTGCTTACTAGGACGGTGGGTGTTTTAGGAGTTTCGATTAGTGTTGCTTATTTTCTGAGTAGATTAGCTGTTGATGTTCCTGTTTTCTCTGTTTTTGCTGGATTGTTCCTAGCTGTGTTTGCGATTCTTTCATTTTATATGGATAGCCGTGTTGCAAAGGTGATAGCTGATTATGGTAATGTGCATAGTCGTTATGAATGGGCATTTGCTTTTTGCTTGGTCTTCGATGTTGTGCTGTGTGTAGTCGGCTTGGTAAAAGCAACTGGGAAGACATCAAGTGATATTTCAAGTTCGAATATTCCGCGTTAATTTCAAACAAATTTATAAAAGGAAGAGTAATTTTAAAACTCTCGATTCATAAAAATACTTTAAACTCAGCAATTTGAACGACTTAGGTATGTAACGTTGCAAGAGCGAAGGAACTAGCTATCAGATAGTCGAAAAAGTATCTAAAATTAATATGTGTAAGTGCGCATAATAGGAGGGGATTGATGAGTATGACTAAGAGTGAGGGTTGGTATGAGAGAAATCCTTGGGCGAAAGATCGTCAGGAGCTTGAGCTTGGTGATTCGTGGAAAAGAAGTGATTTATCTGTTTTGATGGATCAATTATTGCCTGAGCCATTGTTTAAAGTTCGCAATCAAGGTGAGGTCGCATTTTCTTCTCGTGGTGTGAAGATTAAAGCATTGGTATATCTTGCTCTTCTGACTATTTCGTTCTTTAGATCGTATTTTTTTGTTGATTTTAATAATATTCCTGACAAGAATGATGCGATAAAAGCAATGATGATTGTGCCGGTTTTTGTTGCTATCGTTGCTTTTTGCTTCTTATTCTTGGTTGAACATATGTATTCAGTTTGGGGATATGCCGTCTCTCGTATTTGTGAGATTATATGGGTTGGTGTTTTCGGATATCTCTTTGCGTGGGGTGTTCATGATCGTCCTGAGACTTTGCCTATTGTGATTTCTATTGTGTGTATATCCGGGTTATGTATTGTACTTTCTGGGAATTTAGCACGTGCTTTGGGTAATCGTCGTGAGTTATTGCGCATCGTGGGGATAATGCTTTTGGCGTCCACGTTGGTGTCGTATTTTTTGAGTTTGGTGATAGCTGGGAATCAGATTATTGGTAGTATTGCAGGTTTAGTTGTATCTGGTTTTGCAGTGGTATCTTTTATCATGGATCTGGCATCGATTGAAGCCTTATCGGGCTCGCGAGAAGTTTATCGTGGATATGAGTGGGTAACAGCATTCTGTTTGGTTTTTGACGTCGTTCTATGTGTGGTGGGTATGGTAAAGGCGACGAAGAGTAACTAAATAGCTACACATCGTGAAAAGCAGAACTTACTGTTGATAGTTCGATGTCTATTTTTCTACGGATTTATATCGTTCGGTTATTGTTAAGCATCACACCGGTTTTCATACTATGAAAACCGATATTGCTGTTAAGGGCAGCGTGAAGGACAATCAGAATTTTAAAGGTTGGTTCGTGATAATTATAAGAGTAAGAATCTCAAGTTGTTGGCTGTGAAATCAACTATGCAGATTGCTGGTAGTACCTGGATGCAAGTGAGCAGTGAAAGCTATTCGAAGTTGTGTGATGGGGGCTAAGAAAGAAGTGGAGTTTTCCAAAGGAAGTGGGATTAGGCTACGCGTGAGGATATACGCAGTGAACCGATGCCGGATATTACCACTTCTGATGTGGATTATAATGTGTTTGAGTTTAAGGGTTCGTATTAGCGTTCTGATTTGTCATATATTCTTGATGCTGTTTTACTGGAAGATTTATATTATCTTGATAGTGCTCATACACCGTTTACGAGTAAAGGGGTGAGGGTAAAACATTATTCTTTAATGCAGTGATGAGTATCGTTTTTTGCTACTCGGTACATGTGTGAGTATTAATCCCTATGTACAAACAGATTTAGATAAAAGCATACCCGGAATTGGTATTCTTATTTCTTTAATCATGTTTGGACTATACCTATGTTGGTTTGCGTGTTTATGTAAAGTTGGGTTTTGTTCTGTTACGCGGAAGTGATTGCTTTGTGACTGACGGAGTGGCTTCTTATTTGCTGTTTTTTTGTTTAGTGTTTTCTGATGAGTTAACGGCTGCTTCTATTGGTAGGAGGGTTGCTCGGTTTATGGATATCACGTCAGGGTTTAATCAGTGGTGCTATCGCTGTGATAGATAAAGAATCAAGTGAACACACGATATGAGCTCGATATTTTTGAATCAAGTTAGATACGTAGGTAGTCTATTTTCGTTATCTCATCAATGTGGATACGGGTGTACTGTCATATTATTGAAAAACTTTATAGCTCGTAGCAGAATTTCGATGAAAGATATGCTTAATAGCGTTGGAAATACAGGTCTTACTGATTCGAAATTTAAGTTGTCATAAAATAATTGACAAGTAGAAAAAATCGTGTATAGTTGTTGGAAGTTGTAATAAAAGTTATTACAAACTGACAAAGGGGATATCATAATGAAGGTAGCAGTAGTAGCAGCAAACGGAAAGTCAGGAAAGCTTATCGTTGAAGAAGCAGTAAATCGTGGTATGGATGTTACTGCAATTGTAAGAAGTGAGAATAAGACAGTAGCACCTCATTCTATTGCAAAAGATCTCTTTGATTTGACAAGTGAAGATCTCAAGGGTTTTGATGCAGTAGTGGATGCATATGGTAATTGGACTCCTGATGCAATTAACCTCATTCCAGAAGCAACAGTGCATATGGCGGAAATCCTTTCAGATAGTGATACTCGCCTCCTTGTAGTGGGTGGAGCTGGAAGTCTTTTTGTAGACCCAGAGCATACTAAGACTGTTGTCGATGTGACGCCTTTCCCAGAGGAAGCTTTACCAGTGGTAAATGGTCACGGGAAAGCTCTCGAAGAGCTTCGTAAGTTCAATAATGTAAAGTGGACGTATGTAAGCCCTGCTGGAGATTTCCGCGCTGAGGGTGAACGCACTGGAGAATATATTCTCGGTGGCGATGAATTGGTTCTCAATAGCAAGGGGGAAAGCGTTATTTCTTATGCTGACTATGCTATTGCTGTGGTTGACGAAATTGAAAAGGGTAACAACATCAACGAGCGAATCAGCGTTGTAAGCGAATAATGCACGAACGGTATGCAAATTACAAGTAGATTTACGGTAGCAATTCATGCTTTGGCATTCATAGATTTGTTCCAAGATAAGATGCGCGTTACGAGTGCTGTGCTAGCGAGAAGTACTCAGGTTAACCCCGTTATCATACGAACAGTTCTTTCTAAATTGAAAGAAGCTGGTGTTGTTGATGCGCGCAGGGGAAGCGGAGGCTTTAGACTAGCCAAACCTCTCACAGAGGTAACGTTCTATGACGTCTACGCGGCTACGGACACAGTAGATAAGACCGGGCTTTTTCATTTCCATGACAACCCTCATCCTGATTGTGTGGTTGGTGGGAATATTCATGCGGCTCTTGATGGCAGTCTTGTGGCTGTCCAAAAATCTATGGAAGACGAAATGAAAAAGATCTCGGTGGAAGATATTGTTAATAATCTTCGGCATGAGATACAGATGCGAGGTCAATCTATTTCTTAGCTAATCAATGCAAAATCAAATATTAACGCCTGTAGTTTTACTGCAGGCGTTTGCTTTTAGTGTATTTATATTTATTCGTGATGATGCGCAGTACGTGTTTGTATGGACCGAATTTTGGCCGAAAATATGTCCGAGTTCTTCAAGAAAACAATGGAAGCAAAATAGCGAACTCTAAACATGAGTGTTGATATGTGACGTTTGTAGAGAAGTTACTTTCCGTATCAAAAAATTGATAGAGCGGTGAAGCGAGAACACTTACTCGTATTCTCGCTTAGATCCTTATCTACGATAATTTACCGATTCTAGTGGATACGGATTCGGGTTCAAGACAACCCAACTGACTGCAAGCTCGCATAAGCGATCTGCTGCAGTAAAGTCAACCTCACCATGAGCAAGGATGTGCGAAGCAACGTTTTTCGTCTCTTCCAACTGTTCTTTGGAAAGCGGGGTACCAGTAGCGAAATGATGGGGAAGTGAATTAAGCATATCTCTATAATTTCGATCCCAATTTGCTCCACCATTTCGTGTAATCTCATCATGAATTCTACCTGCGATACGAATGACTTCTCCCTGGACTGTCTGTGCTACTCCCTGTGAAGGAACGAGCAAATCCCACAAGTCGTTGTATTGATGCTGCCAAGAATCTTTTTGTATTACGATAGGTGAAACTCCATCATGAATGACACGGTGTGCAACAGGCTGTACGCCGAAAATATCGTAGAGTTCTGTCAGAGCTTCTTCTGTTTGTGGTAAATTAGCTTTGTTAAAACCATCTTTGTAGAATTCAAATTCCTTTCCAATTGTCGAAACTCTTTCTGACATAGCAGGCGTAACGGTAGCACCTGCAGAAATTAGCATGTTAGCAATTTTGACCGTAGGGATAATGTGCTGGCCTCGGCACGATATGAGAGCAAGCGATAAAGGAGTTTGTCCTCGTTGATTCTGTGCATGAACATTCGCGCCTTTTTCAATGAGGAAACGGACTGTTTCAACTCGAAAATACTCAGCTGCAGCATGAAGTGGTGTATTACCGGATTTATTAGCGAATTGGATATCTGCACCGAGCTCATAGAGTAGCTTAACCGTATCTTTCCCGAACGTAGCCTGAGTATATAACGGTGAACAACCATAATAATCAGGTATATTCACATCCAATCCCTGTTCTACAAGCCATGTAACAAGTTCATCGGGAACATTACTGTAATGCAAAGCCGTTCTCAAGCTGTATCTACCACTATGGACTGTGAGTTCACATTTATCATAGACTGCTTTGAGAGCTTCAACGTCACCTGATTCGATGAGTTCGTCGAAATTTTTAGGTAAAGTAATCCGCTTCTTCGCCATATTCGCTCCTTGAATTGCTTGCCTATGGTAGGTACATGCTTTTGACAATGCTGTTTTTATTTTATAACAGTGAAAAACGTATAACTGGAATGATAATTGAACAAACTTTCAGTTGCATACCGATATAAGTGAAATCTGGAAATTGAGATAACGGTGGCAAGCGGTTATATGAATCGAAGAGGACAAGTCATTTTCTAGACTAGAACGCAATTTATCGAATCGCCGTGCACAAATGATATTGGGCAATGGATAAAAACGAGCGATGCTACTCATTCTTATATTAAGTATAGTTCAGGCGTTAGTAATTTGTGATTTGTGGTATATAAGTTTGTTGCTAAGCACAATGAGTGTTGGGTTTGTGATTACTTGGTCGAGTGTACAACTGACACAAAAAGTTCCTTTAGAAAATATCTATCGATATCACAACATGGTAATGACGAACTGTTATGGATATAGAAAAGAATTGGCGATATAAGTGATGCGAAGAAACTGATATTGCGATTTAAGATTAGTTTGTGTTGGAAATCATATTCGTGCAGTTTTATTCCTAGAGATTATGACACCGATGATTGTGCGAGGTTACATGGTAGATATGGTATAACGTTATATTGGGGTTGCTATCCCTGAGTTTTAGTATTCCTAATCTAGTTTAGTCAAGTAACAGTTTGATTGGGGTTTATTATAATAATGATTTTTATGCTAAATAAACTGTCTCCCTTTTTTGGGAGGTTGTTTATTTGTGTCAGGCTGTGAGTACCTGTGTTTTGTATTCTACTGGGGGTTAAACCGTTAAGTTGTACTTGCCGGCGTTTAGTGTTCCAGTAGTGAATATAGTTGTTGAGGTCTGTAGCGAAGTCTTCAAAACAATCCCATGACTGTCCCGTGAAGAATTCGTCTTTAAGATGTCCGAATACTTGCTCGGTAGCAGCGTTATCCGTACACATGCCTTTACGACTCATAGACTGACGAATACCATGCTCGTGTAGTGTTGTGACCCAATACTGGTGTTGGTATTGCCATCCCATATCGCTATGTAGCACCGGGTATGTTCCTTCGGGCATGCGCTTGATGAGTTGGTTGAGCAGTCGTTTTGGCTGATCAAGATTAGGACTCATGCTAATATCCCACGCGATTATTTCTTTACTTGCAAAATCATAGACCGGAGCCAGGTATGCTTTACCCCACGCGTGTTTAAACTCGGTGACATCAGTTCCCAGCTTAGCCCAAGGCCGCTCGGCATGAAAATCACGGTTAATAATATTAGGTGCGGTATTACCCACGATACCCTTATACGAGCTATACTTCTTATTCTTATTACGGGAGCGAATCTGACAGTACAAGCCTAAAAGCTTCATAATTTTTAATACAGTCTTATTCGCAATCCTGATCTCGTATTCGTGTCTCAGACACATGGCTATCTGCCGGTGTCCCATACCATTAGCCGTACGCGAGTAAATAGCTCGGATAGTATCATAGAGCTCAGGGCGAGGCATTTTCTTTTCGTGACTCTTATCGTAGTAATACGTTGAAGAAGCAAGCCCTGCTACCTGGAGCAGAAGAGAGACTGGGTAGCGCTCTGAAAGCGATTGGATAGCGAGTGTTTTCATCCTAGGAGTTACCTGCTGGCTTTCAGAGCCTGTAATTTTTTTAAATACGCGTTCTCCGCTTCCAAATACTCGATACGTGCTATAAGCTCGTCATGCTCACTCGTATCTGTTGCCTGACTCTTACTACCCTGGGGTCTGCCGGCTGCGCGTGGCTCTAAACCAGCAACACCGTGCTGTTTATATGCTCGAATCCATGATTTAAGACTCGTCATTGAGCGTATATGTAAACGCTCTAACACGCTGGCTTTACTCTCCTCATTGTCGATAACTGCAAGGACTGCTTGAAGCTTAGTCTCTAGCGAATATGTCTGCTGCTTGCTCATATTATGCTCTGCCTGACTGCCTTGTGATCGATATGTGTAATAGTATTCTTTCGCACTATAAACACTCATATCAAGCACGCGAGCAACATATTTATACCCATATCCTTGAGCAAACAAGCTGAAAGCCTGCCCTCTCACACTCTTACTATCTACGTTCACGGAGGTCTCCTATTCCCAACCTCCAAAAAACGGGGAACAGTTTAAAATAGGGGGGGGTGAATAGGAACATATAAAAGTGAAAGACTTAAAGAGTAATATAGGATATATGACTTATGAAGAAGATAAGAATGTAAATGAAAAAAAATGAGTATTCAAAGGAAATCCTTGGCAATTCTGATGAGCTATTAAAGGTAGATAGAAATGCAATAGATTATGAACGGCTTACATGTATAACTGAATCCATAGGCAGGGCCTTTGCTTCTGTATCAAATTCAATAGATATTAAACCACTATCAAATGCTTTAGAGATGTTGGGAGAGAGAGCAAAAATAAATTTTGATAGTACGATACTTAATAATATTACGGAAAATATTAAACCAGTTATTCCCACTCCAAATTTCTTGTCTAAATTAGCGTTCAACAACCTTAATTTTGAAGCCTTTGATTCAATAAGTAAGGAGCTTAACGTTTTCCTAGTTAGCTACCAAGAATCTGTCCTAAAAGAATTATCAGAACAAATTAAGAAATTCGCTCAATATGAGAATGCGATACGTGAGAAAATAATCATTAAGAATTTGGCAGAGAATGGTTGGGTCTTATATTACAACGATAGTGAATGGACCTATAATATCGGCTCGAAGAAAATAGAATCTGTACAAAGCCATTGGATTAGATTGTTGACGGAGGATATTGAACGTGCTGAAGTTATAAAGGAATTGAAACAAAGTGAATTTATTCCAGAGATACTTATCGATTCAATGATTCAAAGCTATCGGTCTCAGAATTATTATGCTGCTTATACACTTGCAACTATTATCATTGACGGCGCTTTGAATAGAATTGCCGAAAAAACTTACGATGCATCAAGACATGGTAACCGTAAGGTGATTGTTGGATATAAGACAATTTCTATATTGAATTCTCAAATCATCAATCTTTCCATAAGCGATTATGGGTTAATGATTTGGCTAGGACAATTTTATGCAGATACGAAAAACTTTACAATAGATAATCCCAACAGGCATATGATTAATCATGGACGCTGGGAGAAAGAAATAAGCAAAGAAGCATTTCTTAAAATTTTTAATTCATTATTATATGTTGAAAAGCTGCTTAAGACCAGAATAAGTTATGAATAATCGTGAAAATGGTAGTTATATACTATTCAAGTACGATAGCTATTTCTGGGAAAGTGACGTGTCCCGTTACATACAATGGCTGTTACTATTGCACCAATAATCGATTTACTTGGTCGTATGTGGTCTCTGCTCGTTCGAGTAATGCTGCAAGTAGATTGATAATCTTTCAAGATAATAGGTAAACAAATATAAGTAATAAAGATTGAAGGAAATGATGAACGTCTTTTTAAGCAATATAACTGCAATCCTGTCAATAATAATTTCTATTGCTACTTCAATATATACAGTTATACGAGATCATCGTAATGATAAACGATTAGAACAAACTGAAAAAATTAATAAAGAGAATCAAAAATGGAAGAAGGATTTTGATTTATTCAAAGAAGATAATAGACAAAAATATTTATTAATTCAAAATTTGCTATCGAGACAGCAAACTCGGGCATCAATTATTCCGTATTTCAATATTGTGCTCAAAGATAATAGAATTAGAAGAGACAAAAATAGCTTAATTTTAGAGATAGGTCTCATAAATATAGGAAAAGAAAGTGCAACAAATATACAGCTATCACCATACTCTTCGAATGAAAATAAGCTAGTATATTTTAAAAATAAACAGGAATTTAAGTGGCAGTATTATATTAATGAATATCTAAGTCAGTATTATGCTTTCCCGGGAGATGAAGTTACATATAAAATCTCTGTAGATTTGAACGATAAAGAAAAAATTAATGATTTTTTAGAATTCAAAATCAAGTATTCAGATCTCATAGGAAATGTGTACGAACAGGGCTTTAAGTTTGGAATTCATTCGACATATCAAAGTGGTCTAGAGAAGATTTTTTATAATCATGCTAATAGCTCACGCAAACCTACTCTTATCCAACAATCAGAATAGTAATAATACGAAACGCAGTGTTTTGCGTTGGCATAGTGCTTATCTTTCTAGTAATGAGATGATGTTGTAAATTTGTCGGTAAAATCGAGCAAACCTCAGGAGATAATTACTTGTGCTATAGAACTGAGTATCGTTCGTTTGTCTGTTTTGGTGGTTAGGGTGGTGGTTATGGGTGATTTTGTTGTTTGTGAGCAATCGTTGGGTGAGTTGAAGAGTTCTTTAACTATGGCTAGTGGGAGTGCGCAGCCGTATACTCATCAGGTGACTGGTTGTGTGGGTGGCAAGCTTACGAAATCGTGTATGGACAGTATTGATACGGGTATGGTTGCGGCTCAAAAGAAGCTTGCCCTGGGTATTGAGGCGTGTGTGAAGTTGATTGATGCTGCGGGTGTGGAGACGACGAATTTAGATGATGTGTTGGGGCGTTCTGCTGGTTCGGAAAAATAGAAAATAGGTTAGAGATAGGTTAGGTTTTTGTTATGGCTTCGTATAGCGCGAATGATGACTGGTCAATTTTAGGGGTTGCAAATGACCCTACTCCTGGTAAACCGGAGGAAATTGCACAGCTTGCAGCTGAGTTTTCGCGCGCGTCGTCGACTTTACTCACTACGGTTCAGGCTTTGCGTTCGACGTCGGGTACGTATGTGAAGTTGAATGGTCAGTTTTATCAGGCTTTTAGTGCTAAGAAGGGTGAGGTTTCTCGTCTTGCTGAGAGTGTGAAGGATGAGTCTGATCGTGTGAAGACTACGTTGGATTCGTGGGGTAGCACGGTTGCTGATTGTCAAGGCAAGATTGCGGGTGAGTTAGAAAAGGCGAAGCAGGCGAAGGAGACGATTGATCTGCAAAATCTTGCTATTACGGAAGCTCGAAATGATAGTGATGAGGCTCATCGTGAGAGTAGTAGGACAGTTATTGAGCGTGCGCAAAAATTGAAAGCTCAAGCCCAAACTGAGTTGAATGATTGTAAGAGTCGTGCGGCTCAAATTGTTAATGAGTATAATCGGGCGGATAGTGCGTGTAATGCTCGGCTTCAGGGTGCTGTTCCGACTGCTTTGGCTGGTATTGCTGGTTTTGCTGGGCTTACTAAGGGTGTGCGTTCGTTTGGTTCTCGTGGTATTAAGTTGTACAAGGGTGCGAAGGTTTATAAAGAGCTTAAAGGTAAAAGGTTTAGTGTTGTGTCTCATCGTGTGGGTAAGAAGGGTCGTTTGGATCATGATGTGATGATGGGTAACCATAAGATGTATGAGAAGAATAGGAGTAGGTATTCGAAGATTGGTCGTAAGTATGCTGAGGAGTTTAAGAAGCGGACGGATGTAGATTTTACTACTATTCGTTACGCACGTACTGCTGCTGGAAAGATGGACTGGTCGGAAGTAGGCAAGGCGGCGAAACGTGGGTTTAAGGATGGTCTTAATATTGCTAGTGATTTTAAGGGGTATAAGAATGCGAGTTGGTTAACTAAGAGTGGTAAAGCCCTGGGTGCTGCGGGTACTGTTTTGAGTGCGGTTAGTAATATTAAGTCTGATTTTATAGATGATACTAAGTCAAGCACAGCTGAAAAAACCAAAAACTTTGTCGTAGATACTGCTGTTGATGTTGGATCGGGCGCTGCTGCGGGCGCAATAGGAGCGGCAGCAGGGAGTTTAATCCTGCCACCCGCTGGAACTATAGCAGGATATGCTGTAGGAATTGGAGCCAGCATATTAATGAATCAGAAATTTGGTGGGCAGTCTTTGACAGGAGTAGTGAAATCGGGTTTGAAAGGAATGTTCCACTTCTAATGAGTAAAAATAAAAATAAGTCAAGTAATCTACAAGCTAATCATGATGAAGAAGTAATAGAGGAGAGGTTTTTCTTCCCTCTCTTAAGTGGATATATGACTCCTGACGTTTTAAGGCTTTCATGGTTAGGTGCAATTCTATGGGGCATATACAGTGCGATATGTATTGTGCTATTAGATTGGGTGCCAATTTACTCGCAAATCTGTTTAGGGTTCTTTATTTATTCATGCGTATGTTTGTTTCTGTCTTTTATCCGCCCATTTGTCGAGCAAGCGCAATCCTTGTGTCTTATACTTTTTAGTTTGATGTGGGTTACGTGTATTTTAGCGTTTATGATGATTGGCTGTATTGCTACTTTTAGCGAGGGTGATGAGGCAATCTTAGATTCTTCGCGAACTGTCCCGTTTATGCTGTGGTGGAGTGTTTTTGCGGTGGTGATGGGATGCGTGTACGCGTATTTTTATGTGCACCAAGATAAGCATGTGCATTGGTTGGAGAAGTTACGTGAGCAGGATTCCTCTGCATTTCTCAGCTTTGGTATGGTGTTTTTCGTTGTAGCTATTGCGCCAATGGTTATGTCGTTGATAAGCGCGGGTATTCAGCACATTATGTGGATTCTGTTCACGGCACTTTTCGCAGGTATTTTCCCAGTTGTAGTTGTAGACGCAATTTACGGTGCTATCTGGGTAAGGAAACATCCGTATGTATTCGCTGATGGTGATGAGTAAAGTCATTCGTAAATGAAGAAAATCAATAATAACTTGTGAGGAAAACTTATGCATACCGAGTCGAAAACCTTAAGTATCATACAAGCTATTGGGTTTACACATGATTACAATGGACGGTCGAAACCGGAAGAATTATGCGAAGAAATTTTTGAACAGACTCAAAATTTCATTGCAAAAATGATTGATACCGTTTACTCAGACGGTCCTGTTTACTTTGTGTGGAAACCGTTTAGTGATGAAACTCATAACGCATTGAAAATTTTCACAACATTTGGCAATAAAATTGGTACGAATGGCGTGAATACAAGCGATTTCCTTTTCTCACGCAAAATCGTCATACGCACGGATGATTTCGCTGTCCTTACTCCTGAAGAACTTAACGAATACTATGAGTCTCTTCGCGATAAATATTCTCAAACCGATTTAAGCCAGCTTAGCGTTTATCACGTTCTATATTTTGACGATGATCAGTTACTGGTTGATGTATATAGTACTCAAGAAAGTGAGTGGTAAACATGTCATACAAAGCTGCAGAAGGCGTTTCAGGTGCTGAAGTTTTTGAAGTAAGAAATGTTATTCGCTATCGTTCAACTTTTCCAGGCGAGTATTTTGAATCGGAACTACAAAATTTTACGCAAACGATTGCTGCTAAGGGAGCACATGCGGTAGGGCCACTCTTTTACAGTTTAAATAACGTTCCAAGTGGCGAAAAGTTAGATATGGATGTCGAATTTTTCATGCCAGTTGAAGAGAATTATATTGATATTCCGGGTGCTGAATTTTCCTCATATATCGAAATTAATAATTTAATTTTGACAACCGTTAATCACGATTTTGAAGATGAAACTCCGCGAGCGTATCAACGACTTCTTGATACGCTTTCCATGAATAATATAGACGTAAATACGCCTTTTTATCATGTGCTCTATCCAGAAAACGGTGAAGTGGTTATATTCTTGGGATACGCGTATTAATGAATGACTAATACGCGTTGATGTTATTCGACTAAAACTATCTTCTACACACGCGAAATGGCGTCGCTGAGATATTTGCCAGCTTTCATGACGAGTGGCGCATAGTGACGTCCTGGTGAGATGCCCATACGATCGACAGGGCCGGATATCGAAATTGCTGCGATGACGTGACCTGCAGAATTACGAATAGGTGCAGAAACTGAGCAAACACCTTTTTCGCGCTCATTAATTGATTCACTCCATCCGCGACGGCGCACGGTATTGAGCGTCTGAGCAGAAAACTGTGCGTGGCGCAACCCTTGATGAAGATGCTCAGTGTCTTCCCATGCAAGAAGAATGTGAGCTGCTGATCCTGCTTCCATGGAGAGCATAGCGCCTACCGGAATGGAATCACGCAAACCACTTGTGCGTTCCACGGCAGCAATGCATACACGCTGATCGCCTTGACGACGATAAATTTGTGCTGATTCGCCAGTGCGTTCGAGCAAAGTTTGCAAAATTGGCTCGGCAGATGTGAGCAAACGATCTTCGCCTGCAGCGGTTGCTAATTCAGCAAAACGCGCTCCAATAGTGAAGCGGCCTTGTTGATCGCGTGCGATAAAGCGGTGTCGTTCCAAAGCGATCGCTAAACGATGTGTAGTTGGACGTGCTAAGCCCGTGCTATTTACCAACTGCGAAAGTGAGCATGGCCCCTTCTCTAAAGCGTCCAAAATGAGAGCAGCCTTATCTAAAACCCCAACTCCAGATTTAATTAATTCTAGCTTTTCTGAAGTACCCGCAGGGCTTGTATTACTAGGGGAAAGGGCGAATTGCTCAGTAGTCATGACCCAATTATGTCATCTCAGTATGTGATATGCAAACCCAAACTTTGCTCTCGTGTCGCGACAATAGTAAGTATGGGTAAGACTATGGCTGAAAAAGTATGGGAAGATCACCTCGTTCGACATGGCGAGGATGGTGCTCCTGACCTCATTTATATCGATTTGCAATTAATGCATGAAGTTACCAGTCCACAGGCTTTCGAAGGATTGCGCTTGGCGGGACGACAGTTGCGTCACACGGAGCTGACATTGGCGACGGAGGATCATAATACTCCTACGTTCAATATTGATCAGGTGTCACCAGATGAAACGAGCGCAAAGCAGATTTCAACTCTTGAGGCGAATTGCAAAGAGTTTGGTGTACGTTTGCACCCTCTCGGTGATGCTGATCAGGGAATCGTACATGCAATGGGTCCTCAACTTGGCGTGACACAGCCAGGTATGACGATTGTGTGTGGTGACTCCCACACATCAACGCATGGGGCGTTCGGTGCTTTGGCTTTCGGTATTGGTACTTCCGAAGTTGAGCACGTAATGGCCACGCAGACTTTGAGTCTCAAGCCATTCAAGACGATGGCAATTAACGTCGAAGGTGAACTTCCACCGGATGTTACCGCAAAAGATATTATTTTGGCTATTATCGCTAAAATCGGTATCGGTGGCGGACAAGGGTATGTCTTTGAATATCGCGGTGAAGCTATCCGAAAGCTTTCTATGGAAGCGCGTATGACCATTTGTAATATGTCCATTGAGGGTGGTGCTCGAGCAGGAATGATCGCCCCTGATGACATAACCTACGAGTATCTCAAGGGACGTCCTCATGCTCCACAAGGCGAAATGTGGGATAAGGCAGTCGAATACTGGAAATCATTGGTTACCGATGATGATGCAGTATTCGATAAGGAAATTACCTTGCGTGCTGATGAGCTATCTCCGTTTGTAACGTGGGGAACGAATCCGGGGCAAGGAATTCCGCTGAACGAGCAGGTTCCTTCTCCTGAAGATTTTGCAGATCCGACAGATAAAGCTGCAGCTGAATCTGCTCTCGAATATATGGGACTTGAAGCGGGAACAGCGATGCGTGACATCGCGGTAGACACAGTATTTATTGGCTCATGTACTAATGGTCGTATTGAGGATTTGCGAGCTGCTGCTTCCATTATGAAAGGACGTCATAAGGCGAAGAATTTGCATCGCGTTCTTGTCGTTCCGGCATCATCACGGGCACGTATCCAGGCAGAAAAGGAAGGCTTGGATAAAATCTTCCTCGACTTTGGCGCTGAATGGAGAAATGCTGGCTGCTCAATGTGCTTGGGTATGAACCAAGACCAGATGGTGGCTCATGAACGTGCGATTTCTACATCGAACAGGAACTTTGAAGGACGACAGGGAAAGGGAAGCCGCACGCATTTGGCTTCTCCACTTGTTGCAGCAGCTACAGCTGTTCGAGGAACGATTAGCTCCCCAAGTGACCTTGAACCACTTTGTGAACCACGTCGTGAAACAATTGCTGAGTAACGAGACAGTGTAAGACAGCAAACAGAATATCTAAGGAAAAGCAGGAAAAGTAATGGAAAAACTTACTGTATTTACGGGAACTGGAGTCCCGCTGCGACGTTCAAGTGTCGACACTGATCAGATTATCCCAGCAGTTTTCTTGAAACGAGTAACTCGCTCAGGATTTGAAGATGCGCTCTTCTACGCATGGCGACGTGATCCTGAGTTCGTTTTGAATCAAGAGGCATACAAGAATGGATCCGTCCTCGTAGCAGGGCCTGATTTTGGAATTGGTTCTTCGCGTGAACATGCTGTGTGGGCGCTGCATGATTATGGCTTTAGAGTAGTAATTGCTCCACGATTTGCCGATATCTTCTACGGCAATACTGCAAAAAATGGTGTATTAGCTGCGCTCATGCCGATGGAATCTATCGAACTGCTCTGGAAGCTTCTTGAAGAAGAACCAGGAACGGCTATAACCGTAAATCTCGAGAATCGAACGGTTACTTGTGCAGATGTGACGCTTCCATTTGACGTAGATGATTACGTACGCTGGCGTTTAATGAATGGTTATGACGACATTGATCTCACTCTTCAGCATGAAGATGACATCGAGGCGTATGAGAAAATGCGTGCCGAGAAATTCCGATTCAAGCCAAAGACGATTCCAGCGCTGACAACTCCATCGGAAGTTGTTCAATCAGCACCCGAGGTGGTTATTACGGATTGGGCTGGACCACTTTCCGATCGTATTTCTGAGAGCGACAAGTGACCAAAATCGCGAGTAGGCGTAGATAGAAGGTCCGTAAGAGCTTGTCTCATCTCATATCATTCGTGGAATCTATCGAGTGCGAATGAATTTTTTGCAGGATGGTCGAAAACGTGGAAACGTTCTTGACCATCTTCTTTATAAAATGCTTTGTGAGGAGCAGGAAGTAAGATACAAACAGGTACAACATGCAAAAAATTATGGAGAAACCATGAGTGCTACGCAGTTTTACGATGTTAAATTAACCTACGAAGACAATTATGAGCGAGGGCCTTTCGGTGATTTTGCCGGACTGGATAAAACGCCTAGAAGTTCTAAAAGTTATACAGGAGAGAATACGGCGCAGGGTTCCTTCGATTTCTTCAGGCAAAAGGTCAATACTCCATTTGGTATCCCGGCTGGTCCTTTGCTTAATGAGCATTTCACAACAGCAGCTTTCCGTGCAGGATTTGATATTGCTACCTATAAGACGGTACGCTCACGCGCATGGGGGTGCAATCCATTCCCGAATGTGCTCTCCGTTCATCCAACTTCAGCTGATGGTTCTTTGACCGCAAATTCCCCAGAAACGATTCAAGGCCTTCTTGCAGATACGAATTTCGGTGAGCCAAGCGATATCTCGATTTCAAATTCGTTCGGAGTTCCGAGCCAAGACCCTGATGTATGGCAGCCCGATATGAAGAAGGCGATTGAACAAGCTGGAGAGGGCCAACTACTTCTGGCGAGTTTCCAAGGATCTCGTACCGCAGATATGACAGAAGAAGAGTACATTGCTGATCATGTGACCGCTGCTCGTCTTGTCGTTGAGACGGGAGCTAAAGTTCTTGAAATGAATACGAGTTGTCCAAATGAGGGCAAAGGCCGTTTATTATGCCATAATCCGGAGCTTGTAGGCAAGATTACTGAAGCTGTTAAAAATGAAATCGGCGATATCCCGCTCATCATTAAGCTCGCATATATGGCTGATGATCAAAGTGTTGAAACGATGATGCGGTATACGGCTGTGCGCCAGAGCGTTCAAGGATTTGCCACAATTAATACTATTTCAGCAAAGCTGATTGATAAGAATGGTAATCAAGCCTTGCCGGGTGTAGGCCGCGAAACTTCAGGGGTGTGCGGTGCAGCGATTAAGAAAGCTGGACTGGATATGGTGGAGCGTGTAATTCGCGTGCAGCGAAGTTTGGGAATGAACGATAAGGATTGTGGTGTTATAGCAGTAGGTGGTGTGACATCTGCAGCAGATTATGTGCTTTATCGTCAGCTTGGCGCTACAGCGGTAATGAGTGCTACTGGTGCTATGTGGAACGCTCAGCTTGGGGAACAAGTTCGTGAAATCATCGCGCACTAATTTCTTACGCGATGACTTCGCGATACCTACACGCTACATTCGCGATACCTACGCTTTATCACGTGCTGAGTGATGGGCTAAGCGCATAACCACAGGCTGTTCAATGTCTGAGGTAAAAGGTTAGCGAATATTCACAGCTCAACCACAATAGATATGACACACTAGAAGTAAGTAGAAATGCCAAGGAGCTCAGATTTGTCGTTATAAAGAAAACGTTGGGTACAAGGAATCAGGCATTTGGGTGCTTGCATACCAAACGAATTACGAAGTATCACGCGCAATTGAAGATATAAAGTGTGGTGAGATACTTCATAGGGAACGACGAAACAGCTCTTGAGAGAAAGCGTTGACATGACACGTGAAGATGATGTTTTACACGTAGTGGGCGGAAAACCACTTGGCGGTGAAATTAAGGTACGAGGTGCAAAAAATCTCGTATCCAAGGCAATGGTAGCGACTCTATTAGCGCCGGATACGTCTGTTCTTAAAAACGTCCCAGAAATACGCGACGTTCAGGTAGTGTCTGATTTGCTACGCTTGCATGGAGTTGATACAACCGTTGATGGTAAGACCGGCGTTGTAACGATTAACGCAAGCCATGTAGAGATGCCAGCCGTATCTGACGTGGAAACATTATCAGGTTCTTCTCGAATCCCAATTCTTTTCTCTGGGCCACTTTTGCATCGTTTGGGCGAAGCGTTTATTCCTTCGCTTGGGGGATGCCGTATTGGGGATCGCCCAATTGACTATCATTTAGAAACGTTACGCAAGCTTGGTGCTGAAGTTGACAAAGAGCATGAAGACGGTATTCATATTACTGCACCAAACGGTTTGCGTGGTACAAAGATTCACCTTCCTTACCCATCCGTTGGTGCAACAGAACAAACTCTTCTTGCAGCAGTGCTAGCAGAGGGTAAAACTGAGCTTTCTGGAGCGGCAATTGAGCCAGAGATTATGGATTTGATTGCTATTTTGCAAAAGATGGGCGCAATCATCTCTGTAGATGTCGATCGCACAATCCGTATCGAAGGTGTCAAGGAGCTCAAGGGCTATACTCATACAGCGTTGACTGATCGTATTGAGGCAGCTTCTTGGGCAGCAGCTGCTTTGGCTACTCGAGGAGACATTTTCGTTAAGGGTGCTACACAGCCTGAAATGATGACCTTCTTGAATGTGTATCGCAAAATTGGTGGCGAATTTAACGTCACTGATGAGGGCATTCGTTTCTGGCATCCAGGTGGGGATTTGAAGCCTGTTGCAATTGAGACTGACGTTCATCCGGGATTCATGACCGATTGGCAGCAGCCATTGGTTGTGGCACTCACCCAAGCTAAGGGCTTGTCTATCGTACACGAGACTGTTTATGAAAACCGTTTCGGGTTTACTGAACCACTCGTTAAGATGGGGGCAACGGTCCAGCTATACAAGGAGTGCCTTGGCTCGCTTCCATGCCGATTTGAACAGCATAACTTTGAACATTCGGCAGTAATCTTTGGGCAGACTCCACTTACCGGTCGTGATATTGACGTGCCAGATTTACGTGGTGGCTTCTCTCATTTGATTGCAGCACTTACTGCAACGGGTGAGTCTAATGTTCGAGGAATTTCCTTGATTGATCGTGGATACGCAGATTTCCGCGGAAAATTGACAGCTCTAGGAGCAGACTTCGATTAAAAAGATGGGATGAACCGTGACGATTATGATGCGTCAATAATTCATCTATACCGATACAAGTAACACAAAACGCCTAGTTAAGCACAAATTCTGTGATGAACTAGGCGTTTTGTATTGGATAATAGAGCGCCCGCTTTAGAATAGAGCCTATGGTATCTCGAGGAAAACCAAGTCCAGGAAATTCTGTACCGCCGTTGAGCTCAGCTCAGGTACGAAAATTAGCGAACAAACATCATTTGAGTGACCCGTTTAAATATTTGCCAACTGGTGTCCCTCGCAGAAATAATGAAGAAGAAATCAACGCTCAAAATCCTGTCCAAGCTAAGCGTTTGCTTGACATGATTTCGGGTGTGGCGCATAGCCGTATGAAGGCGTACTCGTGGGGATTAGAGAATGTGCCTGAAGATGGCGTATTTATTACGGCTGCTACGCATGTGACCCAGTTTGATGTATTTGCTCCGATGTGCGGACTCTTCCATCAAGGGCGTAGGCCGCGGTATATGGCTAAGGCTGAGATGGCAAACTGGCCTATTATCGGCGAGTGGTTTAAAACCGTGGGTATGCAACCAGTGCCACGTCGAAGTGGTAAAGCTGATGCGATTATCCATGAGTCGGTCCGTATCTTAACTGAAGATAATCGTCCTTTAACTATTTGGCCAGAAGGAACGGTAACTCGTGACCCACTCAAGTGGCCGATGAGTTTGAAAAGTGGTATGGCAATCATAGCGTTAGAAGCTTCGCGTAAGCTTGGCAAACAGGTTCCATTATTCGTCTCTGTCACATGGGGTGCTGCAAGCATCAATCATTTCTTCCCATGGCCACGAAAGAACGTCGTCATGGCGTACGATACTGCTCTCGATTATTCCGATTTGCTTGAAGGCATGGAAAATTGGGAGGAATACGGCGCTCCACAAAAGGCTGTGGAGGAATTAACTGAGCGCGTAGTGAGCCGCATGGAAGTCCTTATGGAAGAGATTCGTGGGGAAAAAATGCCAGCGGAAGGACGTTGGGACTTCAGAACGATGAGCCGAAAGCCACGTCCTGTGTATGAAAAGTCTCAAGAGGGCATAAGTGGTTCAGCGCGAGAGGGCGAAGTAACGGTTACTGTTGTTGATACGACGGCGGATGCAGCGGTTGGTAATCCGGTAGATGGTGCATCAGAAAACTTCGACCAGATCGATAATTCGGCTGAGAATTCGGCAGTTGAAAATTCGACAGTTGAGAATGTAGAAATTACAAAAGCTCAAGATGTGGACATGGATGGCAAGGAGTAAATAATGGCACAAATAACAGTTCTCGGAGCAGGAGCATGGGGCACTGCGTTCGGCCAAGTACTCGCGGATGCTGGAAATAATGTCACGATGTGGGCTAAAGAGCCTGAAATTGTGGAAGCGATTAATTCTGAACACAAAAACCCTGTGCGCCTACCAATCGTGGATAAATTGCCTGACAATATGAGCGCAACAGGCGATCGTGAGGTAGCTGTTAAAGATGCCGACATCATTGTCGTTGCTATCGCAGCGCAGTTTGCGCGTGTAGCATTAGAGGAATTCAAATCATTCATTCCTTCTAATGCAATCGTCGTTTCTCTTATGAAGGGCATCGAGCGCAATACAGATAAACGCATGGACGAGGTTGTGACCGAAGCTCTGAACCTTCCTATGGAACGTTTCGCAGCCGTCTCTGGCCCAAATCTTTCGAAGGAGGTTGCTCTTCGACAGCCAGCTGCTGCAGTAGCGGCATCCGTTAACCGTCAAGTTGCTGAAAAAGTTGCGAAGGCAGCAACCAATTCATATTTCAAGACCTTTGTTAGCGATGATGTCGTGGGTATTGAAATGTGTGGTTCTCTCAAGAACGTAACCGCGCTCGCAGTCGGAATGGCTCGAGGCGCTGGATACGGTGAGAATACAGCTGCAATGATTGAAACTCGAGGTCTGAAGGAGCTTACTGAACTCGGTCGTGCGCTTGGGGCAAAGCCAGAGACATTCTTCGGTCTGGCTGGAGCAGGCGATTTGATTGCTACATGCGGTTCGCCATTGAGTCGAAACTATACGTTTGGTGCAAACCTTGGCAAAGGAATGAGCGTTGAAGAGGCAACAGCTGCTTCAAATGGTGTAGCAGAAGGTGTGCCAACGACTGCAGCTGTAGTGGCTTTAGGAGAGCAATATGGCGTTTCTACACCATTGGCATCCGCTATGAAGAATGTCCTTGAAAATGGCATTTCATGCGCGGATATGCTTAGCCAGCTCTTCGACGACGAGATGGTCGAAGAGTAGCCAGGCTAGGCTAAATAGGATTGAAAAGGATCGTACACACGATGAGTAAGAAAAATATCGTTGTTTTATACGGCGGAAAAGCTGACGAGCATTCAATTTCATGTATTTCTACATCTGGAGTGCTCAATGCGTTAAATCATGAGAAATTTAATGCGATTCCTGTGGGAATTACAAAAAGTGGGCAGTGGATTGTCAATGGGCAAGATCCACGAACATGGTCACTTGATGATTCGAAAGCATCAGGAAAACTCCCAGAAGTTGAACCAACAGAAAACTCCCGCTACATAGTTCTCGATCCTTCGCGTGGAGGCGATGGATTCTTGGCAATGAATTCTGATGGCTCTGTTGAATCTATTGGTCATATAGATGCCGTATTTCCTGTATTGCATGGTCCATTTGGTGAGGATGGAACTGTGCAGGGATTGCTTGAAATGATGAATGTACCTTATGTAGGATGTGGAGTTCTTGCATCGTCGGCATGCATGGATAAGCATTACACCAAGGAACTTTTGCGCGAGGCCGGCATTCCTGTGGCTGATGGGTTTACTGTGGATGCACGTCATGAGCAGCAACGCTCTGGTGATTGGCTCCAAAAGCGTGTATCTGATGAAGGATTGCAATACCCAGTATTTGTAAAGCCATCTCGAGCTGGTTCTTCATTTGGAGTAACACGTGTGGATGCGGCTGATGCTGGCAAACTTGAGGCAGCAGTAGCTGAGGCGGCTAAACACGATTGGCGAATTCTTGTCGAGCAAGGCGTCAACGGTCGAGAAATTGAATGTGCCGTGCTAGCTCCACGTGCTGGTGAACTTCCACGTACGTCTTTGCCGGGTGAAGTTGTTATCGATGCCCATAATACAACTGATTTCTATGATTTTGATAGCAAATACATGGATGATCAGGCATCTCATGTCGAAGTACCTGCCAGCCTTCCACAAGAAACCTTGGAGAAAGTTCAAGAAGTAGCTGCTCGTGCGTTTATCGCGGTAGATGGAAGTGGCCTGAGCAGAGTCGATACATTCGTTACTACGGATGGAGACGTGATGGTTAACGAAATTAATACGATGCCAGGATTCACACCGATTTCTATGTATTCAAAAGCGTGGGAGGCAACCGGATTGCCATACTCGGAGTTGATTACAGAGCTTATCGAGGGAGTGCTCGAGGAGAAGTAGGAAATATACGCGTATCTGTATATGTAGTCATCGATACATCCCGTGCATATGCAGTCCCCGCGTATTTTTTGCAAGTTCGACCGTCGTCAGTGCATAAATAAGAAAATCGGATATACAAAGCGGGATAACTTGCAAAAAAATAATGAATAAGCCGACCAATGCGTTACTATTGGTCGGCTTTAGTGTCCTTTGAGACTTTGGATTTTAAGAAAAGGGCATATTCACCTTATACTCGAACGCAATTAATCCTTTTCATCTTCGTTGCTATCTTCGTCCTCATCGTCAGCAAAAATTTCAACTGGTGGTTTCATGATTCGAGTTGCCACTAAATCGGCCAAATCCGATGAAGGGCCTAGATTGTTTAACGCAATCGTTGATGCTGTCGGTGTGGTTGGGGTATCTTGCGCAGTTGCCATGTAAGGTTTTCCTGCTAGAGCGCGCGCGGTCGCATCTTGGATGATGGCAAATGATGTCTTATCTTTTGCATAAAGGATTACGTTAGCTTCGATTCCGTACGCGGTGAAACTCGTTAAACGTACAGTTGGAGTCGTACCTCTCATAGCATGATTGAGAGTAGCGTTTTTCACAGTTTCAACAATGTCAGCAACAGTTTCGCGCACATTAATATTGGATTTGAGCAATATCGGCAAAGTAGTAAGTGCTTCATTCGTACGTGGAAGTTTTTCAAGAGTAGCTGTATTGAGGACAGAGTTTGGGATCCACATTTCATTGCCGCCACGTTCAGTAACGACAGTATGCCTCCATGTCACATCCTTAACAGTGCCACGAACCCCATTAATTGCTATACGATCTCCCGGTTTAATAACCTTTCCAGCCATAAGCCCGAAACCGCTGACTACATTCGAAATGGTAGCCTGTAAACCAAGAGAAATAGCAACACCACCGACTCCAAGAGCTGTTATGAGGGAATTAGCTTCAATTCCAAAAACAGGTTTAAGAACGACAATCGCTGCCAATACCCAGATAGTTACGCGAGTGATGTTGATGTACAGTGATGTGCTTGGAATAGGGGAGCGATCAAGAACCGCGTGCATTCCTTTAGCGGTATACCGTGAGATGAGCCATGCCAGAACGAACGCAATTGCGAAAAAGATAATTCGGTCTGTGTGGCTATTAATCCATGAAGTAAACGGTTGCAAAAAATCTGACATGAGGCCTCAACTACTGTGATTTATCTGTACTATCTGAATTAATGTATATCTTTTGCGTATCCGGTACAAGGAGATTGCGTATATCCCGCCGATATTTTCACAGTGATTTCGTTGAGGGCGTAGCACGCGAGGATTGAGGAGAAAACCACAGAGAAAACCGTGGAGCAAATGGAGAGAAAACCGAGAAGAAAAAAACGGAGAAAATGACAAAGCAAGCAAGCGGGAAAATGATGGAGAAATTGTTAAGCTGTGAGGAATGACGGGGAGTCAAGATTTGCAAAGGTCTGCCTCCTCGTGTAACATAAAGAAGTTGTTTGCGCTAGGTGGATTATGCCCACAGGCTTATTTATCTAGATGCATGGAAGATGTGAGTTTAAGACTTAAATAAGCAGAGGAGTCCATCATGGCAGCTCGTTGCGCAGTATGCGGTAAGGGTCCACAGACCGGTTATAGCGTATCGCATTCGCATATTCGTAATAAGCGTCGCTTCCTGCCAAACCTCCAGGCTGTGCGTACTACTGTTGATGGCGAGAACGTTCGCCTCCGCGTGTGCACCTCTTGCCTTAAGGCTGGCAAGGTTCAGCGTCGCGTGGCATAGTTAAGCCACGAACTAACCCCGGGAGAAATCCTGGGGTTTTTTATTGCCAGCGCCGAGCTGATAATAGCCGGCTTATAGGCAATAAGTTCGTGCGAATTGGGGCTCTTACAAGCTATCCATACTGAATTTTTTGCAACTCGTCCCGTTTAATTATCTTTCACAGCTCGTATCCGTTCGCGAAATGGGAAGATCTGCAAAAAATAAATTGGAATTGACGAAAAAGTAATAGATTGAAAATCGGCCGTAAGACTGGTATACATTTAGCGCCACGATTACAGTAAGATTAAATCAAGTCGTGAAACGCGACCAGTCCAGAAGACTCACAAGTATAGGGAGCTACAATGGTTGATATTCATTCAGCAATATCATCGGTGCTAACGAACAAGCGCCGCATTGGTGCCCTTAAAAAGCTAGGTGTTATTACCATCGCAGATGCTATCGGCTATTACCCGTTCCGCGCTACGAACCGAGTACCGGTAAAATCAATTGATGATATAAAAATTGGTGAGAATGTAGCTTTCAGTGCAACAGTAATGGACACGCGTGTGACTCCAATGTCCGCTCGAAATGGGTATCGAGTAGAGGTGCGCGTAAGTGATGGTTCGCGTGTAGATGCGCGTCTTGTCTATTTCACGTATAAGAAATATTACGTTTCATATATTAC
This sequence comes from Alloscardovia theropitheci, assembly GCF_004332295.1. Lineage (GTDB taxonomy): Bacteria > Actinomycetota > Actinomycetes > Actinomycetales > Bifidobacteriaceae > Alloscardovia > Alloscardovia theropitheci. Next base: position 47,250 of record NZ_RXLP01000008.1, read on the forward strand.
AAATCGCCTTTATGCAGGTGCGCAACTTGCCGTCCAAGGAATGCCGAGTGAATATGGCGGTTTTATTCAATTTACGCATCCGCAGACATGCGTTGTCCGTGATGATTCATTCGACGTCCCACGATCGGGTGAAGCGGACACAATAGAGGAAGCAATTGATCGTCTGAGCCGGCCGCGACCTGTTTATCATGCGAACTCAACGATTTCATCTGAACATATTCACGAATCAATTGTGAGCATGCTCAAGGCTCTTGCGGGTGAAATGCCTACGATTCGGAAAGAGGAGGATGCGAGCCCAGAAGTGCTCGATGAGTCAATTGTAGATATCGAAAAGCTTTGTCATGTTATTCCTGATGTCATACCTGAATCTGTCCGAGCTCAGCGGAATTTGTTGCATAAAGCGGAAGCAATTATCGCAATTCATCTGCCATCTGATGAGCAGAATTTTAATCGTGGTATAGAAACATTACGGTATGAGGAAGCGCTCATATCGCAAACTGCCATGGTTAAGATGCGAGAGGATAATTCTTCGGCTCATGCATACAGTTGTGTCGATGAGCAAGGATATGTCGAGCGGCTTATTTCCTCTCTTCCATTTAAGCTTACGGGCGGGCAGCAGGATGTTATTAAAGAAATTACGCGCGATATGACGTCCGGTAAGCCGATGAGTCGACTTCTTCAAGGAGAGGTCGGATCTGGTAAAACTATCGTCGCGCTTGCTGCTCTCCTCCAAGCAGTGGGAGCCGGTAAGCAAGCGGTTATCGTAGCTCCAACACAAGTTCTTGCACAACAACACATCGCAAGTATCTCGAATATGCTTACGGCAGCCGGACTAAGTGAGATTCCTATTGTACTTCTGCACAGTGGTATGAAACTCGCTGAGCGTAGACGTGCGCTTTCGATTCCTGCTTCTGGTGTGCCATGCATTGTCGTCGCAACTCACGCCGCTTTTGCAAAAACTTTCCAAGCGCCTCATTTAGCAATTGCTGTTATTGATGAGCAGCATCGTTTTGGCGTGGAACAACGTGAGATTTTGCGTTCTGAAATTAATACAGATGGAATGGTGCCGCATATGCTCGTCATGACTGCGACCCCTATCCCGCGCTCTGCTGCAATGACGTGGTTCGGCAACCTTGATATTTCTTGGCTAACGGAGCTTCCAGGAGGCCGAAAGCCTATACGTACGGTACTCGTGCAAGAAAATGACGGCGCAACTATGCGTAAGGTCTTTATACATGCTCGACAACGAATAGATGCTGGTGAGAGAGTATACGTTGTTTGCGCTCGCATTGATGATGATACCGAAATTGACGAGACAATGGATTCCTTTACGGATGAGCTTTTTAATCCGCAAACGGGTGAGCCTATTGAAGACTCGAATCGTAGAACTCTTCACTCGGTAAATGAAATTTCTGAACGTTTGCGCTCGCTTCCACAGTTCTCCGGTATCGAAATTCAAACGCTTACAGGGCGAGATGATGACGAGACGAAAAATGCTGTGATGGAACGTTTTGCGAACGGTGAGGCACCCGTACTTGTTGCTACTACTGTAATCGAAGTAGGAGTGGATGTTCCTCAAGCAAGCTGTATTATCATATTTGATGCTGATAATTATGGTCTTTCTCAACTTCATCAGCTACGAGGTAGAGTAGGTCGTGGCGGTACGCAATCGTGGGCGTTCCTCGTCAATAATGCTCAGCCAGGAAGCGTGGCAGAGGAAAGATTGGATGTCATCAAAAATTCTCTGGATGGAGCTGTGATCGCACAGGCTGATCTTGAATTGCGAGGTGCTGGCGATGTGCTGGGAGACTCTCAGTCGGGAATTGCTTCTTCATTTAAGCTTCTGAGAGTTGTCCAAGATGCGGAAGTTATCGTCCATGCTCGCGAAGATGCTGAGGCTCTTATCGAAAAGGATAAGAATCTGTCTGTCGAACCTGAATTACTCGGAGCAGTGCTTGACTTTGAACGAGAGACAGCTGAATATTTGAAGAGCTCGTGAGTGTGAGTGTGAGTGTGAGTGTAAATATAAGAAAACTATAGTATCTGCAAATAACCCCTAAGTGCTAAGTTATCAGTATGCGCATTATTGCTGGTCGATTTAAAGGTCAAGAGATTAAGACGCCGAAGAACGCGTCGACGACTCGTCCAACGACTGACCGTACGAAAGAGGCGATTTTTTCCCATCTTGAGTCTATGGGGATGCTTGATAATACGCGCGTGGCTGATATCTACGCTGGTACGGGAGCGTTAGGATTTGAAGCTCTTAGCAGGGGAGCGGCTTCGGTAACTTTTGTGGAATCAAATGCGCAGATTGCTCGTTTGATTGCTCAGACTGCGCAGAGTTTTAAAGGGCCTCATGCGCGTGAATTATCTATTAAAATTATTCGTGCGCAGGCGGAAAAATATACGCAAAAAGTAGCAGGAAGCGCGGAACTTTTCGATCTCGTTTTTATGGATCCTCCGTACGCTGTGGAAACGGACACGGTGAATGAACAAATCGCACGTATTAGTACTACTCTTTCTACTGACGGCGTCCTTATGGTGGAACGTTCAATTCGTTCTACGGATATTTCAGCTCCGGAAGGATTTGAAATATACCTACGCAAGGATTACGGCGAAACTGAAGTTTTCTACATACGAAGTTTAGCATAAATATGGATAGCAAGCCCAATTCCGAAAAGAATAGTGGCTGCATTAAATACAATCCCAAGCACAGTAATATTGCTATAGAAATTCGGAATGAGCAAGAAAGCAATCCCAAAGATTGCATATAGCGAGCGGATAATAGTATCGACGCTTCCTAAACGCTGATGGTCATATGAGCTAAAGAGCATCTTACTGAAGTAATTTCCTGAGATGCCAATGACGAAGTAGCCGATAGCAAATGCAATAATCTTCGCCGGGATTGAAGGCATGACAAAAACGAGCAAAAGAGCAGTACCTGAGATAATGTAATCCCAGCAGAAGAAGTGTGTAGGCTTGATACGGATAAATGGCGCGCAAACAGAGCCCAGTAAATCCGCGCCTTGTTGAATAGCAATCACAAGGCCAATCCATGTAACATCTATGTGGATAGACACGAGATAGAGTGGTGCTAATGCAAAAAGTACATCGAGAGCTCCACTGAGAAATGCTTCACACATGATAATTGTCGAAGGCACACGTTGCTGAGAAAAATATCGGATGGAATCATGGAAGCGATATCGTGTTGATTCAGCAGAATCTGATGAGTTAATCAATGGTTGATTATTTGAAATTTTCATCCTCCAGAAGAAGAAAATTCCTGCGACGAAAAATGGAACACTTAGATTTAGCACAACGGAATATGTGACGAACCCAAGAAGTACGGAAGCTGCGAAATTGGACGCAATATTGAGGATATTTCCAGTCAAATATTGAACATCGACAGAACGCTCGATAAGCTCCTCATCATCGTCAAGCGCCTGAGGAATGACACTCGTATCGAGAGCGCTCATAACAGATGTTAAGCAATAAAAAAGAAAATTCACTGCGCACAAGACAGCCACCGGAACGCGCATATACATACATAAAGTCATGAGAATGACGAGGAATACGTACATGCTTTGACATGCGATAAGCCAATTTTTCTTCGCCTTAATGGCATCAATTCGCGCTCCGACAAGAAAACCAAACATCGCCGGAATCATGGCGATAAGCGTAAAAGTTGATAATTGCCCTGCTTCAATGTGATAGATAGATACAAGACCTACGGAAAGCGCTACGGCGTAGAAACTGTCGGCGATATTGAGCAGACTCTTACCATAAATGAGTTGGCGGAAATTAAAGGGGAACGATTGAATCCCAGCGATAGTCTTTTTCATTGTAGTCGTCATCGTTACTACTTCTTTCTCGCCTTTTGGGAGAAGCAGCAATTCTGGAAGTGGGAGCCCCCCTAAAATAAGTATTAACAGTTAGTGTAATACTCTGATTCTAGGAGTTCTATTGATGGTCACACTTTGGACATACACAGTAGATTGTGTGTAATTCTGCCGCGATAGCGGAAGATGCCGTAGATGATATTATCTACGCGGAAAATCACCCGAAACGTTCCATCCAAGCTCCATGAGAATCTTACGATCCTTCTTATCGAGAGTACGGCAATCGAGCTTCTCAATAATATCTGGACGAATTTCAGACGTGCGGCGTAATTCTTCATCTCGACGGAAACGGTTAATGTGTGCATGATGTCCAGAAAGTAAGATTTCTGGGACATTCATACCGCGCCAAGATGCTGGCTTAGTGTATTGACGATGTTCCAAAAGTCCTTCTGAACCGGTGTATGATTCTTCCTCAATAGAGGCGTGATTTCCCATGAAACCGTCAATGAGACGAGTGGTAGCTTCTACCATGACAGATACGGCAACTTCTCCACCGTTAAGCACATAATCACCGATAGAATACTCGCGTACATCAAATCCTTGGGCTTCGTAATACGCTGGCAAGCGTCCGTCATATCCTTCATATCGACCGCAACCGAAGATGAGATGGTCAGCGTGTGACAGTTCTGTAGCATCATTTTGAGTAAAGGTGGGTGCTGAAGGATTTGGAAAAACGAGAATAGCATTGGAATTTTTTCCACGCTCAGGATCTGCATCGCGTATATCAGTAAGAGGAGGAATCCCCAGTAAATCGTCTAAACAGCTTGCCCAAATTTCCGGTTTCATCACCATGCCGGCTCCACCGCCGACAGGAGTATCATCGACACTGTGATGGACGTCGTGTGTCCAATCGCGTAGATTATGTACCTTGAATTCAAGAAGACCCTTATCCTGAGCTTTTCCAAGTAAACTCAGATTGAGTACATCGAAGTATTCTGGGAAAACTGACACGATATCAATGAGCACGGGACACCTTAAGAAATTTTTAGGGGAGGGAAACTTTATACATGAGAAGTATGAGCAGATAACTACAAATCAAGCAGCCCTGCTGGAGGGTCGATAAGAATATATCCTTCATCAATATCCACAATTGGTACGATTTGCTCGACAAATGGGATGAGTGGTTTTCTGCCGTTATCTAAACGTAACTCGAGCAAATCTTGTGCAGCGTTATTAATTACTGATGACACTGTACCGATAGGATGTGCTTCGACACCATCATAGTCCGCAGCGCGTGCAGCTTGCGGATCATCCACCTGTAGTACTTCAAGTCCTACAAGATCGTCCAAATACCAACCTTCATTTTCAGTATTTTCATCTGATTTGCTAGGTTCATGAAGGGTATCTGAGTTATCGTTAGCTGATATTTCCTCATGGTGCTTGGATTCAGGCGTAGGTGTGGGGTCGGATACGCGTTCCTTCTCAATGAATAAATCTATACCGTTCAACGCTTCGGATGCGTTACGATCTGTTACACCTTCAAAGAGAACAATCCAACGGCTCTTATAATTGCGTGATTTGAGCACTACGAATTGACGACCGTCACGTGCAAGAAGGGTAGAACCAGGAGTAAAACGATGCTCAGGATCATCAGTAAAGAGACGAACATTAACTTCGCCTTTAAGACCCTGAGCTCGTCCAATACGACAAACCCTCAACAACTTGCGCTGTTGAGGGTTGGTCTGCGTAGAATCAGCGGCGCGCATCGAGGATATCAATTCGGACGTTGTGGTCTGCAATAGCTTGAACCACAGTTCGGATAGCTGATGCTGTACGACCCTGACGGCCAATTACTCGACCGATATCTTCAGGATTAACACGTACACGAATATGCTCACCACGAGAGCTTTCATGAGACTTTACTGATACATCGTCAGGAAAATCGACGATGTTCTTAATCAAGTGCTCTACCGCTTTAGTCAACATTTTTACTCAACCTCAGAACCTGTTGCTTCAGCAATGCCTTCAGCTTCTGCCTTAGCTTCTTCTTCAGCTACACGAGCAACCTCAGCTGCATCTTCTGCAACTGCTTCTGTTGCAGCCAAAGCCTTAGCTTCAGCCTTTGCAGCCTTGAGCTTCTGAGCCTGATTGTCAGCAGCTTCAATACGTGCTGCTGCATCTGGACCGTCTTCTGCTGTACGCAATGTACCTTCAGCGCCTGGCAAGCCCTTGAACTTCTGCCAGTCACCTGTAATCTTGAGCAAGTTCAAAACAGGCTCGGATGGCTGTGCGCCAACGCCAAGCCAGTACTGAGCGCGCTCAGAATCAATCTGAATGAGGGAAGGCTGCTTGTTTGGATCGTATACGCCGATCTCTTCAATAACCTTACCGTCGCGCTTTACGCGTGAATCTGCTACTACTACGCGGTAGAATGCGTAGAACTTCTTACCGAAACGCTTCAAACGAATCTTAGTTGCCAAGATGGCTCTCCTTGTATCATAAGGGTGTTTATCAGGTCATCCGTGTGGGGCACGAAATCATTGACAAACGTGTACCCCGCGAACGCTGGGATTGAGGGCGCCAACGCACGCAGATAACGTTCACTATGATATACGAAAGACTCGATAAATCCTTGCCGTGAAGTGAATATGATTGTGCAAAGGATTGCTACGAGATTTTATTGTTTCTGTAGCACGATATCTTTGTTTGAACGGTACAACTCGCTGCGAAATGGATATGACACGAAGTCTCTCGATTCAGCACGTTATATTTAGGTACATTCGTCACTTAAACAGGATTACTTATACCTTTCAGCCTCTAATTTTGTTTTATATTTATAAACAATGATGATAAAGGTAGTATGGCTCTCACCTTTTATCCAAGCAGAAGTACCTCCTGCGAAATACGATGAAGCTAGGCTGTATGTATCCCCTCCTTTGTTTGCACAGCCTTCCACTAAACCTATTCTGCGCTTTTCACCAGTTTTATTAGCAACACCGAATGAGTAGGAGTAATTATTCGATGGTGAGCAAAGCATCGTAAGCTGGTAAGTCTCATCTTTAGCAACAGGTTCTGAAAATTCTACAGATCCTGACCCTTTAATGACAGCGGCGCCAAGCTCGGTATGAGGGTTGAAATGGTTGACCGTGTATGTTTCTGTATATCGACGCAACCATGAAACGGTGAACTGTGGGTTTTGTGCTTCTTCAAAACTCATTGGCTCAGATTGTGAGTGGGTGATGGGAGAGCATGACATTGTAGATATGATGAGCAGGAGTACGCATATCTTGGATATTGTCGTTATGCATCGTCGATGATACATTGTGATTTCCTTTTTAATGTGGGTAAGTTTTATACACTTCATGTGAAGAATGAGGTGACGGGATATGTATTCATCTATGAATACATATCATGACAGATAAGGAACTAGCGGAGTCTGTGCCTTATCTGTATGAAGGAGGGGATGGATTATGATGAAGAATCATCATAATGAGAGGTGTAATTGACTGAGTACCTTTAACAAAATAGATACCTCCCTCAAATTCTCTCTCGAACTGTGTATACAGTAGTGCTACAACTTTTGCAGTGACATTAATCGTTCCTTTTGGGATACATCAATGTATCTAAAAGTTAATAAATATTATAGTATGTTTTTTCTTGTCAGCAAGCTATACGATATTGATTCTACGGCAAAAAAGTGTGCTCAGCCTAAAATGCTCCATGTTTGAGAGACTGTACATTACAAATCAACAAATATGGACCAACTCAGCTACTCGAAGCACTCATTAATTCGTTAATTACGCGTAGCCTTTTGTGCTGCAGCGATATCGTCTGCGATAATGTTGTCGACAATGCCGTGAGGAATGAATTTACTATCAGTCTGTATCTCATAATCGCCATTTACGAGTTTGAGATTACCAGCATGGCTAAAGACTACTGAGAAAATAGATGTTCCATTTCTGCGCGCGATATGTGCACGAACGCCACTTGGATGTGTATAATCCCACTCTTCAGAAAAACCCTGAGCTGAGTTGTTCTTACCACGTGCTTTTGCCATAGTAGTATTCCTTATCATGCTGTCAGATGCGATGGGCACTGCGTAATTTTAAGTATATTGTACGAGCGGGCTGAGATTACCTTCGTTTATTTCCATGTAATTGTCGTAACGAGCGCACGATGATCTGTACGTGGAATCTTTACTGTTTTCATATCAATCGCGCGCAATTCACGTGTGTGCAGCACATGATCGATTTCGATAAGAGGAGGAACGAACGCCCATGAAGATGGGAAAGTTGTATGCGGTCCATGATGAATTTCGAGCGACGAATCAACCAACCCTGCATCGACAACAGATCGGAAAGTTCCGTGAAAAGTACTCGAATTAAGATCTCCCATGACGATACTTGGTACATCAGAGTCGGTGGTCACTTGCTGGAGTGCAGATATATCACTGTGCCACTGTTTGAGGCTACGATGAGGAGAGTACGGGTGAGTAGAAATAATGCGCACTAGATGATTAGCTACATTAATAGTCATCCAAGGGGTATTAGATCCCATATTTTTGAGCAATTCAGCACCAGTTTGAGAAACAGGGTAGCGTGACCATAATGCATTAAAACCTGCATTATCATGATTAGTTTTTTCGCCTAATTGTTCGAAGCCTAATTCTTGAAGAATTCCGTTATCGTGCAATTGCTGAACAAATTTATCGTTGACCTCTTGTACAGCAAGCACATCAACATGCTCATGCTTTATTGTGTGCATGATAACGCTTGTATCAGCGCGACCGCGCATGACGTTGGCAGTCATAACTGTAAGAGTTGGAGTAGGCGAATCGCTGTGAGCAGTCTGAGAACTAGAAACTGTTGACTCAATTGTTTGCTGTGGTGATCCAAGTACCGTGGTTATGGCAGGCGGCATTGGAAGGTAAAAAGTAAGTGACCACAGCATATGAATGACGAGCAGAATGGTCGTAACCCATATTTGCGCGGTATTTTTTGTTGCGATAGCAAAGATTCCAATGATAACTAACGGCACCGCAAGCAAAGGAATGAGGGCTATGAGATACGTGAATGGATATTGAGCATCCATTCCTGCTGGAAGATACCTTAAAACCATCCATCCAGCTATGAGAACAATTGCTATCCAAGCAATAACTGACATTGCTGAAATCATAGTAATTTTCCTTGTGTTACGATTACGGGAAGAACCGGTGCGATGCTGATAACTCTTGTTACTACTTTTGTTGCTACGCACGCCGGCACGCTGAAGAAGCTCAGAACGTTGCTTTGAGGAAGATAATTGATTACGTTGAGAGCCACGCGATTTGCTCAATCGTGTTTTATCAGATTTAACAGAAGAAGCGCGTCCTCGTGAAACGCTAGCTGAACGCGATGTTTGCGTAGACCTAGTTTTTCGTGACGAAGACGCGCTCTTTTGTCGAGATGTACTACGTTTAGTTGCCACCGAACAAATTGCCTAATCCACCAAAGCCTTCAGGAAGCTGTGGCATTCCTTCATGCATGCCTGAAGGAAGTGTCATGTCATCAGCAGATGGTTGCTTCATAAAAGATGCACCTTGAGGTGCGGAAGAACCTGTCTTCTTGCCTGAAAGGCGATCTCGAAGTGCCTGCTCTTCTTGAGCGCGCTTCATCGGATTGCCACTCTTGCCCTTCATCTTCTTCTTATTGGCAGCCTTGAGCTTCTTACCCTTACGAGAATTCGATGCTGGTGCTCCCATGCCCATCGCTCCGCCGAAGCCTGGAATACCAGTGGATCCGCCCATACGCTTCATCATCTTAGCTGCTTGCTCAAAGCGCTGCAACAAACCATTAACTTGTGTTACCGTCACGCCAGAACCGTAAGCGATACGTGCTCGGCGAGATCCGTTGATAATAGAAGGATTGCGACGCTCTTCAGGAGTCATAGAGCGAATAATTGCTTCAGTGCGATCAATTTCGCGCTCATCAAGCTGTTCGAGTTCCTTACGGTGTGCTGCCATACCAGGAATCATTCCTAGTAGTGACTTCATAGAGCCAAGCTTTCTTACTTGCTGAAGCTGCTCGAGGAAGTCATCTAAGCCGAAGCTACCTTCCGAGAGCTTAGCAGCGGCTTCGCGTGCCTGATCCTCATCGAACTGCTTCTGAGCTTGTTCGATAAGCGTGAGGATATCACCCATATCAAGGATACGAGAAGCCATACGGTCTGGATGGAATACCTCAAAATCCTTAAGACCTTCACCAGTCGAGGAGAAAAGAATTGGTTTGCCAGTGACGCTGGCGACAGAAAGTGCAGCACCGCCGCGAGCATCGCCATCAACCTTAGACAAAACGACACCAGTAAAGTCGACGCCTTCATCAAAAGCCTTAGCAGTTGTTACAGCATCTTGACCAATCATGGCATCAATAACGAAGAGAATTTCGTTTGGCTGTACAGCATCGCGAATATCGCGGGCTTGTTTCATAAGTGCTTCATCAACGCCTAAACGGCCAGCGGTATCGATAATAACCGTGTCATACATTTTCTGACGAGCGTACTCGATAGAATCACGTGCGACTTGTACTGGATTTCCTGAATCTTTTCCAGGAGTTGCAAGGCCTGCAGCTACAGCTTCAGAAGAGACACCACGTTCAGGTGCAAAGACTTCTACTCCAGCACGTTCGCCTACGACTTCAAGCTGGGTTACAGCATTTGGACGCTGGAGATCAGCTGCTACGAGCAAAGGAGTATGCCCTGCATCTTTAAGCCAATAGCCGAGCTTTCCAGCCAATGTCGTCTTACCAGCACCTTGCAAACCAGCGAGCATGATAATCGTTGGCGGATTCTTAGCAAAGTTGAGCGGACGATCTACTCCAGCACCAAGGATATCTGTCAATTCCTCATTGACAATAGACACAACCTGCTGAGCAGGGTTGAGTGCTTCGCTAACTTCTGTTCCTAATGCGCGCTCGCGGATACGACCGGTGAATGCGCGAACAACGTCTACTGCGACATCGGCGTCCAGTAAAGCGCGACGTATTTCGCGAATTGTGCCGTCAATGTCAGCTTCAGACAATTTGCCCTTTGAACGCAAATTCTTAAAAGCGCCGGCAAGGCGATCGGTGAGAGAACTGAATGTTGTTGCCATAAGTCCTTATTCTTTCGTTACTCGGTCTAAGAAGTGATGTGTCAAGTGAGCGGTATCTCTGTTGGATAGCGATACTACTCACGCCAGCTCTATTCGCGAGTTAATTTCCATGTTGATCCTTGCGGACCATCTTCAATAGTAATACCTGCAGCGGTAAGAGAGTTACGAATTGCGTCAGCCGTTGCAAAATCTTTGGAATTACGTGCTTGAGCGCGAGCTTCAAGCTGAGAACGAACAAGAGCATCCAAGATATTATGTTCAGTACTCATGTGTGACGATGACGAAGAACCAATTCCATTGATTGAATGTGCCCACTGCTCACTCAAAGGATCGAGACCTAAGACATCAAGCATTGCACGAATATATCGAACACAGCGCACAACAGTTTCAGGTTGATTATCCGCGATAGCGCTATTCCCCTCACGTACAGAGCTAAAGATACTTGCCAATGCTCCTGGAATGTTGAAATCGTCTGTCATTGCCTTGACAAATGCTTCTGGCAATTCGTCAGCGCCTATTTGTGCAATATCGTCAGAACTTGGCATAGCGATGTCATGAGAATCAAGCAGATCCTGTGCACGCTCCAAGAAACCGGTAACGCGGTCGAAAGCGGATTTTGCTTCTTCCAAAGTTTGATCAGACCATTCGAGCATCGAACGATATTGAACGCTTCCAAGTGCAAAACGAACCATCCATGGGTTATATCCGACCAGCACATTCTCAAGACTCAAACCATTGCCTAGAGACTTGCTCATCTTTTCACCCTTTTGAGTTACCCACGCTGAATGCATCCATACATGGGCAAATCCCCATCCTGCGGCGTGAGACTGAGCAACTTCGTTTTCGTGATGCGGGAAGCGCAAATCAAGCCCACCACCGTGGATATCAAAATCATCGCCTAGATACTTGTGGCTCATAGCTGAGCACTCGATGTGCCAACCAGGGCGGCCTGCGCCAAACGGTGTATTCCAGCGAGCACTTAGCGGATCAGTATCCTTCGGTGCTTTCCACAACGCGAAATCGCGTGGAGAATGTTTGTCTTCGGAAAGATCAGCTGCATCGACTGGATTGTACTTGTCATTGCCTAATTTATCGATAGAAGGCGCTGCTGATTCGACGTCTAAGTCAGCTTGAGATTGCGTAGCGTCTGAAGCTTGTGTACCAGACTCTTGATGTGTGAGTTCACCGTATTTAGTCCAACTTGGCACATCAAAATAAACGTTTCCTGAAGGTGTGCCGTCGGCATTGAGGACGACATATGCGTGACCGCGGTCAATTAAACGTTGAATAAGTTCAATCATTTCAGGTATGTGTCCCGTAGCTCGTGGCTCATATGTAGGGGCGAGAACTCCGAGCAATTCATAGGCGTGAGTAAATTCACGCTCATAAATATAGGCGCGCTGCCACCACTGCTGGCCAGCCGCAGCTGATTTATCGAGAATTTTGTCGTCTATATCAGTGACATTTCGTATGAACGTGACCTCATAGCCGAGCTTCATGAGCCAGCGACGGACGATATCGAATGCTACAGCTGCTCGCAAATGCCCCACGTGAGGTGAGCTTTGAACAGTCGCACCACAGACATAAATACCCACATGACCAGGTCGTAGCGGCTCAAATGGGATGATACTGTGCGTTGCCGTATTATAAACGCGTTGTAAGCGCGCGGCATTCGAAATCTTGTCTGTCATACCATAGAGATTATTAGCTTTGCCAGACAGAATGAGATGTCTAGTAGGGGGGCATGATATCCAATTGTCATCGGATAATCGAACGATTAATGTAAAAGCGTGTATTAATGGCGTATAAAGTTTTATCGAGGCAATAACCGGTTCGTTAAGACCGCGTGGCACAATAGCTATATGACTGAATCCTCTAAACCTTTTGTTTTGATTCTTCAGCATGCTACTTGGGAACGTCCTGGACGTATTCAAGAAGCACTTGAAGAAGCAGGTCTTGACACCAAAATTATGACTATCTTGGATACCAAGAAGCCTGATGTGCCAAATCCTGAGGAGTATTGTGGCGTTGTCATTATGGGTGGTCCTATGGGGGCACTTGATTTTGAGGATTATCCAGGTCTTAAAGCAGAACATAAAATTGTAAAGACTGCTGTGGAGTCTAATAAACCTGTGCTCGGTATTTGCTTGGGTCATCAGATTATTGCAACAGCTCTTGGTGGAAAGCTCAAGAAGGGTAAAGAGTCTGAAATCGGCTTTGGTCATATTGACCGTGTGAATCGTCACGAATTTGCGCCACTTGAATCTGATGGTATGAACGTTCTTCATTGGCATAATGATGTAGTTTCGGTGCCTGAAGGCTCTACGATTATAGCTAAGAGTGATATAACGAAGGTTCAAGCATTTGCCTATGGGTCAGCGCTCGGTTTACAGTATCATCTTGAGGTTTCCCCGGCGATTCTTGATCAGTGGCTTTCAGAACCGACAATGGTTGAAGGTTTGAAGAAATCTCAGATTAAGAAAATTAGAGATGAATTTGAAGAAAATGATACGTTAATTCATCGTGTAGCAGATACCACGTTTTCTGCATTTGCAGCGCGTTGTGCAAGTTATGCGCGCGAACTCGCATAAATATTAATTCTGAGCGTTCTTAGGAATGAGCGTCCTTAGAATTCAGAGCCGTTGTTTGTTTTAGTTAAGATATTGGAGTAATTTGTGCCTATTCATGACATTGGGCTAGAGCATGTATCGCTTGATTTTGCGACAAAAACGATTTTTCATGACGTCACCCTTGGGGTAGTTGAAGGTGATCGTATCGGAATCGTCGGTAAGAATGGCGACGGAAAATCAACCTTACTGCACATTCTTGCAGGCACTCAGCCGATTGATTCAGGTCGTGTTACTCGCCGTGGAGGGCTCACTCTCGGTATGCTCGATCAGTGGGATTCATTGGATGATAATGCGACGGTTCAACAAGCAGCTCTCGAGAATCGTGAAGAGTATGAATGGGCTGCGGATGCTAACTCGCGCGCAATTGTCGAAACCTTACTGCTCGATATTCCATTGACTGCGACTATCGGACAACTCTCTGGTGGTCAACGGCGAAGGGTTGATTTAGCGCGACTGCTTTTGCATGACTGGGACATACTCGTTCTCGATGAACCAACCAATCATTTGGATATGCCAACGATTCACTGGCTAGCTGCTCATTTGAAATCACGATGGTCGGATAGCAGCGGAGCCCTGCTCGTCGTAACTCACGATAGATGGTTCCTCGATGAAGTATGTACTCGTATGTGGGAAGTTCATGACGGAACGATTGATCCTTTTGAAGGTGGATACTCAGCATATATGATGCAACGCGTTGAGCGAGAACGCCAAGCAGATGTCGCTGAAACGAAACGGCGCAATCTCGCGCGTAAAGAGCTCGCCTGGCTTACTCGTGGTGCTCGCGCTCGCTCTACAAAACAGAAATTCCATGTTAAAGCTGCGCGTGAACTGATTGCAGATGTACCTGAACCGCGTAACACTGTAGAGCTTAAGGCGATGGCTACGTCACGTTTAGGCAAGCAAGTTGTCGACTTAATTGACGTGACACAGGTATATGAGCAAACTGCGGACGAGCGTACGCCTGATAGCGTGAGCGTAGAAATTGTCGAAGACGATGCTCAGGGCATTCCACAGACGCGAGCTGTTACAGGCAAACGTGTTCTTGATAATGTCACTTGGTTGATTGGACCGGGAGACCGTTTCGGAATCGTTGGCGCTAATGGTGTAGGAAAATCAACTCTGCTGCGTATTTTAGATGGAACTTTAGCTCCAACAGCAGGACACGTGAATATCGGTAAAACCGTAAAATTTGCCGTGCTCTCTCAGCGACTTGACGAGCTCGAAGCACTTGGAAAATACCGTGTTCAAGAAGTTCTGAGTCGCTATAAGCCAAGTTATGTAGTTGATGGAAAGGAAACAACGCCAGGTCAGCTTATGGAGCGTTTAGGCTTTGAATCTGCGCAGCTCATGACGCCAATCGCTGATCTTTCTGGTGGGCAAAAACGGCGTATGCAGCTTCTGCTCATTTTGCTTGATGAGCCAAACGTACTCATTATGGACGAACCGGGAAACGATCTCGATACAGACATGCTCGCCGTTATGGAGGATTTGCTCGACACATGGCCGGGGACACTTATCGTCGTATCCCATGATGCTTACTTGCTTGAACGAGTGACAGATCATCAGTTTGCCATTTTTGATGGGAAAATTCGTCATCTTCCAGGGGGTGTAGATGATTACTTCCGACTCTTGGAGGGGCAAGATGTGCCTGATAATCCGATTTCTGGAGGTCTGGTCAGCACAGGAAATTCGTCAGTTTTGAACGATGCAGGTGTGAAGGAAAAAACTGCGCAAAGTGCTGCTGAAGAAAAGGCTGAGCGCATTGCTAAACGAGAAGCTTCCAAGCGTATGAGTGCGATTGAGCGCAAACTTGCTAAACTCAACGACTCTAAAGATGATATCGATAAGAAGATGGCAGCGCATGATCCTAGTGATTTCGTTGGGTTAGGAGCACTTAACGAAGAGCGTGAATCGGTACAAGCTGAAATTGATGAACTCGAAATGGAATGGCTCGAAAAAAGTGAGATTGTAGAGGGGTAGCGGAGTATACCTCGGCGTAATGCTGATGTGAGTGTCGTTGAATCTGCTTATCGCCACAATTACGCTTTTTAAATATTTATGTGAGCGCTATCGATGCGAGATGAGTCTGTAACATTCGCCAGAGCGTATTGCGCGTTCATAGACCCGAGCGAATGACCGTAAATATCGAAATGGGCATCTTTATGTTTATCCATGAGACGGTTAAGACTTTCTGATGCCTTGGCGAGCTGATTTGTGGGTTGTTGAATTCCCATAGAAATGTTAAACGCCATTGGAAAATCGTTAAGCAGCCAGTCGGCACCCGCTCCTAAAGGATCAGACAAGTTGGGTGCTTGAGACCCCTGATACAACACCGTGTAATGCTTCTCATCCGTCTTAACCACATACATCTTCAAACCCGTAGACTTATCATCAACAACCTCATCCAAAGTACCCAAAACATGGCCATTAGACTCACCATAACTTACAGGGATATGATTTTTAGCTTGCACTGCAGTAAAGTCTCGGTATTCGACCCATGCGATATCAGCATGATCCTTTTCTGTGTAATATTTACTCATTTGATTCGTTGTCCTCGTATACGCCAAGTCTCTTATACAATCTGTACATTTTCGTTGATAAATCGGTTATTCGCACAGTGAGCTTTTGTTCTGAGTTGTTTCGTTCGAAAGCTAAACCAGCATTCAGGTCTGGATCATTGTTTAGTTCGATTGAGACCATGATTCCGCCCATGGGGTTGTGTTTTATGGTGTCGGTGAGGATTCGGTAGCTTGTGATAGTTCCATCTTTTGTGAAGGCGTGAGGGTCTGTTTCTTTCAGCATATTTGTGATGAGTTGATTACCTTCGTCTCCGGTGACTACTGAATGCATGTATGCTTGATCAATCATTGGTGGAACCATAATTACTCCAATTAATATTGCTATTATGCTGACAATGATAACTGCTACACGGTGTGTGTGGATGAACTTTTTCATACCTGATTTATTATTCATAGCTAACCTTCATTGACACTACCAACATTATTTAACCGTTGTATTGTTCCTTCGATATGATCTCGTATCGCTTGCGAAAACTCGCCTTGAATTGCATCATCCATTTGTTGGGAATCTCTAAGAATAGAGCCTTTGGTATGTTGTGCCTTTTCATGCGCAGTTTTTCTAAACCGTGAAATGGTTGAATCAAAAATATGCTGTAATCCTTGCGCATAAACTTTTTTCTGAAGAAGATGTAACTGCTCCATAAGTTCAGGCGAATCGTTGCTAACATCAGAGGAATCTACAGTTATCCGATTTACGGGCATATTGTGCTTCTTTCTGAGCCTTAATTATCTTCTAAAGCGCGTAACTGTTTTCGATAATAGTTTTGGATCGTTTCTTCTTCATCATCTATCTCACGTAGCGAGCGATTGATACGTGAAGAAAGCTGCTCTTGTTCATAATCAGTGATGCGTGCCACGAGTTGGAAGGTGCCGGCTGAATTCGCATCACATTGTTTCATAAAATCTAGCGCTGCTTGAGCGTGTTCGACTAATTCATTCTCGGTTTTTGCTCTTTCGATGCAAAGCTCATCACGTTTTTCATCGAGCTTGATACATTGGTGATGAAATTCATTCGTGAGTTCCTCATGCTGGGCAAGAGACTTGGTAGTTGTGTTTGGGTGTAACTGGCGAGGTTCTGGCATGTGATTTATCTTTTCTTTATAACTTTGCGTGTTGATCATTGAAGAATCTCAATAATCAACACGCAAAATGATTTAATACGATATGGCGATAGGCTCTAGCGTTCGTTAATTTCTGAACCCGCTACCTTGTCGCTAAGCGCGCGCGGACCACGTGTTACCGCTACAGCCCCAGAACGAACCAACTCCAAAACGCCATATGGCTTGAGTAGACCGAGCAACGCGTCAATCTTTCCGGCCGCTCCCGTCGCCTCAATCGTAAGAGACTGCGGATGGACATCCACCACACGTACACGGAAGAGATTCACGATTTCGAGAATATCTGAACGATTTGCATCGGTTGCAGCAACCTTAATCAAAACAAGCTCACGTTCAACTGTATTCTCCGGGTCAAGCTCAACGATTTTCAGGACATGGAGAAGCTTATTGAGCTGCTTTATGATTTGCTCAAGTGGCTGTGGCTCAACCATGGCAGTAACCGTAATTCGAGAAATATCTTCACGTTCAGTAGGAGATACTGACAATGAGTCGATATTGAATGAACGACGTGCAAAGAGAGAAGAAACACGTGCCAATACACCAGGTCGATTTTCTACTAAAACGGAAATCGTATGGCGAGTAGCACCAGGCTGCAAAGCGAGATTATTAACAACCATTACAAATTCGACCTTTCTGCGCGTGCGTTCTGTACAGCTTCTTCAGCTTCAGCTTGATCTTGTGCGCGTTGAGCAGCTGCTGCTTCACGTTGCATTGCAACATTTTTGAGTGGTTGAATGCCAACGCGGTAGTTCACATTATCATTCGAATTCCCAGCAGGAACCATTGGCCACACCATGGCATCTTTCCAAACGCGGAAATCAATCAACACAGTGCGATCATTAATGGAATTTGCCGTCTTAATTGCTTCGGTAGCTTCTTCTTGAGTAGTTGCGCGAATTCCTACACAACCGTATGCCTGAGCAAGTTTAACGAAATCAGGTACATCCATGAATTCTTCAGTACCAGTATTTCCAGCGTTCTCATCGCCATCATGAAGCATAGTTGCAGAATAATGCTCATCGAAGAAGAGAGTTTGCCACTGGCGAACCATGCCGTAGACGGAATTATTCAAAATTGCAATCTTAATCGGTGTATGCTCATGGAACAATGTAGCCATTTCCTGTGAAGTCATTTGGAATGAGCCATCACCATCAATAAGCCATACAGGCTTTTGTCCGCCAAATTCACGCTCAGAGGCTACTCGGGCTCCGAGGGCTGCCGGAAGACCGTATCCCATTGTTCCAGCGCCACCTGAGGAAAGCCACGAATTTGGATTCTCAAAATCGATAAGCTGACTAGCCCACATTTGGTGTTGGCCGACACCCGACACCCATATAGTGTCTTTCGCTGCTTGATTCGATAGTTCCTTTACAACCCATTGAGGGGAAAGGCTTCCATCAGTTGGAATATCTTCTTCGCGCGTGTAATCGGTTGGATAATTTTCGCGCAAATCGTCCAGAAGCTCCCACCAGTTCTTAAGATCTACTGAGCCCTCTTCGCTTTGAAGTGCTTCGATATGTGGAATTAATTCGTTAAGAACAGTAGTGATATCTCCGACAATTGGGACATCGACTTCACGATTTTTGCCAATCTCAGCAGGATCAATATCAATATGGATGACACGTGCACGTGGCGCGAATTCGGAGAGTTTCCCTGTTACGCGGTCGGCAAAACGTGCTCCGATAGCAATAAGCAGATCGCTGTTTTGTACAGCGCCAGTTCCCGCTACAGTTCCGTGCATTCCAAGCATTCCGAGATTATGCCGATCGGAATCAGGAACAATTCCACGTGCGTTGAGAGTGGTGACGACAGGAGCATCGGTTATTTCCATCAAACGCTGTACTTGTTTAGATGCCCCAGAACGCATTGCTCCGCCACCTACGTAGAGGACCGGACGGAATGATTGCTGAATGAGGCGAGCTGCTTGAGCAAGAACGGTACCATGTGCTTCGGTCGTTGGATCATATCCTGGCAGAATCATGCGTTGTGGCCAAGAATAATACATTTCGCCAGTTTGCGCAGAACGGGTCAAATCAATAACGACAGGACCTGGACGGCCAGTGGAAGCAATATGATATGCCTCGGTGAGCACGCGAGGAATATCCTGTGCATTAGTAACGAGATATGAGTGCTTGGCAATAGGATAGGTGATACCTACCATGTCAGTTTCTTGGAATGCATCAGTTCCAATTTGATGCGCACCAACCTGACCTGTGATGACAACGAGTGGCACAGAATCCATTTGCGCATTCATAATGGATGTAATGATATTTGTCGCGCCCGGTCCTGAGGTTACAATCGCAACTCCAGGCTTGCCCGTAGCGAGTGCATAACCTTCCGCAGCGTGTCCAGCAGCTTGCTCATGGCGCGTCAGCACAAAACGGAATTTTGTGTCGTCATTAATGGCATGATAAACAGGCAAAATTGCGCCACCAGGGATACCAAAAACATCGGTTACGCCCAAATCTTCGAGAGAACGTACGAGTGCTTGAGCTCCAGAAATTTTCTCGCCTTCTGGGGTGGCTTGCTCAGTGCTAGTTTTCGTAACAGCGCTAAAAGCTTGTAAAGGTGTAGGCAATGCCATAGAAACCTCTATCCATGTTTTAGTTCAAGTGTAAGCACCGCTTGTGGCGGCATATGTTTATATCTTAATAGAAGACCGCGGATTTTACGGACGAACGCTCGTAATATGTCAATATGCGGAATAACTCTTGGCTTTCGCTAGACTAGAGACCGTGCTGGTTTTCGAAACCGTTCTGATCTTGAGACCGTGCTAGCGGCGGTGTCTAGGATACGAAGATTGTTATGACGATAACAGTGCGAGCAAATGTAACTGACGAGAGTGCATCTACTCTGCAGTTAATTCGTTCAAAACTTTCCATGCATTTTCCGCGGCAATCATTTGGGCTTTGCGCTTAGTAGACCCCTGACCGCTACCCAATGGTGCAGAAGTGTCAATCTTCAATTTATCGCTAGTAACATTAGGCGTGAGTTCTGCATATGCAGTAAATACCTGAGCGTAATCAGGGCCGCCAACTTCCATGCGATAAGTTAATTCATTGATCCCGAGTTCATGTGAAATTTTTGCAAGTGAGGTCTTCCAATCAAGCGAAGGCCCTTCATGCGATACGCGTTCAAGAGAAGTGTCAATTAACGAGTGCACAGTCTGTCGAGCAGCATCAATCCCATGCTCGATAAAGACAGCGCCAATAAGAGATTCAACGATATCGCACAAAATCGAATCCTTTTCTGCACCATGATCATCAGCTTCTCCATTACCTAAAAGAATCATTGGGCCGACCTGCAAAAAATCACGTGCAATCGGGGCAAGGACTTCTTCTGAAACCGCTTTCGCGCGGATTTTTGCCATTTGGCCTTCAGAAAAATCAGGATGCTGACTAAATAATGTTTCGGTAACGACGAGCTCTAAAACGGCATCTCCGAGAAATTCCAATCGCTCATAGCTCGGAGCTCCTTCGTGCTCGTGAGTGAAGGACTTGTGAGTTAATGCCTCAACAAGGTGCTCGGGTGTAAGCGTATGGCCGAGCTTAGTGAATAACTGTTCTGTGTAATCGTTACTGCTTGCGGAATCAGGGTTACTAGTGTTATCGCGATTCTGAGATAAATCGTTCGATAAATGATTTCGCTTACGACGGCGAACGCGTACAACGGTATCTTGTTGCAAATGCGATTTCTTTTGGACCGGCTTCTTTTGGACCATGGATTCCTTACCTTACTTCTATTACAATTCAATTGTATTCAGATGCGTGTATTCAGGCGTGTGCATTCGCGCTCGCATTCATATTGGCACATTCAGATAGTCGCTAATAGTCGTGTGAACAGGTGTGATACGCAGGTGTGGTAAGGCAGTAGTAGCAGTAGAAACAGCAACAACCGCGTTCCCATCTGCGTTCTCATCTGCGTGCAGGGGATTCAGGGAAAATTCTGATAGATATTTCTAACATTACACGAAAATGACTTTATTTTTTGCAGATTGGTTTGGATTAGTTAATACGGATGAGTCCAACAGATAAGGCTCAAGGGCGTAATTCTGTTGTGCGCTTATTTCTTCTTGCTTGTGTGGGAGGACAATCCGCAAAAAATACGCAGGAAAGTCGTGAAATTGACGGTATGTGTGAAGTAGCGGGGAATTTTTTGCAGGTACGTCCATTAGATCGATTCATCAAAGTGATTTGCCTAGCTATGCAGGGACGACTTGCAAAAAATAAATGGGAATGAGGATGATTGACTTAGAATTTGGGGCGTTTTAATTATGTTGATCTTGAGAGAGTGATTGGGGGGTGAGTGAAGGGGAGCGCAGAGCAAAAGGGGATGGAGGAAATGGAATAATTTTTTGCAAGTTAGCCAAGTTTTCGTTTTAAAATCGACGTGTGGCTGTTCAAGAGTGGGATAACCTGCAAAAAATAGAATGTAACTGCGCCGTTGTAGCGATGTCATCGGGGAAATAAAAACAAAAGTACTTAAAACGGTATTTACCTAGAAGCATTATCGCAGGATAGTTAACGGATAATAAAAGATAGGTAAAAGATAATTGTCTGATGGTTAGAGGCGACCCTAAGGTGACCCTAAGGCGACCCAAGATGACCAGATGACCCAAGATGGCCCCAAAGTACCCCAAAGCAATCGCACAACGATTTCAAAAACAATCCGAAAGATAATCATTAGATAAAAAAGAAATCTCCACTACCCGTCGATAGTGGAGATTTATCTTTAAGCGTTTTATCGCTGGCAACTACTCAGCCAAGTTTGCCTTGATAGCAGAGCGGTATGTGCGTCCACGGAATGCACCGCAGTTAGGGCAAGCCATATGAGGCAATGCTGGTGCGCCGCAGCTTGGGCAGCTAATAGTTGTAGTTGCAGATGCCTTCCAGTTGGAACGGCGTGAGTGCGTATTAGCACGGGAGGTCTTATACTTTGGCAGTGCCATTTTGTTTTCCTCTGTTTCGAATCGAATATTTGCTTAAGCCTTGACGAGTTTAGTATAACCTCTCGTCAATCGCAACTTTTGTCGTGGTTTTTTGTATTTTATTGTTCAACAGACTCGTTCTCAGACTGTGTCCGAGTAGGCTCTGAATCCTTATTTCTCAGACTCCTCAGCTTCAAGTTGGGCCTTGAGTCCTTCAAGCGCAGCCCATTGAATGTTAACGACATCATGCTTGTGATCAGGATTATCGTTCAAATTAATACCACACTGCGGGCATAATCCCAAGCAATCTTCACGGTCGAGTGGTTGCAAAGGCAACGCCTGCACGAGTGAGTCTCGGATAAGTGCTTCTAGATCAAGGTAAATCGCTTGCGGACTAAGAGGGTATGTATCGTCGGTCTCATCTTGAGAAGCAATGATGTCGATTTCTTCCTCTTCGTTGGAAAAAGCAGCAGGAACGTCTTCGTATGTGTAGAACACAACAGGTGATACGGTAATCGTTTCATGAATTGGTTCTAAGCAACGCGCACACTCTGCGTTAAATGGTGCACTAATAGTTCCAGTGAAAAGAATTCCGTCGGCAAGAGATTCAAGCATGCCGTTTACAGTAATCTCAGTACCTTCTGGGATGCCAACGAGATTATCGCCAATTCCACTTGGCGCTGGCATTGTGACATTATCAATGTCTTGCGTGCGCCCCGCATTAAGCGATAACTGGGAAATTGGGATAGACCAAGGGGTCTGATGTTCGCGTGCCATATTTAATAATCCTTTAGTGTGAGCGATATCGTTTGTATACAATCGCTAGCAGAAGTGCATTAGTTCTGTGGATAATCTTCAGGTGTAAGATGTGGCAAATCCTGAAGAGCCATCTGCTGACGTTCTTTGAGTACCTGCAGACCTGTATTAATTGAGTGACGCAATTCTACCAGTTGATCGTCCAATGCGCGCATAGAATCAGCAGTATAATTGTTCGCTCCTTGAGTAAGAGCATTCGCCTTTTCTTGTGCGGTATTAAGAATATTGCGAGCCTGTTCCGTAGCTAATGAAACAACGTTTTCTTGCCCCGCGAGAATGTGTGCCTGAGTATTTGCATCATTAATGATGGAAGTTGCCTTCGCTTGTGCATTGTTGACTATCGCATCAGCTTGGCTTTGCGCGTTTTCAAGGCGCTTTTCCGCTTCGCGCATTAAAGCTGAAGCGCGCTCAAGTTGAACTGGAAGAACGTCTTTGAGTTCCATGAGTAGGTCGCTGAGCTCAGCATGGTTAATACGAACTTGCGAGCGTGAGAAGAACAGTTGTGGAGCCTCTTCAACGATTTCTTCGATCTGATCAATGATGTCGTAAGCTGTCGTAAATTGATCTTCGGTAGAAGAAGTCATAGTAATATCTTCTGCTTCAGGAATGAAAGCGTTAATTGCAGCTTGAGTTTGTGGATCGACAAGATTCTCAACTTCGACTACATCACTATCAACCGATTCACTGTCACTGGTATCACCTGACAAGTCGCCGTTAGTGTGGTTGCTTTCTGCGCTTTCTACATACACATCCCGCGAAAAAACGGCATTATTTACTTGAGATTGGGATTGCGCCACAGCTAATTGGGCATCATCAACACCTGGGATGGCGTCAAGATTATCTGCGTTTGCGCGGGCAACTTCCGCTGATCCTGTGCTGTCATCATCAAATTGTTCATCAGGATTATATTCAAAAGCCTCAGCCATTATTATGTCCCTCCTCAGAAACAGCGTTAAGTAAAGCGTTATATACGGACTGTGGAACCATTCCAGTAATATCGCCGCCATGGCGTGCAACGTCTTTAACAATTGAGCTTGAAATATGCTCGCGTATCGGGTCAGCTGGGATAAACATTGTCTCTACTCCCGAGAGTTGGCGATTTACAAGTGCCATGCCAAGCTCAGCTTCGTAGTCGCCGTTTTGACGAAGACCCTTGACGATGAGAGTAGCACCTACGCGTGTGCAGTATTCAGTAATCAGACCGTCCGTGCTCGATACGGTCACATTTGTAATACCATCAGCTTGAAGAGCTTGGATAATCATATCCTTGCGCTCTTGTTCAGAAAACATTGGTTTTTTGGCAGCATTGACCGCAACAACCACATGAACTTGTGCGAAAAGTTTGGCGCATCGCTCAATGACGTCAAGATGGCCCGCTGTAACTGGATCAAATGAGCCCGGGCATACTGCAATTGTCATTCTTTAAGAGTAACTCAAAGACTAGAATGGCGTTACGGTATAAGCTACAATAAAACATATAGTTTGACTGTGTGAATGACAAATGGGAATACATGGGGGATATATGGTGGAATACATATACGATGAAGATCAACCAGGATTTGCAAATCCCGACTCAGGTAGCGGTACCGGAACGTCAACTCTTGAGCGCACTCAAACAGTAACTCAGGAAGATACTCAGCTAGATGATAATAGCGATTCTGAACGTTACGCGCATTACGTCACGAAAGAAAAAATGGAGCAATCACGTTTAACAGGTAAACCGGTTGTGGCATTATGTGGAAAAGTATGGGTTCCAAAGCATAGCCCAGATGGTTATCCAGTTTGCCCAGATTGCAAAAAAATTTATGATCAAATGATGAGATAAATAATTTTATTAAGTAGCTTACATTTTCAGGAGCATAGCGGTGTTTTCGTTATGCTCCTGATATAATTTTTATGGCTAGAAATTGAGTATGTTTTGCATACGTGAACAAAAACGAGAGATACGGGAATATTTGATGAAGAGCGGCTTTTCATTACGTAAATTAGTTACCTTGATTATGGTTACTGTAGCAGTGGTTGCGGTAAGCATTTCAGGTTTTATTATTGCTGCTCCGCGAGCTGCAGCAGTTACAGGAACAACGACTGTGCATGTCAGCAATACTTGGGTAGATGACAATGATCAAGGTGGTGGACGACCAGCATCTATCAAGGTGAAGCTCACGAGAGGTGGCACACAAGAGGGTGAGACTCTGGAGCTTAACGCTGCAAACAATTGGAGCGGAGACTTCGTTAACGTTCCAGCAAATAATGACAATGGAACTCCGATTACCTATCAGATAGGGTATGTTAATTATCCAATTGAATATGATGCGCAGGTTACTGGGGATGCTGCTACTGGTTTTACTATAACGAGTACGTTAAAAACGACATCTGTTCAGCTGATGACATCATGGCAAGATCGCAATCAAACCGATCAGAGACCATCGTCGATACGAGTTCAACTTTTTGCAAACAACCGCGAATATCGTACAGTTGATTTGACCGCTGCAACTGGCTGGAATTATACGTTTACTGGGTTGCCAATTTTTGAAAATGGTGAATATATTAAGTATGCGGTTTCTAGAAGTGTAGTACCAGGCTATCGAACGGTTGACAGTAGTAATGAGGTTCATTATTACGATATGGCAACTGGCGAGAAAACAGCTCCTGATTCCTTGCGCGTGATTATGTGGAATTATCCACAGACAACTTCTGTGGAAGCTGTGAAGCATTGGGCAGACGGTGATGATAAGGATCATTCGCGTGCTCAGTCTGTTAAGGTGAAGCTCTTGGCTGATGGTGAAGAGGCTGGAACTGCAGATTTGTCTGAAACCAATAATTGGCGTCACGTATTTGGAAACTTGCCTGTGTATAAGAATGGCGCCAAAATTACGTATACGCTCGAAGAAGTTAACGACAATGGTACGGCAGCAAATCCTGATGGCTATGTCTCTCGAGTTGATACCGGAGACTTGGAAGTTACTGCTACGACAAATGGCTTGATCAACAATCTCGCGAGCCGTAGTGCAGATATTCATGTGCATCAGACATGGATTAATCCAAGTAATCCTGATACTGCAATTCCAAATGATATTACCGTAAATCTGCTTGCGAACGGTACGGTCATTAATACGCAGAAACTATCGCCATCAAATAATTGGGAATATACTTTCTCGAATTTACCTGTCGTATATGATGACAATGGACGTTCTCGTCCAATCAATTACACGGTTACTACAGATAGCTATGCAAAAGAAACGTCAACTATTAGCATCGGTGCGATTACTGGTGTGGGTGTCGTTAACGTTGCAACTCCATCATATTTCTCAGCATCGGTTGTTAATACCAAGATTGATAACATTACTGTTTCGAAGGAATGGGTAGATGACAACGATGCCAAGGGCAAGCGTCCTGAATCCGTCACTGTTCAGCTATATGCTGACGGTGAACCTTCAGGCGCTCCAGTGGTGCTCAATGAAGCAGGGCAATGGAAGCACGTGTATGAGGACATGCCATTGTACGAATACAGTGCAAAGACTGGTACCTCTCGTGAGATTAAGTACACTGTGAAGGAAGTAAATACGCCTGAAGGGTATACGGCAAGCGTGGATGATTCGGATGTTACGAATTTGGTCGTGACAAATACTATTATTCCTGTATCACAACCACAAGTTCCAAGTACACCTCCTACTACGCCATCCACGGTTCCTACGACTCCTACGACGCCATCACCAAAGTCTAAGCCAAAGCAGCTGGCAAAGACTGGAAGTGATGTAATAGCTTTCGGTATGGGGGCAATGATCATGGTAAGCCTTGCAGGCGCGACATTGGTTATTCGAAAGAAAATTAGTTACTAGATTATTAGTTCTAATTGAACTATAAAGTATAAAAGTTGTGGGCTGAGAAATCGTATTCAAGATTTC
>NZ_RXLP01000015.1 GCF_004332295.1 Alloscardovia theropitheci
TTTGTATGCTGTGTCCTCCTCGGATATTGATGCTGAAATTATGCGTCAGAAAGCGAGTCTGCAAGAAGCGTGCAAAGAATTGAAGGTGCTAGTGGATGCTAATCTTACTCTGGCATCACGCGTGTGTGACGGGTTTGAAAAGTTACGCGATAGTGTGAATAAAACTATTGATGAGTGTATAAACAAGGATGAGAGTTTAGCCAGAGAGGTTGCAAACTTCACAGATAGTTTCCATAATACAGTCACTCTACCAGAGGTAGAACTAGGAAAAGCTGCAGGAGCCGCCATCGGCCAACAAATAACAAAACACTAAGTACCACACGCCTGTATATAAGCCCGTATCTACATTCCAGAAAGACATACAGATAGAAGAAAAAGGAGCACATCGCATAAACGATGTGCTCCTTTAACGCTTATATTTTAAGACTACTTACGCTGGTGGCGAGTCTTACGCAGCAATTTGCGGTGCTTCTTCTTACTCATCCGCTTGCGACGCTTCTTGATGACCGAACCCATCAGAGCCTCCTCTAATTAATTGACAACTTTCCCTATGATACTACGAATTGGCGACTGAACAGCCGTTTTGCTCAAATAAATGTAAATTTAATTACATATTAACCATAACTAAGACGATTTATCGGTAAATAATTTAACCCACATCCCTACTTTAATATGGGAATGAAGAGTAGAAATTATTGACAGCGTTCTTTGGGCCAATTGCTTGGAAGACTGTGGTGTCGTTATTCCATAGGATGACGGATTTTGCACTATCCGATGCGTCCGCGTGAACTTCATACGAACCTGTTTCGCTGTCCCCCACACGAACTTTTCCTGATGCAGTAGCCGCACCTTTTTCACCGGAGATCAACGAATCATACTGCGCCTTTGCGTAGTCAGCAGATGTCCATTGCGCAAAAGTAATCTTAATTTCTGACGCGTTATCACCAGTTGTATAGGTTACTTCGTATTCCTCAACCGGCTCGGAATCCTTCCATACCGTCGTCTCTTTCACTTCTCCACGAGCATATGAACCCACAGTATCAGGTAAAATTTTAACCAATGCCGAGGCATCCTTAGGCAATGCAACTGGAGTAGCAGTTACTACTGATTCTTGACCGGTCGCTGATGAAGAGCCACTTGTCGCTTCTTGCCTCGCCCACCCTGGCCAACCGAATGCGGTGACCACCATAATAACGATAATGGCAAAAATCGTTGAGATAGCAATAATTCTGTATTTATGAGAAATATTATGCTGTTCGACTGCACGCTGAGCTTCCTGCTCTAGCTGAGCAGCCTGTTCGCTCTTTTCCTCAGTCTCAGAAGTTACATTCTGAGCTTTATGCTCGTCTGCGTTATCCTTCACCTCAGCACTGTCTATAACTTCTGTGCCGCCTTCTGTGCTATTTGTAGCTTCAGCTGTTACATCCATATCTGCTCCGCTCACAGTATCTTCTGCAAGAGTGGAATCAGTAGGCACAGATGTAGTTTTTTTCGCGTTGATATCTTCTTCAGCCATAGATTAATTGTGACACGGATTTAAGACCATACACACTCAAATCGTTTTATTATGTTGCTACTTATCGTTACTCTAGGGATAACACCTTTATAAGAGAAAGAGGTTCGTCATGAATCCTATCAATCGTGCTCAGCTTAAGGCACAAACAAAAGCTTCATTGCAAGGCAAGTGGGGTCTTGCTGTCGGCTTGCTTATTACTTTGTCTATCATTCCTGTAATTCTTGCAGCAATTCAGTTTTCATCTATTGCGGCGGCTGCAGCAGCGCGTCAGCTCCCTACAGCTTCCCCTTTTATCGGAATTCTCATTGCTATTGCGGGTATCTATACTGCGATCACAGGAATTGTAGCATTCCTGCATATATTTGACGGCACCGATCAAGGCTATGGTAAGGAACTTACTAGCGCATTCACTGATGGAAAAACTGGAGCAAATCTTGTCACCTATATCCTTCAGATCGTGTTCACATTCTTGTGGAGTATGCTCTTCTGGATCCCTGGTATCGTAGCAAGCTACTCATACTCAATGAGCTTGTACATTGTAGACGACTGGGCTAAGCAGGGATACAAGGCACAGGGAACTGAAGCAATTACTGCATCCAAGAATATGATGAAGGGGCATAAGGGCGAACTTTTCGTTCTCGATTTGAGCTTCCTTGGCTGGTATATTCTTTCCGGTTTCACATTCGGACTGCTTAATCTCTATGTCACTCCTTATCACATGGCTACTCGTGCAGCTTTCTACCGTGCTCTCGTTGCACAATCAGCTACTCCAGTAGCTCCTGTTAATCCAATGGCACCTACAGGCGCACCATACGGCGCACCTCAGGCTGGATACGGACAGCCTGTACAGGGTTATACACCTGCTCAAGGCTATACCCAGGCGCCTGCTCAGCCAGTTCAAGCACAAGCTGCTCCGATGCAGCCAAATCAGCCAGCTCAACCATACAATGCTGTTCCTGTATACTCCCAGCCAGTAGCACCACAACCTGCGCAGCCAGTACAACCAGTGCAGCCTACAGCACCTGTTCAGCCTGAGCAATCCACTGAGAACCCAGCGGAGCCGACTGATCCTACAGCTCAGCCTCCATATCAAGGCTAGTTATTGAGGAAGTGGCTAATTAGTTAGCTAATAAGATGCTAAGGGGTAAGCTTTTATAGCTTACCCCTTAATCTATGCCGGTTTCGCGTAGACTTCCATAAGAAATAACAACACCTTTCTCAGCGACTCTCAAGTCCGCTGCCTCGGACTGAATTCCCTAGCACCCAGATCGCCCACACCTCCCCCACGGCTTCCAATTGTGCATAACTCGCCCCATAATTCACTATCTGGAAAATGTCTGAGTTCAAAAATACTGTGATGTTATGGCTAAAACATCGACACAATTTGTATGTACAGAATGCGGCTGGAATGGCGCAAAATGGTTTGGACGCTGCCCAAATTGTGGCGAATGGGGAACGATTGAAGAATTCCATGAAGCACGGCCACAGCGTGGAGCAAGTAAGACTTCTCAAAGCCTTATCTCCTCAGAAGCACCCATTAATACCAAGGATTTATTACGCTCAACGACCGACACTAGCATCAAAAAAGTGTCTCGCATCCATACTGGCTTCGACGAATACGACCGCGTTCTTGGCGGAGGAATAGTTCCCGGTGCTGTTATTCTTATGGCGGGCGAGCCAGGCATAGGAAAGTCAACACTTCTCTTGGAGACAGCTGGAAATATCGCTCGATCGCAAAGCAAGCAAAACCCCGATGCTAAAGTACTGTATATTTCTGGCGAGGAATCTTTAGCACAAATCCAAATGCGCGCTGCTCGCATCGGCGCTGTGCATGATTCCTTACTCATGGCAGCAACCACTGATCTTGATACAGTTGTATCACTTATTAATGATGAAAAACCAACTCTTGCTGTCGTTGATTCTGCGCAAACAATTAATTCGTCTCGCGTAGAAGGCATACCGGGTGGCTCAACTCAGGTACGAGAAGTTGCTACAGCGTTAATTGACGTAGCTAAAACGCACGATATACCCCTACTCCTCGTAGGACATGTAACAAAAGATGGTACCATTGCTGGACCTCGTACTCTTGAACATTTGGTTGATGTAGTATGCCAATTCGAGGGTGATTCTCAGACCGCGCTGCGCTTACTAAGATCCGTAAAAAATAGGTTTGGACCTACCGATGAAGTCGGGTGCTTCGACATGAGTGGTGATGGTATTCAAGAAGTCAGCGACCCTAGTGGATTATTTATCAGCGATTCTCAGGAAGTTCCTGCGGGCACATGTGTCAGCTTTACCATTGACGGTCATCGTAGTTTGCCAATTGAAGTTCAATCACTCGTGACGAATTCCGTTCTTCCTACACCGCGTCGCGCTACGAATGGTGTTGACACGAATCGTCTAGCTATGCTTGTCGCGGTTCTCTATCGTCATGGTGGCATAAATCTACTTGGCAAGGATTTATACGTGTCAACAATTGCTGGCGGCTCAGCAAAAGAGCCAGCCTGCGATGTAGCAGTGGCAATTGCTCTTGCGAGCGCATCAGTAAATAAGCCTATTGCTAGATCTACTGCTGCTATAGGAGAAATCTCTTTAACCGGTCAAATTCGTCCCGTTCCACGAATTAACAATCGTATACGAGAGGCTGTGCGTTTAGGTTTTACCCGTATCCTCGTGCCTCAAGCTCGTCAAGGCGTTCATTATGAAAAATTTGAAGGTGTGGAGCTTATCGAAGTTTCTTCTCTTGGCGAAGCCTTGCATTTGCTGGGCATGAATAAGTAACCGGTCCGATCCGCCCTTATATCCAGCCTTCGTTAGGCTTAGACGCCCATGACCCGTTGTAAGGTGACTTTATGGTAAAAATTAATTGGCTTCGTAGCTTTTATAATCTCGGTTTAATGGCTAATCTTCTGGCTTTTGCATCATTATGGATACCGGATTACATAGCGCAGTATCCAAACGGCACTGCCACAGTAAATTTTTGGGGATCGGATAATAATTCTATTCTTGAAATAAACGCAAGTAATTACTTCATAGTTATTCTTATTATTGCATCCTTCGTAGCACTACTAACAGCCATCTTTTATCGCAAACGGCCCATGGTTATAGTTAACCTCGTAGTTTCTCTGCTCAGCTCTCTAGGTTTGCTGTATTGGAGCCTTGCGCAATTTTCTTCGATAAACTTCCTTACTGAGGTATCGTCACCAAGTTCCGTCACATACGCTCCAGGGATTTTCATAAGATTTTTTACGGGGATTATCTTACTTATGTGCGTTGCAGGAATTTTTATCCAAGAAAGAAAATCATGATTTTAAAGAGACCAATTGCCGAAGACTAATTTGTTCTTCATCAAAATTGCTCGTTATAGAATCATAATTTTCTAAATTTGAGAAGAGCGATACAAGCATGATGCGCTTGTACCTCTCTTCTCATTTCGTACAGTACCGCGGATTTTACTGCGATACGCTAAACTTCACAGCTTCAGATTTCATAGAATCATCCGCTACATTGATGAGTTCAGCCGTGTAATCGCCGGCTACCACATGTGGCGCTGTCTCGCCAGCATTCATACAAGCTTGTCCCGCAGCATTGACTGTGGAACGCTCAGCAATAGAACCGTCGACCGTCGTATTAGAAATAGAACCATTCCATGTCATATTTTTCTGATACGTGTCATCTTGCCCAAGCAAAATCTGAGAAGGATCGACTGCACATGCGTCACTTCGCCATACTTGTACACCGTCAGTATTGGTAATGACTACAGCCATTGAGTCATCACTTGTGTCCACAAGGCAATCCGTTGAGCCTTTATGCGCAAAAGTCTTAGTGAAATTCAAACTTCCATCTGCTGCGATAGTTGCATTATCGGCACTCAAAGTCACCGTCACATCATCAGAAGAACAATCTGGTATCCCCGATGCTTTTGCTTTATCAGATCTAAAAGTTCCTTTAGCATTCGCATCACCTGTCTTACTTTGTTCAGAATTCTGCGCGGTTTGGGAGGACTGCGACGTTGATTGTGAAGAATTACCATCCGAGCTAGAAGCACCACGACGGCTCATGACCGCGCGAATCCCCCAACCAATTGCCACGATAAGCGCAAGAAGCACCACGAGCGCTACTATGCGACGAATAAGGAATTTACGCTGTAGTTGCTTACTTCGAGTTTTCACGTTCTTCACCATATTTTTAGTTTACTTTTGCGACGGTATCTGGGCAAAATTACCTTAATATTGCCGAATTGTTTAAGCTTACAGACTATTTAAGGCAACGCAATTGCATGATTCTTTCCGATAACGATAAGACCATCCTCGTCGAGACTTGCGATGCATTCATCAAGTTGAGCATGATTATCCCAGATTTTTTGCACATCTGAATACTCCAGCTTATGCGAAATATTCGAGCGAAGAGCTTTCAAGATTAAACCACGCACTTGCCTATTGGTTCCCGTAAAACTTTGACGAGGTCTAGTACGTTTCTGTCCTAATCCCGGTTTGCCGGCAGCAAGGAAAACGCATTTTTCTTGCAACGGACAATCATCGCATAATGGATTTTTCGCTGTGCACACTGTAGCACCAAGCTCCATCGTAGCTTGATTCCATATCACGGATGCGTGTGTATCATCAGGAAGCGCTAGGTTCGCAATTTTCTTTTCCTGGACAGTTGCAGAACCTCCCAATGATTCTGTACCTTCGACAGAACGCGAAAGCACGCGTCGAATATTTGTATCAATAACAGTAATACGTTGATGAAAATAGAATGACAGCACTGCGCTCGCCGTATAATCACCGATTCCCGGTAAAGCAGTCAGTTCCTCATATGTAGACGGCACTTTCCCATTATGCCGCTTGACAATTGTTTGCGCACATTCGCGCAAACGTAAAGCACGTCGTGGATAGCCAAGTGTCCCCCATGCGGTAATTACTTCAGCTGGCGTTGCCCGTGCTAAATCAGCAGGCTCAGGCCATACGCTCATCCACGTGTTCCAATACGGAAGAACTCGAGACATCGGAGTTTGCTGGCTCATTACTTCAGAAATAAGAACTCCCCATGAGCTCGTTTTTCCAAATCGCCACGGAAAGTCACGCGCGTTCTCATCCCACCATGCACTCAGCGGTTCATAGAATGCACTCGCTCGTTCTTTTACTACAGAACGTTCGATATCTTCAATCTGGTCTGTCATCATTACTATTGTTACCCATATGACTAACGAGCAGAACACAAGTGTGAACGATTCCACAAACGCCGCACAAAATTCAGAAAAACACTCTGAAACTACCCGACGCATACCGGAAGCGAAAATTCAAGAGCCAACCGCGATGTTCGAGTATGGCTATCGTAAGAAGAATTACGCTCCAGATGAGCTCATTACTGATGCTCATGGCAATCCTATTACCGTTTCCGATACAATGCTTACAGCAATTTCAGCAAGTAAACGTATCACACAGACACCGCATATATGTTTCTATGAACCACGTATTCCAGGAAATACCGGTTCCGCGATTCGCTTATGTGCTATTACCGGATCAATTTTGCATCTTATTGAGCCGCTTGGCTTCGATTTGAAAGATACAAAACTTCGCCGAGCGGGTCTTGACTATCACGATATGGCTCACGTAGTCATTCATCCAAGTTTTGAAGCCATGGTTGAAGCTATGCCTGATTCCCGCATCATTGCGTTCACCGCTCATGCCACTAAAACTTACACAGACATCGAATATAAGCCTACAGATATTTTGCTTTTCGGACCAGAACCGGGCGATATCCCAGATCCTATGGATGTTATGTTCGGACCTCATGTAGCTGAACAGGTGAAACTTCCAATGCGCCCAAGTTTGCGTTCACTTAACTTAGCCAACACGGCATCCATCGCTCTTTATGAAGCATGGCGTCAGCTTGATTTTGCAGGAGCAGGTGAGACTGAGGAGTTGTAGATAATTTCGTCTCATACTGTATAATCATTACGACATCTATATGTCATTTCATGGTGACTGAGTGAGTTTTTATACTTGCTCGTCACCATTTTTCTTTTCCGCAATAGCATTGACGACAAGAATCGAGATGTCAATGTGTCACTATTTGACCCATAATTTGCATCAAAAAAAACGCGACCATACTTGGTTTATAGGTTAACAATTGTGACGTTCCCTTATTACTTATATATCGAAAGCTGCAATTACTCCGCTACATGACACACGTACACTGTACAGACTTTAGGAGATTAGTATGATTGCTCGCTATTACCCGCGCTGGAAATTCGTTCTACTTACACTTTTTAGTTTGATTTCGAGTACTGAAAACATAGCGCTTGCTTTTATGACCGCTGGATTGACGAACCTCGCGTTGGAAGGACATGTCCAGCAGATTCCCCTCTTTATCGTTGAAGTTATTGCATTCTTCCTTATCGTATTCGTGGCGCAATTGGGGTATAACTATTTCAAAAATGACGCAATACGCACGGTTA
This sequence comes from Alloscardovia theropitheci, assembly GCF_004332295.1. Taxonomy (GTDB): domain Bacteria; phylum Actinomycetota; class Actinomycetes; order Actinomycetales; family Bifidobacteriaceae; genus Alloscardovia; species Alloscardovia theropitheci. Next base: position 7,980 of record NZ_RXLP01000015.1, read on the forward strand.
ATACATCTCTTCGCACCGAGATTTTGCGAGCAATGTTCTCACGTTCGCAGGAAATATCGACCGACGAGAATACACAAAACGAAAGCAATTCATCGGATCTTGGATTTTTGACAAATGATTTTAAATTACTCGAAACAAACCGATTTGGAGCACAGCTTAATATCATCTTCTACGCCTTCACTCTTATTCTGTCATTAGGTTACGCTCTCTATATCAATTGGATTCTTACTATTATTTTCTTCATTGGTTCATGTATCCCGTTGCTCGCTTCAAATTTCTTCCAAAAGCCAATTCAAGCCGCAGCAGAAAAATGGAGTAATGCCAATGGCGATTACGTTTCAAAAACAAAGAATTTCTTGGCTGGCTCTTCCACAATCAATCTCTATGGGCAACAAGATGCGGCGGTCTCGAGAAATTCACATATTATTGCGAAGCTAGAGAATGCTTTAATGCGCATGAACCTTCTTAATGCTAATGCTCAAACGAGCGTAAGCATCATTGCAGAGATTGTAACTTTCTTTGTCCCATTCCTTGTTGGAGCGCTTCTTATTGTTCATCATTACACTACATTTGGCTCACTCATAGCGATTCTCCAGTTATCCAACTCATTCGTGAATCCTATTTTGAACATTTTGGATGAACGAAATAATTTATCAACGACAAAGCCAATTATCGATAAAATAAATAATCTCCTAATCAGTACAAAAGATTCTCATATTGCAACGAACAGCAGTAACTCGCGTAACGAATCCCCAGATTCCATTGATTTCCAAGCAGTATCATTGTCGAGAAATCAAATGGCACTATGCGATAATCTCAACTTTAGTATCACGAAGTCGAAGAAAATTGCAATAATCGGACCGTCTGGCTGCGGAAAATCAACTCTATTGCATTTCATTATGAATGGTTCATTTGGCAAAGCACAAACCATATTGCGTAATGGTCACATGGTCCAACCAGGCAGCTTCTCTCACGATTTTGCCTATGCAAGCCAAGCTCCGGTTATTTTTGCAGACACGCTTGAATACAATCTGACTCTTGGTCGCGATATAGATATCTCCACAATTATGAACGTGTGTAATGCGCTAGATCTTGGAGAAGTTCTTGAAACGAAAGGTCTAAGTTACAATCTCGGAGATAACGCCGATCAGCTTTCAGGAGGACAGCTGGCCCGAATTGAACTAGCGCGCGCAATTCTTTCCAACCGTTCAATTCTGCTGCTTGACGAGGTTAACGCGTCCCTAGATCAGAAGACATCCGATGATATTCATCGCTATCTCTTAGACTCTAATCTCACATTCGTTGAGGTTATTCATCATTATCAACCTCAGGATTTGGAACGATACGACACTGTGATTGATTTTGGAAGGATGAAGTAAGCGTAGATAGTCTACTGGGCTTTTGGCGCGGTGTAGTAGAAACTGTGTTGTTATTGCTTTGATATGTATAAGAAATAACAGCACAGTTTTTCTTGCTGATTTAATCGATTAAATTCTATCGATACATATTTCCACGATCAATTTGTCGAGAGATTTCACGTAAATCACTAGCCATCTGGCGATCCATCTCATTGCCTTTTTGTAATTGCTCGGCACGCCTATCAAGATGATTTCGGACAGCAAAGAACGATATCACGACTAACGCTACTATAATTGCAAGCACAATGAGAATAATCCTAATAACCTGCCACATTGCAAATCTCTCCGTCTTCCTTGGCTTTTAGTTTACTTTATCGGCTATAGCGCAATCATATATCGCCAACAATCGTCTTCTCTCATAAATTTCGCATTGTGAACCATAGAATAAGCCATAGAGCGAATCAAAGAGTACTAGAAATCTTTCAAACATTAGGCGACATCATCAAATTCCACCAAAAAGATATACTTGAAGAAGCGTTATGCACACGCTGATTGCTTATGATTTGTTAGCAGTATACGCGGCAATCATTGTGTGACCTCGCTTTCACAATTTTCTCGACTGAAGGACTCATTATGAACAAGGCCATTATCACTGTCGTAGGTCAAGATACCGTTGGCATTATTGCTCGCGTGTGCACATACTTATCTGAATCTCATGTCAATGTTCTTGATATTTCTCAAACTATTATTGATGGCTTTTTCAACATGATGATGATTGTTGATTATTCTGAATCAACAGTAGATTTCAGCGAATTAACAGAGCAACTTGATACTATCGGCCAAGAAATCGGTGTCAATGTGCGCTGCCAGCGTGAAGAGATTTTCACGAAGATGCATCGTATCTAACGACGTACGCCAAACAGTACAAAACTGATTGCTAGCTTCGCACGAAAGGATATCTTCATGTTAAATATCATGGAGGTCAACGAGACCAACAAAATGATCGAGCAAGAAAAGCTCGATGTACGCACGATTACAATGGGTATTTCATTGTTAGACTGCGTCAGCGATGACGTAGATACATTGTGCGAGAAAATTTATACCAAAATTACTACGTATGCAAAAGACCTTATTAAGGTCGGGCAAGATATCGAGCGCGATTACGGCATTCCGATTGTTAATAAGCGTATCTCCGTCACTCCTATTTCCTTAGTTGGCGCGAGTGCATGCAAGACAACCGATGATTACGTTAAGATTTGTCAAACTCTTGACCGAGCAGCAAAAACTGTCGGCGTGAACTTCCTCGGTGGCTTCTCTGCTCTTGTATCCAAGGGGATGACTCCGTCCGAAGAGCTCCTTATTCGTTCTCTCCCTCAGGCATTGTCATCCACTGATTATGTGTGTGCGTCTGTCAACGTTGGTTCTACGCGCACTGGCCTCGATATGGATGCTGTTGCTTTGATGGGCACAGTGATCCGAGAAGTTTCCGAAGCTACCGCTGATATCGATTCTTTGGGTAATGCAAAGCTTGTAGTCTTCTGCAACGCACCTGATGACAATCCATTTATGGCTGGAGCTTTCCACGGCGTAACCGAAGGCGACGCGGTTATCAATGTAGGCGTTTCCGGGCCGGGCGTTGTTTCGCGTGCCTTGGACGAAGCAAAGGGCAAAGATTTTGAATTCTTGTGCGAAACAATCAAACGAACCGCTTTCAAGATTACTCGCGTAGGCCAGCTTGTAGCGCAGGAGGCTTCCGCGCGACTAGGTATCCCATTTGGAATTATTGATCTTTCTCTTGCACCAACTCCTGCTGTAGGCGATTCAGTAGGCGAAATTTTGGAAAAGATTGGTCTTTCTCAAGTCGGCGGCCCTGGTACGACTGCAGCTCTCGCAATGCTCAATGATCAGGTGAAAAAGGGAGGAATCATGGCGTCCAGCTATGTCGGCGGACTTTCTGGTGCTTTCATCCCTGTTTCCGAAGATAAGAACATGATTGAAGCTGCCGAAAATGGCAATCTTACTATCGAAAAGCTCGAAGCAATGACGTGCGTATGCTCTGTAGGCTTGGATATGATTGCTATCCCGGGAGATACCTCAGCTGCCACGATTTCTGGCATTATTGCGGATGAGGCGGCAATTGGCATGATTAATCAAAAAACAACTGCTGTGCGCGTTATCCCGGTTATTGGCAAGACAGTTGGTGACACTGCTGAATTTGGCGGTTTGCTCGGACGCGCGCCAATTATGCCAGTTAATACTTCTGATTGCTCGGAATTCGTCTATCGCGGCGGACACATTCCAGCACCAGTACACAGCTTTAAGAATTAAAACTCATTACATCTATCTACATGCTTTGTATGCACGAAATTGCGGGACTCTGCTCATCAACAGAGTCCCGCAATTTCATATTATTTTAAATTATTTTTTGCACGTTATCCCGCTTTTCCGTCATCTCGAACCGACAAAACAATCAAAAGTAGTCAAACATGCAAAAAATTCCTACGACTTAACCGCGCCTTATCTTTTCTTCATGTGCTCTACGTACCTATGACTATCTCACGCGTTCAGCCGGATTTGAAGCCACAACTGCAAGAGCGCGTGGAGCATTCCACGAGCGACTCTCAAATTCATCGGCAATTTTCTGTGCGATGATTGCAGCCTGCCCCTTATCTACGAGAGCAATAATAGATCCGCCGAAACCGCCACCTGTCATGCGAGCACCATATGCTCCATTTGCTCGAGCGACGTCAACAGCTACATCAAGTTGAGGTACGGTTACCTCATAGTCATCGCGCAAAGAATTATGTGATTCGTTAAAGAGTTCACCAGCTCGCTTGATATCTCTAGCCTTAAATGCGTCCACGAATTCAGTTACGCGTCCGATTTCGGTAATAACGTGACGTACACGCATTTTCGCTTCTTCAGAATCAAGTCGCGATACTAATGCATCCACAGCTACTGCTCGCTCAGTTTGTGGTAGCCCATTAATCCGGTCCGCGAGGACACGCAATGATTCAACGCCCAATGCTTTCGCAGATTCCTCGCATACACGACGACGAGCTGCATACTGTCCATCATTTAACGAATGCGGAGCTTGAGTATCAAGAACTAAGAGTTCCAATCCTAAGGTATCGAGATCGAAGTCTTGCTGCGATACACTTTCTACAGCAGATAGCGCTGGATTGCAATCGAGAAGCAATGCTTTACCTGCTTGACAGCGCAAAGAAGCGGATTGATCAAGGCCACCGGTTGCAGCTCCAGCCATTTCATTCTCAGAAGCAATAGCCATATTAACAAGAGTTACTCGCCCTTCATCGCTACTGCCATATCCAAGTCCGAAGACATCATCCAACGCAAGCGCTGTGGAGCATGTCATAGCTGCCGATGAGCTAAGACCTCCACCCAGCGGTACGCATGAGGAAAAAGCCGCGTCGAAACCGCGAACCTTATCTCCGAAGCCGCCACGTTCACGCATTGCCCACGCTACACCAATTGGGTATGCCGCCCAGCCTTCTACTGCTCCGGCTTCCAAGTCTTGCAAATCAGCTTGTGCGACTACCCCACCTGAAAGAGTCGAAATTACGCGTACTTGTGTATCTTCACGTGGAGAAAGCGCAATAAATGTGCGATGTGGAAGCGCAATTGGCAAGCATAAGCCGTTGTTGTAGTCGGTGTGTTCGCCGATAAGGTTAACACGACCAGGCGCATCCCACACACCCTGAGGGGCAAACCCAAAGGTTGATTCAAACAGTTCAGATGCTTCACGAGCACCCTCATCAATGCTTAACGCATCAATAAACTCAATTTGTGCCATAATACTGTCCTTTAATTACTCACCAAGACAACTTATTCAGTTACATCAGAAATATCAATTGGACCTAATTCATGGAAACGAGCAGCAATTTTTTCAGGAGTTGTATCCGAAATCCATGCAGCCATACCAGACTCAGAGCCCGCGAGATATTTAATCTTATTTGGAGAGCGACGGAATGAGAAGAATTGCAAATTCAAGCGATAATTCTCACGACGAGCATCTCGCACAGGAGCTTGATGCCAAGCTGAGATATAAGGCAAATCCATTCCACGACCATCGCCTGTATCAAAGAACGCATTTCCGCGCTTCAAAAGTTGCGAATACATCTGAGCCAAGCCCCAGCGTTCATTATCATTGAGCTCATCCAAAGTGCGAACGTCATCTCGCAGTGGTTGTACATGAACCTCAAGTGGCCAGCGAGCAGCGGCAGGAACATAGCCTATCCATGTATCATTGCGCAGCACGATACGTTCGCCAGCATCCATTTCAGCTTTCTTCAAATCAGTGAGTAAATCACTGCCATTCTTATCAAAATACGCTTGAGTATGCTGCAGCTCAGTTTCCAAACGAGGTGCAATGAATGGATAGCTATAAATCTGCCCGTGAGGATGTGCAAGCGATACACCGATTTCTTGACCATGATTTTCAAATGGAAAAATTTGCTCGATGCCCTCAATCGCACTAATCTCAGCAGTTCTAAATGCCCACGCTTCCACTACAGTTCGCATTCGCTTAATCGGCAAATCTGCAGGAAGACCAGTCTCGTTAGGATCAAAGCACACAACTTCGCAGCGACCAACTGCTGGCTTGGACTTCCACAATGGATTCTCATCAACATATGACACAGCATCTGGAACTCCTGGAACGCGAGTCATCGACGGGAAACGATTTTCAAATACAACAACGTTGTAATCCGTATCTGGAACTTCCCCATCTTGGTAAGGGTCACCCGGCTTACGAGCCGCTAATGGATTGCCCGATGCCGTAGCCCCCGGCCCTGCGGTAATAGGACGGTTCATACGAGCTGTCGCCATTGGAATCCAGTCACCGGTCAAAGGATCTTGACGCATCTCAGGCGCCTGAACTGGCATAGGATTACCTTCTCCATCAATGCCTGGCTCGTAGCGATTAGCTAAAACTCGCGGATCAGTAAGCTCACGAGTTTTCTTACCTGACACATAGTCTGGATCGTCATCGAGGTAGAAGAAATCTCGACCATCAGACAACGTCGTCTGCGAAATACGGATATTCTCACGTGCGTATTCACCCGGCACGTATGCATTATAAGTAGTCATAGTTCACAGTATAGCAAATTTTTGTCGTATACTGTGAACTTTTGTGACATTATGTTAAAAATTAATCCGCAATAATGAGATTATGCGCCACTTCACGAGTAGCTGCGACATCTTCAGGACTAATACCCGGATCTGTAATAATAATATCCACATCATCGAAGCCAGCGAATAACGACAAGGACGTCAATTGCCACTTCGTATGATCTGTCAGCACAATCGTTTGATTGGCGATCGACATCAGCGCCGCAGCTGTCGAGGATTCCAAGGAATTCGGAGTTAAGAAACCACGCGGAACTGATACTGAATGCGCACCTAAGAAGAGCAAATTGACGCGAAGAGATGAAATCACTCGATCCGCCAAAGGCCCAACTAACGAGTTCGAACGTGTGGTAACCCCACCAGTAACAATAACTTCTACATCCTTATTTTCAGCAGTTTGCACAAGCTCGGCGACTGGCAATGAATTCGTCAAAATGGTAATGCCCGTAGAATTTTCACTTTCGAGCAAATGTTGTGCGAAAACGTACGTTGTCGAACCGCCGCCAATAGCAATTACATCACCCGGCTGCACAAGTTCAACAGCCTTCATCGCAATAGAATCTTTCAGACCTACGTCCATCTGAGATTTCACGGCAAATAATGGTTCAGCAAGCGAGGTCGAGCTAGACACAGCGCCACCATGCACTCGTTTCACTAAGCCCTTATCAGCTAATTCAGCAATATCTCGCCTAATTGTCATCGCCGATACGCCGAACTCTTCAGCGAGTCCAGCGATTCGCACAGCCCCGCGCGTTCTCAATCGACCTAAAATTAATTGTTGTCTCTGTGAAGAAATCATATGAACATTATCGCACAAAATTTATGTGCGAACCACACAGAAGAGAACTTTCTTGAAGATTCCTGCGCATACCGCAAGAACTAAAAATCCCCAATATACAGGTAATTAACGTTAATTAACTTTAATTACCTGTATAAAAACTTTGTATCTAAAATTATGGTACTCTATGCTTATAAATGCCTAGAATTCCGCAAAATCAATGGTATACGCAGTTTTCATAGTCAGTTGCCTCAGCTCTTCTATAACTACCTTCTTAGCAACGAAAAAGATATAACTATCCGTATCCATGTCAATAACACCGATATCGTAGCCAGCATCGTCCCATTTATGCTGTAGCACAGTACACCAAATCGGAACTTCTTCCTCAGCATTAAACCAGGAACGCTCAATATCGAGATCTTTCTTATCCGCCACAGGTTGCAAGGCTCTAATGAACTTATCGATATCATCTTCCCAACTCATGGTGCATATATCATTTTCTTTTATAAGTAAATGAGCGATGCTAAACCCCCAATATGTCGTGAACGTGCCATCATCTTCAATATCCCAATGTGGGTTATCTTTTTGCGTTTTAAGAAATAACTCGCGCAACTGATCGTAGGAGTAGTTGGTTGTCTCCCAGATATGCTCATTCTCTGTTAATCGTTCGATAATTTCTTTATGAATTTTTCTGTCGAATCTTTCATCATCCCTGGAAATTTCTGATTGCCGCGTACCGTTCTTTTGGCTCTGTTGTGTTCGCATTGTCGTCACGGTAGGATTTCCCCGATGCGAATCTACCCCATCGCGTCCATTCCTCTTATCAATAATAATGTTCCACGAACGGATATCAGGAAGCTGATTCGTATCTAAAACTTGCTTTAAGAAGGAATCAAGCTGAGCGCGACTAGCGTGAGCAACATCGTATGTCACCTTGTCAAGAGCCCCTGGCGCACTGATGGTATTAATCCCGTAGTGAAATTGTTCCCCATCCTGATTAGCAGATGAATCAGGAAAAATATGGATAAAATCGCATAAGCATCCATCCGATGCAGGTAATAGCTGCGCGCATTTGATGATTACTGATTTAGCTTTACCCTGCGCGATTGCTTTAATTGCAAGGTTCAATTCGTGCCATGTAAAGTCCTGAACAATTTTGTCTCCCACAGCCATTGACCACTGCGAGTATTCTTTCCGCCATAATCTATTCCACACAGCCACTATTAAGTCCCCTTTACTCGCGTTTCTCTCAGTTCGCCCCACTGACTATGATATTGAACTAGTTTTTAAGTAAACATACATGATGCTAAGGAAACGAGAAAACTATGGTCGCGCATTCAACGGCGTTTGGCGATAATCTCGCTGAAGATGAACAGACACTTCTCCATACTGCGCTTTTCAAGCATGTTCCTGTCGAGGATGCCCGTCAGCTTTTGCCTCATCTTCAGCATCAGGTCTTTCATAAAGGCGAATATATCTTTCACGAAGGCGATGAAGATACCAACATGTACATTATCGAGCGCGGGCGTATTAAATTAACCCGCGAATCGTACGATCATCGCATTCAATTGCTCAGTATTTCTGGCGCTGGGGAAATCGCAGGTGAAATTCCAGTCTTCGACCCACATGGTGGCCCTCGCACAGCATCGGCAGTCAGCATGGTAAACAGCACTTCGACACTTTCCCTAACATCCGAGGTTCTTTTCTCATGGCTTAGCGAGCATCCTCGAGTTGCCGTTAATATGCTTCAAGTACTCGCACGTCGTATGCGACGAAATAATGAACGCATAAGTGACTTGGTATTTATGGATGTTCCGGCACGCTTGTCAAAAACCCTGATTGATCTAGCGAAACGATTTGGCGAGCCAAGCGTCCAGGGGCTGGTTGTTCCGCATGATTTGACCCAAGAGGAGCTTGCACAGCTCGTGGGTACTTCGCGCGAAACGGTCAATAAAGCATTAATGGAATTCACTAATCGTGGTTGGATCGCTCGCGAGGGCCGAACTATTATTATTTATCAACCTGGAAAGCTTATTCTTCGAGCACAGCATTAGCGAGGAAAACAGCCCCTGGGCCTTCTCGCCTGAATTCAGTTGAGCTGCGTTCAACTAAGCTCAACTCAGCTCATCCCAGCTCACCCCAGCTCACCCCAGCTCACCCTATTCCCTATACCGTTGATTGCGTAAAGTTGTCGCAATGGACGCGGTTTTACGCAAAACTTTCGCGGTATAGACGTGCCAACTACATATTTCGTAGTGATATTGTGCCATCTGATGGAACTGCCTAGACTCAGTTTCTACGTCACGGTAAGATATTGCGTATGTCTGAAGAAAATGGGAAGAAAACAAAGCGCTCTGCTAAACGTGTCTTTACGCTGATTTTGTCCTACCTCTTATTCTGCGTCATGGGTGGCGTAGTAGCTTCTGGTGTTGTTATGCCGGCAGTAGTGGGAGCAGGCGCTGTTACGCGCGCAATTCAGCCTCAAATGAGCGCTGGATTAGAAGACGTCAATTTTGATTTGGAAGATCTTCCTCAGCAGTCTCGCATGTATGCTTCGGATGGTACGACTCTTATCGCGACCTTCTATACTCAAAATCGTATTATCGTACCATTAAAAGATATCTCTCAGGTAATGCAGCAGGCTGTCGTTGCCCGAGAAGATCGACGCTTCTTCCAGCATGGCGGTGTGGACCCTACGGGTGTATTACGTGCATTCGTTCAGACTTATATTTCCCGTGGTGATACACAAGGCGGATCTACTTTAACCCAGCAGTACGTTAAGAATATCCTCATCGATCAGGCAACTAATTCGAACGATCCGATTGCTGCATATCATGCGCGAGAAGATACTATTGCGCGTAAAATTCGCGAAATGCTTCTTTCAGTCCAATTAGAAAAGACCTATTCAAAGGCAGAAATTCTTCAGGGCTACCTCAATATCGCTCAGTTCGGTTCCGGTGTTTACGGTGTCGAAACTGCAGCTCGTCGTTATTTCAATACAACTGCAAGCAAGTTGACGCTTGGTCAAGCAGCTACTATCGCGGCAATTACAAAGAATCCACAGGCGTTTGATCCTACTCTTCACCCAGAAGCCGCGCAGGAACAACGCGATATCGTTTTGTCTTTGATGCTTAACCAAGGCTATGCTACTCAGCAGCAGGTGGATGAAGCTAAGGCTGTAAGCATGCAGGATATGCTGAACGTTCAAAACGTTCCTGTTGGCTGCCAAACTGCTGGAGATGCTGCATACTTCTGCGATTATGTTGTTAATAAAATTCTTTCTTCAGCACAGTTTGGTGAAACTCGTGCAGATCGCACCAAGCTTCTCTATCAAGGCGGTTTGAATATCACAACTACTATGGATGTTACCGCTCAAAATGTAGCATCTCAGGCAGTTCGAAATGTCATTCCAGAAGATGATCCATCCGGCCTTGAGTCCATTTTGGCTGCTGTAAAGCCGGGAACAGGTGAAGTTTTGGCTCTTGCCCAAAACCGCACTTATGATGCTGCAGCCGATGGAAGCGATCCAACTCATACAGCGGTTAATTACGCGGTCGACCAAGAGGATGGCGGAGCTCAAGGTATCTTACCTGGTTCCACTTTTAAGCCAATTAACCTTGTGTCGTGGATGCAAAATGGCCATTATGCCAATGAAATGCTTCCTACATCTACCTCGTATGCAAATAACAGCTTCCCATGCAACTCTACGACAGCTGGCGTATGGAGAGTTCAAAATGCTACAGGCGGTACGGTAAGCCCAGAAAGCCCGTTCCAAGGTATTCTCCGCTCTCATAACACTACCCAGGCTTCAATGGCTCAGCGCATCGGGTTGTGCGCGATTGCTGATACCGCAACATCTTTGGGTTATCACAATGCGATTACGAGCCAGTCCGATATCCACGATACGTTGTTTGCTCCTATGGTTATTGGGTCTTTGAACGTTGCTCCTTTGACAATGGCAAATGTTTATGCAACCATCGCAGCAAATGGCGTTAAGTGCGACCCTATCGCTATCTCGAAGGTAGAGAAGGATGGTAAAGAATATGAAGTTCCTTCTGCCAACTGCGCTCAAGCTATTCCATCTAATGTAGCTCAAACTACTGCGTATGTCTTGAACCAGTCCGCCACACGCGGTCTTGCTACAAGTATTAACTTGCCAAATCGTAAGGTCTATGCAAAGACCGGTACAGCAGAAGATTACTTCCTCTCAGGTGCCGCTTTTACTAACGGGGTCTCTGTCTTTGGCGTTGCAGGAAATATGGAATCTCAGATTCCATTGACCGGACGTACGATTAAGGGAGTTACCCGCCGTCAGTGGTATGGTGAGCATATCGCCGGCCCAATGCTCAGACAGTTCCTCAACGATTACACGTCACAGGCGAATATCCCTGATGATCCAAATTATGGTCAAGCAGATAACACACTGATGAATGGCAATGGTCGAAGCTCCTCGACGTCGCGTTCAGAAAATCGCGATTCATCATCGAATCAGAGTAATTCTAATGCACAGAATCAAAACTCTCCTGCTCGAAATGATGATGAAGATGAGGACGAGTAATATCAGTAATTAATTTCCGCACATATAAATAGGACCTTTACGTTTGACTTAATACGTAAAGGTCCTATTTATATACCTAAATGATGATGAGGCGTTAGTCTACATCTACACCAACCGCTTCTTCGATTGACGAGAAGCCATCCCGGCGAAGAAGCTCTGCAAGACCGCGCTTAAGAACCGTGATGTTTTGCGGCCCACGATACATCAAAGATGTAACAAACATGACAAGACTTGAGCCTTTACGAATCTTTGCATATGCCTGCTCTGGAGTAAATACTCCGCCAATTCCAGCAATAGTAAAACGGTCATGATAATCACGATACGTCTTCTCGATAATTGAATTATTCAGATCAACCGTTGGTAGCCCTGACAGTCCTCCAGCCCAATCAGGAGGCACATCAAGCCCTTGGCGGTCTTTGCGCAAATTCGCAATAGACAAACCTTGTACGTTATGATCTGCAAGGACATCTACAAGTTCACGGAATTCTTCCCAGCTCTTATCGCTTGGCATTTTTACAAGGAGTGGCTGTGAGTGATCAATTGTGTCGAGCTCTTTAAATAAGCGATCAAGATTTTCGGGTTTTGTAAACTGTTCACCCACTTGAGTATTAGGGCATGAAATATTAATTTCCAGCATGTGTGTGCGGTTAGCCGCTCGTCGAACGGACTTTGCGTAGTCTTCAATTCCCTCAGCAATGTCACCAGCAAAAGAATCGTTTGTGCGAGCAATTGAAGTTGAAATTCGCATCGTCTGAGAATGCAGATACGCTTTCTCGATCCGTGGCATAACGGTCGAGATCCCATCATTGGCTAGACCCACATGAACCATCATTGAAGCGTATTCTGGCAAACGATGGAACCATGGGCGCGCATTTCCAGCGCATGGGCGCGATGTGACAGATCCAATGGTTTCAAAACCGAAGCCTGCGTTCTCAAGCAGCACAGGTAAATCGCAATTCTTATCTAAGCCTGCAGACAGCCCGAATGGGTTATGGAACTTAATTCCCATAACCTCTGTTTCCAAAATTGGATCTGTATAGTCAATCATCGCGCGAAGTGCCCACATCAACGGCGCAATATTTCGCGTTAACCGAGCAAACTGAATCATCTGATCATGCGCCTCATCCGGCGACTGATCAAAAACGATTGGTTTCACAGCTTCCTTATAAGCCAACTGGAACAAGCCTGTGCTCGCCTTATTTACCGTATCGTGTACGATATTCTCACTCACGTATCCCATAAATCCTCCTTGATACCATGTCTATTCTAACCTAAGGCTCACCTATGAATCACTGATGCTAGTATCGCGGTTTTATAGAGATATGATTCACATTCGTGTTCCAATATCCACGCCATAGAGCATCTTTGAGCTTCCCATCAAGTGGAATTGAAGAAACCTTTTCGAGTGTCTTTTTGTCGTAGAAGGTTATGGAGGTTTTGTTTATATCATTCGCATCCGTGGCTAGTATAGCTATCTTGTCAGTGTTCGTCGCTATCTCCATAAAGCCAGACTGAGAATCAAATATCTTACGTTGCTTCATGATTTTCCCGAGCTCATATCCACACGGGAAAGAATCCCCGAATAGGAATTAACAAAAACGATAGAGTTACTATCTATCGAATTCTCATCGTAGAGAATGAAACCTTCACCATCTGACAATGACGTACCATCACCGTTCATAATGGAGACACCGCTGAGACTGTCATGTTGCGTATCCCATTTCCACAGCTTTGTAGTTACCGTCTTTATACCATCTTCTTCATCAGTATCTGAGCGTATGCTTTCGCGGGTTATGAATGTAATAATATCATTAGAACAATTAAGAGACTGGCTATACGCATCAATGAGAATATCATTATGACTTTCCACATTCAATGAGTGGATAAATCTTGTAGTGAGTTTATCGTTTGTACCAATTTTCTGGAAAAAGTAGTTACGATTATCACTATAACTTGACACTAATCCATACAACGAATTCCCACAACGAGAGACAAAGTCGAATGGGGTACTCTCAAACTCTTGTACTGTCTGATGCCCCGTTGTTCGTAGCACTGTGCGATCAATTACCAATTTAGTAGGCGAATTCGGAACCATACCTATATCGTGAATGAATATAGGATTTTCATTTTCATCTGATAACGCAATATGAAGAAAATTATCATCATCGTGAACCTTTTGTCTCGTGAAAAACTTAATTCTCCATTATGCAAAAATGCATAGTTTGAATCAGCCGCAGGTATGAATAATCCTTTGTGATTCCACACTGTCTGCAGACCGCGCAGAACTCCCGTATTAACAATACGATATTTGCCATCATGCGATATAAGAAAAACATATCCGCTCGTAGCTAATTCACGCGTACTTGGAGATAGTGAAACAGCTACTGCATAATCGTCAATATGAAGATCTCGAAAATCAGCTTCTCTAGATCCGCAACTTAGCGGGAGCAGCGTGAGGAGTCCTACAAAGATTACTACAAGTACTTTCCTTATATTCTTGCTATGAATAGTAAAAATTACCTTCTCCATAGTCGGCGCCTAATCATTTTATATGTTTACGGGGTATAGTAACAGCAACGTTGCTATACCCCTATTATAACTCCTATATTCTTTAATGAAATTAAGGTATGAGTATCACGCGATGAGCACTATACGAGTAAGCTCTAACTAATCTTCCCCGTCCATTCTTCCGGTTCGAAAACTTTAGTAGCCAATTTTTCCGCTGTTTCCAAACTTTCTTGAGACAGGAACTGTGTATGCGAGTGTGGAAGAATTTCCTGTGCCTGCTCAACGAGCGCATTATAGAGTTCATCACGGCTTAGATTCGTTTGGCTCTTAAGCGGATCAACTCTTTTTGCTGCAGATTTGACGACTTTATCCGCTGATTTCTCACGGGAAATTCGTAGTACATCAAGCATTTTTGCAGCATCAATATCATATGCCATCGTTACATGATGAAGGATGCATCCGCAGCCAGCAGTTCCCACACGAGCGCGATACTGTCGCTGAGCCGCACCTCCAATTTTTCCAGATGGAGAAGTTATGTCATTAATTGCCTTATATCGAGCATCAATTCCTAAATTATTGAGCGCTAATAATGCCCATTCATCGCAGCGCTTATACGCCTCGTAACCACTCAACCCCGACAGGAACTCGCTCGGCACATACAGCGAATACGTAATAGTATTGCCTGGTTCAACGAACATCGCCCCGCCACCAGTGACTCGACGAACCACGGAAAAACCAAGCTCGCGAGCGCGTCTCATATTAACTTCATTGCTCAAACTTTGATGAATACCAATGATGACAGCATTACTCTGCCACTGCCAAAACCTCAATGTAGCGCCACGCGTACCGTCAGCAACTTCACGTGCTAAAGTTTCATCTAATGCCATATGCATAGCCGGGGAACGAGGAATATCATCACCGATAATTGCAATATCTAACTCATCCCACACTGAACTAAGCTGCGTTATCTTTTCTCCAGCAGCACTAGAAGTTGCGATAGCTTGTGACGATGAGCCTCCACTATTTTTCTGACTACTGTCGTTACCTTGATCATGTAAAGCTCGCGAAATTGCTATATCTATCGCTTCGGCGGTAAGACCTACAAATTGTGCTTTTGGAAATTCCTTATGTACTGCTTCCATTGCAACCTTAGCTGATACTCCTAATAGAGCATGCTCGATAAACTCAACTACACGTGAGGGATCTTCAACTCCGTCAATGAAAAAATCTCCATCAAGACGAATTCGACGAATTTCTTGTCTCGCATGAGAAGCACTTTCATGGGTAGTACAGTTCTCGGTAGCGCTAGCATCATCACTAGCGATACTAACTTGTACAGCTACAAGTTTGCCGCCGGGAACTTTATATTCCCCGCGGCACACTATACACGAATTATTATGACTCATATTCAATGAGTTTAGAGTCTAGCCAGAATATCCTTACCAACTTGCTCAGTCGAACGCTCAGTTGATCCCTTTTCTGCTATATCGGCTTCAACAGCAACCTCAATTCTCGAAGCTGCATCTTCGAGGCCAAGGTGGCGCAAAAGCATTGCGGCAGAAAGAATTGCTGCAGTTGGATTAGCAATTCCCTGTCCTGCGATATCTGGTGCAGAACCATGAATTGGCTCAAACATAGATGGATACTCGCCAGAAGCATTGATATTTCCAGAAGCAGAGTATCCTACTCCACCCACGACCGCTCCTGCTTCATCAGTAATGATGTCGCCAAAAAGATTATCCGTCAAGATAACATCGAAACGTCCCGGATCAGTCACGATAAAAATAGTTGTTGCGTCGATATGCAAATAGTCATGCGTAACTTCAGGATATTCAGCTGCAACCTCATTCACGATTCGCTGCCACATATCGCCAGCATTTACCAACACATTCTTTTTATGTACAAGTGTCACATGCTTACGACGTTTCATTGCAAGCTCGAAAGCGTATCGTACAACTCGTTCTACTCCATGCGCCGAGTTAATCGAAACTTCCGTAGCTACCTGCTGATTCGTCCCCGCGTGAGTGGAACCACCAGCACCTGCATACAAACCTTCAGTTCCTTCGCGCACTACAACGAAATCAATCTCGCCGGGATTTGCCAAAGGCGATGTTACACCCTTATATAGCTTCGATGGACGCAGATTGATGTAATGATCGAGCGCAAAACGCATTTTAAGCAAAAGACCACGTTCGAGAACTCCTGCTTTAATACGCGGATCGCCAATCGCTCCTAAAAGTATCGCGTCGTTTTTCTTGATTTCATCAAGAATTTCATCGGTTAAGATAACCCCATCTCGCAAGTAGCGATCTGCACCCAGATCAAACTGGGTATAGTTAAATTGCGCTACGCCTTCCGTAGCCTTTTCCATCACTGCTTGGGCTTGAGGAGTAATCTCTTTTCCAATACCATCGCCAGGAATTACTGCGATATTAAAAACTCGTGTATCTGTCATGAATACCAGTGTAGGAGAAATAATCACAAAGTGAGCATTTCTGTCCGCTACTTGGACAACCCCATAATGTCAAGACACCACGCATTTTCAAAGCTAACTTCTTCCCACTGCTTATAGCGACCAGAAACACCACCATGCCCAGCCTCAACTTCGATTTTTGCGAATGCCTGAACGTCCACTTCCGGCTCATTAAGCCGAGAAATCCACTTCATCGGTTCTACATACAATACGCGAGTATCGTTCATAGACGTAGTAATGAAGATAACCGGGAAATGCGTTGTTCCAAACTTCTTACGTCTTTCATCAGCCGTCATAACATTCTCATACGGCGTATACGATTTCATATAATCGTATACCTGTTCGTTATGCAAAGGATCGCCCCACTCATCCCACTCCGTTACTGTTAGCGGTAATGATTCATCCAAGATAGATGTCAACGCATCTACAAAAGGTACATCCGCTTCTATTCCGGCATACAAGAATGGCGCCGCATTAGCAATCGCACCCATCAGCAAGCCACCTGCAGACCCACCATTAGCGACGGTTTTATGAGGATCGGCAATTCCAGCATATTCAAGAGCTGCTGTAACATCGACAAAATCATTAAATGTATTGATTTTATTCAAGCGGCGCCCTTGCTCATACCAAGCACGACCCATTTCACCACCACCGCGGATATGGGCTACGGCAAAAATTACTCCGCGATCAAGCATGCTTGGGCGTGCTACAGAAAATCCTGGACCCATACTTATCTCATACGATCCGTAACCAGTAATAAACATAGGTGAAGAGCCTTGCATGCTTGGTCTATCCTGAGTATTAAAAAGTTCAGAAAGTTCCGGACTAGAGAGCTCGTCATTTTCTAAGCTCAACCCGTCAAGTGATGGAACAAGCCCCTTCTTCCATACTAAAGATACTGGCACTCGCTCACCGTCTCGCACCGTAACCCATAAACGCCGTTCAGCATATAGATTTTCATCATAATGAAGAACGTTCGCCTTCTTCAGCAAATGGTCTTCTCCAGTTATCGGATTAAGCTCGCGTAACTGACTAGGCCGTGTATATGAGCCAAATCCGTAGCGTACGACAGGAGCTTCATATGCAGGATTTGATCCGAATCCAACAGCCGGAATCGTTTCTGTATCGTCCTCGCCTAAAGTTGTAAAACTTATAGGACGTCCAGCTTTCCAATCCTTAAAAGCTTGCTCTTTTGACACGATTGCGCAGTGGCTAAGACTATCGGCACGATAGCTTAGAGTAATGAAACTCTTGTAAATGCCCAAACCACCTACTTGTAGTCCACAAGCTCCCTGTAATATCGCTGGATTCCTGTCATCGAAATATGGTTCGCTGACAGATTTTGCACGCGCAACTTCACTTGCCTGCTCACATCCGTAGTCTGAACCAACAGCAATGCAATCGCCATCTCCTAACTGATACGGCCCCTCATGAGAGCGCATATCAATAAGGTCAATCTCAAAATTTGGGTGATTTACATTATGAACGACTACTGCAACTGGCACATCCTCGCCGTTATCGCCCATTGCTTCAAAACGTGCGAAAGTTACATCGTATTCGATATTTTCCTGGCGCTTAATAAACGGTTCAAACCGTTTCGCCGCAGGATCCCCATCTGGTAATAATAATCCAGCGATATCGGATACAGGAAGGTGCAATACTTCTGACGTAGTTTTTGACTCCGTCTCGATAATCATCATGGATTCGTCGAACGATAAACCGCATCCAACCCAGAATCGTTCATCTTCTTCGCGCCAGACCATAACATCATTGTTGCTATCAGTACCAACACGGTGAATCCATACTTCACAAGGGCGCCACGCGTCATCCGTTCGAATGTAGAAAATCCATTGACCATCAGGTGTAATATTTGCTCCTGCGCTTACACCTTGAATGAGATCAGGTAGATCTTCCCCAGTTTCCACATCTCGTACATGCACATCATATCGTTCATCGCCAGTCGTATCGATACTATAGACAAGCAATTTCCCGTCTTTATCAAGATCTAGCCCACCGGAACGGAAGAAATCATGACCTTGTGACTCATCGTTGGCATCAAAAACAATACGTTCACCAGGTAGCTCTTTATCCGCCTCCACTTGAGGAGCGGTCCAATCATCCTCACTAGCAATTGGCACGCGACACTGTTTGCCGTACTGTTTGCCTTCTTCAGTTCGAGCAAAATACCAATACTTCCCTATTCGCGTCGGCACGCTCATATCCGTTTCTTGCACGCGGTTCTTTAATTCGCCAAATAAGGTCTGCTTCAACGACGATAAATGGCTCGTAACTTTATCGGCAAAAGCATTATGCTCAGCTACATAATTTTTAACTTCTTCTGATTCTTTGTCACGCAGCCATTCATAGTTATCTATAAATTCGCGTCCATGATAGCGTCTAGCCGTCGGTTTCTTCTGTGCATGAGGAACACTATCCAACGAAATCTCATGAGAGCTAAAGTAATCGGTAGTAAGTTCAGTCATCATTATCCTTTGCAGCTGCGTATACGTTTCAGAATCTAACTGTGTTATCTCATATTCTGACGTGAAATCTGTTCCAATAATGGAAGCATGGTAGCCATCAAGCTTACTCCAGATTGTCCATAGAAAACTGGCACACCTACATCCGGAGCGCTCGTTGGAGAAAGAGTCTGCTGTAAATGCTTTTCATCAGTAGTAAGCTGGCGAATACCGATTGCGAGAATTCGGTCAGGATACAATCGTGTTAAACGCGCATACGTTGTCGGATCTTGTTGACCGTCATCTCCAAGTAGGATGAATTTCATATGAGGAAAATCAGACATTAGTTGCTGAGCAAACTCCAATTTATGCTGTACGCCTGATGGAATAAAAGTCTTCGGTCGAGGATCTATATCACGTAGCAAGATTGGTCCTTGCGGGAATCCGTGCGAACGAATAACTTCACGAATTGTTCCTTCTACATTCCACGGTGAAGTCGAGAGATAGAAGAATGGAGCACCTGGGAAAAGGTCAGCAATCTTGTTATAGAAGACACTCATTCCCGGAACTGATGCACGTTTATGAGGGCTCGTAAAGAGGAATTTTATCGCTGCACGTGCTGCATTAGGTACTTGTGACACCATAATCGTGTCATCTACATCAGAAATAATCCCTACTGGGGAACCATCCGGTGATATATACAACGGTGAAAAAACAGGAGCGCGATTTTTTACGCTATACGCAATCGTATGCATCCCAGCAGTCATGTTGCGCTTGGTAAGTAAATCGAGATACCCCTGATTATCAGTATTGATACGGCTAATATCAGATTCCGCAATTGAATCTAAACTATCGTACTGGCTTAAATCACCAATCTGTGCAGTAAGTACTGGAATATCATCAATACTGATACGCACCGGAACACGAGGAGCCGGAACCATGAAAATATTGCGAATTCCACGGTTTATAGTACGACGAATTCCGCGACCACGTGCGCTATATACAGTTCGACAAATGATTCGTGAGAATTTTTCAGTGCCGTAGCCTACATATGGCTCAACTCGAGGCTCCCAATGAGCTTTACGAGCGCAATACATTGATGCCTTATACCACATATCAAATATGCATGTTACCGTTCGACGCATGAATTGAATAGGGGCTGGCTTCGTCTCAGTCTTCTCATGAATAGAGGGACGATCAATAGTTGTGCGAGTACGCTGTGCCATAATTGGACGCGTTATCTTAGTCCATCGAGACTTGCTCGGCTGAGAATCCTTCGCGTTCTTTCCTGATCTCTTCTCGGAGTTTTTCTCAGCCGATTGGGAGATTGTTTTCACTGTCGTTTTCGCTGTGGTTTTCTCAGTGGTTTTCTCAGACCTGCTCTGGCTTTGCTTACTAATCATAGTGATTTCTACTGGGTCGAGGTACTATACGTAACCATTGATTACACAGTAACAAGAACTGCATAATCAATGGTTCACTATTTTATAATACTTAACTTTCTTAACCTGATTATTTAACTATTTCAGCGTAGTTTTCAGCTGTTAAGAGTTCTGGCTCGTCATCATCAAGCTCAATTTTGACAATCCATCCTTCACCATACGGATCCGAATTAATAACTTCTGGATCATCAGATACAGCCTGATTAACATACTTGATAGTCCCAGATACGGGGATAACCATTGTGGAAATTGCCTTAGCTGATTCTAATTCAATTGGTTCATCACCGGCTTGAACTTCAGTATCGGTTTCAGGAAGATCAACGAATACGAGATCGCCCAACTGTTCAGCAGCATATTCCGTAATTCCAAGCACAGCAGGTGATACAGAAGTATCCACCCATACATGGTCTTCGGAATAGCTCAAATGATCAGGTACGCTCAAATTTGGCGCTTGTGGTGTATTTTCACTCATAGGCACTATCTTATCGTAATTTTGCTCCATACCACTGCTCAATCATTTTTAGCGCAATTGAAGAAGCTCCAGGAAGCTCAATCTCACCGAATGCGAGCGCGTTCATAAGCTCATCACGAGTAAACCAGCGTGCACTTTCAAGCTCACGTGTATCAATCTTCACTTCATCGCTATCTGCCTGTGCGCTATACGCTAGCATCAACGACCCTGGGAAAGGCCATGGTTGCGACCCTAAGTAATGTACATCCGTAACACCAATACCGAGCTCTTCACGTACTTCTCTATGCACGCTGTGTTCGGCACTTTCACCAACCTCGACGAATCCCGAGCATACGGAATGAACCTTCTCTTCCCATAAGAGATTATGTTGAAGAAGGATACGGTCTTTTTTATCAGTAATGCGCACAATCATAGCGGGTTCGACGCGAGGAAAACCTACATGATGTTCTTCACTCTCACATCGAGTCGCCCATCCGCCATTGATATTGCGGTTTTTGCATCCACATACCCCACAAAAACGTGATTTCCTATGCCACATCCCAAGCCCCGTCGCCATAACGACAAGTTGCGCTTCATTATCAGAAAGCAAAGGAGCAACACTACGCACTGGCAACCAATCAAATTGCAGCGAACTCATGGTTATGAATGTGCTCGTCTTATCAATAGGTTTACCTTCGCTTTGGAGTTCCATTTCATCAAGATCAGCTGCAATGTATACAGTTTCGCCAACTTCTCCCAAGAAATACAGGCAATCACCATATGCCTCTAGCGCCTTCACCATATAGTGCCCTGGGAAAGTAGCTATGCGACGCTTATGCCCTGTTGTGACGGTAGCACCGATACCGTTTTTAGCAAGAGCAACTCGACCATTTCTCACGAGAATTACTTGGGAATTTTCTTGGCTTAGTATAGTACCCCACGAACTTTCCGTTATCGTTTCACGCTGATCAATTCGCCAATCCACATGCCCTCGAGCAAGTGGTACATCATCTAGTTTTTGACCAAGCCGTAAACTTTCAAAACTATAGGGATACTGATTTGTAGCACTTTGCAGACGCGAATTACGGTCTAAGCCATCGTTACTTATCTCAAAAACTTCTTGTGCGAGCCTTGTCAAGGCTTTTGCTACCTCATGAGGTTTTTCGAAACATGTAAAGTGTCCAGCATCGTCGATCTCATTAAAAGTTACACTCGCATGGGTCATTGCTTCAGCCATCGGGCGCATGATACGTGGATTCGACGAATCATCTCGAGCCCCACTGATAACCGCTACAGGCACAGTAATTGTTTCGAGCGTATCATGTTCATCTCGCCGACCTGCAGCCATGCGCTGTCGCCACGCAATTCCAGATGGCGTTTGCGCATTAATCCACCCCATAAAAGTGCTAATAAATTCAGCAGATTTCTTAAATTCAGAATCACCATCATGCGGCTGAGCAAAATGGATAACCGGTTCAAGCGTCGCTTCCGATTCTGCACGCGAAGCCGCCGCTAAACGATTCCTTCTCTGCTCAGGTGTATCTGCATCTGGCTTCGTATCACATAAGGCCAATCCAGCAACTGCATCAGGGAATTGTCGCGCAATAGACAAAGTCGCATATCCCCCCATGGATATACCTACGTAAATCGCTTTATCATATCCCATTTTCTGGGTGGCATGCACAATGGACGACGCCATACGATCCATTGCTTCCGTATACGCCCCATCAGAAGCGATATCGCCTACGCGATCTATTGGCGCTGGAGGATTCGTCCCCGCTCCCGGCATATCAACCGCAAAAATACTTGTGTCTAAGTCTTGATCAATCAGTTGCTGGGTAAGTTCTGCAGCTGCCTTATCCCACACATGATGATCTACAGGAAAAGCATGAATGAGTACAATGGGCGTGCGCGAGGCCGCTTGTGCAAGAGATGGACGATGATATGTATATACGGGTATGTCGAAGTACTCAATTGCCATACTTTTACGCTATCATGCACACATTACGTAAATGAGCACACGCGATATACGCATCTTTATACATCTATAAATGTAAAAGACCGTTAATATGGATTATCTGAACTGTTTACAGGTAATCGTATTAGCGGTCTTAGCAATCTTAGCTAGGCAGTCTTAGCTTAGCAATCTCATCTAACTATCGCAGATAGCATGACTTATTATTGTCTACGCTTGTTTATCCCTACAGATACGACTTTTAGCACGGTCACTATCATGAGCAACAGCACAGACACGTACACCATCGCATCAATACGGACACCAGTTTTTGCTAGTTCCGATTTTTTCGGTGTTGCCTTTGGCTGCTTTCTTGGCGACGTTACTACTGGAGTTCCTGGTTTTACTGGCTTTCCTGGATTACTTGGCGTACCTGGATTACTTGGATTTGTCGGAACTGTTGGATTTACAGGTGCGCGATATGTATTAGTAAATACGATATCGTTTGAAGTTTCTCCCGCTTTCTCGATAGTTTTCTGCGCTACCAATTGCCCGTTTACATCTGTGACATGAACAGTGAGAAGGTACACAGAGGTATCGTATTCGTAGTTCGTCACGTGATCGTTAACTTCCGTAATTTCATACTTATAAGTCCCTGGAACAGTAAACGTTACGGTATCAAACTCGCTTGTTCCAGCACCATTAACTGTCGCCGTCGCCATAGACCCTACTGCACTGTGAGGCATAGGACTATTTTGATTTAACGCTTTCATATGGAAAGTGAACGTTGAATTCTGTTCAGGATTACCCTGCATAACTTTCTTTACCGTAGGTTTAATAGTTACCGGTCTCACCGAATATGTATTCGTGACTATGAAGCCTTGAGTCTGGTTACCGGTTATCGTCGCCGTATAACTGCTCATGCTCTCTTCGCGAACGCTATAGGCTATTTCGTTACCATCTTTAATCTTCGGCAAATCTACAAAGGTATGCTTCCATTGCTCAGCCTCAACAAAGTTATGCTCCGCAACTTTCTCGTCATCGGCGTATACGCTTATCCGCACGCTCTGCGGACGAGAACCGTATTCATCATCATGATCTTGCCATACCTTTTCTACCGGTATACTAATCGTTTCAACCTTGTCAGTAAAGAAGCTGACTGCGGCTGGTTCCTTTGTAAGTGTTGACTTATTGCCATTGATATCGTAATCCAGAACGGGCGTGATAACGTCTTTGAGATTGTTATATGAACGCGTTAATTCCTCTGGAACTTTATATGTAATATCAACACGACCACCATCATCTGGAGCCACCGCAACCTGCGAAACCAACATCAGCATATTTGCATCATTTGGATTCGTTACTTCCTCATAATCAGCCGGCTGTGGAGCCGTATTAATTGCAAACTGTTTCCCATTTTTGATATGAATATATTTAACAGTAAAATTATCAGTCACATCAACATGATCGAGTTGAAGCGGAAGTTTGGTTACACCCTCTGGCATAAATGCGTTCCCAAAGTTTGCTTCCTGATTGAGCAATGGGACAAATAATGTAGCGTGATCAATTGCTGTCGTTGTATTATTACGAACGCGTATACGCATGACCGCTTTGTCACCGTTACCCAAGATTGGAGTAGTATCAGTCTTACTATCTTCCGACGTAGCATCGTAAATGTACGATTTTCCTGTTTGAGGAATAAGCAATTCTGCCTGAGCTGTAATTCCATATGCTTGGCTAACCGCTACTCCCGGCCCTTCCGATAATGACACCATGTCTTTGCCAGAGTTAATAGCATTACCAAAAGCAGCCGTATATTTGCTAGTGTTCCAGTTACTCCTATCCCACTTTTCGGCTTTAATCACGGCACCAATTTCAGCAAAATCTTGAGTCGTTATGCCTAAGAAATCATTGATATGGTATGTCCCGCGCTTGGCTCTCTTGTCTGTTTTTACGTCGAAAGAGACATTCATATTCTTGCTCGTAAAATCAGGCTGATACTGTCCACGCGTTTCTTGACCGATATCAACTGAGTATTTCCATGCTTTGACTTTAACGCCATCCTTTTCAAACTCCCCTACATATTCAGGCGAACTCAAAGTACCATTAGTGAGTTGAAGATTAGAATAGCTAAAGCCCTCTGGCATAATCATATAGAGCACTGGTTCTTGTAATGGATTCCAATCCCAATTAGCATCATCAATTCGTCCGGATATTGTAAATCCATCTCCGCCAAGCACCTGCGTCTTGTTAATACTGCCTACACCATTAACCACTCGTGGCGCGACTGACTTACCAATTAGTGTATAGGTTTCATCCGCAGAAGGTTGTTCACCCGTTGTATACAATTTGGCAGTGGACACCACATCTGCTTGTGTACCTTTCTTCCAACTGCCGTAGATACCGGCAGGAATATATGACCACCCATAAAATTCATCGGATACATATTTAGCGTTTGGATTGCTCGTAACAAGTAAATCTCGCATAGGCTGCACACCGTCATAACGGCCAGGAATGACTCCTAAATCAATCTTCACTGATTTGATGGAGTCGTTGATTCCAAGACCTAAGGCAGTATTCGTAATCAGCGCGGACACATTTGATTTTTGTAAAATATTCGGATCAGCAGTTCCGCTTCGCCCATCAGCAGAAGTCCAATGAATTTGGCCGTAGGCCATGGAACTATGCCATGGAATTGTGACACCTCGAATTATCGCCGTATCTGACTGATCAATGTCAAATTCGAGAGTTTTAGCCTTAGTATCAGTTACAAGCTCGTTTTTGATGAGTAGAGATCCCAAGCGCACATTATAAGAATCGTTCTTCTTGAATGCCCAGTTTGGCGCTGAATCAACTAATGCATGTAGTGTCATTTTTTCAGGATCTTGTCCGTCGATAATTGTTACAGTCATGACTGCTTGAGTATTCTCAGACGTTCTACCAACGTTCGGATTATCATTCCAAATCGTCTTCTTAAAGTTTCTAATAATGACGTTAAATGATGAACCTTTTGCTCGAGTACTATTTGATGGAACTTTCACATGCGGATAGAAAGACAAGCCGCTCGAGTATGATCCTGGCTCATCCCATTCCACCGTAGATGTCTTAAGCCCAGCATTCTCAACTGTAGAAACTATAGTTCCATTCTTATGGTAGAGAGCTTTATCTTCAAGACCTACTAATTCGATATCGCTCGGATATATGATGTCAACTTGCGTTTTACTATGTGCTGCAGTCAACGAATAACCGCCCACATTCTGCACATTAAGTGTCGACGTTTCTCCGCCCTTTGAAACTACTTCAGTTGATTGGTTTGTATAGAACGTATATTGATAAGACTGGTTTGATGTCACGTTATAGGAGTGCGCATCTACATCTGGGGTAGTATCTGTGCGCAAACTTACTTTCAATACATCAGTAAGAATCTGCTGCGTGCTTTGATTCAAATACGCATCATCAACAGTAAAACAAATTTCATTGCGAGACGACACATTGGTTAATGAATTCTTCGTTTTGTATTCCAGCTCGCCACTGCGAGATTTCTCAGAGCCAGCCTGCGGATATCCGTATGGAGATGTTCCTGTACCCGAAGGGCTCACAGTAAGTTCTTCAAATCCTGTAGATTCAATATGCCCCGGAGTAAATGTGGCACCCGGAAGAGTTTTGACGTACAGCCCGTTGCCGAAGTATGCCTTAAAATATGTCGGTGAGAACTGCAAACTAGCGGGCACCGAGTATTCAACATCTAAAGCGTAGGTCGTTCCAGCTTTGAGCTCTGGAGTTTGTCCGGCTAGCAAATCAGCGATGACAGTACCCGAATCGGATTCCTTAATCATAAGAGTATTAAATTTTAGCCCTGCAGTATTTTCTTGAGCATAAGCCACATGCGATGACATCAGAAAACCTGATGCGACAAAGATAAAAGATAGCAA
Organism: Alloscardovia theropitheci; assembly: GCF_004332295.1. Taxonomy (GTDB): domain Bacteria; phylum Actinomycetota; class Actinomycetes; order Actinomycetales; family Bifidobacteriaceae; genus Alloscardovia; species Alloscardovia theropitheci. The sequence continues at coordinate 35,041 of NZ_RXLP01000015.1, forward strand.
ACCTGTGAGGAATTGCTTCGTTGCTTTCTTCATAAGTCTTCCCCTCTAACAAAACCGTACAGAGATGAAGGCTGCAACGAAGATGGTTCCCCATCAACATTCATACTACGTAAGCTATTTACACCGTTTTAGCGTCTGCGCCAAAGCAAGCCCTCTTCTCTTGCTTGTGTTTGTGTAGACCAACTACAAAACTACCCTCATTTTATCACAAAATCTCGTCGTCTATTCCCATCGCAAGGCGTTTATAGAAGCACCCCGTCATGTCCTCCTATAAACGTTTATCTCCTTTAATTTCAACGAAAAGATCTACGCTCCTGCCGCAGTTAGTCCTTGTACCATAATGCGATCGAAACCATTAGGAAGCTGTCCTAAAAATTCTTGGGTCAGCGCCGTTTCGGGGCTCACCCATTCCACATCGAGCGTTTCGTCCATTGGTTGACATTCACCAGCAATTTCGACGATATAACACAATGCAACGGCATGTTGGCGTGCATCAAAATACGGGCTTACACCAGGTGTCGGGAAAAATTCAGCTACTGTAAACGGCTGTAAATTCACCGGTATATGAGGAAGAGTCATATCACCTAAATCTTTGGAAATATTGCGAGCAATTGCTTCTCTAATCGTCTCGTGGAACACAATTCGCCCTGTGATAAGAGTTCGAGATACAGTACCGTCATCATCACTAGCTGTGAGCAATGAGCCAACGTAAGCAATGCGCCCAAATTCATCAGTTCGTACAGGAAGAACCACAACATATGGAATTGGCGATTGCGCGCGTAATTTATCTATCTCGCGCGAAGTAAGCCATCCGGGAGGATTATGAGAGGAAGTACCTCTCAAAAAATCATCAGGCGTTATATTATCAAACTCTCCACGCTTGCGCCCAGCATCAAAATCGTCGTTATCTGGAATCTCATCATGTAAAACTGGCATACATATATTATGACACTTTGCTCAGAGCAAATCTAGGAATTTTTTGAGACTGTAGACAGTTGCATAATGCAGTAGATGTAAACTATGAAATACGTAAAATTAAGGAGAGCTATGGCAACTCACGAGATTAAACAGGATGCATTTAACGATATCATCGATGCGAACGACATAGTTCTCGTCGATTTCTGGGCTACATGGTGCCCACCTTGTCGAGCATTCGGACCTGTCTACGAAAAGTCTTCTGAAAAGCATGACAATATCTACTTCGGTAAAGTTGATGTCGATCAGAATCAAGAACTTGCTCAGGCAGCAAATATTCAAGCCGTACCCATTCTTATGGCGATTAAGAACGGTACAGTTGTATTTCAGCAGGCAGGAGCACTTCGCGCATCCGATTTGGAAGATTTGATTAAGCAGGTTGAAGAACTCGACATGAGCAAGGTAGAGCTTGATGATTCGACTGAATCATCGGCTTCAGACTCTCTCAATTAAGAAACTATATACTGATAAAGCAAGATATAGATAGTTTATGAGGGGTGACTTGGAGAATTATTCCCAAGCCACCCCTCATGCTATTTATGCGATCTTATTTTCTGACTTATTTTTCTTACTCACCTTTAGCTACTTTTGCTGCGCATATCGTCGAGCAACTATAAGCACTCCAGTCATAAGCACAAACACCGCCACAGCTATAATTGGTACGTCAAGTGCAGCACCAGTCTTTGCAAGATTCTTTTTCTTATCATTATGCTTTTGCGGATTCTGTGGCTTGCCTATTTTCTTACCTTGCGGATATTGCACTGTAAGACTGATTCCAGAAGCACCAGTTCCATCAGCACCCTCAGGATTCTGCACACCAGAGAATACGTATTTGAAATTGTGGTCTATATGTCTTCCATACGGGCGTGGCGGATTTATAGGACCATCCCAAGTTGGCTGACCGAAACCATTCAATACTTGTGGATAGCATAATATAGACGGCTCATCAATCACAGTACTATCAACTTTAGGTGCTAATGGGATATCTTCTGGTCGTGGTCTACCTGGAATTGTCATCATTGGAGGGCATGCAGGTGCAGGCATTCCAGGAGTTACGATTTCGAATTCTCCTGAAACTGTTCCCGAGAATGTTCCAGTAATTTTGTTACAGTCATCGTATAATTTGTATTCGATTGTGCTGAGCCTGCGAAAGTCACTGATTTCACAACTACCGCTAAATTCGCATCAAGATTATCAAGGATCTGCTTCAACTGATTAAAACGTGTTATCGAATTTACCTTCTTAAGGCTAATCATCGCTTGAGCTTTGCGCCCACTGATAACAACGTTGTCCACATCAAAATTATCGTTATCAGTAACCGATACAGTAGAGCTTCGAGTAAATTGTAGCTGCTCAGGAAGCGTTAAATCTACTTCGAAAGTCAACTGTACATCGCGTAATGAAGCATCGGCATCATTCTTATATTTTTCAAGAATTTCAGCAATCTTTCCACCACGAATATCATCAATACTTGCCGTTGTTTTGACATCAAAAACAGCTGATGAACCTTGCAAACTAATTGCTGCCCCATGCTGAGTATCGAATGCACCACCATTAGTGCTCTCGAGCATATCGGCATCTATCGTAGAAGAATTATCCGAAGCGATATCAGAGAATGGTTTACGATACTTATATGTTCCCGTTAAGCTTCCGTATCGGCGTTCAACACCTGAAAATATATATCCAGGAATCTCAACAAATTGTGCAAAATTAACTCCCGCAACCGATGGACGTACTTCAAGACCAGTTTCTTCATCAATGTATCGTGTCGTTTTCATCGGAGCCAAATTAAAACATGAGCTTGCATCTTCCATGAATGGTAAGGATACAGTATCAGTCGAGTATGCCATATCAGGGGCTACACGTGGAGCCTGTTCAGCAAGAGTATCCGAAGAATAGTATGCGAACGACCCCTTACCGATTATTTTCGCTTGGCTAAATTCTGCTGCTTCAGATGGATATGGTGTCGACGTGGCATAAGGAATGGTGATTTTTACCGTATGGGCACTTGGATTGGCTTTATCTGCTGAATATAAATTATAAATTTGTTGCCAATTAAGATCTTTAAGATAAATCTTTACATTGACGCTTCTATCTGCCTTAGTACTGATAATTTTATCGCTATCAATAAGTGACGAGTTGTTAGTCGTTGTAATAGTACCGAAGCTCACACGATGCGGGAAAGTAAAATTATAGTCAATATATGGAGTGCGGTTTTTACCTTCAACACCATGCGGACGCTGCCCCTGAGCAGCAGCAGTGGCCATTTCACTTTCTAGACCTGCAAGAATAGTGGTCACTGGAACATTAATATCAATAGCAGCGTGATAGCTAGCATTCACCACTCCAGCAGTATTGCAATAAAGTTCCCCATCGGAATGAACAAACTGTGCCACTGGTAGCTCGTTTTCCTGTGCGTAAGCATGATACGGAATAACTGCTATGCTGGCTACTACACTCATCATTGCTGCAGTAGCTAAACATACGATTGAACGAGAAAAACTTCTCATTGTAAACCCTCTTTACAATCTTTCTTTTATTATCATTCTCACTTTCGAGTTTATCGGAACTCCTATATTTTTGTATTTCTATATCCTTTTTTTGCATTTATTAACAATGCGCTCTCATTCTATTCCGTAAATGACACCGATATGCGACGAACGAATTAAATACACGCTCTCAACAAATCAAGTATTATCTCGACGATGATGGTTACCCAAATAATTTCCTTGGGTATAAGCTACAAGCATATACCCGACGAAAAGCATTGCGCTCAACGTAATAAAAACCTGGTTTTCATAACCCAACTTGGCTAGCATACATAATCAATGGTAGAATTACATAGTTTGTTGTTTAAATAAGCATTCGTATAACTGAATATCGATTTTATTCGCCGAACTTAGGGGTTTTATGTCAGGTCGACACGGTCAACCATTAGTACCATTGCGTAAGAAAATGACTCGCAAGCATTGGATTGCTGTGGGAGCTGGAGCTGCATCAATTGTTTTGTTAGCTACTGGCGGTATTGTTGCGACAGCAAGTCATCTTAATGGTTCTCGTGTGTCTGATATTACGGCATATTCGATTAACGAACTTACAAGCAACAGCCAAGATATTTCTCGAAGCACACTGCGTACCGCTTTAAAGAACGGTGAAGGTGATGCTTCTGCAGACTCGCAATATATTCGTGTAGTTATCAATGGCACTGAACGCATGGTTGTGGGCACAAAGTTCACCACTGTAAAGTCCGTTCTTGAAGCCGGCAATATCACACTCGAAGATACCGATCGCGTATCTCCTTCTCTTGATACCAAGGTAAAAGAGTCCACAACAATTCGCATTACTCGAGCAAATTCTGAAGTACAAACGGTTGAGCAATCTGTTCCTTACAACACCGTAGAAGTCCAGGACGATACTCTTGCTGCGGGTACACGTAAGGTAACAACTAAGGGACAAGATGGCGTAGTTGAGCAAACAAATCTTGTCACTAAAAATGGTGATAATGTCATTTCAACAACGACGATAGCCGAGTATGTGAAGACAGCTCCTGTAAATGAAGAAGTTCATGTCGGCACAAAGAAAGCTTCTTCATCCTCATCCTCAAGTAGCAGCTCTTCATCAGCAAATCTTGGTACCACTACACCAGTAAGCGAAGCACAATCTATCGCACACGACATGGTCATTGCCCGCGGATGGTCAGAATCTGACTTTACTGCTTTGGTTAATTTATGGAATAAGGAGTCTGGCTGGCGTACAACCGCCGCAAACCCTTCCGGCGCTTACGGAATCCCACAAGCTCTTCCAGGAAGCAAGATGGCGAGCGCGGGCGCTGATTGGCAGACTAACGCAACTACCCAAATCACGTGGGGTCTTAACTACATTGCAGGTCGTTATGGTACACCATCTGCCGCATGGGCTCATTCCCAGTCATACAACTGGTATTAAATCCCAATATTGCTTTTATAATGTGGCTGGTTATTGCATGTCGAAGCAATAACCAGCCACATTTTATTTCCAGTTTCCATAAGTAATAATCATGTCTACCGTAAAATAGAGATGTACCAGCTTTATGTATCTCATGTTCAAGGAGGATCTATGAAAAAAATACCTGCACTATCGCTTGCAATCATTATTGGGATTGTCGCTTTTTTCTCTCCGTTTCATTATTGTTGAGCTTGATGAAGTATGGAATTTATTATGTCTCTTATTGGGCAGATATAAATACTTACTAGAGTATCCAATTACTATAATTTCTTTCTTAGCACTGTGTTCACTATTAATATCTTTATTATCTTTTCAAATATTCATTAATAAATATTCAAAATTCTTTATTGCTGTATGCTTCAGCTTGTATTGCATATTAACCATTATGCTGGTTATGTTCAAAAGTCGCGGTTTTAGCTCTGTAAATCTCAATCCTCTAGACATCATCAATCAAATTCGAGATTTGCCGATTACAGTATTCATAAATATGCTTCTATTTATTCCTATCGGAAGTTGTATCTCCATTAAGTCTAAATCTATGACTCGTTCAGTACTTATCTTTTTACTAGTTATACTCAGCTGCGAGTTTTCCCAATATATTTTTCATCTAGGAATTCTTGATATCGTCGATATCATTCTTAATTTATGTGGTTTTATTCTGGGCTATCTGATAATTGATTATTACAAATCATGCGGTTGGTATATCGAATCTAGTGGGAATCTCTTCTCAATTAGAAAAGCTAACCCTTCTATCTGACTCTCACATTAGCTTCACAGATATACACGTCTCTTTCCACATATATTTTGGGTCGGTTCTATAGCAATCTTCTATAGAACCGACCCAATTGAATCAAGGTTAGCTAAAGCTCAATTATGCAGTCTTTTATACGCCTAGATAATTGCTTGTAATGCAAGATCCGCAATAAAGAGTACTGCGACTGCCCAAATAATTGGGTGTACTTTCTTTCCTTCACCCTTGCATACCTTCACAACACAGTACGTAATGAAGCCCGCTGCGATTCCATAAGAGATGGAATACGCGAATGCCATAAAGATACTGGTGAAGAATGCAGGAATTGCAACTGTCAAATCCGACCAATCGATGTCAGCAAAAGAGCTAATCATCATGCAACCGACAATAACAAGCACTGGTGATGTTGCAGCGCTTGGGATTGCGGAAATGAGTGGTGCAAAAATGGCTGAAAGAGCAAAACCAATAGCCACAATCACAGAAGTCAAACCAGTACGACCACCTGCTGCGATGCCCGCTGCTGATTCCACGTAGGTAGTGGTATTCGAAGTACCGAGCAATGAACCTATAGAAGTAGCAGTCGCGTCAGCAAAGAGAGCCTTGTCCATCTTTGAGCTAAAGCCCTTACCCTCTTCCATCTCCTTTTCATCTTCTTCGGAGAAGATTCCAGCACGACGACCAGTTCCAATGAAGGTGCCGATAGTATCGAAAGTATCAGAAAGGGAGAAAGCGAAAATCGTCACGAGAACGAGAGGAATACGTGATGCATTAGAGAACAGCGATGGGAATCCTTGCGGAGTGAAAATAGCCAAGAAAGTCTGTGGAAGTTGTTGGAACGATTCTACAAGGCTAATGGACTTGCCCATAGAAGTGATGCCATATGGAATTCCAGCTAGTGCTGCAACGACGATAGCGATAACGAAAGCTCCTTTATTCAGCCAACTCAGCTTTGGCGGGAACTTTACTACCAGCATGATGATTGCCACGATCAGACCGATAAGGAATACTTGCAACTGAGGATCTGCGAAGGATGACAGAGCTGGAGATCCAGATTTAAAATTGACAACGTTAATATTAAGAAGTCCGACATAAGCAATGAATACGCCGATACCACCACCAATTGCATGCTGAAGCATAGGGGGAATGGACTTAATAATCATCTTACGCAGTGATGTAGCGGTAATAATGATATTGATAATGCCGCATACAAATACCATTGCCATAGCTTCTTGCCATGTAAAGCCTACGCCTTTAACGACAGTGAAGGTAAAGAATGCGTTTAGTCCCATTCCAGGAGCAAGACCATATGGTACGTTTGCGAACAGACCCATGATGAGCGTACCAATAATCGACGCGATCAGGGTAGCAAGGAACACTGCACCCCATGGCATACCGGTCTGGCTCAGAATGCTTGGGTTGACTGCAATGATGTAGGCCATTGCGAAGAAAGTGGTCAAACCTGCAGTAATTTCAGTTGATACTGAGGTACCATTTTCCTTTAGTTTGAAGAACTTTTCCATGTGTCTTCGTTTTTCTTTCTCTAGTTAATTTTTCGTAGCTCCGTTTGAAAACCGCACGGCGCCGAGTCTCCCAGTCTCACATCATACGAAGCATACTTATAGCTAACTCCCCCATAAGTATGTCCATATGATTCGTGATTCTAAGTACCTACAGGACTTAGAACCTTAATTATTAGCCGAAGCGACCAGAAATATAATTTTCTGTTTCTTCGGATTGTGGATTGGAAAAAATTGTAGTGGTATCAGCCATCTCCACGAGATGACCTGGTTTACCTGATCCTTGAGTATTGAAGAAAGCAGTTGTGTCACTTACACGAGCAGCTTGCTGCATATTATGTGTCACTATGACGATTGTGAATTCATCTTTTAGCTCGCCAATCAGGTCCTCAACTGCAAGTGTAGAAATAGGGTCCAGAGCCGAGCATGGCTCGTCCATAAGAAGAACTTGCGGATGTACAGCAACTGCACGCGCAATGCACAGACGTTGCTGTTGCCCACCAGAAAGACCGATGCCTGGCTTATCCAAGCGGTCTTTGACATCATTCCATAGTGCGGCACCACGAAGAGCCCATTCAACTAAATCGTCGGCATCAGATTTTGAAATATGCTTGTTATTAAGCTTCACTCCAGCTAAAACATTTTCTCGAATAGACATTGTCGGGAATGGGTTAGGACGCTGGAAAACCATTCCTACATCTCGCCGCACCTCTACAGGATCCGTGTCGGGTGCATACAAATCTTTTCCCTCAAGTAGAACTTCACCCGTAACATGAGCACCAGGAGTAGTCTCATGCATACGGTTAAGCGTGCGTAACACAGTTGATTTTCCACAGCCTGAAGGACCGATAAATGCGGTTACCTTATTGGATTCAAGCACCATATTCACATCGTCTACTGCATGGAAGTCCCCATAGTACACGTTGAGATGATTGACATCAATACGCTGTCCCATATTAATCTTCCTTCTTCTTACTTCGTTTTCACGGAGAAAATCTTCGCCACAAGGCGACCGATAGCATTCAAGATAAGCACAACAATGATAAGCACAAGAGCGGCTGCCCATGCTCTTTCCATACGAATTCCCGGCACGCACAAGCCGAAATCGTCGGATCCAAACTTCGATATCGTTGGACAGGATGCGATACCCTGTTGGAATTCGTTATATACGTAAACCGGCAAGGTAGTCATGCGCCCTGAGAAGAGGTTAAAATTCGTACTGGAAATTGCACCAGCCGTAACAAGAAGCGGAGCCGTCTCACCGATGACTCGAGCAATCGCAAGAATGACCCCTGAAACGATTCCCGGTAAAGCTGTGCGTAGAACAATTTTCACAATAGTTCGTGATTTCGAAACACCCAAAGCATACGATGCCTCACGCAAATCAACAGGAACGATAGAAAGCATTTCCTCGGTTGTTCGGACAATTGTAGGAATCATCAAAATAGAAAGAGCAACTGAACCGACGAAACCGTTCATCGTTCCAGGCCCTAGAATAAGACTAAACATCGCGTATGCAAATAAACCAGCGACGATTGATGGGATACCGCTCATAACGTCAATGAGGAAAGAAATAGCTTTATGCAAGCGCTTCTTAGCTGAATACTCGACAAGATATACGGCTGTCATAATGCCGATAGGAACAGATATAAGAACTGCTCCTAAAGTAATCTCAAGCGTGCCGACAGCAGCGTGAAGAATGCCGCCATACGGGTAAAGTCCACCAACAACGCCTCGCATATTATGCGTCAAAAAATACCAATCGAAACGATGAACGCCGTTAACCACAGTGGTATACAAGACTGAAATAAGCGGAATAAGCGCTATGACAAATGCGATATAAATGAGAATTCGCATGAGCAAATCTGTACGCTTACGCGCAGCAAGAGAAGAACGAGAAGGCTTAAACTTATCGAAGTCTGGAGTTGGTACGAAATCAGGATCCAAAGCTTGTGGTTCAACTGTCTGAGTTTGATTCTTATCTGACATTATTCACCAGCCTTCCCGTTGTTATTATCGCCCGTATCACTCTTAGACACGGCGCTGTGGTTGGCGTTCCGTGAGGAGAACTTTCTCGTGGACCAAGCCATAACACTAGCTATCATGCCATTTTTCTTTGACGAAGAACGATGCGTAATTCGTCGGGCAATGTAATTGACAGCGAAAGTAATGACAAATAAGACCAAACCAGTTGCAATCAAGGTTGATACACCCATAGAATCTGCTTCAGGGAATTGTGCTGCAATATTCGCGGCGATGGTCTGATTACGAGAAGCTGTGAAAATATGAATTCCGTATGTACTGCCTGGCGAAAGAATCATAAGCACTGCCATGGTCTCTCCCAGAGCACGGCCTAATCCAAGCATAGAAGCTGATACGAGTCCATTTGTACCAAATGGAAGTACCGCCAATTTAATCATTTCCCATTTAGTAGCACCTAGTGCAAGTGCTGCTTCTTGCTGAAGTAACGGAGTCTGCACAAAAATATCTCGCGCCATAGAAGTAATAATTGGCAAAATCATCACTGCAAGCACGATGGAAACTGTCGCTATGGTACGTGGAGGATTTGATACAGGACCTCCAAAAAGCGGAATCCATCCCAATACACTGTTAATTACTTTCCATACCGGATATGTATGTGGCACAAGCACAAAAGCACCCCATAAGCCATAAACAACCGATGGGATAGCTGCCAGAAGATCAACAATGTAACTTAGCACCGATGCCAGTCGTTTTGGCGCATAATGCGAAATGAACAACGCAATTCCAACAGCGACGAAGAAAGCAAGAAATAGCGCAAGTGCGGAGGCAAGAATCGTTCCAAAGATGAGTGGTCCGACAAAAACAAAGAAGTTTGTCGTGCTTCCACCGGTGAATGAAGAAATCGAATGCGCAGCAGCGTCACGATCACCAATAAAAACAGGGCTTGCTTGAATGAGTAAGAATACAGCTACAGCTGCGAGAACCGCGAGGATAAGCACGCCCGCACCTACTGCACACCATTTGAAAAGCTTATCAGCACTAAATTTCTTCATCATCGCACCTGCACATTCGTACTGTGCTGGGAAGCTTTATCTGAGCGTCCCTTAGCCTCTGAACCGCTGCTGGATTTACTATCCGAAGCACTAGTAATCGTTTTAACTGTCCTCAACATCTGATTGCGTAACGCTTTCGGCAATGGTGCTGCTCCTGCATTATCTTGAGCAATTATCTGTCCTGCATCGCTGAGTACATAGCTAAGCCACTGTTTTACAAACGTCGCATCTCGTTTATCCGGATAAACACGGCACGCCACATCATAGCTCACCAAGGCTATTGGGTATACCCCCTCTGATTGAGTTGCATAGTCCACATCAAGAACATAACGTCCTTGTTTGTGAGCATCTTTGTTCCACGTGGAGTTAGCAATTAATTCTGCTGTCGCATCTGGTGTAGGATCGACGTAATAGTCACCCACTTTGACAGCTACTGTTCCCAGGCCACTTGTTTGAGCGTAATCAGCATATCCGATTGTGCCTTGTGCCTGACCAATTGTCATCACAACGCCAGGAGTTCCCTTTGCGCCTTGGCCGATAGAATTTGGCCACGTTTCGCTTGGCTCGCTCGACCATTCATCGCCAGCTGCCTGATGCAAATACGTCTGGAAAGTTCTTGTAGTACCCGATTTATCCAAACGCCATACTGGAGTAATTTCTATATGCGGAAGTTTACTTGCAATTTCTGGATTCTCTTGCCGGATATCGTTATCATCCCACATCGTAATCGATCCATTAAAAATCTTCGCAATAGTGGTTGCTGATAGCTGTATGGCATTACCATTCAAACCATACTCTGAAAGATTATATGCTAATGCAATAGGGGAAACGTACGTCGGGATTTCAAAAGCATTATCGCCATTGCATACCGCTTGAGAAGCTTGTAATTGCGCTTGGCTAAGAGGAGCATCCGTACCCGCCCACGATACAGCACCTGTAAGAAAAGCATTAACACCTGCCCCCGAGCCTGATGGATCATAAGAGATAGAAATATGCGGTTGTGCTGAGCTATAGCCGACAATCCATGCATCTACTGCAGATTTTTGCGAAGAGGCTCCTGATGCCGCGAATTCGCCTGTAAGTGGTGTCAGTTTTTCTGAAGCCCATGTATTATGCGTTGAATCGTATGCTAATGCCGAGCTTGGGGTATTATCGCCGCATGCTGCCAAGCTAAAAATGCACGCACCTGCTACTACCGAGGCAATAAATGCACGCCAGGATTTGCTACGCACCTTCACAAGTGACTCATTTTGTGGTGTACCCTGTGTCATACATTGTGATGCACTCTCACGCATATAACCACAACGATACTGATGTTTGTGACGCATAACTTCTCTCAATACTCATTTTGAATGGGCACTAGTTATTTTACAGTAAGAAGCTGTCAAATCCATATTTATCGCGACATGAAACGATATAAAACGAGACAGTACGAAATAGAACGCAAAATTTGCGCATATTTTTAGCTTTTTAATGAAAAAATTTCTGTCACCTTATTTCTTTTCTTCATGCTGACAATTTATATCTCTTCACTAATGGCATAAATTCAACACTCCGGACACGCCTTGCAAAATATGGTTTAAGCAATTTTTTTGCGTTTCGCGTTTGAAAGACGCGGCTATTCACGTTATATTTGTGGAAGCCGGTGATTATCCTCTATTAACCCTCTTCTCTTGGAATCATCGGCTTTTTCATATTCTTTTATAGGTACATAGCTCATCCATAAACACGAATACTGCACATTTCAGATAGATTCAACCATTTAATATCACTAATATCATTGTTAGCGTTGCTATCATTGCTTGCCTATGTCAGATACCACTGGTCACCGAGTGGGTATTTTTTCTGCTGGACAACTATGTAACACCTTAAGCATGGCATTTTTCTCACTTGTTGTCACAGAAAGCTCATACTTAGCCTTGACGCCGATCTGACGTGCAACATAAGCGCAGTCATAACGAGTATTTTCAGGCAGCCATAAATCTGCCGACGCATCAGATTTCTCTTGATTCGCTGGACCATCTACAGCGAGAAGATTGTACATATCATTACCAAATAAACGCAATTTATCTGTTTTCCATTTATACGCGCCTGAATTCCATGCGTTACTCAATGCAACGACATGGTCGATCTGTACAGCAGCACTTGTTCTAACACCGCGCTTAAAACGTATCGTTTTACCTGTATACGGATCATTAAGTATCCCCGATACTACTTTGCACGAGCTTTTATTTTTGAATTTTACATCACTTAAATCACGCGCAAGAACATCTTCGCGTACATCGCAGCCATTGCCATCAGTATCAGTTTCCCTAAAGCCAAAATACTCTCGATTATAATTGCTCAAAGGCTTAGGATCATCGACAACAGCAAGAGTTTGTAATGTATCAGCTGCCTCTCCTGTAGCTGTATATCCACCCGTAGCACGATTAATTGAATCGCTTACTTGCGGAAGCATCCAGCCAATAAGAATCCCAAGAATAACAATTCCTAAGATAAGCAGCTTCCACTGTGAACTAATCCTTTTAATCTTTCGATTAATTTCAGTTTGATACCTGTCCTGTGACTGTTGTGACTGATTCTTTCGATGCGAATAATTTTTTCGAGGCATAACTCACCACACATGCATTCATCAGTAACTAACTGTACGAGAAAGTAGCCGGATCGTGTCCTGCACGGTTGGGAGTATCAAGAGAATCAATGAAGGCTATTTCTTCATCATTCAAAAACAGATTACTACTCGCTAAATTTTCAGCTAAACGCTCTTTATGCACTGATTTTGGAATGATAATAGTCCCTTTATGTAGATGCCATGCGAGAATTACTTGCGCAATTGTTGCATTGTGTTTCAATGCAATATCACGAAGAGTCTGCCCACCTGCGGTTAAATCAGCACCACGAGCCATTGGAGAGTATGCTTGAACGGCTATATCATGTCGCTTACAATAATCAACGACTTCGCGCTGCTGGAATGTTGGATGCAATTCAATTTGATTAACCGCTGGATATTCACCCACTTGTGCATATAAGCGGTCTAAATCGGTTGGCATAAAATTGCATACTCCAAGAGTTTTGACTACACCAGAGTCTCGTAACTGAGAAAATGCTTTCCATACACTATCACTGCGCCAATCAAAAGGTGTTGGCCAGTGAATCATATACATATCCACATACTCTGTCTTCAACAGTGCGATTTGCCTATCGAATGCACGCAATACGCTGTCATATCCTTGCTCAGAATCACGTAACTTTGTCGTTAACCAAATCTTGCGTCGATTTTCACCCGACGCATAACCCGCTTGGACTAGCCCTGTTCCTACGCCTTCCTCATTGCCATAGCCTGCTGCTGTATCAATGTGGCGATATCCTACTTCAATCGCATCTTCGACCACGCGAGTAACATCTGCATCATCAATGCGCAATACCCCCACCCCTATTTGTGGGATAGTATTTCCATCATTTAAAGTTACGTTCAAAGCTTCAATCATATTTTCAGATTAGCGGATATTGTCTAAAATCCCGCCCAAAATTTATATCACTGGCGTGTTATCCACAATTGTTCCACCGATACTACGCTGTTTACCAAAATCGTAAATTCTGGAATATATGCAAAAATGTGCTAATTATTATAACCCTATCTTTTGGGCACAGCAGGTCAATTTTATGTGCGGAAATCGTTATAATCATGCGCAGCACGTACCACTATGCCCAAAACTTTATAAAAAATTCGATACAGTCATCAACATGCAGAATCCACATGCAGATGACTGTCATCCTATCCTCGCATACAAAAAATCTACCCTACCAACTCCCTATACAGGTTGCTAGCAGGACAGATTTTATAAAATGTTCGTATACTAATCGCGAACTATGCAGCCAATGGAGCTACGTCCAAAGGAACACCAGGACCCATTGTAGAAGTCATGGTTACCTTAGTAATGTAGCGACCCTTAACAGTGGTTGGCTTCAAACGACGGATTTCGTCAGCTACTGCGCGGAAGTTCTCTTCGAGAGCTTCTTCAGTAAAGCTACGCTTACCAACGATAAAGCTCAAGTTACCGTGACGATCAACGCGGAATTCAATCTTACCGCCCTTGATGTCAGAAACAGCCTTAGCTACATCCATGGTTACGGTACCAGTCTTAGGGTTTGGCATCAAACCACGAGGACCAAGTACACGACCAAGACGACCAACCTGGCCCATCATATCTGGAGTTGCTACTACTGCATCGAAGTCAGTGTAACCCTTAGATACCTTCTCGATAAGCTCTGCATCGCCGACCTCATCAGCACCAGCTTCAAGAGCTGCTGTTGCCTGTGGACCACGTGCAAATACGATTACGCGTGCAGTCTTACCAGTGCCGTTTGGCAAGTTCACGGTACCGCGAACAAGCTGGTCAGCCTTACGTGGATCAACGTTGAGGTTGTATACAGCCTCAATGGTCTCATCGAAACCGCGCTCTGGCATGCTCTTGAGCAATGCAATAGCTTCAGATGCGGTATAGAGGTTTGAACGATCTACCTTCTCGGCAGCTTCGCGATACTTCTTAGAACGCTTTGTCATCTGCTTCTCCTTAGCAGTCGCAGTGTGGGCAAGCGTTTGCCCTTCTGCTTAGTGGATAATTATTAGTCAGTTACGGTGATACCCATAGAACGTGCGGTACCTTCGATGATCTTCATGCCAGCTTCGATATCACGAGCAGACAAATCAGCCATCTTAGTTTCAGCGATTTCGCGTACCTGCGCCTTGGTTACGGAACCAACCTTAGTGGTGAGTGGGTTACCTGCACCCTTATCCACGCCAGCTGCCTTGCGAAGAAGCTCTGCTGCTGGAGGAGTCTTCAAAACGAAGGTGAAGGAACGATCTTCGTATACAGTGATTTCTACTGGGATAATCTGACCGATCTTATCCTTTGTAGCATCGTTGTATGCCTTGGTGAAGTCCATGATGTTCACACCATGGGAACCCAATGCAGGACCCAGTGGTGGAGCAGGATTTGCCTTACCTGCAGCAATCTGCAGCTTAATGAGTGCTGAGACTTTCTTCTTAGGAGCCATTTTATGGTTCTTCTTTCTGTTAGCGGTTCAACGGAGTTCGCACAAATGCTCACCCCTCCCGCGATTTTTATCTATTACACCTTCTTGAGCACGCTTTCGCGCACCCAAAAAAGGCAAGCCTTACTATTATGCCTGATTTCCATGACAAATACAAATGTTCCGCACACTCAACGTGTACGGAACATCCTAAAATATTTTAATCGACTTGATTCAATAATTATTTTAATTAATCGATTTTTGCGACCTGATCGAAGCCAAGCTCCACAGGTGTGTCACGACCAAAGATAGAGACCAACACAGAAAGCTTCTGTGTAGCAGCGCTAACCTCAGAAATAACAGCTGGCATCGTAGCGAATGGACCATCGGTAACAGTTACTGACTCGCCTACTGCGAAGCTTACTTCAATCTTACGAGCCTTCTGACGAGCTGTGCTATCGCCAGAATTCTTCAAAGCTTCAGAGCGAATCATTGGCGCCATCATGGAAACAACTTCTTTGCGCGACAATGGTGCTGGTTCTCCACCGTTTCCTACGAAGCCTGTTACACCTTCAGTTTCGCGTACGATACGACGAGCATCCTCATCTGGCCACATACGAATAAGTACATAGCCTGGGATACGCACGCGGGTAACAATCTTCTTGCCCTTGTCTGTATGCTGCTCCACCTCTTCCATAGGCACTTCAACCTGGAAGATTTGGCTTTCAAGACCGTATGAAGAAACGCGTGATTCCACGTTCATCTTTACACGCTTCTCATAGCCAGAGTATGTGTGAAGTACATACCACTTACCTTCTAAGCCGCGCAGCGACTTTGAGAAATCCTTAACAGCCTTTTCGCCCGGATCGAGATCTTCTTCCATATCTTCAGCGACTTCTTCAGCTGTTTCAGTCTCGGAAGCTTGCTCAACTACTTCGGCAAGTGCATCCTGGCTTGGATCCGTTTCTTCAGAGTTCTTCTCTTCTACGGCATCAGCGACCACAACTGTTGGATCGTCTAATTCAACAGTTTCTTCTACTTGGTCTTCAAAATTGTCAGTCATAATTCCCTACTGGATTGCGCGAATAAATTCAGTATTATCGTAAAAAATATCGTAAAACGATTAGCCAAAGAGCGTAACCATCAAGCGGCCAAGACCGAAATCAAGGCTCGTGATGAATACCATAAGCAAGACTACGAAAATGAACACAGCAACAGACCAGCCGAGAAGTTCTTTACCAGAAGGTGCTACTACCTTTGACATTTCTTCGAAGGTCTGTCGAATGAACATACCAATGCGCAAGAAGATATTTGGCTTGCGAACTTTTACAGCCTTCTTATCCTCAGACTTCGCCATGTGCAATCCTTACTTAAATAAATGCTCGCAGTTCTTACTGCCCTAGCAGGGGCCGCGGGACTCGAACCCACAACCTACGGTTTTGGAGACCGTTGCGCTACCAATTGCGCCAGACCCCTAGGTGTACTTAAACATCGTACACAATCCATGGGATTGCCTTAATATTCTGACAAGAGCCATAGACTATGTGTCAATGCGTGGCGTCATCCGCCAAATGTTCAGTTTACCGTGGAATGTCGATTTAGTCTAATCATAACCAAATCGTTTCTTCCAAAGCTTTACACTTTTGCGTATCTCAGCCTCTTATTTGAGCCAATTTGCAAGCCTCGTCATCCCCTCGTTAAGATCATTATCTGCAAGGGCATACGAGAAACGAATATACCCAGGAGCGCTAAAACCTTCACCAGGAACCGCAGCTACATGCACTTCCTCTAGAATAAGTGCTGCGAGTTGTGCCGTGGTATCGCACACTGTGTCATTCTTACCCAGAGGCTTTCCAAGTAGCTGAGTGAAATCTGCGAATGCATAGAATGCCCCTGCCGGAATCGCACACGACACGCCCGGCATCGCGTTGAGCGCTTCAACTATTGCATGACGACGACGGTCAAACGCTTCACGCATTTGCTCAACCGCAGTGAGATCTCCCGAGACTGCCTCAAGCGCGGCGCGTTGAGGAACATTAGATACATTGGACGTTAAATGTCCCTGAAGTTTACCAGCAGCTTTTGCTACATCATGTGGGGCAATCATCCAGCCAACACGCCATCCAGTCATCGCGTAAGTCTTTGCAACGCCATTGAGAACGATAAGGCGGTCACGTACTCGCGGCACGAGTGAACCGATACGATCAGTTTGACGACCATCGTAAATCATGTGTTCATAAATTTCATCAGAGATAACCCATACATCATTGTCAATCGCCCATTGAGCAATTGCTTCGAGCGTCTCTGCAGACCACACGGCACCAGTTGGATTATTTGGCGAATTTACGATAATTGCCTTAGTTTTACTCGTTGCGGCAGCTTTAATCTGCTCAATCGTTGGTTCAAACTTTTGATCAGAACCAGCAAAAACTTCCACTGGTACGCCACCTGCAAGCTTAATTGTCTCAGGATAAGATACCCAGCATGGAGTTGGAACGATAACTTCATCGCCTTCGTCCAAAAGAATTTGGAAGCTCATAAATACAGCTTGCTTGCCACCATTGGTCACAACTACCTGATCAGCGTCTACAGAGTATCCGCTATCGCGCAAAGTCTTTTGTGCAATTGCTTCTCGTAGTTCTGGCAATCCCGGAGTCGCTGTATAACGATGATTTCTTGGATCACGTGCTGCATCTACTGCAGCTTCAACAATATTTTCCGGAGTTGGGAAATCAGGCTCGCCAGCCCCAAAGCCGATAATATCAACGCCACTGGCTTTTAAAGCTTTGGCTTTTAAATCAACTTCGAGAGTGGCGGATGGGGCTACATTATTGATGCGTGAACTCATTTTTGGCATAGCTTCATATTATTACATTCCATGAACTCAAATTATAAGAATCCTGCCGAGGCGTTAAAACGTGATTAAATAGTATGCTAACTATTCTTTATTTCTTCTTAACCTCGCTATTATTCATCATGGAAACCTCCATGATGCTTTTACTTCACTTGAAACTTGGTTCATTATCATTGGAATAGATGTCATCACGACCATACGATATCTCTATGTTTCTCTGCATCATCGCAATTAACCAATAATCATATGTGCTGCGAAGTTTGCTATACGCGATAAACCCTGCAGCACATTTATTTCTCCTTATCTGTGAATCTATAACGATATTCGAAGAAATAGCCCAATGCTATAAACAGCAGATAAATCATCATCCTTGACAAGTTCGTGTTATAGATAGATAAAAAGATCGTCGCAACTATCGGAGAGATTACCAAAATCCATGATCGATAATTATGAATTTTCCATGCTTTGCGAAGAGCAAATGCATATACTGTACAAGTCAGCACTATATAAAGGCCAATGCCCCATATCATTACTCCCCCACTTGTCGGTAGATTCGCGAAAATTGTGGTGAGGAAAGCACTATAAAGTATGAGTGTCATTTCTTTCTCCTCGATTTATTCATCCTTGAATTAATCATTTAGCTAATAAGTTTACTCTAGCATATTCTCACCGCCTAAATATGAATATGCAATATTCACGATGATCATTCAGCACGTGTACCAAGGAGAACTAAATCATCTCGATGGATGACTGGGCGAGCAAATTCACTTCCGAGGAAGCGTTCAATTTGTTCGGTATTTTTTCCAGCCAACGATACGATATCATCCGAATCAAATGCACAAATTCCACGAGCGATTTTAGTCCCGTCAGCACTTTCTACCCACACAGGAGCTCCAGCAGAGAAATCACCTTCAGCCCCCAAAGTACCTACGGCGAGCAGACTCGGCTTACCCGTTTTAATAGCTTCCACAGCTCCATCATCGATAACAATACTCCCTTGCGGATGCGAAGCGTATGCAATCCACAAACGCCGCCTCGACCCGCGAGCGCGAATCGGCGAAAATGCAGTTCCTACAGCATCCCCCATCAGCGCAGGGCCCGCATTTGCAGCAGACGTCAAAAGACACGGTACTCCCGATGCTGTAGCGATTCGAACAGCATCAACTTTAGTGATCATTCCACCCGTTCCTACAGACGACCCTGTCCCAGAGATTGTAGAATCATCTATCTGTTCAATCGCATTTTCTACAAATGAAATACGGCGTGCTCGCGGGTCGCTTGGTGGAGCCGTATACAGGCTCTCTACGTCTGAAAGCAAGACTAGTGCATCCGCTTCGACGATATTTGCAACGAGTGCGCTCAAATGATCGTTATCACCAAATTTTACTTCACTAGTAACTAACGTGTCATTTTCATTGATAATAGGCACAGCCCCAAGCTCTAACAGACGGTTGATAGTATTGCGCACGTTACGGTATCGAGATGTGCGCATGGTATCTTGTGCTGACATGAGCACTTGCCCAACTCGCTTACCATATCGAGCAAACGACTTTTCATATTGAGCCATAAGTAAGCCCTGACCGACTGCAGCAGCCGCTTGGCGAGACACAGAATCATCTGGGCGACTTGTAAAGCCTAGCGGTTTAAGCCCTGCAGCTACCGAGCCCGATGACACAAGAACTATACGCGCACCTAACTCTAGTGCAGAAGCCAAAGATGAGACAAGATGGTTGAGCTTATCGACATCAAGCATTCCTTGCATCGAGGTAAGGGAGCTGGATCCGACCTTTACTACGATTGTACGAGCCTGCATAATGCGATTGCGTGTTTGTTCTTCATTCATGTGCATGCTTGTACATCGCTTTCTTGGGATTATTGAACCACAGATATATCTCTGAATTAGCTAGAAGCATAGTAACCATTGAATGCTCACAACACCTCAGAGCGCTCACAGTACATCAGGACGCTCACAGCACCTATGAACGCACACAGTACTTCGTTAGACCTACCAACTAGCTAGGGTGAACTACTTTACTCTTCCTCAGAGTGGCCTTCATCAAAGCCTTTCAGGAAGTCTTGCGCTCCTTCAGGATCATCTACTCGAGCTGGATCAGCCCAGTGTCCAGCTTGACGCTCGGCAGCCATTGCAGCACGCACTGCCGCCTTAGCATCCATCCACTCGTGATATTGACGACGACGTTCAGTATTTGTACGCCTACGGTTAAGACCTTGAGCTTCTTCCAAACGTAAATCATGACCACGCTGAGCATGCGGGTCGCCGTCGAGCATCTCCGCACCCGCTTGGACAGTTGGATCCCAGTCAAATGCTACTGCATCATCGCCACGACCTATGCGTACTTCATCACCTACATGGGCGCCTTTAGCGCGCAGAGCATCCTCAACTCCTAATCGAGCTAGTCTATCTGCAAGATAGCCGACAGCCTCTTCATTATCAAAATTAGTCTGGCGCACCCAGCGTTCAGGCTTATTTCCGGTGACAGTAAACCAGAAATTACCATCGTTATCTTGTTCACGTTCAATCTCAAAATCAAATCCGAGACCGACTGCCTTCGGATTGCGACGCTTCTTTTCCAAAGGACGAATAACAACTCGTTCTTCTTCAAGCTCAGCCATAGCTTCCTGAACGCGTTCTCGCATCTTATCTACGAGCTCACTCAATGCGTAGGTAAGCTGTTTAAGGCCCTCATGCGTTGCTGTGGAGATGATAAATACGCGATGTCCCATCTTTTCAAACTCAGGCTTCACGAATTCAGCAAGCTCTTTTGCTTCAGGGATGTCAGCTTTATTAAGAATTATGACGCGAGGGCGCTCGTTTATCGCAATTGCACCCAGCGGAACATCCAACTGCTGAGCATACTGGGCTAATTCGTTTTCAAGAGCATGGTAATCAGCTATAGGATCTCTGTCTGGCTCGAGTGTAGCACAGTCGATCACATGCGCAATAACTTCAGTTCGTTCGATATGACGTAAGAACTCAAGACCCAAACCCTTACCCTGAGCTGCACCTGGGATAAGGCCAGGTACATCAGCGATAGTAAATCGTTTATCTCCTGTATCAACAACGCCAAGATTTGGCACGAGCGTAGTAAAAGGATAATCTGCAATCTTTGGTCGAGCAGCTGACATCGTGGCAACGAGCGAAGACTTTCCAGCACTTGGATACCCTACCAGTGCTACATCTGCAATAGATTTGAGTTCAAAAATTACGTCGCGTTCTTCGCCCGGCTCTCCCAAAAGAGCAAATCCCGGAGCTTTGCGGTTTTTATTCGCAAGTGAACGGTTTCCAAGACCACCTGCACCGCCTTGCGCTACAACAAAACGGTCTCCTGGATGACTAAGATCTGCGAGAACCTCGCCATTCTTATATTTGGCACCACTTACCACAGTATCGCCGGCAGGCTGAGTACTGGTTGAAGCATCCTTGACTTTACGAGAGGAGAAAATAACAGTTCCTACTGGGACCGGCAAAATTAGATCTTCGCCTTGAGAACCATCTTTATCATCGCCTTTACCCATAGTTCCATTAGGAGCCGTGCGATGAGGCATGAAACGATAATCGAGTAATGACGTAGCATTCGTATCCGCGACGACTATAACGCTGCCGCCATCGCCACCATCACCACCATCTGGGCCTGCTAATGGCTTGTATTTTTCACGTCTAATCGATGCAGCACCATTGCCACCATCACCACCCTTTACATGGACGGTTACGCGATCTACGAAGTCACTCATTTTTAATTCCTTATAAGCTATTTACAAATTTTGCAGATGCCGTAGTACGTCATCTCTGCCGTGAGGCACATAACGTTTTGAAATACATGAGACATATTTTGCCAGCTATGCCTTAATCTTAGCGTATCTGCGGTTTATTCATTTATCTTCTGATAGCAATTTTACGCTACTATCGTTAGCCTATCGAAAAGATTTTCGTATAGAGCAATCTATATTGCATTGAAATTGCATGAATAGTATGCATTATCCCGGCAGTATTACCTCAGAAATTACCGTTACTGTATAAGTATCGCTAATAGAATTCAATAAGAAAAGCCGCGCTCAAAAGGGCGCGGCTCTCATAAGTTTCCTGAGAACTACTCAGAAATAACGTCTACAACCTTGCGATCGCGACGAACACCGAACTTTACAGTGCCATCTACGAGTGCGAAGAGGGTGTGATCCTTACCGAGACCAACATTCTCACCTGCATGGAACTTAGTTCCGCGCTGACGAACGATAATGTTGCCTGCTACTACTGCTTCGCCGCCGAACTTCTTAACGCCCAGGTACTGTGGGTTCGAATCGCGACCGTTACGGGTACTTGCCGCACCTTTCTTATGTGCCATGACATATTCCTTTCGAAAGTGTAATAAGCTATCCGACGCTGTTAAGCGATAGATGTTACCTTAAGAACAGTCAACTTCTGGCGGTGACCCTTACGACGTGCTACACCAGTCTTGTTCTTGTACTTCTGGATGCTAATCTTTGGTCCCTTAGCTTCGTCATCGACAACTTCTGCCTTTACAGACATCTTTGCCAAATCCTTAGCTGCGAGAGTTACCTTGGAACCATCAACTACGAGTGCAACAGGGAACTCTACGGTATCGCCCTTCTTTGCATCAAGACGGTTGACGGTAAATTCGTCGCCTACCTCGACCTTTTCCTGGTGGCCGCCGGCTTTAACAATAGCGTACATGTTCTTACCTTTGCCTCTTAAAAGCTTTACGTTCTATCTTCTAAATCTCGCCTAGAGTATAGGTATACATCTGGGCTGTTCATAAGACACCAACAATCTAATATATTACATGGCTTGACATACGTCAAATCATGCAACACACAGGAACTATCACTTTACTGTGTCCATTGGACTGATTACTGCTTATTTGCTGAGCGTGTCAGTTTTGTCTGCCATATGTATCAAGGAAACCGCACATTGGCTCCCTCATATACAAGCTCGCGCAGAAATTTATATATAACTTTCCCATACTAGTTCGTGCAGATTTATATGCACGCTTACGTATAAATCTGCACGAACCGCCTTATAAAAGTTCTTACGAGCTATTTAGGAGTTTGACTCTGCGTTTTCCGCAGCTGATGAAGCTTGTGCTGCATCATCGAAAGATGCAACAGCTTGTACTTCAACTCCATCTTTTCCAGTCGTAGTGACTGCTGCTGTTTCCACAACTTCCGCAGTACTACTATCCTCATACGCGACTGCTGCAGTTTTTACAACCGGCACAGTTTCTACTACGGATCCATCTTCTGAGTTGCTGCTACGTAACTTATCGCTACTCGAATCATTACCGCTCGAACTAGAATTTGCACCTGCTGCAGCAATCGCGGCCATGGAGTGCTTTACGGCGTCAGTTGTTCCTGGGTTATCTTCGCGGTTATTTCCCTCTTTATACGATTTCCCAGAAGAATAATTATTATTTGAATAATTATTAGCCGAGTGACCATTAAACGTATGCTTATTCGTCTTAACGAATGGGTCGCCGCCCTTAACAGCATACGGATCATCGTATTGTGCTGAAACAGTTGGTTCATCGTGCAAAATAAATCCACGACCGCCACATGTTGGACATTCCTCAGAGAAAGCTTCTACGAGACCTTGCCCCACACGCTTACGGGTCATCTGCACGAGCCCAAGTGATGTAACCTCAGCAACCTGATGCTTCGTACGATCGCGCGACAAGCATTCAACCAATCTACGCAAAACCAAATCTCGGTTGGCTGGCATAACCATATCTACAAAGTCAATCATGACCATACCACCGATATCACGCAAACGAAGCTGACGAACGACTTCTTCTGCCGCTTCAAGATTGCATCGAGTTACGGTCTCTTCCAAAGATTTACCCTTACCAATGAAACGACCGGTATTAACATCAATCGTTGTCATTGCTTCAGTACGATCGATAACGAGAGAGCCGCCTGAAGGAAGATAGACTTGACGTTCCATTCCCTTGCGCAGCTGGCTGTCAATTTGCCAACGATCAAATACGTCCTTACCGCGATGTTCAGCAGGATCCCAGCGTTCCACTCGATCAAGCAAATCCGGAGCAGCAGACTCGATATATTCGCGAATACGTTCGTACACGCCCTCGCCTTCTACAACGAGCTTCTTAAAGTCATCGTTGAAGATATCGCGAATCACTCGAATAACTACATCTGGTTCTCCCTGAAGCAAATGAGGCTTCTTTGAATTCTTATATTCTTCAAGCTGAGCAGAAATATGCGTCCACTGGTTCTTAAGATGTTCAAGATCTTTAATAATTGCTTCTTCCGATGCTCCCTCAGCAGCAGTTCGGATGATAACACCCATCTCTTCAGGAGCTACCTTAGAAACTATGGACTTCAAACGTGCACGTTCACGCTCTGGAAGTTTACGGCTTACACCTGTCATGCCACCAGATGGGACGAGCACTAAGAAGCGTCCAGCTAATGTAACTTGGCTGGTTAGGCGAGCACCCTTATGACCGATAGGATCCTTTGTTACCTGTACGAGAACCGGGTCGCCAGATTGGAATGCATGTTCCATACGGCGAGGTTGACCCTCTAATCGAGTCGTATCCCAATTGACTTCGCCCGCATACAAAACACCGTTTCGCATCTGCCCGATATCAACGAATGCTGCTTCCATACTTGGCAGTACGTTTTGGACACGACCCTGGTAGATATTACCGACCGCTGATACTTCTGCGATATCAGAAATATAATGTTCTACGAGCACATCATCTTCAATAACCGATACTTGCGTATGACTTCCTCGTTCGCGTACAACCATAATGCGATTGACTACTTCACGACGCGCCAAGAAATCTTGTTCTGTGATAAGCGCTGCCTGTCGGTTGCGATCTCGTCGATTATCGCGACGTCGCTGACGTTTTGCCTCAAGACGAGTTGAACCAGCAATATCAGTAATTTCATCAATATACTGCTGCTTACGCGAGCGCGTTGGCGTATCCTCGCGAGAACTATTCTCAGCAGTATTTGTTTGGTCTTGATCGTCTTCTGCATTCTTAGAATGACGACGGCGACGACGACGAGTAGTAAATTCCTCATCATTATCATCGTCGTTCATAATGGATTTACGTGAACGACGAGAACGACGGCTCATACGCTCGGTTTGCTCAGAGTTCTCATCGTGCGGCGCCTGAGAGTTAGTCTCATTATCGAAGTCTTCATCTACTTCGATTGGTTCATATGAGATATCATCAAACTCTATATCATTTTCGATGAGCTCTACTTCTGCAGCCGCGCGACGCTCTTGCGCATTCAAACGACGAGAACGGCGAGATCTGCTGTCTTCTTCGTAATCGTCATAAGGATTACCATCCTTTGAAGGCTGGTCAAAGCGATTGTCTCGATCTGTTCGCGAAAGTTTTTCTGAATTCTTGTCGCGCTCTCGGTTTTCGCTGCGGTCGGTACGATTCTTACGTCCACGTCGTACACGACGTGAATTGTTTTCCTGTGAGGATTCTTCCGCATAATCCGTGTTATCCGAGTCGGAGAGTTCCTCACTTCGACGGCTACGCTCAGTTTCGTCAAGTGCTTGGGAAATGCTATCAAGGACATCATTATTCCTTGATTTTTCTCCACGTGTACGGCGTGAACGACGAGTAGGACGCTCATCGTCATTATCATTTTCGCTATAACGAGATGTCGTATTTTCTGCTCGCTGTGGGATAACTGGCGCTTGGAAGAGCAAACTCATCATAGGGTTTGCCCGTGTACCAAATTGCTCCGAGCTCTGAGCAGTATCGTGAGTGGAGTCAGACGAAGAAAACTCGAGCATCTGGCTTACAGCTGAGCGAGCACGGCGTGTACGACTTGCTTCTGACTCTGCCGGCATACTGTCGTTTGCTTGACCACGTGCATTGTTATCACTCTGGTCATTATGCGATGAATTATCATTCGTCGATGCTGCTGAACGATTTGATCGACGAGCACGCATTGAAAACTCCGTGTCATCACTTACACGCGAAATCACACGACGACGAGAACGTGTCTGCGTCTGCGTATCTTGCTGTTCACCTTGCTGCGAATCAGAGTCTGACTCTGGCTGTATCTGCGATTGCGTGTCTGATTGTGATTGCGCTCTTGACTCGTTATTAGAATCAGATTCTTCAGAAGCATTAATCTGTCGACGACGGCTTCGAATATTACGCGTTTTAACGGAAGAAGAGTTACTTCTCTCGCCCGCGTCCTTTTCATCGCGCACCAGATCTCTGTCTTCACGAGCTTTATCGTTATTTTCGTCTGCGACAGCAATACCTTTATCAACGAATAGTTCATCTGCTATGCGCTTAGCGCGTGCACTGCGACTATAGCCCACTGCTGTTTCTTGAGCAGATGTTTCTCGAGCTGGTACTTCTTGAGCAGATGTTTCTCGAGTAGATTCTTTTAGGCTATCGTGAGTAACGTTGCCGCCCTCATTCTTATTGAGAGCTTTTCGAGGATTTCTGCGAGAACTCACTTGCACAGTATTTGTGTCATTCTTATCTTCGTTTCCCACGTCTAGATTAGTTCGCTTCGAACGAGCAGCACGGATTGCCTGAGCACGTTCATGAATACCCTGAGCTTCGCGTGGCGACTCATGATTTTCAGATTCTTGTGCCACGGATGGCTGAATAGAATTCGAGTTTTCAGATACAACTTCTGTAACTTCTATGGTCTTTGCCCCAGCTGCGCGAACTACACGATGAGTACCTTTATTCGTACGAGGTCCAAGTGCTGGCGGCTCTTGATTTATGCGGTTAGACACTGATGTCTCCAGTCAAGCAGCTGCGCCTGCTTTTCACGTCATGCATATAAACACAGCATACGCTTAAAAATACGTATGACGTGTTTATACACGGTTAAAAGTCTGTCTACACTACGCGGACGCCGGCGCTTGCTTTCAGGTGCATGTCTCTCATAGCAAGGGGATCAACGCATAGTTTTTGATGATTACGCAGAATCATCTTCATCAGTTTATCACAAGATTATCTATAGTTATTCTCTGCGGTATATTTCACACCAGTACTTGTGCCCATGTACACACTGTTATCTGATGTTGTTTCCCAGATGGCACCACAAAAAACTAGTATTTCTCAAGCCTTCACTTATTCATAATCTCTTAGTAACGTGACTTGCAGAAATTCAAAACACATAAACTAGAACTTTCCTAATAACCACTCACGGAGCAGATACGTATAGTCCTCGACAGCTTGTAAAGCAATTTGTTCATCAGATTTATGTGCTAGTAGTGGATTGCCCGCGCCCAGATTTACAGCTGGAATATTCAAATCACTGAAACGCGCTACATCAGTCCAACCAAATTTCGCAGTTGGATTCTTACCTGTTTTTTTGTGAACGAGTTGAACCAAAGACTGCCCGAACTCACTTGTTAGCCCCGGTCGAGCTCCAGAAGATTCATCTTTCATCTCGATATCATAACCTTCAAAAAGCCCACCATCGGCTCTCATGATTCCTTTATTCACACCACTTGTACTGGCACAGCTTTCTCCCATAAGGAGTCGCTTTGCTTCTTCTATAGTTTTGTCAGGCGCGAAACGATAGTTGATATGAATTCGGCATTCTTGAGGAATGATATTTGTTCCTTCTCCACCAGAAATCATAGTTGCATTAAGGCCTTCTCTAAAATCTAATCCGTCCACATTAATCGTAGCTGGTTGGTAACTATCAAGCACAGTAAGCACGTGCGCAGCATGGTGAATCGCATTATCTCCCATCCATGCGCGGGCAGAGTGCGCTGCAACTCCATGCAATACTATGTCAAATCTCATAGTTCCATTGCAGCCACCCTCAATCAGACCATTTGTCGGTTCTCCAATAATCGCAAAATCGCCGCGAATCCAATCAGGATGCTTGGCTACAACGCGTCCCAATCCATTCTTTTCAGCCTGTACTTCTTCATGATCATAAAAAACATACGTAATATCTACCGCTGTTTTTTCTGCGCAATCAATTTCACGCGCAAGATATAGAAATGCCGCATCACTAGCTTTCATATCCGTCGCTCCGCGCCCATACACTACATCCGACTGTGGGTAGGATTGGGCGATATCAGCACGAATACGTTCATCACCAGAACTGAGCAAAAGCGGTGGAAAATTGTCGATTACGGGGACGACATCAATATGTCCCGCCAGAATCACCCGTTGACTCTTTCCAAAATTGGTTGAGGCCACAACTGTATCACCGTATCGGCGAACTTCAAGATGCTTTGACTCGAGAAGATATTTTTCTACCGCATCTGCAAGCTCTGTCTCGCTGTCTGAGACAGAGTACACGTTCATAATAGCGTTAAAAATTTCTGTAACTGTTGTGCCCAATTCATTAGTCATATTTCATATCGTAGACTATTGGGGACACCAAGGCTTAGTTCGTGGCAGTATATGAGTATGGGTTTATTAAGCGCACTTCAAGGTTTTGCAGTTATCGGCATAGTTATTGCTGTCGGATATATAGCAGCACGCTTGAAGATCGGCGGTTCTCAAGCCCAGTATGTCTTAAATAGAATCAGCTTTTTCGTATCAAGCCCATGTTTAATGTTTGCGATTTTGTCGAGAGAAGATCTTAAGAGCATTTTTTCTTCTACAATTGTCGTCGCATTCTTTTCTGCAGCGCTTGTAGGCATAATATTTCTTCTTCTTAATAGGTTCTTCTTTAAACTCAAACCAGCTGAAGCTACTATCGGAGCGCTTAATAGCTTGTATCTCAATTCAAATAATATCGGCCTTCCTGTGGCCACATATATTGTTGGAAATCCCGCACTTGTTGCACCTATTCTGGTTATGCAGCAAGCATTATTCACCCCGATAGCTCTGACAGTTTTAGATTTGCAAACGAGCGGAAAATTCTCCATAAAACGCGTGGCTATGCAGCCTCTTCATCAACCTCTTTTGATTGGCTCTATAACAGGAATTATCGTCTCGTGGATTTCTACAGCAACCGGACAATTCATCGTCCCCCAGTGGATTTTTGATCCTATTAATATGATTGGTAACTCTGCCGTCCCTCTTATTCTTATGGCTTTTGGTATGAGCCTTTATGGGACTAAACCGCTGCAAAAGGGTGCTAATATTCCTGCCGTTGCTACCGTCACTGTGCTTAAAAATCTCGTCATGCCGCTTATCGCTTTTATCATCGCATATTTTATGGGCTTTCGCGGAGCGACTTTATATGGTTGCGTTATTTTGGCAGCCTTGCCAACTGGGCAAAATGTTTACAATTATGCAGCTCGATATAATACGGGAACGAGTTTTGCGCGTGACGGCACGTTATTTAGCACCGTCACATCACCTATTTTCATTTCTCTCATCGCATTGATCTTTACACATTAACGCGTTTTAGTTCTTAATTTTTCTCCTATTGCCTATTTTCGCGCGCGATAACTGTTAATCGTTGTGCAAAGTTCGGCCAATCATTCTTGAAGTAGGATAATAGCGTTATAGTGTCCATGTCTTCCACAGATACCCAGCATACCTCTACACTTTCATCATCTGTGGCATACGGTTCGACAAAATGTCCAGGTTTTTCGAAGGCAAAAACTGTTGTATATGCCCACGGCCCATGGTCTTCGCAGTATGCACCCACAACATCGATATCTTCAGGATGAATATTTGCTTCCTCTTCGGCTTCGCGCAACGCACCCTCAATAATACTTTCGCCAGATGCTATAGCACCCCCAGGGATACCCCACTTTCCACCCTCGGCGCTCCACTGAGCACGATGTTGCATAGCGACGTGCGAAATATTTCCTTCGTCATCTCGTCTAGCGAGAAGAATCCCAGCAGCTCCATACTGCCCCCAATGCTTATGACCGCATTCACAGTTAACCCATGCATCTCCAGGCTGATTAATATTGTCACGTGGAATATCCGGCGTGACATCATAAGGATTTGCTGCTTCTATCTTGTGCGCATTCCATAACGATGTCCAACTCATTCCAAGTTTTTCGACGAGACCTCTTACCGTTGGCAGACTCAATCCAATAACTCCACTTGGGTCTCCTTGAATTGATTCGATAAAAGCAGCCCCCAAACCTTCGAGGGTAAACGACCCTGCCACCTCAAGCGGCTCGCCCGTCTCCAGATAGCGTTCCAAATCCTCGTCACTAAACTGCGCAAAGCTAACCTGCGCATGACTAATCGCCTGCACCATCTCGCCTGTCGACATATCTATCACGACATGCCCTGTCCACAAGGTACCCGTATTGCCCCTCATTGACCTCAAGCGTTCACGAGCTATTTGTGGAGTATGCGGTTTGCCATACACTTCATCACCCAGTGTAAAAAGAGAATCGCAGCCAATAATCACCGGACCGTGGACTAAACCATATAATCCAGTATTATTTTCCACATACTCTCTAAGATCACTGCGTGCTGCGACGCTTCCCTGCCCTTGCTCAAGTGGACGAGAAATACTCAATTCACCTGTTGCTGCTCGCATGGTGTCCCATGTATGAGTGTAGTCATCTGCAACACTTCGAGCTTTAGCACGAGCCAACACTAAAACTCGTTCTTCGATAGAAAGTTGGTCTACACTTATGCCACGTTCATCAGCTAAACGTGTTAAGACTGCTTTCTCGTCCACGTGTGACACACGAATAGTTGGACGCACTCCTGCTTGTACGAGCAAGCGAGCGCGTGATGGAGATTGTGATGCAAGAACTACGGGGATGGTCATTTTTTCCTTATTGTTCGTCTATTTTTACGGATCTTTTACGGATCTTTACTCAACCGCGGTGTACGTATGAAGTTGACGGAATAAATCGCACAGTGGTTATGCGCTCTAATCCATAATAGTTACAGTTAAACCACCGTCAATCTATTTTATCCTCAGTTACACAAAGTTAATTATCTAACCTATTGCTTAGTCAATTTCAACCGCACATCAGATTTGGACTCTACTTTGTTAAATCTCATTCAGCTTTAACTGTTACGCCTTGGTGATCAATGGACAAATGGTTCATACGCCAGTGGCTCATATCCATAAATTGAGATGTAATATTTGTCAGCGTATCAGTAATATCGCCAGCATGAAGTACGAGAACGCAAGGTCCTGCTCCTGAAATCGTGGCGGCATACCCGCGCGATCTGAAGAAGCGCACAAGGTCTGCTGAAGGTTGCATTAACGGTGCTCGGTATTGTTGATGCAGAGTATCCTGCGTCGCGTCAAAGAGCAAATCATTGTCAGCACGCTCTAGTGCAGCCGGAAGTAACGCTACACGCGAGACGTTATACAAAGCATCACTAAAGAGAACATCATGTGGAAGGACTTCACGAGCTTCCTTAGTTGATAGTTCGAAATCAGGAACAAATATCCACGCATTTATTGATTCATGAACATTGTATTGCACCGTCGAGAAGGTATCATTTTTCTTCCACGATACTGTCATACCCCCGTACACTGCTGGAGCAACATTGTCCGGATGACCTTCGATATGCGCCGAAATATTAAAAATTGCATCGCGCACTTCACGATCAGCAGTATCCAACCCTGCCAAACCAGCTGCGGCGCTTACTCCAGAAACTATCGCACTTGCCGATGATCCCATTCCGCGTGATTGAGGAATACGATTCCATGCTGTCATGCGGATACCAAATTCAGGAAGATCAAATTCCTGCGCAGCTTGACGTAATGCCTTAACAACGAGGTGTCTTTCGTCGCGTGGAAGGTAATCTGCCCCTTGTCCATGAATATCTATCGAAACACCGACGGATGGCAGCGCTTCAACAGCTATTGTGTCGTAAAAGCCGAGCGCAAGACCACAAGTATCAAAGCCCGGTCCAAGATTTGCGCTGGTCGCTGGAACGTCAACGCGTACACGCGTATCAACGAAAGTCATAGTTCTATCCTTGGTATTTATTCCTCAAATACGCGCATAATTGAAATAACAGCACCTGCAGTTTTCTCTGCAGCCACGTCATCAATTGTTTCGCGAATCACATGATCGGATACAGAATGCGTTGTAATCCACAATTCATGATTACCCTGAGCATCTTCTTGTTCATGTTGCTGAGCTGCACGAATCGAAACTCCATGCTGAGCAAATATCTCTGTAATGCGTGCAAGTACACCGACATTGTCCGGCACATTAAAGCGAACCATATATGATGAATGCGCTTGAGAAGCATCCACGATAGGAGCATTCGAATACAGTGGGATACTAGGCCCTGTTGATCCCGCTACACGGTGTCGTGCAACGGTAACGATATCGCCAGTTACAGCAGATGCAGTTGGAGCTCCACCTGCGCCACGACCATAGAACATCAAATCATCTGAAGCTTCACCTTCGACAAATACCGCGTTAAAACTGCCAGATACTTTAGCAAGCTGATGATCTGCAGGAAGCATAATTGGATACACGCCTGCGCTAATTCCCTGTTCATTTTCTGATACTACAGCTAGCAACTTAATAACTCGATTCATTGCTCGAGCTGCTTCGATATCAGATTCTGTAATGTTTTCAATTCCTTCGACGTGTACATCATCCATGCGCACATCACGGTGGAATGCTAATACAGACATGATTGCCGCCTTAGCAGCAGCATCAAAGCCACCAATATCAGCTGTTGGATCCGCCTCTGCGAAGCCCTTTGCTTGTGCCTCTTTAAGTACAGTATCAAAAGCAAGACCACGAGTGGTCATCTCATCCAAGATGTAATTCGTTGTACCGTTAACGATACCCATAATGCGATTAATCTTGTCGCCAACCATTGATTCGCGTAGTGGGCGTACGATTGGTATAGCACCGCCTACTGCTGCTTCAAAGTAAATATCAACGCCGTTGCGTTCAGCTGCTTCATAAAGTTCAGGTCCATGCTGTGCGAGTAACGCTTTATTAGCTGTCACAACAGATGCTCCGTGATTAAGAGCACTAAGTACAAATGTACGTGCTGGCTCAATTCCTCCGATAAGTTCTACAACTACATCGGCTCTTGTTGTCAGTTCGAGCGTATCAGTGGTGAGCAAACTTTTATCAATCCATGGATCGTTTACTTGATCTGGGTCAAGTACGGCGATTCCAGTCAACTCTAATCGAGCACCAATTCGGCGTTCAAACTCATCAGCTTGCTCCACGAGCAATCGAGCTGTTTGCGAACCAACTGTTCCTGCCCCGAGTAGCGCTACTTTTATGCTCTCGTGTGCCATGTCTTCTCCAAATCTGTTTAACGTATTGTTATTGTCATTACTGTCTGTGTGGGACGGTCCTGCGCTAACTACACACAACGCGTGTAGTTTCCGTTACGCGCTAACGATGATGTTGCGTAAGTCGCCAATACCGTCGATATGTACTATTGCTTCATCTCCAGGTTGGAGTTGTCCTGTCGCGTATGGAGTTCCTGTCAAGATGACGTCTCCTGGAAGCAATGTCGCAAAGCTTGAAATGAAAGCAATCTGAGATTCGATAGAATGAATCAAGTTCGCAGTTGTTCCGCTCGCTTGAGGAACATCCTCACCATTAAGCGAGAAGCTAATATGAGCATCAGAGTGATCCAAATCTGTTTCAATCCATGGACCCAGCGGGCACGATGTATCGAATCCTTTAGCTCGAGTCCATGTAGGATCATCACCTTGAAGATCTCGAAGCGTCACGTCATTTGTACATGTAAATCCAAGAACATACTTCATTGCATCAGCTTCACTCACATTTTTGGCAATTCGGCCGATGACAACTGCTAATTCTGGCTCAAAATTCATATTATGGCTAAAACGCGGAATAATGATAGGATCATCAGGTCCAATAACCGACGTTGACGGTTTCGAGAAGATAACCATTTCTTCAGGTGCATGCACTCCAGACATGCCGTTAATTTCGCCCATATACTCAGCATGCTCTTCATAGTTCTTTGCCAGACCATAGATTTTGCTTGGAATAACAGGTGCGAGCAAACGAATACCGTCCTCATCAAGACCAAATCTTTGTCCTGTTGGGCTAACTGGTGTACCACCTAACGGGTAACCACTGAGCTCAACGAGGTAGTCTTTGTTTTCTTCCTCATCGTGCTGCACAAAAGCATAGGACACTGAATCATCATGACTAAAACGCGCAATTCTCATACCTCTAAGGATATAGAAACCCCGCGAACGCACAGTCAAGTTTCACCGTTATCGTTCCTTAGATGAATGCACGCGCGCCAAATATCCCAGTTCCTACGCGTACAATAGTTGATCCTTCAGCAATAGCCCACTCTAGATCAGCACTCATTCCCATAGATAATTCTGTGCATGTCTTTATCCCGGCATTATTTATTTCATCTCGCAGATTACGCAAATTGCTGAAGCAATTTCTTTCCGTTTTCTCATCATCGATATGAGTTCCAATCGTCATCAATCCAGTTAATTGTATTCCATCTAGCTGTGAGATATTTTCTGCTATTTCGAGGGCTTCCTCAGGCTTGCAGCCAGATTTGGATTCTTCTCCTGACTCATTAACTTCGAGGAAAACATTCATTTTTTGTGTGCTATCAAGGCGCCGTGAGATTCTTTCTGCTAACTTCACGCTATCAACCGATTCAATTGTCGACACAAAAGGTACTATCTTCGAAATTTTATTAGATTGAAGTTGTCCAATTAAATGCAAAGGAATTTCTTTCTCTCTGTCCTTCAGCTCTTGTGCAAGTCCGTCTGCTTTCGCAATAACTTCTTGTGGACGGTTCTCACCTATACACACAATTCCCGCGTCAATCGCTGCTAATATCTCCCCTACGTCGCGGGTTTTTGTTGCTGCTAGTAGTGTTGCCTCTGCTTGAGAACGACCTGCTTTGGAAAGCGCATTATTTAATTTCTCTTGCGTTCTTAAAACTCCATCATAAATTTCAGACCTTCGCTGTGGAGTGATAATCGTATTAGCTAAATCCTTGTGATCCATATATGCAGTCATAAGCCAACTATATCCAGAATAAAAGATAAGGCGCAGAACGCATGTTCCACGCCTTATTCGTCAGGAAATTCACTCACCACGGTATCTATCGCTAGATAAAATGAACTGTAATAAACACCTTAGCAAGAAGAACACCCACTATAGCACCCAAAATTGGACCAACTACTGGAATCCATGCATCTTGCCAGCGAGAGCTTCCTTTATGGGAAATCGGAAGAATTTGATGCGCAAGACGTGGCATCAGATCACGTGCAGGGTTCAATGCAGGACCTGTGGCGCCACCCATAGATGTTACCAAGCCCCACACTACGAAGCCGACAATAATCGCTGCTGACATCGGGTTCTTCTTGCCCCAATCAAGTCCAAGAATCATAAGAGCCGCGAAAACCAAAATTAAAGTACCAAAGAACTCATTGATGAAGTAATTGAAACGGCTATCTGCTGCATCACATGTAGCGAATGTCGCAAAGATTTCCTCTGGATCTTCTGTTTGATCATAATAAGGCTTGTAAAGGAGCCAAACGATAATCTGCCCAACGAAAGCTCCACATAATTGAACAAGAACATAAAGAGCAGCCTTGTTCCAAGGCATCATACCGTTGACCGCCTGCGCAATGGACATTGCGGGATTGAAGTTTGCTCCCGAAACAAAACCAAACATAGCAACAGGAATCATGACACCTAAGCCATATCCCATAGCGATATTCAGCCAGCCGGCATTGTGACCCTTAGTGCGTGTTAGGGCATGGTTAGCAACAGCTCCGTTACCAAACATCATCAAAATTGCTGTTCCTGCAAACTCTGCAAGTAATTGAGCCCATAAAGGAAACTCGTGCATTTCTTCTCCTTCTTAAATTTTCGAATTTAGATTTTCTTAAAGCGTAAGACGGATTAATCATAGCGGGTATCGTGGATTTGGCGGGATTGTTAATACCCTAATCAATGAGAATAATAAAAAAATGGGGTAGCCACGTTAACGTGGCTACCCCTCATAAGTGTTAGTGTGGCGGCGTGTTACTCTCCCACACCCTATCGAGTGCAGTACCATCACCGTGCTAGGTCTTAGCTACCAGGTTCGAAATGGAGACTGGGCGTAACCCCTAGGCCAAGGCCACCACAAATCTTAAATTATTCGGATACAACCATACACGCAAACCCTGTGGCGGGTTGGGGACCGGCTAGTAGACGCGAAAAAATCGTTAAGGACACTTAGTGTTCAATGTTACCTTAGGAAGAGTATCAGCCCACACACACTAGTGTGTGGAGTGTTAATTACCTTCGACTCTTAGTACCAGTCAGCTCCACACGTTACCATGCTTCCACACCTGGCCTATCAACCTCATCATCTATAAGGAGTCTCACACAC